>NZ_ARYL01000018.1 GCF_000685295.1 Hyphomonas oceanitis SCH89
GATGACGTTACCCAGCAGCTCCATTGGCGTCATGTTGCGGGTCTTCTCACCATGCGCCAGCAAGCTGATGAGATCGTTCTTTTCGTCCATCGCGCCGCGTTCCTGGAACAGGCCCATAAACGTGGTGAGGCAGGTCATCATCTCCTGCTTCCACTGTTCTTCCCCACCGGGGCAAATGTCAGGATTGTTCATGTTCGTCGCGACGTCAGACCAGCGAGTCAGGTCGCGGCGACGCTCGTAAGGATAGTCAAACAGGGTCGCCAGCATCATCGTGGTCAGTTCGACCGAGACGGTATCGACCCAGTCAAAAGGTTCTCCGACGGGCAGGCTGTCCAGCAGGCCCTGTGTCCGCGAACGGATCAGGGATTCGTATTCCTTGAGCATGTTCGGCGCGACGGCCGGCTGGACTGTCTTGCGCTGTTCGGAGTGGCGCGGCTCATCCATCGCGATGAACATCGGCATCTCGAAATCTTCAAGCGGCTCGCCGAGTGTGATGCCACCGTGCTCCCAGCTCGACGAGAAGCGCTTGTGGTCCGTGTCGATGGCCATGATGTCTTCATAGCGTGTGATGGACCAGTAGGGCCCAACGAAGCTGTCCGGGGTGAAATGGATGGGGTCTTCGTTGCGAAGGCGCTCAAGCAGCTCCCAATATTTGCCCTGACGCCAGATCTCCGGATCAACAATGTCGACGGTTTTGATGTCGACGCTGGACGCAGGCGGCACCTCTTCGCCAACGCGGAGATAGCCGGGATGCAAGGGTTCACGGTCCGAAACTTTAGGGCGCTTCAGCGCGGGATGATCAATGCTCTGTGCAGTATCTGCAGCCATTTCTTTTCCTCCGGAGCATCCTTCAACCGGATGCCAGTTTTGATGTCTGGAAGAATTTAACATAGCCCGGATAAAAAAACCATGACGCAGGCGTCATTTATTTTTGGTAACCCGAATTCAGGCCAGATACCGTTCGCTACGGGCGCTGATCAGGGCCGCCCGGATGGCCGTCAAAAGTGATTTGCGCTCCGGAAGTGTCAGGAAACGTCCAATGACATATGCTGTCCGTCCGTGCTCGATTCGCAGCCAACTGGTCGATTCGACGGGCTCATCGAGTTCGACCCGGGCGAAGGCCGAGGGAAGTTCCACACGTCGCTCGGAGCCATCCGCCTTGCGATGGAAGAGATGCACCGACTTCCCGGTGATGGTGATGCGAGTTTCTTCCCGCTGACGACGGAAGGACCAGCGAAAGGCCAGGTAGATCGCCAGAGCATCCAGGCCGAAGAATCCCACGACAGGGAACGCGCCCATGGAGAGAAACGCCATTCCGCTGATAAAACTCGCGACGCCGACGACACTCATGATGATGGCAAAGCCACGCGGGCTCAGCGACCTGTTCGGGGTCAGCAGCGCATCCAGATAAACGACTTCGTCAATTTCGCTCATGCAGGAATATCTAGCACGCCCTTGCATGCTGCAAAGTGCGACTTAGACAGTCCTGCATGCCAAATGACGCACCCTCCAAGCCGAAGACCCGGAAAAAGCGGGCTCCAAGAACATTCGGTCCGGAAAAAGCGCATGCGCTATATAAGGCGCTCGCTGAAGACAGACCGGAACCCCGCACCGAACTGGACTTCACGAGCCCCTATACGCTGGTTGTCGCGGTCGCCCTGTCTGCGCAAGCGACCGATGTCGGGGTGAACAAGGCCACCGCCAAACTCTTTGCTGTCGCAGACACGCCTGAAAAGATGCTGGCGCTGGGCGAAGAGGGGGTGGCTGGATACATCCGCACCATCGGGCTTTGGCGCAACAAGGCCAAGAACGTCATCGCACTGAGCCAGATGCTCCTGGACGAATTCGGCGGCGTTGTGCCGGAAACGCGAGATGAGCTTGAGCGCCTGCCGGGCGTCGGCCGCAAGACAGCCAATGTAGTGCTGAACGAGGCTTTTGGCGTACCGACGATTGCCGTGGATACCCATGTGTTTCGGGTGGCCAATCGGACAGGCTTGGCGCCAGGCAAGACGCCTGAGCAGGTCGAGGCGGGGCTCGAGCGCGCGACGCCGACCGAATACAAGCATGGTGCCCATCACTGGCTGATTCTGCATGGCCGTTACGTCTGCAAGGCGCAGACGCCGGAATGCTGGCACTGCGCCATTGCAGATCTGTGCCGTCACAAGCCCAAAACGCCGGACCCTGCGACTGTCTCTCGTCTCGGTCCGCGTCATTAAACGCCACCTGTTTAGGCAGGCTTGTCGCAGATTATTCTCAAGGTATACGCGCCATCAAGTGGCCATGGTTCCGTGAGTCGATGGTCTGAATTTGCCACCAGAACTTATCCGATAAATCCAGGAGTCTTCGCAATGCGTCCACTGAACCAGTCATCATTCATCCTTGCATCTGTCGGCGCTGCTCTTGTGGCCGTTGCGCCGGCTTACGCTCAGGAAAAGGATGGCTGGAGCGGCGAAGCGGCCTTAAATGCGGGTTACACGACCGGCAACACTGAAACGACTGATCTGGGCCTCGGCGTTGATGTCGCGCGCACGGCGGGTCTTTGGAGAGTCGAACTGGTCGCGGACGGCGAATATGGCGAACAGGATGGCATCGAAAGCCGGAACCGCTACTTCTTCTCGGGTGATGTTGATCGCCTTCTGAACGAAAAACTCTTCAGCTTTGGTCGGACCTCTTATGAGGTCGATCAGTTCACAGGATTCGATAGCCGTACCTTCGTGGGTGGCGGCCTAGGCTATCATATCCTCAATGGTGAGAAGGCAAGCTGGACCGTTCGCGGCGGCCCGGGTGTCAAGATTGACGAAGTGAAACGCACTGTCGTGACGAATTCAGATGGCGTGGTGATCGTCACGCCAGCGGAAACCGTGACGTCTATCGGTGCGGTGGCGCGCTCTGAATTTGGCTATCAATTCAACGATAATGTCAAACTCGCGAACGAGACGGACGTGCTGTACGGGGAAACATCCACGCAGATTGAAAATAGCATTGCGCTGACGGCTTCCGTTTCAAAATCCTTCTCCGCGCGCATGTCCTTCAATGTCCGCTACGACACCAACCCGGCTGACGGTTTCGAGGACACTGACACCGCGCTGAAAGTTGCGCTCGTGTATGGCTTCGGGAAGTAGGGCCGCACCCGAGGAAATATAGCGTAAAGTATGCGCTCGGAATTTCAGCGAAGGGCTTTAGGCCTCGATCCTGATTTGCCGTGCGATCGCTGCCGCCATTCGCTTGCCAAGCTCGGGCCCTTCGATGGGATAGAGATAGGGCTCGATCAGTTCCAGCTCCATTAGAAGGAGTTGGCCATCTTCCGCGCGCAGCATGTCGACGCGGCCGTAGAGGGGCGTTTGGTCAAGTGTGCCAATTATAGCCTGCGCGGAGGCCAGGTCCCGTGAGGACGGGACAATCGGTTCTTCCTGCCCGCCATATTCGGATTGGATCCTGTAGTCGCCGTCTGCGGCACGCTTGATCAGGGCATGACTGAACTGGCCGTCAATAAAGATGAAGCTGATCTCGCCTTCAGTCTGGATCATGTTCAGGAAGGGCTGGACCATCATCGGGTGCGCAACTGCGGGAATCGTCTCTCCGCGCTTGAGGCGGAACTGGTCCCGGGCGCCGGCGCCAATCTGGCGCTTGAAGACGAGGTCGTCACTGCCAAGCACGTCGAATGCCCCAGACGCAGTATCCGACGTCACCTTGTCCAGCCAGAGGGTCGGGATCAGGTTTGCGCCTTTCGCTTCAAGGTCTTTCAGGTACGTCTTGCGGCTGTTCCAGCGCACCATGTCTGCGGAGTTGAATAGGCGCGTGTGCTTGCCAATGGCCTCCAGGGTATTGAGAAACTCATCGATCCGGTCCCAATAATCCCAGGTCGTGCCGATGATGGCGGCGCTAAACGATCCCCAATCCGCGTCTGGATCATCCCAGGCGACATCGATAACGCTCATGCCCTTTTCGGCAAAAGCCGGCACGAGTGAACGCATCATATAGTCATGCTCGAAAGCATCACTACGACGAACGGGTGAACCTGGCAGCGTGACTCGGGAGGCAATGTAAGCGATTTTCATGGCGAGCGGTTTAGCATGGCGCGCAGTTGCGTCCAGCGCCCATGTCTGGCAATCGGCGGGCTTGGTTTTCAAGGCTAAGAAAATATGACTTCCACCCGTTATGATGTTGTCGGCCTCGGCAATGCGATCGTTGATGTTCTTTCCAGCGCGGATGATGCGTTCCTGAAATCATGGGACATCCAGAAAGATGCCATGACGCTGATCGAGGAGCCTCGCGCAGAGGAACTTACGGCAGAGGCGAAGAACCCGATCATCACGTCAGGCGGAAGTGGTGCAAACACCATAGCGGGCGTATCGAGCTTCGGCGGCAGCGCTGCTTATATAGGCAAGACAGCCAATGATGATCTCGGCCGCCAGTTTCGGGAAGAAATGACCAAAACAGGCGTGCCTTTCGCGACCCATCCGCTCGAGGACGGGCCTGCAACGGCTCGGTGTATCATCTTCGTCACCGACGACGGCGCGCGCAGCATGAACACATTTCTTGGCGCTTCCGTTCTCTTCTCCAAAGAGGATGTCGACGAAAAGGTCGTGCGCGAAGGTCGCATACTCTACCTCGAAGGCTATCTGTTCGATAAGGACGACGCCAAGGCCGCCTTCATCCACGCGTCTGAAATTGCCAAGTCCGCAGGCCGACTCGTTGCCCTGACGCTTTCGGACAGCTTTTGCGTCGACCGTCACCGGGAGAGCTTCCTGCATCTGGTTCAGGGCCATGTCGACATTCTCTTCGCCAACGAGGAAGAGCTTCTATCGCTCTACCAGACACGTGACTTTGACGAAGCCATTGCGCGCCTTCAGGCTGATACGGCGATCGCCGCCGTGACGCGGAGCGAAAAAGGCTCCGTTGTGATCGGTGGCGGCGAGCCTCTGACGGTTGCGGCTGAGCCGGTGGCAAAAGTGGTCGACACAACAGGTGCCGGCGATCAGTACGCCGCTGGCTTCCTTTTTGGCTACGCGCGCGGCTTGCCGCTGGCGACCTGCGCACGGCTTGGCCATATCGCTGCGGCAGAAGTCATTAGCCATTTTGGCCCTAGACCAGAAGTCTCGCTTGCGGGTCTCGCTGAAGCGGCAGGTATCAAGCTTTAGAACGCGACCAGATACCGTGACGCCGTAAGCCCAACAAGAACGAATCGCCCCATAGTGCTGTTTCAGAACTTGCTGGGAATCGGCGCAGGGGATCCCGTATGAAATGGTCAGAGCTCTCGGATAACTGGTGCCCGGTCGCGCGGACGCTGTCCGTGCTGGGTGACCGCTGGACGCTTCTCATTTTGAGGGACTGCCTCCTCGGCCTCTCGCGGTTCGAGCAATTTGCGGAATCAAGCGGGATGACGCGGCACATACTCGCTGACCGGCTCAAGCGCCTTGTCGAAGCAGGTATTCTGGTCCGAAACCCGTATTCAGAAGCGCCCAAGCGTTATGACTACGTTCTCACAGAGAAGGGCCAGGAACTCGCCCCAGCGCTCATGACCCTGCGAGATTGGGGCAAGAAGCATTTGCCGGTGCGACGGGCCAGCGCGAGCTAATCGCCTCTATTAGAGAATGAACTTGGAGAGGTCCGCGTTGCCGGCAAGGCTCGCCACGCGTTCGTTCACATAGTCCGCCGTAATCGTGATGGTTTCGCCAGACTTGTCAGGTGCGTCGAAGCTGATCTCATCAAGAAGCCGTTCCAGCACGGTCTGCAGGCGCCGGGCGCCGATATTCTCCACCGAGTTGTTCACCGCTTCCGCGAGGTCTGCGAGCCGGTCGATGGCCGCATCCTCGAAGATCAGTGTTACATTCTCCGCTGCCATGAGCGCCTCATACTGGCGCACAAGGCTCGCCTCCGGTTCCACAAGGATACGCCTCAGGTCGTCACGTGACAAAGGCTCGAGTTCGACGCGGATCGGCAGACGGCCCTGTAATTCCGGCAGCAGGTCTGATGGCTTTGAGACATGGAACGCGCCAGACGCGATGAACAGGATATGATCTGTCTTGACCGCGCCGCGTTTGGTGGAAACGGTTGTGCCTTCGATCAGCGGCAGCAGGTCGCGTTGCACACCTTCCCGGCTGACATCGGCGCCGCCCCGGTCCTTGCGTGCGGCCACCTTGTCAATTTCGTCGAGGAAAACGATGCCATCTTCTTCAACGGCCTTCACGGCCTCGCGGATGATGGCATCCTCGTCGAGCAAGCGGTCTGCTTCTTCATCCAGGAGAGGGCGGTGGGCCTCTTTCACGGTCGTGCGAACGCGCTTGGTGCGCCCGCCGCCCATGGCCTTACCGAGCATGTCGGACAGGTTGATCATGCCCATCGAGCCGCCTTGCCCCGGAATATCGAGCATCTGCATGGCATTGCCTGAGTCGGTGAAGTCGATATCCACCGGCTTGTCGTCGAGTTCGCCTGCGCGCAATTTGCGCCGAAAGGCTTCGCGTGTGGACGCTTGAGACTCAGCGCCCACAAGGGCGTCCAGAAGGCGTTCTTCCGCCGCATCCTTGGCCTGCTGCGCCACGCCAGCCCGTTTCTGCTCTCGAATCATGCCGATGGCAGCTTCGACCAGGTCGCGAATGATCTGTTCGACATCTCGTCCGACATAACCGACTTCAGTGAACTTGGTCGCTTCCACCTTCAGGAATGGCGCATTGGCGAGCTTGGCCAGGCGGCGGGAAACTTCAGTCTTGCCCACGCCTGTGGGGCCGATCATCAGGATGTTTTTGGGTGTAATCTCGTTGCGAAGCGCTTCAGGCGCCTGCTTGCGGCGCCAGCGGTTGCGCAGGGCAATCGCCACGGCGCGCTTTGCGCCAGTCTGGCCAACAATGTGCCGGTCAAGCTCGGCAACGATCTCACGGGGTGTCAGGTTTTGCATTCAGATATTCCGGAACTGCTTTGCCATCAGGTCTGCATCAGACCAGAAGGGGAGGCGATTAAAGGTCGAGCGTTTCGAGCGTGAAGTTGGCGTTAGTGTAGACGCAAATATCAGCGGCAATCTGCATCGCCTTGCGACCGATGACTTCCGCATCCTCTTCATAATCATAGAGGCCCCGCGCGGCAGCTAGCGCATAATTGCCGCCTGACCCAACGGAGACCACATTGTGCTCAGGCTCAAGCACATCACCCGCGCCGGTGATCACGAGCGTGACCTCCTTGTCAGCCACGATCAGCAGGGCTTCAAGTTTTTGTAGGTATTTTTCAGTTCGCCAGTCCTTAGCCAACTCAACGGCGGCTCTCTGGAGTTGGCCCGGGTGCCGTTCCAGCTTGGCTTCAAGCCGCTCGAAAAGTGTGAAGGCGTCTGCTGTCGCGCCCGCAAAGCCAGCGAGAATCTCGCCGCCTGCAATGCGTCGCACTTTACGTGCATTTCCCTTCATAATGGTTTGACCCATTGAGACTTGTCCGTCGCTCAGCATGGCGAGCTTACCGGATTTTCGAACGGCGAGGATCGTTGTCCCGTGCCAGATCGCTTCAGATTCATTGCGCTGTTTCATGTCCCAAGATGTGGCCGATCAGGCCCTTTGGTGCAAGACATGTGCGGTCATCTGTCATGCCTGTCACAATTGTCACATAACTGTCGCGGAGCAGCATTAAGGGAAGCCACATTAACGGGGAATTCGAACTGGATGATTCAGCAGCTCGGTCACTTGCCCATGGGATGGCTTTTGCTGGCATTGCTCGCGATGCTGGCATCGGGCGGCTTTTTCGTTGGCCGGGTCCAGGCCGAACGATTCAGCGGTGCCACAGGATCTGTGCGGGTCCATTCCCGACCCAATTATCACGGCTACTATGTTGCCATGTGGACCTTTGTCCCGGCACTTGTCGTGGCGCTGGCCTACGCAATGCTGGGCGAGGGCATAGTCCGGTCGCTGCTTGCCGGGGAGTTGCCAGCCAATTTCCAGAGCATGCCGTCTGTCGAGTTGGACGTTTACCTGGACTCAATCGCGCGCGCCGCATTTGACCACGGCTATGGCGGCGCAGACCGCGTGTTCTCAGCCATCGCCAATCGATTTCTTGAACTGCAGGGCATGGTGAAGGCTTCAGCCATCGGGCTGGCCCTGATCAGCGCAGCGTGCGGCTTTTTCCTGGCGCGTCGCAAGGTGGCTCCTAGCTTCCGAGCCCGCAATCGGGTCGAGGGGGGCATAGAGCTCTTCCTGTTCCTGTGTGCCGGCATCGCAATCGCGACAACTGTCGGCATTGTCGCGTCACTGCTTTACGAAAGCCTGCGGTTCTTCTCGGAGATCCCCTTCTGGGATTTCCTGTTCGGTACGCGCTGGAACGCGCAGACAAGCGCGGAGTTTGGCGCACTCCCTCTGTTCTATGGCACGTTCATGATCGCGCTGATCGCCATGCTCATCGCAGCGCCTGTCGGTCTGTTTGCGGCGATCTACCTTTCCGAATATGCCGGGCCAACCGTGCGGGCCTGGGTGAAGCCGGTCCTTGAGGTGCTCGCCGGTATCCCGACGGTCGTTTATGGCTTCTTCGCTTTGCTTGTGGTCGCGCCAGCGATCCGGGCGGTCGCTGTCTGGATCAACATGACCCTGATGTCTGCGGGCATCACGGCAGAGCCGCTTCTGGCGGCCCAGCCAACCAGCGCGCTGGCGGCCGGGCTCGTCATGGGCATCATGGTCATCCCCTTTGTCTCGTCCCTCTCCGACGATGTGATCAATGCTGTTCCGCAAACGCTGCGCGATGCCGCCTACGCCATGGGCGCGACGAAGTCCGAGACCGTCAAACATGTGGTCCTGCCGGCGGCCTTGCCGGGCATCATTGCGTCGCTGCTGCTGGCTGTCTCCCGCGCGATCGGTGAGACGATGATCGTGGTGATGGCGGCGGGACAGCGCGCGCGCATCTCGCCCGACCCGACGGCTGACCTGACGACGATTACCGTTCAGATCGTTGCCCTGCTGACCGGGGAAACAGAATTCGATAGCCCGAAGACGCTGTCAGCCTTCGCGCTGGGGCTTGTCCTGTTTGTCATTACCCTCTTCTTCAACCTCATCGCCCTTCGGGTCGTTCAGAAGTATCGTGAAAAATATGACTGACGCCGCGCCAGCCCCTTTCCGGAACGAAAAGGCGTTGAAACGCCTGAAGAAGCGTCGGGCAGCCGACATGCGTTTCAAATTCTATGGGATGTCCGCGATTGCGTTCGCGCTGGCGGCTCTATCGCTGCTGATCATATCGATCCTGTCCCAAGCGATGTCGGCGGCGACCTATCATATTGTTCGCTATGACGTGGTGCTTGATCCGGCTGTGATCGCGCCCCCCGGGAAAGACAAACCGGCGGATGTGGCCCGCAATATCGATGGTTTTTACGATTTGCTGCGGGACAACCTGTTGCAGACATTTCCTGATGTGCAGGGCAACCGGCTTGAGACGCGCCAGCTTGGCGATCTCTTGACGCGATTAGCCGTCTTGCCGGTAGCGAAGTCCGTTGCGGCGAACCCGACACAAATCGGTCAGGAGATGACCATCAAGGTGCCGCTCAATGACGATCTGGACCTTTATCTGAAAGGGGCGGTATCGCCTGAAGCGCGCCTCAAACTGGGCGCTGTCGAGCAGGGGATTGAGACGACGCCGGGGCGTGTAACGCTTTCGGGCGCAAACGCTTTCAAAGGCCTGCAATCGCTTATCGCTGCGCAGCGCGCCGAAGTGGGCGATGCGGTTGATGCCCGTTCTATTCTCGTCACGGCAGGCAAGTCGACAGGCCGCGTTGTCAGCATGAGCGCTGACGCTTTGGAGATGGATCTGCTGACGGGAAGCGCTTCTGATTTCAACGCCGCTCGTCCTCTGGCGCGCGTCATTGCCTTGCCTGAATCCCAGCGCAATGTGTCCGACGACCAGATTGCCTGGACGCTGGCCCTGAAGGATATGGGACGCATTTCGCGCGTTCCCCACTTCAGCCTCCTTACCCACACAGACAGTACTTATCCGGAACTGGCGGGTGCGCTGGCCGCCATTGTGGGCTCACTGCTGACAATGCTCGTCACGGCTTTCATCGCCATTCCAGTAGGCATTTTCGCCTCGGTCTATCTTGAAGAATTTGCACCGCGTAACCGGCTCACCGAAATCATTGAGGTCAACATCAACAATCTGGCGGCCGTGCCATCGATCGTCTTTGGCTTGCTGGGTGCAGCCGTGTTCCTTGGCTTCTTCGGCCTGCCACGGTCAGCGCCTCTCGTTGGCGGCCTCGTGCTTGCGCTTCTGACTCTGCCAACAATCATCATCGCTTCGCGCGCTGCGCTCAAATCGGTGCCGCCATCCATTCGCGCGGCTGCTTTGGGGGTAGGGGCCTCCAAGATGCAATCGGTTTTCCATCACGTGTTGCCCGTAGCGGGGCCCGGCATCTTCACCGGCGCCATTCTTGGCATGGCGCGTGCGCTGGGTGAGACGGCGCCCTTGCTGCTGATCGGCATGGTGGCGTTCGTGGCAGATGTGCCAACCGGCCCGACGGATGAATCGACGGCTTTGCCTGTTCTGGTGTATAGTTGGGCAACGCATGCAGAGCGCGCCTGGGAGCCGATGACGGCAGCGGTGATCGTCATCCTCCTCATGTTCCTAATCACGATGAATGGTATTGTCGTATTCCTGCGACGCCGGTTCGAGCGGAGATGGTAATGGAAACCACAATCACTGAAAGCCGCGAAACACTGACGGCAGGGACCAGCATGGACGAGACACGGGGCCTCACTTATCCACGGATAGAGTGCAAGAATATCAATGTGTCCTATGGCGACAAGCAGGCCATCTTCGATATTTCGCTACCCATTCCAGACCGTTCCGTGACCGCTTTGATCGGGCCGTCGGGTTGTGGCAAGTCCACCTTCCTGCGTTGCCTGAACCGCATGAATGACACGATCGAGTCCTGCAAGGTGACCGGCGAGATCATCATGGATGGCGAAAACATCAACGACCCGGATATCGACCCGGTTCTGCTACGCTCGCGCGTCGGCATGGTGTTCCAGAAGCCCAACCCATTTCCAAAGTCGATTTTCGACAACATCGCTTATGGCCCGCGTATTCATGGCCTCGCCGAAACACGCGAAGACCTGGACGAAATGGTCGAGAAAAGCCTTCGGCGCGCCGGTCTCTGGGAAGAAGTCAAAGACCGTCTCTCTTCCCCAGGCAATAGTCTCTCCGGTGGACAGCAGCAGCGCCTGTGTATCGCCCGCGCCATCGCTGTGCGCCCTGAAGTCATCCTGATGGATGAGCCTTGCTCTGCGCTGGATCCGGTCGCCACGGCACGTATCGAGGAACTGATCGACGAGCTGCGCAAGCGCTACTGCATCGTCATCGTCACGCACTCCATGCAGCAGGCGGCGCGCGTCTCCCAGCGCACTGCGTTCTTCCATCTCGGTGAACTCGTCGAAATGGGTGAGACGGACCAGATTTTCACCAATCCTCGCGAACGCCGCACCGAGGATTATATCACCGGTAGGTTCGGTTAGGATTTGAATCATGTCTGATCACATTGTTTCCGCATTCACGGACGAACTCGACAAGCTGGCTGCAGACATCCTGCGCATGGGCGGCATCGTCGAGACAATGATCCTCGATGCCTGCTCCTCCGTGAACAAGAATGACGTCGAGCTTGCCCGTGAAGTGGTCGCGCGTGACCCGCAGGTCGACAAATTGGAGGCGGATGTCGAGCGGCAGATCGTCAGCCTTATCGCCCGTCGCCAGCCCATGGCGCACGATCTGAGAGCCGTGTTCTCGGCCCTCAAGGTTGTCGGCGAACTGGAACGCGTCGGCGATCTTTCCAAGAACATCGCCAAACGCGCCCAGCGGCTTGATGAGAATGTCGGACCTTCCATGCGCAAGGGAATCTACCGCATGGCAAGCCCCGTATCGCGCCAGCTGAACATGGTGCTGGACGCCTATGCCACCGGCAATGCCTCAGCCGCCAAGGCAGTCTGGGAAGGCGACGATGATATCGACCAGCACTACAATTCCCTGTTCCGGGAAATGCTGACCTACATGATTGAAGACCCACGCACGATCGGGGCAGGGGCGCATATGCTGTTCATGGCAAAGAACCTTGAGCGCATCGGAGACCACTGCACCAATATCGCCGAGTTTGTATATTTCCAGGCGACAGGAGAATATCTTCTGTCAACGGACAGACCCAAAACACCCCAGATAGACGGCTGATGCCGCTAACGAGGACGACAACATGAAACCCTTTGTGCTCATCGCAGAAGACGAGAGCGCCGTCTCTGAACTCCTGCTCTATAACCTCAAGAAAGAGGATTATGACGTCGCCGTCGCCGCGGACGGGGAAGAGGCGCTCATGATGATCGACGAACGCGCGCCGGACCTGATCCTGCTTGACTGGATGCTGCCCAAGGTCAGCGGCATTGAAGTGTGTCGGCGAATTCGCAATGGCGGCGCCAATCCGAATATGCCCATCATCATGCTGACCGCGCGCGGCGAAGAGAGTGACCGTATCCGCGGGCTTGATACGGGCGCGGATGATTATGTCACCAAGCCCTTCTCGACGACCGAGCTGATGGCGCGCGTGCGGGCCGTCCTGCGCCGCATCCGTCCGGGCCTCAAGGAAGACAAGATCACTGTCGGCGACATCATCATTGATCGCGTCGCTCACCGTGTGATGCGTAACGAAGGCGAGATTCATCTCGGTCCGACGGAATTCCGCCTGCTGGATTATTTCATGCAGCATCCCGGTCGGGTCTTCTCCCGCGAACAGCTGCTTGATACTGTCTGGGGCTCTGACGTCTATGTTGAGGCGCGCACGGTCGACGTACATGTCGGGCGCCTGCGTAAGGCGCTCCGTCAGGGCGGCGGCGAGGATCCTATCCGCACCGTCCGCTCTGCCGGCTATGCCCTTCGCGGCGACTAGAAGAGTTCAGCCAGGAAATCTTTCAGGTGCGCAAAGCTGCGCCGGTCGGCGTCGGCATTGTAGACCGTGCCCATCTCGGCATTGTTCGCACCCTCGGTAGTGAAGGCGTGCATGGAATTGCCATGCGCGTGCAGCTGCCAGTCGGCGCCCGCTTCGGTCATCTCCTTCGCGATGGCGAGCACATCATCCGGCTTCGCCATTGGGTCCTGCCAGCCGTGCTCGATCAGTACTTTGGCGGAAATCTTCGGTGAAGAGATGTTCTCCGGCGCGCCGAGCAGGCCATGGAAGGAACATACGCCAAGTACGTCCATACCGGCCCGCGCCATGTCCAGAACGGAGAGGCCGCCAAAACAGTAACCGATGGCGGCAGCCTTGTTGGCATCGACCCCTTCCTGCTGCTTCGCAACGGCTAGCCCGGCCGCGAGCCGCTTTTGCAGCTCGGCGCGATTGCCCGCGAGCGGGTTCATCAGCGCCTGGTTTTCCTCAACCGTCGTGCCGCGCTTGCCCTTGCCGTAAACATCCATGGCAAAGGCAGCATAGCCTAGCTTGTCGACAACAAGCTGCGCCTTCTGGCGCTCATTCTCCGCAAGGCCGGCCCAGGCGTGCGCGATAACAACGACCGGGACATTCGACTTGCCTGCTGGTTTCAGAAAGAAGCCCTCATAGGGTTTGCCATCAATGCTGTAATCAACTGCGCTCATATCCGTGTTCCTCTTGTGGTTTCTAAGGTCAGATACACGCTATTCACCGGCGGGTTTCAACCCCGGTAGCGATTAGTATGCGCTTTCTAGACTTCTTCCTTATTTCTGGTCCCATCAGATAACCCGAAGGAGCCAAGCAATGGCAAAGTCGAAATCCAAAGAGAAATCCAAGTCGCGCACGAAAGCCGAAAAGATCGGCAAGAACATCGAGGCAAACTCCACCGACATGGCGCACAAGATCTGGCTTGCGGGCGTTGGCGCCTATGGCAAAGCCTATGACAGCGCACTGGCTGGTGCGAATGTCCTGAACACGCAATCGGCTGAGGTTTTCGAAGACCTCGTCAAGCGCGGTACGGAAATCGAGAGCGACGTGCGTGCCCGTCTCAGCGGTGATGAGCGTGTGCTCAAGGCTGGTCAGCAAATGGCCAAGGCTGCTGCAACTGCCCGTGAATTTCAGGTGCAGGCGCGCGATCAGTTTGAAGCCCGTATGGACCGCATGCGCGATCTCCTTGGCGTCAAAGGTCTCGGCACCAAGGGCGAAAAGATTCACAAGAAGCTGGACAAGCTGGAAGACGAAGTGTCCGACCTGACCTCCAAAGCCAAGTCGGCTGCTGGTGATGTGAACCTCAAAGCACGTCTTGCACGTCTGACGGCCGAGATCGAAGCCGTTGCCGGCGAGACGGGTGCCGAAGTCGCCAAGACAGCAAAGAAAGCCGCCAAGAAGACTTCTGCTGCTGTCAAAGAGGCTGTGGCCACGAAGCCGGCTGAGCCGAAGGCTGCTGCGCCAAAGGCCAAAGACAAAGCAATCGGTTCAGACGACTTGTCGAAAATCACGGGCGTCGGTCCGGCGCTTCTTAAGAAGCTGGCCAAGGAAGGCATCACATCCTTCGCCCAGATTGCTGCGCTTACGAAAGCTGAAGTCGCTGCACTGGATGAAAAGATCAGTGCGCGTGGCCGCATTACCCGGGACAACTGGGTGAAGCAGGCAAAAGCCCTGAAGAAGTAGGGATGACGATACTGGAGGGCGGTCTCAGAATGAGGTCGCCCTTCAAATCAGTCCATCACCGCTTCATAATGCTCGATCATATGCGTTAGGGCGCCAAAGCCGGCCTCTCCCATATAGGGCACAATGAGGCACATGACCTGGAACACGGTTTTGTGGATCAGGGCCGGGCCGTCATGGTGTGTTGTGCCTATGCTGTCATTTGCCAGCCAGAACGTCACGGTCATCATGATCTGGTCGGTAAGCGCCGTCTTGAGGCGTGGGTCCAGCCGAAGAACATCGCTTTCTGTCAGGTCTTCCAGGACGCGCGTAATAGTCTGACGTTTCTCGCTAACCAACGCCCGGAAACGAACGGCTAGATCGGGGTAGCGCTCGAGTAGGACACCAAGGTCGCGATAGAAGAACCGGAAATCGTAAATCTCTTCGAGGATGATGTAGAGATAGACCCAATTGTCCTCAATCGAGTTGACCCCGCCTTTTGAGCCGCGAAGTATGACGCGCATCTCGTCCTCAAAAGCGCCGAACAGGGCGCGGATAATCGCGTCCTTACCCTTGAAATGATAGTAAAGATTCCCGGGGCTTATATCGAGTGCATTTGAAATATCGACGGCCGTTTGCGGCGCTTCTCCTTCCTCGTTGAAGAGCAGGAGGCTGACTTGAAGGATACGGTCGCGTGTTTTCATGGTCCAACTTGGAGTTTGACACGCAATTATCACTATGGAACGAATTTTCTTTCAAACTTTACAAGTCTATCTTTGCACAATCGCAAGAGAAACAAATTAAGCTGGCGCCGTAGATCCTCGTGTCTGCGGAAGACCGGCGCACACGGGGAGACAAGCCAATGCCGACACCACAGGAAGAAATTGCCCGGAATGCTGCGGAGAGCACGACCGCGCTTAACCCGCTTACAGGCGGCTTCAACCGGCAGGAATTGCTTGGCGCCGTTGCCATGATGCTCCGGTCCACGATGACCAACCCCGTCACCACGGCCAAGACCGCCGGCAAGATCACCGCCGAGAACGCCAAAATCCTGATGGGCAAATCGGACCGTAAGTCAGACCGGAAGGACCGGCGCTTTCAGGACGCAGCGTGGGAGCATAACCCGTTCTACAAGCGCGGGATGCAGGCCTATCTGGCAACCCAGGAACATCTCAATGACTGGGTCGGCGAACTCAAGATGACTGAGCTTGAGCATGCGCGCGCCAAGTTCGTCATGGGCATGATCACAGATGCGCTGGCCCCTACGAACACGCTCTTGGGCAATCCGGCCGCTACGAAGCGTGTCGTCGATTCCGGTGGCCTTTCCCTGCTCAAGGGTATGCAGCATCTCTACACAGACCTGACGAAGAATGGAGGTATGCCGTCCCAGGTCGACAAGCGTCCGTTCAAGGTTGGCGAGAACCTCGCAACATCAAAGGGGTCCATCGTCTGGAAGAACGAGATGCTGGAACTGATCCAGTACGCTCCGACCACAGAGAAGGTTCACAAAACTCCCATCCTCATCATTCCGCCGCAGATCAACAAGTTCTACGCGAATGACCTGACTCCCATGACATCCATCGTGCAGTTCCTGCTGTCGATGGACCTGCAGCCATTTATCGTTTCGTGGCGGAACCCGACAAAGAAGCACGCCCATTGGGGCCTGTCGGACTATGTCGACAGTCTCATTCAGGCGAGCGAAGTCATCCGGAAGATCACGAAGTCGCCCAAGATCAATGTCGGCGGTGCCTGCTCCGGCGGGATTACGACGGCGACCTTCGCAAGCCTGCTCGCCGCGGCAGACGACAAGCGTATCAATGCGCTCACCTTCATGGTCTGTGTCCTTAACCCCCAGAGGGACGACAGCGACCTTGGCCAGATCGTCTCCGATGGCAGCCTCGAGATTGCCCGCAAGTATTCCAGGCGCAAAGGCATCCTGAAGGGCGAGGATCTGGCCCGCATGTTTGCGTGGATGCGCCCGAACGACCTCATCTGGAATTATGTCGTCAACAATTACCTGATGGGCGAGGATCCACCGCCCTATGACGTGCTCTTCTGGAACAATGACACAACCAATCTGCCCGCCCAGCTCCATTCGGACTATCTGGATCTTGGCTTGACGCAGCCCTTCGATCACCCAGGTGAAATCGATGTTGCAGGTCACAAGGCTGACCTGTCCAAGGTCAAATGCGATGCGTTCGTCGTGGCCGGTCTCACTGACCACATCACGCCATGGAAAGCCTGTTACCGGACGCCTGGTCTGTTGGGATCGGAAAATGTTGAGTTCGTCCTGTCCTCAAGCGGACACCTACAGTCCCTGATCAACCCGCCCGGAAATCCAAAAGCCAAGTATTTCCGTAATACCGAGATCAAGCCCACGTCTGACGAGTGGGCTGCGACGGCTGAGGAACATGCAGGCTCATGGTGGCCGCTCTGGGGCGCATGGCTGAAGGAGCGCTCCGGCGCACTCAAGACTGCGCCAAAAGCTTGCGGCAACGAGGCCTTCCCACCACTTTATGCGGCACCGGGCAAATACGTCTTTGACGAATAAGACGCTCCTGCCGTTATACGACCAAGGAAAATACCAATGCCCGCAACGGAACCACGCCCGAGAATAACCATGCAGGACGTCGACGGCGTTATCCTGCGCACGGCGTTCTGGGCCGCCAAAAACGATGTCGGTAATCGTCCGTTGCTGTTCTTCAATGGCATCGGGGCAAATCTTGAGCTCACGAATGCCCTTGGCGACATGTTCCCTGACCGCGATATCATCACGTTTGATGTGCCAGGCGTTGGCAAAAGCCCTGTCACGCAGTGGCCCTACCGCCCTTGGATGCTGGCGCGCTGGGCCCGCAAACTGCTTGACCAGTTCCACATCGACGAAGTGGACGTCATGGGCGTCTCATGGGGCGGGGCACTGGCGCAGCAGTTTGCCTTCCAGTATCGCAATCGCGTCGGCAAACTCATCCTGTGCGCCACAACAGCCGGTATGACGATGATTCCAGGCAAGCCGGCGTCCTTGTCCAAAATGGTCGATGCCCGCCGCTATACCGATCCTGACTACATGCGCGAAAACTTCGCCACGCTCTACGGAGACGTGGCCGATGGTGCTGCTGACGGCCACATCCACAACCTCATGCCGCCTGAACCGAAGGGCTATATCTACCAGCTGCTCGCATTCATCGGCTGGTCGAGCCTGCCCTTCATTCGCTTCATGCGAATGCCGACCCTGGTCATGATGGGCGACAAGGACTCGATCGTGCCACTCGCGAACGGGCATATCCTGAAGGTCGCGCTGCCGAATTCGCGTCTCCACGTCGTCGAGGGCGGCGGGCACCTGTTCCTCGTCACGCGCGCTGAAGAAACGGCTGCCGTTATCCGCAGCTTTCTTGAAGAAGCGGAAGAGATGCCAACTCGCGCCGCAGCCTGAGGTCTAACCCGCCATCAGGTCATCGGCCTGTTTTTTGACGGCGGCATAGTCGATCTTGCCCGTACCAAGGACAGCTATGTCCTTCACATGGAATACGCGCCGCGGCACGGCGAAGTCCGCCACGCCATGGTTCTTCGCCCAGGCCATGATATCGTCGCGGTTACAGGCCTCGGCATCGCTAAGCAAAATGATCTGCTCGCCCTTGCGCGGATCCGGCATGGTAACTGCCGCATGCAGATTATCCGGCCACACGGCGCTGGCGCAGTTCTCCACCACCGCCAGCGAAACCATTTCGCCGCCGATCTTCGCGAAGCGTTTCACGCGCCCCATGATGTGGATGAAACCCTCGGCATCTATCGAGACGATGTCGCCTGTATCATGCCAGCCGCCTTCCGGCCGCTCCAGAACGCCCGGGCGCGATGGCCGCAAATAGCCGAGCATGATGTTGGGGCCCCGGATATGCAGCCGCCCCCCGTCCGCAATACCGTCTACGGGCACCAGCTTTGACTCCATGTCGGCCATAAGCTGTCCGACTGTGCCGGGCTTGTTGTTTTCCCATTGGTTGGCCGCAACGACAGGCGATGCCTCGGTCGCGCCATAACCTTCCAGTATCTCAATCTCGAATTTGCGCCGCACGAGCGCCCGTGTCTCGTCCTTAACGCGCTCGGCGCCGCAAACCGCGAGGCGCACAGAATCCATATCGCCCTCGGCGCCGATACGGGCGTACTGCGAAATGAACGTGTCTGTCGCGAGCAGGATGGTCGAGCCATTACTGCGGATTCGCTTGACGATCTCGCGCGGTTGAAGCGGGGAGGGGTGGAACATGACCTGGATACCCGCAACGATCGGCAGGATCGCCCCAACCGTAAGACCAAAGCAGTGAAAGGTCGGCAGGGGGTTGAACAGTTTGTCCGTATCGGGACTGAGGCCAATATGAGCACGCACCTGCTCGACATTCGCCATGACATTCTCATGGCTGAGGACAACGCCTTTCGGTTCGCCTTCCGTGCCGGATGTAAACAGGATAACACCCGGCGACTTGTAGGCTGCCTTTGACCGGAACAGGGCGGGCACGATAGGCCCCACAGCTGCGGCAATCTTGTTTCCCAGCGAGAGGGCTTCGCGAACGTCCTCAAGATAGACAATCTCGACGACCTTGCCGAGTTCGGCGATCAGCGCTTCCAGTCCGCCCAGCTCGACGAATTTGTGAGCCGTCACGATGCGTTTCACGCCTGCTGCGATCATGGCCGCCTTGAGGTTGGCTGATCCGGCTGTGAAGTTCAGCATGGCGGGCGTGCGGCCATAGGCGGCCAGGGCATAGAATGCCACAACGGCGCCGGCCCCTGTGGGCAGCATGACGCCCACGGCCTCACCGCGTGATGTCCCTTTTTTCAGCGCCGCGCCCAGCCCAAAGGCGCCCCGCACAATCTCTTTGTATGTAAGTTCGCGGTCATCCCCATCGACAACGATCACCTTGTCGGCGCCAAATTCGCTTTTGGCGCGCAGCAATGCCGAGAAAAGGTCGATTCGTGTGCGGGATGGCCGATAGCTGATTGGCGAAGGTATCGTCACGCTATTCATACAAGGGCCCTTTGACTTCGTGAGCTGCACTCACTTTTGTAACATTTTGTCACGTAAGGGCCTCGACGCAACCGATAATGCAAGTTTGCATATGCAGCCTGCGCTGCATTTCCCTTGATGAATCGGGTCGGCGCGTCCATCTTCCGCCCATGGCAACACTCATTGATCTCACCCCGTCCGGTCGCAAGCATCGGCATCCGGAAAAGCAGGCGCGCCCCGACACGCCGATCCTCCGCAAGCCGGACTGGATTCGCGTTAAGGCGCCGACATCGGCCGGCTATGCCGAAACGCGGGAAATCGTGAAATCCAAAGGCCTTATTACGGTTTGTGAGGAGGCTGGCTGCCCGAACATCGGCGAATGCTGGGAGAAGAAGCACGCGACCATGATGATCATGGGCGATGTTTGTACCCGCGCCTGCTCCTTCTGCAACGTGTCCACCGGCAAGCCACCTTCAGGCCTCGATGCAGATGAGCCGCGCCGCGTAGGTGAAGCTGTTGCCGAAATGGGCCTTGAGCATGTCGTTATCACCTCGGTGGATCGTGATGACCTTGAAGACGGCGGCGCGATGCACTTCGTCCACGTCATCAATGCGATTCGCGCCGCATCCCCTGGCACGACGATCGAGATCCTGACGCCGGACTTCCTGCGCAAGGATGGCTGGGAAAACCGGGTCATCGACGCGCGTCCTGACGTCTTCAATCACAATCTCGAAACCGTCCCGCGCCTTTACCTCTCGATCCGTCCCGGCGCGCGTTACTATCATTCGCTTCGCCTGCTTCAGAAAGTGAAGGACCGCGATCCGTCGCAGTTCACCAAGTCCGGCCTCATGGTTGGTCTCGGCGAAACGAAGGAAGAGGTGATGCAGGTCATGGACGACATGCGCTCTGCGGGCGTCGACTTCCTGACCATCGGCCAATACCTGCAGCCGACGCGCAAACATGCGGCCATTGACCGGTTCGTCACGCCGGACGAGTTCAAGGCGCTTGAAGAGATCGCGCGCGCCAAAGGCTTCCTCATGGTATCGGCCACACCGCTGACGCGTTCGAGCTATCATGCCGGTGAAGACTTCGCCCGCATGCGCGCTGCGCGCGAAGCAAAGCTCGCAGTCCAAACGGCATAAGATGCCCCGTTTCTCCAAATCGGTTCGCGTGCCCTATACGCCGGCACAGGCGTTCGATCTCGTATCGGATATTGGTCGCTATCCCGACTTCATCAAATGGATCACCGCAATGCGTGTCTCCGAGGTTCGGGTTGATGAAACCGGCGCGACGCATTGCCAGGGCGATGCTGTTGTTGGGTTCAAGGGATTTGTTGAGCGCTTTTCGACTGGCGTGGTTGCCGATCCTGATGCAGGCACGGTCGTCGCAAGTCTTATCAAAGGGCCCTTTCGGGCCTTGCGCGCGCAGTGGACGATTACGCCCTTGGAGCGTGGTGGCTCCGACATCGCGCTCGAAATCAAATACGAGTTCCGCAATGTGCTCATCGCCATGCTGGCGGCCGCCAATCACGACATTGCTGTTGATCGCATCATGAGTGCGTTTCTCGCAGAAGCGCAGAAGCGCTACGGCCCTGCGCCTAGCGCATCTGTACCTGTATGAGGTTCAGGGCCGTCTCCACGGCGGCCATCCGAATATCCTGCCGACTGATCTCGCCGACCTGAATCATCTCGTGAACCACAGCGCGGTTCTCGCGTGCGCAGGCAATATGAACCGTGCCGACCGGCTTCATCCGCGTGCCGCCGCCCGGGCCGGCGACGCCGGTAATGGCAACGGCGATATTGGCCCGGCTGGCTTCCAGCGCACCTTCCGCCATCATCCGCGCCACCGGCTCTGATACGGCGCCATAATCGGCCAGCACATCACCCGCAATGCCCAGCATCTCTTCCTTCGCGCGGTTGGAATAGGTCACGAACCCACGCTCGAAGACGCTGGAAGAGCCGGGAATGTCGGTAAACAGGGCGGCGAGCAGGCCGCCGGTGCAGCTTTCAGCCGTGCAGATCTTGAGGCGCGCTTGCTCGGCATCATCAAGGATCAGCATGGCGAGATTTCGGAGACGATCTGGAAACATGGCCGGAGATTAGCGCGGCTGGTTCGTTGGCACCAGCACTGCGATGGCCTCCGCCGCTATTCCCTCGCGTCGCCCGGTAAAGCCCAATCCCTCCGTCGTGGTTGCCTTCACGCTGACAGCCGAAAGGGGCAAGCCCATCAACTCGGCTGTACGGCTGCGCATTGCCTCACGGTGCGGCTTCACCTTCGGCGCTTCACAGATCACGGTGATGTCACAGCTCGAAACCGCATAGCCCTCAGCGCCAGCCAGCCGGATAGCCTCCTGCAGGAAGATGGCACTGTCGGCATTCTTCCACCGGGCATCCGAAGGCGGGAAATGGTCACCGATATCGCCCAGCGCAACGGCGCCCAGTATGGCGTCCGTCAGCGCGTGCCAGGCGGCATCCGCATCGGAATGCCCCTTCAGCTTCGCAGTATGCGGGATAGCGACACCGCACAGCGTGACATGATCGCCCGGCTCGAACGCATGAACGTCGAAGCCCTTGCCCACGCGGGGTGCAGCAGCGGCTGGGCTCATCAGTTTTGCCACCAAGTCGAAATCCTCCGGATAGGTGATCTTGTGCAGGCGTTCGTCGCCAGGGATCAGTTCAACCTTCGCACCCGTCGCTTCCATGGCTGCAAGGTCATCGACCAGATCACCATCGGACGCATCGAGCGCGGCGCGGATGGCGCCCAGCCGGAAGGCCTGAGGGGTCTGGACACGAAACAGGCCCTCCCGGGGCACGGTTTCAAGTTTGCCATTCCGCTCCGTTTTGAGGGCATCCGGAACGGGCAGGGCGGGGGCAACTGCGTCTGCATTTTTGAGCGCTGCGATAAGGGCGCTGATCATGTCCTGGCTGAGGCCGGGACGGGCGGCATCGTGGATCAGGACAGCGGTGTCCGGGGGCAGGTCGAGTGCTGCGAGCCCGTTGCGTACCGATTGGGTCCGGGAATCCCCACCGAGTACCCATGAAGTACCCGGGAATGGTCCGAACTTACCCTGACCGGTCCCGGAAACGACCACCAAATGACCCACATCGGGATGTTGAAGGAAAGCTTCAATCGACCATTCGAGCACTGTTCGCCCGAGAAGGGATTCATATTGCTTCGGCCCAACGCGACCCGCGCGGGTACCCTTTCCACCAGCGACAATGATTGCGGCTACCTGTGGCATAAACGGGTTTCTCTGGAAGGTTGCCAAAACGAGTTATAGGCCTTTTTCAACATGAATTTTTGTACAGATGCGCGTCTTTTGTGCACTTGCGAAGAAATGAAAAGTCGGAACAATAGCCTTATGACTGTTTTTAAGGCACCCCAAGTTTGGCTCGCGCCGATGTCCGGCGCAACTGACGCGCCGATGCGCCGCCAGTCTGTCCGGTTCGGCGCTCCGGCTGTCGTGTCCGAAATGGTGGCCAGCGAGACGCTGGCCTCGGCCCGACCGGATATGGTTCGGCGAACCTGCCGCCACGATGGGGCAGGCAAGTGGATCGTGCAGCTCGCAGCGCGGCGTCCTGTAGATATGCTTGCAGGTTCCGTATTGATGCGTAAGGCCGGGGTTGATGTCATTGATATCAATATGGGTTGCCCGTCCAAACAAGTGACTGGAGGCCAGTCTGGGTCTGCTCTTATGCAGGATATCCCGCTTGCGACAAGTATCATCGAAGCGGCGCTGGAGGGAGCCAACGGAACGCCCGTAACCCTCAAGATGCGCCTTGGGTGGGATGATGACAGCCTGAATGCCCCGGAACTGGCCCGTATTGCCGAGGGTTTGGGCGTTCAAATGATAGCGGTACACGGGCGCACTCGCTGCCAGTTCTACACCGGTGCAGCAAACTGGGCCGCAGTGAGACCCACTGTCGACGCTGTATCCGTCCCCGTGATCGTCAATGGCGATATCAGTTCACTCGAAGATGCCCGCAATGCGCTTGCCCAATCAGGCGCCCACGGCGTCATGATCGGGCGTGCCGCAATGGGGAAGCCTTGGCTTGCTGGAGAAATAGCGGCCGGACTGGTCGCAAAACCCTACAAGCGCCCCGACCTCGCTGAGCAATTCGACAGCCTCGCGGAGCAGGTAAGGGATTCGGTCGGCCTCTACGGAGGCGCTCTTGGCGTTCGCACCGTTCGAAAACATGTGTCGGCCGCAATAGACGGTCTTGAATTGCCTTTGGCGGACGATCGCAGAAGGGCCCTTCGGTCCAACCTTTGCCAGATCGCCGATCCGGCTGACCTCATTAAATCGCTGAAGACACTTTATCTGAAACCCCAACTGCTTGAGGCCGCTTAAGATGGCATCACTCGCAACCCTGAGACCGCCAATGCTGGGTGAACTCTCTCCCGTCGCTCTCGTCCTGATCGATGCGCGTCGCCGCATTCTGGAGGCGAACCCTGCGGCTGAGTCGCTCCTCAAAATGTCTCGCCGCGCCCTTGCCGGACGGCCTCTGAGTGAGGTCATCTATCATGACTCCCCACTCTTCGAGCTGATCGATCGCGCGCAGCGACAAGCCGGCGACATCATGGCGCCGGGTACGCCGATTTCCGGTCCAGGCATGCATTCCCGCATTATCTGCGACATTCGGGTCAGAAGCGCAGATCGCGGTGCGTTTGTTCTGGCCCTTGCAGAAACACCTTCCCGCGAGAGCAGTGATTCCGTGGCTGGCGCGGCCGGGTTTGGCCGTATCCTCGGGCATGAGGTCAAAAACCCTCTGGCGGGTATAATCGGCGCTGCGCAACTGCTTGAGCGCCAAGGTCAGGCTGACCAAAGCGAACTGCTGGACATCATCAAGGATGAAGCGCGCCGCATAGAGCGGCTGGTCAACCGCCTGTCTGCGTTTGAACTCTTTTCGGCGCCACGCCTGCAGCCTTTTAATATACACGCGCTGCTCGACAAGATTATCGCCGCAGAACGGGCAGCGAATGGTCCGAAGGTCACATTCCAGCGGATGTTCGATCCTTCCCTGCCGGACGTCGTCGGGGATTCGGATCACCTGCAACAGGCCTTCCACAATATCATGCGCAACGCTGTAGAGGCGTCCGTCGAGAATGGTTCGAGTGGCAATGTCACAATCCGGACCGCCTACGCCGCAGGACTTGCCATGAAGCAAGCACGCCTCGGGGCCGGTCTGCGCCGGGCGATGCTGATAACAATCGAGGACGATGGAAAGGGCATCCCGCGTGAGCGGCAAGCGACGATCTTTGATGTCTTCCAGAGTTCCAAATCAGGTGCACGAGGCCTTGGGCTCTCGATAGTGAGTGAAGTCGTGACAGCACACGGCGGACAAATAAGGGTAGATAGCGAGCCGGGGTCAACCCGGTTCACAGTGCTGCTGCCGCTTGGAGATGGAACAGAGCATGGCTGACAAGACAGTACTTCTGGCTGAAGACGATGCGAGCATTCGTCTGGTTGTGAACCAGACACTGGTTGCTGCCGGATATGATGTCCGGGCAACGAGTTCGACGGACGCTCTTGAGCGCTGGGTCCGCAATGGGGAAGGCGATGTCGTCGTTACGGATGTCTACCTGGGTGAGACTTCGATCTTCGATCTTCTGCCGTCCCTGAAACTGGCTCGGCCCGAACTTCCCTTCATTGTCATGAGTGGTCAGAACACGATCCTCACGGCTGCTTCCGCTGCGGAGCATGGCGCGTTTGACTATCTCCCAAAGCCCTTTGACATCGACATGCTCTCCAGCCTTGTGCAGCGCGCGCTGAAATCGGCCCCGAAATCCTCCAACCGGGCGATCAATCCGGAAGCGCAAAAGGCGATCAGTGACGCGGGCCTCCCACTTATCGGCCGGTCTGACGCCATGCAGGAAGTCTATCGGATCATCGCCAAAGTGATGAATACCGAGCTGACCGTGCTGATTGAAGGTGAAAGCGGCACGGGCAAGGAACTCGCGGCACGTGCCATCCACCAGCTCGGTGCGGCGAAAGCCGGAAAGTTCGTCGCGCTTGATCTGGCGGCCCTGCCAGCCAGCGAGATCAACAAGGAACTCTTCGGCACAGGCGGTGAGGGCGGCGCAGTCCACTTGAAAGGGGGCACGCTCTATCTGGATGAGATCGGTGATCTGCCAGCGGAAGCGCAGACACAACTGGTCAAACTGCTGCGCGACTCCAGCGGCGCGCGTTTGATTGCTTCGACACGGCGCAATCTTGGCCGTCTGGTGGAAGAGGGGCGTTTCCGTGAAGACCTCTACTATCGTCTAAATGTCGTGCGGCTCACAATGCCGCCCTTGCGTCTTCGCAAGGAAGACATACCGGAACTTGCCCGGGCTTTCCTCATCCGGGCGCAGCGGCAGGGTCTTTCCGCCAAGATCCTGGACAAGTCCGCAATTGATTTACTGACCGCCTATGACTGGCCCGGAAACGTGCGGGAGCTCGAGAACCTGATTCTCCGTCTTGCCGTTCTAAGCCCTGACGAAGCGATTACGTTGCGTGATGTCGAGCGTGAGCTGCGTGCAGGTGCCTCCGAGCAAAAGGGTGTCAGCGCAGGCCTTGAAAAGGACGTTGAAACCCTTCTGCATCGCTACGTGATGGGTGACCTCATCGCGGGTGGGGATTCCGAGGATTCTGCAGTGTATTCACGGGTTATCGATCAGGTCGAGAGGCCCCTCATCAAGCTCGCTCTCTCGGTAACTGCCGGTAATAAGGTGAAAGCGGCGCAACTCCTGGGCATGAACCGGAACACATTGCGGGCGAAGATCAACGCGCTTGGAATTGCAGAAGACTGATTGACGGCACATGAAACTGTGGTTTTAGTGCACCACTGTTGCGGATGTGACACTTAACCGTGTCGTAAATGCAACGGGGCCGGGGTGGCCACGGTAGAGCACGTCGATTTGTCAAACACACTGAGCCAACAGGCGACGAAGGCGAGCTGGGCCCTTTTTGAGGGCCTCTTCATCATTGCGGCGCTTGTTGCCGTTTTCGCAACCTTCATCGCCATATCGGGTGCGGACCCCGATAATCCGACGGCCGGTGCAACGCCCTGGCTGCTCGGGCTGAACTTCATCGTGATCATCGTGCTCGCGATCATCGTGGCGCGCGAATACTTTTCGATCCAGCGTAGCGGTCGCGGAGAAGGCAAGGGCCTCTTGGCCAAGCGCTTTGTGTTGCTGTTTGGCTTTTCCGCTCTGATACCCGCCATGATTGTTGCCATATTCATCGGCGCGTTCATCACACGTGGCCTGGATAATTGGCTTGGTGAGCGTGTCGACACGATCATGGAAAAGAATGCCCGCATCTTTCAAGATTATGTCGACAATTTCGAGAATACGCTCGATGTGGACGTGCGCCTTGCAGCTCTTGATATCGAGAACTTTGCGCGGGACGTGAAAACGTCACTCGCAGCGAGTGGCGAGAATGATGAGATCAACGCTGACAGTCTCGCCAAGGATGCCTCTAAGGCCTTTATTGATGGCTTGCGATCGGAACTGGGTTTTCGCGAGTTTCTGACGATTGCGGTACTTGGTCCGGATGGGGTCGAGCTCATTGCGGAGCAGAGCGTCCAGCAACCTATCCTCGTGCCGCCACCTCAATCGGCTTTTGAAGAAGCAAATAGCGGCAATATCGCCACCACGCTCTACGAGAACCGTGGTGTCGCAACCGCGCTTATCCGCATTGAGGAGCCGCTGGACGGCTATATCTACGCGGTCAAGAACTTCGACAAGAATGCCGCCGTCCAGCTTCGCGAGGCCGAGGCAGCGCTGGCACAATACAACAACGCCAAAAGGCGCAGCGGTCGCCTTCAGTACATATTCGCTATCGGATATACACAAATCGCGGCGCTCATATTGCTGCTGGCTGGTAGGCTTGGTCTGGAAGCAGCCGGCCGGATTACCGGTCCGATCGGGCGCCTCGCCGTTGCGGCGCACACCGTCAGAGATGGTGATCTCTCCGTCCGTGTTCCGGTGTCGGGACCACAGGATGAAGTCTATGCGCTGACGAACTCGTTTAACGCCATGACTGAGCAATTGGCTGAACAGCGCAACGCATTGATCCGTGCCCGCGAGGACGAGGAGGACCGGCGTAAATTTGTCGAGACCTTGCTGGCCGAAGTCAGTGCCGGAGTCATCCGAATGGATGGTGATATGGTCGTGACGCTCGCGAACAGGTCAGCAGGCGAGGTGCTTGGCATTGGGGAAATCATGCCCGGCCAGACACTGGGAGAAGTCGCGCCGCTTTTCGAGCGCTATGCGCGCGATACGCTTGAGCGCATAGCGCCGGTAGATGCGTCGCTTGATCTGAGCATCAATGGCGAGGTTCGCCATATTCGTCTCAAGACAGCGCCAGATCCGGCGGGCGGATGCGTGCTGACCTTCGACGACACCACGCGGCTGGTGAATGCGCAGCGCCAACTCGCCTGGCGCGATGTTGCGCGGCGGATCGCGCATGAAATCCGCAATCCGCTGACTCCCATCATGCTATCCACCGAGCGTATCAAGCGGCGTTATGGAGACAAGATTGACGATAGCGACGGCGTTTTCGATCGCTGCATTGAGACCATCCTGCGTCAGGTAGGCGATATCGGCCGTATGGTAGAGGAATTTTCGTCCTTCGCACGCATGCCCAAGCCGAGTGTCGCTCCGTTCAACATGCGTTCGCTCCTGCAGGGCACCGGATTCTCGCAAAGCATGGTGTCACCGGATGTCGAAATCGAGTTTGAGACGAACACGGATGATGCGGTTTACCGCGGCGACGAACGTCTCCTCGGGCAGGCCTTCGGGAATCTCCTTAAAAATGCGGCAGAGGCGATTGAGGGCCTTCCTGAGGATTCCGATATCAATGGGCACATCCGGGTCGTACTGTCGGCGAATGCGGGCGGCGTAGAGGTCACCATCGAGGACAATGGACCGGGTTTTCCACAGGACGTGCGTGATCGCCTGCTGGAACCCTACGTAACGACTCGGGAAAAGGGCACTGGTCTCGGACTCGCAATCGTCAATCGCATTATTGCTGATCATGGCGGATCCATTTCCCTGCAAAACAGGCTGGATGGCATGCGCGGTGCGCGGGTGCGTGTGTGGCTACCGGCTAACGGTCCTGCTTCTGTTGGTGAAGATTCTGAGGCGGGCGGCAGTTTAACTTCCGATACCGCCATATTCGAAAATGTAGAGGAGCCAACGCCATGGCGTTAGACATTCTGGTTGTTGATGACGAACCCGATATTCGTGAGCTGGTCGCGGGTGTGTTGAGCGACGAGGGGTATTCGGTTCGCACGGCAGAGACTGCTGAACGAGCGCTTGAGGAGGTCCGTACACGGACGCCTCGTCTCGTCGTGCTGGACGTCTGGCTTCAGGGAAGCCAGATGGATGGTCTGTCATTGCTCAAGTATTTGAAATCCATCGATCCGTTTCTCCCCGTTATTGTGATCAGCGGCCATGGCAATATTGAAACAGCAGTGGCCGCCATTCGGCGGGGTGCGTACGACTTTATCGAGAAACCCTTCAAGACTGACAGGTTGCTGCATCTTATCGAGAGGGCGATTGAATCTGCTGCGCTGAAATATGAGAACGCGGCCCTTCGCAACCGCGCCGGCGAAGACGAGCACTGGATTGGCAACAGTCAGGCTGCCGCAAACCTGCGGGCCGCCATCGAGAAGGTTGCGCCGACTAATTCGCGTGTGATGATTAATGGTCCCGCCGGTGTGGGCAAAGAGCTTGCCGCACGTTTGATTCACCGGAACTCCCTGCGGGCCGGTGGACCGTTCGTAGTAGTGAACGCTGCCAGCATCGCGCCTGACCAGATGGAAAGCGCGCTGTTCGGCGAAGAGGACCAGCAAGGCCGTACTGTCCGCGTTGGCCTGTTCGAGAAAGCTCACAACGGAACGCTGCTGCTGGACGAAGTGGCGGACATGCCGCTCGGAACGCAGAACAAGATCCTGCGTGTCTTGACGGAGCAGCGTTTCCAGCGAGTCGGCGGGCGCTCTGACGTCAGCGTGGACGTGCGAGTGATGTCGGCCACAACGAAGGATCTCAAAGAAGAGATCGAGCAGGGTAATTTCCGGGAAGATCTTTTCTATCGACTGAGCGTTGTTCCGCTCCGGGTTCCGTCCCTGGCGGAGCGGCGGGACGATATCGGCGACCTCGTGAGCTATTTCATCGATCGTATTTCGGATTCATCCGGCCTTACGCCGCGCGAATTTTCGGAAGAGGCCATGGCAGTTCTGCAGTCGATGGACTGGCCGGGCAATATCCGCCAGTTGCGCAATGTGGTGGAGCGGATTTTGATCCTGTCGCCGTCTGATTCCAGCCGCCCGGTAAGCGTCGACGAGTTGCCGCGAGACACAGGTTCGGGTGCCATGCAGAACTCCAAAGGAGGATCGGCAGAGCTTGTCGGCCTATCGCTTCGGGATGCCCGCGAGCAGTTCGAGCGTGAATATCTTGCGCTACAGATCACAAGGTTTAACGGAAATATTTCGAGAACTGCGGAATTCATCGGAATGGAACGATCCGCACTGCACAGAAAATTAAAGGCTTTGGGCGTAGGTTCCGGGCTGACTCGGCAAGACGGCGAATGACCGTCGGAAGGCAGTAAGAGATGCGCGTTCTTATATGCGGCGCAGGCCGCGTCGGGCACGGCATTGCCCGGCGACTTGCGCGTGAAAAGCACGATATTACCATTATTGATGAAAACCCGGACCTGGTGGATCAGGTCTCGACTGATCTGGATGTTCGGGGTGTCACTGGACATGCCGCTCATCCTGACGTCCTAAAGCGTGCCGGTGCGGTCGATTGCGAGATGATCATCGCCGTCACGCATTTTGACGAGATCAATATGGTGATCTGCCAGATCGCCCACACATTGTTCTCTGTTCCCTATAAAATCGCGCGGGTCCGCGACCAGTCCTATATCGACCCTGCCTGGAAGAATATTTTTTCACGGGAAGGCCTGCCGATAGACATGGTCATCTCGCCTGAAGTCGAAGTCGGCGAAGCCATCCTTCAACGCCTACGCACGCCAGGCGCTGTGATGAGCGCGACGTTCGGCAAGGAAAAGATCAAGCTGCTCGGGCTCGAAATTGACGCGAAGAGCCCGCTTCTGGACACGCCGGTTGACCAGATCAGGGGGCTCTTCCCTGATCTGTCAGCCCGGATTGTGGGGATTGGTCGCAAGGATGCCGTTCGCGCGCCTCGCTCGACGGATGTGCTCAAGCCGGAAGACCGCGCCTATGTTGCCGTCCTCGATAGTCACGCCGACAGGCTCACCAGCATTTTCAACCGGGACAATGAGCGTCTCGACCATGTCGTCATCATAGGCGGCGGCAATGTTGGCCTTTACGTTGCCAAGACACTGGAACGCGAAAGCACAATGCGCATCCGTCTCGTTGAGAGCAGTGTCGCGCGTGCGGACGCCGCTGTCGCGGAATTGAAACGTACTATCGTTATTCAGGGCGACGGCCTCAGCCCGGATATTCTTGCCGAAGCCGGCGCACCGAAGGCAGATTTCGTCATCGCCATCACCAATGACGACAAGACAAACCTCCTTATCTGCAATCTCGCAAAGCGTGCGGGGGCAAAGCGTGCCATGGCGCTTGTGAATGCCACTGAGTTGGCAGGGCTTGCCCGTGACATGAGGGTCGATGCAGTACTGGATCCGCGGGCGCTCACTGTGTCGCAGATTCTTCTGCGGATGCGCCGTGGACGGATCCTCGGATTGCAGTCGATCGAAGCCGGCCTGGCGGAAGTTGCTGAAGGTATTACGCTCGAATCTTCATCGCTGATCGGCAAGACGCTCGGCTATGACGATCTTCCCGATGGCGTAGCTGCGGCAGCAGTCATTCGCGACGGCAACGTGATTATTGCCGGGCCCGATGTGACCGTTCGCGCAGAAGACCATCTGATCGTGTTCTATGAAGAGAGCATGGTCCGGAAGGTGGAGAAATATTTCCGCGTCAGTCCGGACTTCTTCTGACGCCATGAACTACGCCTCGATCGTTCGGGTACTCGCGTTTATCATGCTCATCCTCGCGGGCAGTGCGGTGCTGCCTGTCCTGGTGGCAGTTATTGCAGGCGAGACGGATCAGGTCGTCGCGCTGTCTGTCACGGCAATCAGCATTGCAGTCCTGGCGAGTAGTGTTCTTTTGTTGACGCCAAAACCCAAGCGCAAAGCCCGTCCTTCGGACGCCTTGGCTGTCGTGATTCTCTGGTGGTTTCTGTCGCCTGTAGCTGCCGCTCTGCCATTTGTGGTGGGAGTTGCGGACGTGTCACTATTTCACGCAATCCATGAGGCTGCCGCTTGCCTCACGACAAGCGGCCAGTCGGTTATTCGCATCGAAGGAAACGCTTGGCCTGTCAGTTTGATCGTGTGGCGTGCGGTTCTCCATATCCTGGGCTGCCTTGCATCCATCACCATGGCCGCCAGTGTTCTGGCAGCGCTGAACCTTGGAGGACCCGGCATACACCGTACGGTTCTGTTCACATTGCCGGAGACGAGCTTTTTCGATGCCGTTCCGCGCGTCGCGAAGTCTGTATTTTACATGATGGCGGTATGCCTCATCGTGCTCATTGGATTACTTATACTGGCCGGCGTTCCATTCCCACGAGCGGTCGGGGATGCAGTCAGCGCTATTACAACCGGTGTGGTTGACCCCCTAGCCATGAAGCGAGCCATCCTCCCGCCTTTCCCTGGCATCATTCTGGGCATTGGCATGATTGTCGGTGCCCTGGGCTTGGCCGTGTGGCTTCCACTGAAGGACAGGAAACCGCGAACAGCTCTCTTTGATCCTGAGACGATAACCTTCGTGGTCCTCATCATCGTTTTCGCGGTCATGGTATTGCCAACAGGTGTCCTCTTCGTGGATGGAATTGCATGGTCCGTCTCTGCGATGTCGACCTCAGGATTGGCCCTGACCAATCCTGCTTTACGGGAGTCCATACCCTTGCCAATTCTGGTGCTACCGGCTCTGATTGGCGGCTCGGCCTTGTCGGCGGCAGGGGGCGTGAAGATCGCAAGATTGATCGTACTTGCCCGCCGGGCAGGACAGGAATTCCGTCAGTTGGGCTATAGGCGCTCCGTTCTTGGCTTCCGTTTCAGGGACCGCGAGCTTGACGAGCGCAGCGTGATTGGCGTCTGGGTTTACCTTGTGGCCTATATCGTAGCTGTCTTCATGGTCATGATCGGATTCAGCTTCCTGAATCTGCCTTTTGACGAGACTATCAGACTTTCTATCGGCGGCCTTACAAACTCCGGCGGTCTTCTCCTCGGACATACAGAAGGGCTGGATGGAGGCGCAACGAGCCTGCTTGTATTATCCATGGTTCTGGGAAGATTGGAGATTTTAGCAGTAATTCCGGCGCTTTCCCCCAGTTTTTGGAGGGGATAAGCAGCGTTCGCACTTGCACAATCGGCCCAATCCATTTAGCTCGCGACACATAACAAGAACAATTGCAGGAATGGCCATCTCCCATGTCTTCCGAGAAAAAACAAAACTTGCAGGATACTTTCCTGAACGCCGTAAGGAAATCTCGTACACCGCTTACGGTTTTTTTGGTGAATGGTGTTAAGCTTCAGGGCGTCGTGACCTGGTTTGACAACTTTTGTGTGTTGCTCCGCGGCGACGGTCGTCCGCCACAGCTTGTCTACAAGCATGCGATTTCGACCATTGCGCCCAGCGCGCCAGTTCAGCTGTTCGATGAAGAGTTGGAGGGGCAATAGTTCCCTTTGACTGACAAGCTTATCGATCGCTTGCCAGAGCCCGAAATTGCGGGCGCCGTCATCCCTTGGTTTACGCCAGCCAATCGGCCGTCCGAAGATCGCTTGCAGGAAACGGCAGGCCTGATTGAAGCGCTTGGCTGCGAGCTCGCCTTTTTGCGGGGGGATCATGTTCGGTCGGTGAACTCGTCCGTGCTTTTTTCCGGTGGTTTGCTGGATCGCTTTGCCGAGGATCTGGAAGCGCATAATTGCACCGTTGCGATTGTCGATGGCGCGCTGACGCCTGTCCAGCAGCGGAATCTGGAAACACGCCTTGGCGTCAAGGTGATTGATAGAACCGGGCTTATCCTCGAGATTTTTGGCCTGAGAGCACGTACGAAAGAAGGCCGGTTACAGGTCGAACTTGCCCGAATACTCTACGAACGATCCCGGCTGGTTCGGACCTGGACCCACCTTGAACGCCAGCGCGGCGGTGGCGGGTTCCTGTCGGGCCCGGGCGAAAGCCAGCTGGAAGCCGACAGGCGCATGCTGGACGACAGGATCGTGCGCCTGCGTCGCGACCTCGAAGATGTGCGCCGCACGCGGGCCGTGCAGAGAGCTGGCCGCAAGCGCGGCGGTAAGCCGGTTATTGCGCTCGTTGGCTATACGAACTCGGGCAAGTCGACGCTTTTCAATCGGTTGTCAGGCGCAAAAGTGTTCGCCAAGGACATGCCCTTTGCCACGCTTGACCCGACGATCCGCCGCATCGATTTGCCGACATTGGGCGAAGCGGCCCTGATTGATACGGTGGGTTTCATCACTGACCTGCCCACCCACCTGATCGATAGCTTCAAGGCAACGCTGGAAGAGGCGATGCAGGCGGATCTGCTGGTCCATGTGCGCGATCGGTCGAGTGCTTCTGACAGGGAGCAGGCGCATGACGTGAGCGTCGTTCTTGAGCGGCTCGAGAAAGAGACCGGGCTTCCGCTGCCGCCCATGATTGAAGCCTGGAACAAGGCAGACCTGTTGCCTCCCGAGCGCGCCGAGGTACTTGCGTATTCGGCCCAAAGTGCCGGCGACATTCCGGCCGTTCTGGTATCTGCTTTGCGCGGCGAGGGCATGGATGCGCTGCTGGATCAAATTGAGCATGCGTTGTTGCGTGGCGCAGTTGACGTCGCTGTGACGCTTGATCCTCAGCAGGGGCGGGCCCGTGCCTGGCTGCACCAGAATGGCGAAGTGAATTCCGAGACAAGCTTGAAAGATGGCAGGCTGGCTATCAGCGTGCGTCTACCAGTAGAGCGCGTCGGACAATTTCAGGCCGAATTTCCGGACATTGAATTCGAGACCTAGCCGGAAGTTTTTTCAGTCCGTTTGACGCGCTGCCAATAAGCTTCCTGTGCTTCGAGATCGAGACTCGCGAAATCCGCTCCATCACCCGCAGCGGCAGATTCCATCGCTCGGAAGCGGCGCTCAAACTTTGCATTCGCGCGGCGCAGGGCCTGCTCAGGGTCTATGCCGAGGCGGCGGGCGAGGTTTGCGCCGACAAAGAGCAGGTCGCCGATCTCATCTTCGATATCGTCTTGAACACCCGCGGCAATAGCCTCGCGGACTTCCGCTGTCTCTTCGACCAGCTTGTCGAATATGGGCTCTGCTTCCGTCCAGTCAAAACCGACACGAGCGGCCCGCTTCTGCAGTTTTTCGGCCCTTAGAAGAGCGGGAAGAGACAGGGCTACGCCATCCAGCGCGCTTGGCGGCGCATCGCTTGGTGTCTTGGCAGCGCGTTCTTCCGCTTTGATCACTTCCCATGCCCGCGTCTGCTCTTCGGCAGAGCGTTCATCTGGCGACCCGAAGACATGCGGATGGCGACGAACCATCTTGTCGGCGATCCCCTGCGTGACGTCGGCGATATCGAAGGCCCCATCCTCGGAGGCCATCTGGCTATGGAACACGACCTGGAAGAGGAGGTCGCCCAACTCTTCCTTCAGATCAGCCATATTGCCCCTCTGGATCGCATCGGCGACTTCGTAGGCTTCTTCGATCGTGTAGGGCGCTATCGTGGAGAAGTCCTGTTCAAGATCCCAAGGGCAGCCGGATACGGGGGCGCGCAGCCGCGCCATGACCTCAATCAATTTGACGAAGGCGCGCGCGGAGGAATCATTTTGAGTGGTTTCAGCCATGGTTTGTCCTAACCCACAGCCACAATGCCGAAAAGGGCAGGGGCAATTGTCCGAGGTCGATCCTCAGCAGAACAGATTGACATTCACTGCAACGCAAGAGACCTGAGCGGCATGCAATCTTCATATCCGGTTACTCGCGGCCCACACACTATGCTCATTGTCTCCTGCAGGACCGAACAGGACGTGTCCTCATGAGTCCGCCTGTTTCCCTGATCGGTGCATCATGGAGAGCCGGACGCTTCGAAGCTTGGTCATTCGACGACGAGGGCGAAGTGCTTGGGACCTTTGCGCGTGATGGCGCCGCAGATCAGGGCGGCGTCTTGCAGGACATGACGCGCGCATTGATCACGGAGTGGCTGGGCTCATCCGAAAAGGCGCCGGTCATCGTTTGTGGTGAGACGCCTGGAGGTGCCGGCAAGCTGTTGCAAGTGCCAGCACTTCTAAGCGACCTCTACGATGCGCTGACAGACCTTGATGGCATTCATGTCGTACCGGGGCTTCGCCAATTGTCGCCCCCTGATATCCTGCAGGGGCAGGAAGTTCAGCTTTTAGGGCTCGGCCAGTTGTCCGGCGCAATATGCCTGCCGGGCAGGCATACAAAGCACGTTGCCCTAGAGCAGGGGCGCGTGCTGGATTTTTCGACCGAGATGACGGGCGAAATACAGGAACTTCTTTTGTCGCAAGGCTCTCTTAGGGTGCCTGCTGGGATTGAGCCGCGTTTTGATGCGGGCATTTTCCGCGACTGGGTTGAGCGATCGCTTGATACTGATGATGCGGCATCGCCTTTCGCGGTGAGCGCTGCGCGGTTGATTGGCGTCTTGAGACCTGAGCATCAGATAACGGCCCTGTCAGGCCTGCTTATAGGCGCGGACGTGGCTGCACATTATGATCCCGGTGACGATGTGATCCTTGTCGCTGATGGCGAGTTGGCGAAAGCCTATGGCATGGCCCTTGATGCATTGGGCGCGAGCGTGGAAGAGTATTCAGCAGAAGAGGCGATGCAGGACGGCCTGTTCGACATCGCTGAAGAAGCAGGATTGCTGGACACATGACATTTGGATCGCCGTTCCTGAGTGCAATGCGGGTGGATGCATGATCGTAACGCCGGAATGTGTTGCGCCAACGGGGTGCGCTTTGGGGGAGGGACCGGTCTGGAGCCCGACAGAGGGCTTTCTCTGGTGGGTAGACATCAAGCGGGCCAAGTTGCACCGCTACAACCCCAAGACCGGCAATACGCGGCGCTACGACTTGCCGATTCGTGCCAGTGCACTCGCTTTGCATGACGGTTGCCTCCTGATGGCGGGCGATCAGGAAATTGGCTTATACGATCCCGCGACCGAAGCTTATGAGCGCTGGTGTACCCTGAACGATGAGCCGGAAACCAATCGGACGAATGATGGCGGCATCGCGCCTGACGGGTCTTTCTGGTTCGGGACGATGGATGACCGGGAGAAAGACGCGCAGGGTGGCTATTTCCGTTTGGGGCCTGACCGACAGCTCACCCAGCTGCGTCTGCCGTCCGTCATGGTCACGAACACGATGCAGTTCTCCCCCGATGGGCGCACATTCTATACGTGCGACAGCGCCGAACAGGAAATTCTGGCATTCGATCATGACCCGGAAACGGGGAGCCTGACAGGGCGGCGGCTTTTCGCATCAACGTATGAATTGGGCGGCTATCCCGATGGTTCGGCAATGGATTCAGAAGGCTGTTTGTGGACATGCCTTTGGGATGCTTCGCGGGTCGTGCGGTATCGGCCTGACGGGAGCGTGGACCAGGTCATCACGCTTGCGGCGCCGCGGCCGACATCCTGCACGTTTGGCGGCGCCGACCTGAAAACCTTATTTATTACAACAGCTCGGGTGGGAATGAGTTTTCCTGCCCTCGATTCGCGCCCCCTCTCAGGAAGCCTGTTTGCGATCCATGTTGATGTACCGGGGCTTCCGGCTCGGGGTTTTGGCGTTGGCGGGTGATTCGTGCATTCTCGAGGCCGGATTCCGGGCGCAAAAGGGACTTGCGAATTGCACTTTTCGGCCTCACATGCCTTCACAAGTGAGCGTATGCACTTTAACCGTGGACGCGGCGGATCAAAACCGCTAACCCCCCGCCTTTCAAGAAAGTGTCGAAATGGCCGACAAGGACAAGAAAAAACGCGTTGGACCTGTAACCTTCTTCCGCCAAGTGCGCGCAGAGGGAAACAAGGTGACATGGACCACTCGTGCTGAAACGATTCAGGCAACGATTTTCGTGGTGATCATGTCTATTCTGATCGCGCTGTTCCTGTTCGCCGCCGACTGGGCGATCAACTTGATCGTCAAAATGATTACCGGCCTGTGAAATGCATGCCGAACAACACGTATTCAAGGAGCGCGTAGGCCCCATGGCTGAAGCCAAATGGTATATCGTCCACGCTTATTCGAACTTCGAAAAGAAGGTCGCAGCCTCTATTCTGGAGCAGGCTGAGCGTAAGGGGCTTCTGGAGCTCATCGAAGACATCCAGGTCCCGACTGAGGAAGTTGTCGAAGTTGCCCGTGGTAAGAAGAAGACCGTCGAGCGCCGCTATTTTCCCGGTTATGTGCTGATGAAGGCGCAGATGTCAGATGATGTCTATCACCTGGTGAAGGACACACCCAAGGTTTCCGGGTTTCTCGGATCGGATGGCGGCAAAAAGCCCCTGCCAGTGCGCCAGCGCGAAGTTGATCGTATCCTCGGCACGTCGACTGATTCGGCCGAGGAGCGTCCGCGTCCCAAGGTTTCCTTCGAGATTGGCGAACAGGTTCAGGTTAATGACGGACCATTCCAGGGTTTCGAGGGCGCTGTCGAAGAAATCGACGAGGCCAATGGCCGTTTGAAAGTCACCGTTTCCATTTTTGGCCGCGGTACGCCGGTCGATCTGGAATTCGACCAGGTCGCAAAGATCTGATTCGGAGACGCAGTTTCTCCCCTTCCTGCGCTTGAATCGTCAGGGATTGGGCTGTATCTCCACGAAATAGGCCGCCTTAGCTCAGTTGGTTAGAGCGCTGGTTTGTGGAACCAGAGGTCCTCCGTTCAAACCGGAGAGGCGGTACCATTTCCCAAGCGGGGTGGGTGATTTATGACAATTTGGCCATCATTTTGCCATACCGTTGCGATCTGTTGCAAATGGGTCGCGTTACCAAAAAATACCTAGAAATTAGGTATTTGAGTGTTTGAAAGCACTCGCCGCATCCGGGAAAAAAGTTTATCAGGAACCATGCGCAGACAAGCGCGTATGAACCTGCGGTCGAGGACAATCCCGTCCATCGGCACAAGAAGGGGATCAAGTATGAAGAAAACTCTTATGTGCGCGACAGCCGCGGCCGCATTTGCGTCTGCCGGTATGGTCGCTCAAGCTGAAGAGGGCTGGTACGGCCGCGCTGATGCGACGTACGCCTTTGACGGCACGCTGGACCACGATCCAGTCGTCAGTGATGTCAATGGCTCAATGGGCAGCCGTTCGGACATCGAAGAAGCATGGGGCGGCGACCTCGGCCTCGGCTACGGTCTGGCCAATGGCGTGCGTCTTGAAGGCGTTCTCGGCTACAGCAGCGGCGACCTTGGCGTTCCAACGAACTTCAACGGTGTTGCTCCAGGCACAGTGTCGCTTCCAAGCGGCTACCTGCAGTCGACTGACCTGATGTTCAACGGAATCTATGATTTCAACCGTACAGGCGCTTTCCAGCCCTACATCGGTGTTGGTGTCGGTGCTATCCGCGCGAAAGTTAAAGGCAGCAACCTGGTTAATGCTGTCGGCACGGATCTTTCCGCTGCCAATGGCTTCTCCGGTTCGGATACGGCTTTTGCTTACCAGGGCCTTCTCGGCTTTGGCTACAAGCTGAGCGAAAAGCTCACCATGGATGTCGGCTACAAGTACTTCTCGGCTGAGAAGCTTGACCTTGACGGCAATCACGGCGGCATTGCTTATGATGGCGACCTGACCAAGCATGTTGCTACGGTTGGTCTGCGTTACGCGTTCGGTGCAACACCACCGCCACCACCGCCTCCGCCACCGCCGCCACCACCACCGCCTCCGCCACCACCGCCTCCGCCGCCACCACCGCCTCCGCCAACAACGGAAACGGTTGCTCCGGAAGTCGTGTGTTCCGGTCTCAATCAGAACTTCGTTGTTTACTTCGAGTGGGACAAAGCTGACCTGACGAGCCAGGCTGCTGCAGTTATCGACCAAGCTGTCGCTAACATCACAGCTGGCGACGGTTGTGCTCCAAGCGCAGTGACGATTGCTGGCCACACCGATACGTCGGGTGCCAGCGCGTACAACGAGAAGCTCTCGCAGCGTCGTGCAGACATCGTGGCTTCGGCCCTCGTGTCCCGTGGCGTGGCTGCTTCGATCATCAGCGAAGAAGCGAAAGGCGAGAACGATCTTGCCAAAGCGACACGCGATGGTGTTCGCGAGCCTCTGAACCGTCGTTCGGAAGTCGTTATCAGCGTTCAATAAGATCGACTGATCTACAGTATAAGACGGCCCGGCTCACCAGCCGGGCCGTTTTTGTTTGCGCCGCCAGCGCGCGGCAGACTTGCCCCGTAACGTAACATATGAAACCAAGCTCACATGACCGAACTCTCCCATATGACACGCGAAGACGAGGCGGCTCGCGAGCGCCTGAAGGCCGCCACTGCTGCGATGCAGGCCCGGACCTGCGCATGGTCCGACGTAAATACAGGCAGCTGGAACACGGATGGGCTGAAGGCTTTTTCAGGCGATCTCGCCAATGCATTCTCAGAATTAAAGGGCGATGTACGCCTTCAGGAAGCTCCCGGCTTTGAAACGATTGATTCGTCGGGAAAGTCCGAGACAATCTATACCGGGCCTATTGTGCGCGTATCGGCCCGGCCTTCGGCGCCCATTCAGGTCGTGATGACCGGTCATTACGATACCGTATTTCCAAAGGGTACGTTTGAAGGCGTGAAGGACATTGGCAACGGGATGCTCAATGGCCCTGGGCTGGCTGATATGAAGGGCGGTCTCTGCGTGATGCTGGAGGCGCTAAAGGCGTTTGAAGCCGGCCCTCTTATTGATCGCCTAGGCTATCAGATCGTCATTACACCCGATGAGGAGATTGGAAATCACGCCAGTTCCGGAGCGCTGACTGAAGCAGCGCGGTCCGGCGCCCATATAGGTATGACCTATGAACCCGCCATGGAGACGGGTGCGATGTCAGGCGGTCGCAAAGGGTCTGCGGTTTTTGACATTGTGCTGCATGGCAAGGCGGCTCATGCCGGGCGGGCGAAAGAAGAGGGGCGCAGCGCCATCGAAGCTGCAGCGGAACTCGTGGTTGGCCTTGAAGGCCTCAACGGAAAGCATGAAGGCGTAACCGTCAATGTCGGCGCCATCGAGGGCGGCAGCGCAGTGAATATCGTGCCTGATCTCGCGGTGGTCCGATTTGGCGCGCGTGCTCCCGATGCCGAGGCAGCAGGTTGGACGACTGAGCAAGTTGAACGCCTGTTTGCGCGCGCCACTGGACGCGCAGGTATTTCAGGACATCTGCACGGTGGGTTCTATCGCCCTCCAAAGCCACGCAATAATGCCCAGCAAGCCATATTCGACGCCGTGCGCGCAACCGGACAGGCCATCGGGCTGGATCTGGAGTTCGTGGACACAGGCGGCGTGTGTGAAGGCAACAATATCTTCGCGGCTGGCGTTCCCAATGTCGATACACTCGGCGTACGGGGCGGGCGCATCCATTCGAATGAGGAATTCGTCGTGATTGACAGCTTTGCGGAGCGGGCAACGCTTTCCGCTCTCATACTGAATCGCCTCGCTGATGGCCGTATGGATGGCCCGGGTATCAAGGCATTGATGGAGCGCTGACATGCCTGCAACCTATGTCATGCGACCTTCGAGGTTGGACGATCTTGGCGCGCTCATGGACCTTGCGCGGCAGTCAGGCCCTGGCTTTACGAGCCTTCCTGTCGATGAGGCGATCCTGTATGAGCGTCTCGAAAAATCGGAGCGGGCTTTCCATAGTCGCCAGAAAAGAATCGAATACGGCAAATACCTGTTGATGATGGAAGACACACGAACCGGCGAAGTCGTCGGTTGCTCTGCTGTTAAAGCCGGCACGGGTATTGATCAGCCTTTCTTCAATTACCGTGTCATTACCCTCGCACAAGCCAGCCATGCGGCTGGCGATATGCGCTTCGACATGGATGCGCTTATCCTGACGAATGAATATGTGGGGTATACGGAAGTAGGCACGTTGTTTTTGCAGGCCGATCATCGCGGCGGTGGGGCAGGGCGGCTGGCGGCACAATCCCGATACCTTCTGATGGCGGCCGCTCCAGATCGTTTCAGTGAGCACGTTCTGGCTGAGCTGCGCGGTGTTGTCGACGAGACGGGCAAGTCACCCTTCTGGGAATGCTTGGGGCGCCATTTCTTCCGGATGGACTTTACAGAGGCCGATCGTTTGTCCGCGACCACTGACAATCAGTTCATTCTCGACCTGATGCCGAAATACCCCATCTATGTTGACCTTCTGCCGCCTGAGGCGCGTGAAGTTATCGGGCGCTGTCATTCCGATGGCGTGGGTGCCTACAAGCTTCTGCAGTGGGAAGGATTCCAGTTCGACAGAACTGTGGATATTTTTGATGGTGGCCCACTCGTAGCGGCGCAAAAGCGCCATATCCGAACAATTCAGGAAAGCCGTGTTGTCACGTTGCGTGCAGGGGACGTTTCCGGGCGTTCGGATGCACTGCAAGGACTTGTGTCGAGCGATGCGCTACCCAATTTCCGGGTTTCACTGGCAGATGTGGTTGTCGAGGAAGACGATGTGGCGATCATATCACCCGCAATTATTGAAGCCCTTCAATTAGATTCCGGCGCCAAGGCGCGGATCTGGCTACGGAGCAAGTAATGGCACTGGGTGTCTATATCGACGGAAAATGGTCTGAAGGCAGCGGACCACGTTTTACGAATGCTTGCCCGGCAAGCGCAGAAATAGTTTGGGAGGGCAATGCAGCCGGCCCGGAAGATGTTGCAGCTGCGATCGCCTCAGCGCGAAAGGCCTTCGGGCACTGGTCAAGGCTGCCTCAGAGCGACCGCACGCTCGTGCTGGAGCGCTATGCAGAAGAAATCGCGAAGCGTACCGACGCGATTGCCGAAGCGATCAGCCGAGATATGGGCAAGGTTCTGTGGGAGACGCGGGCCGAAGCCGCGACCATGAAAGCAAAGGTTGCCGTTTCGATTGCTGCGCAGAATGAACGTGCGGGCTCCAAATTCGAGACGGCGCCCTTCGGCTCATCACACCTGACCCATCGGGCACATGGCGTGATGGCCGTGTTTGGCCCATTCAATTTCCCCGGGCACCTTCCTAACGGACATATTGTTCCCGCACTGCTTGCAGGTAACACTTGCGTCTTCAAGCCATCAGAACTTGCGCCCGGCGTGGCAGCATTGATGGCAGAAGCTTTCGAGGCCGCAGGATTGCCCGAGGGGTGTCTCAATATCGTTCACGGCACACGCGAGACGGGTGGCGCGCTACTCAATGCCGAAATTGACGGGCTCTTATTCACCGGCTCTGCCAAGACGGGCGTATTCTTTCACAAACATTTTGCGGGCCGACCAGAGGTCATTCTTGCGCTTGAGATGGGCGGCAACAATCCGCTCATTATCTGGGACCCTGCGGATGTCGAAGCTGCGGCGGACATCGCTGCGCAATCGGCTTTCCTGACGACGGGGCAGCGCTGCTCATGTGCGCGGCGCATTATCCTCCCAGAGGGGAAGTTCGGTGATGCCGTGGTCGATGCAATCGTTGCTCGCGCCAAGGGGCTGAAAATCGGTGCATGGGATGAAGAGGGCGTCTTCATGGGGCCGCTTGTTTCTGAACACGCTGCCCATGCAGCAACTGATTTCCAGATGATGCTGTCAAAGGCTGGCGGCAAACCGCTGCGCCGTTTGAAACGCATGGATCGTGGTGGCGGGTTTGTCACGGCGGGCGTCATGGATATTACAGAGGCCCATCACATTCCCGACGAAGAATTGTTTGGTCCACTGATGCAGGTGGTCCGGGTGAAGACATTCGACGAGGCAATCAAGCGGGCCAATGCGACGCGCTACGGCTTGTCCGGTGGTCTCGTGTGCGATGATGATGCGCTTTGGGTTCAGGCGCACCGCGAGATGCGGGCCGGTATCCTCAACCGCAACCGACCAACAGCGGGCGCAAGTGGCGCCATGCCCTTTGGTGGCCCGGGGCTCTCGGGCAACTTCCGCCCGGGTGCCTATTATGCGGCTGACTACTGCGCCTGGCCGCAGGCAAGCCAGGTGTCGGACAAGGCTGAGCGCCTTGGCGCGCAAGGCTTTCCGCAATGAGCGCGTATGAGGTCAACTTTGACGGGCTGATCGGGCCGTCGCACAATTATGGTGGTCTGTCCGACGGCAATCTGGCGAGTGCCACGCATGCTGGCGCGGTGTCCAACCCACGTGAAGCGGCGCTGCAAGGGCTGGAAAAGATGCGGACCTTGCTCCAGCAGGGGCTTATTCAAGGCGTGTTGCCACCTTTGCCGCGACCTAACTTCGACTTTCTCGTGTCCGCCGGATTTCATGGCACCGACGCGCAGATCATCGAGTCGGCGGCGAGAGTTGCGCCGCACCTGCTCAAGGCTGCCTATTCGGCGAGCAATATGTGGACGGCGAATGCGGCAACGGTGTCCCCGTCTGCCGACACAGCTGATGGTCGTCTCCACCTGACGACGGCCAACCTGTCCACGATGCTTCACAGGAGTATCGAGCATCCCGATACGACGGCAACGCTGATCACGCTGTTCGACAATGAGGACCGTTTCTCGATTCATTCGGCGCTGCCGATGCATAGTGATTTTGCCGACGAGGGCGCCGCGAATCATGTGCGGCTGTGTGCAGAGCACGGCGCTATGGGGGTTGAGCTGTTCGTATACGGCCGTGAGGCAGGGGAGAGCACAGTTGGCTTTCCAGCACGTCAAAGCTTGCTCGCCAGCGAGGCCATTGCACGGTCGCACGGTCTGGATGGTGCCAGAGTTGTCATGGCGCGCCAGTCAGCCGCTGCGATCAATGCGGGTGCTTTCCACAATGATGTTGTGTGTGTCGGTGCCCTGGATACGCTCTTCTTCCATGAGCTGGCGTTCGAAGACACGCGCGGCACGCTTGATGCCATTCGCCGCGCAGCTGACGGACTGTTCGAACTAAAGCCTGTCATGGTTTCGAATGCCGATGTGCCGATTGCCGATGCGATCAAGTCTTACCTGTTCAACTCACAGCTCTTGCAGATGCCTGGCCAGGACCGGCTCGTGCTGGTGGCGCCTGTTGAGGCTCAAGAGATGGAGTCCACCCGCGCGTTTTGCGAGGGCATGGTCGCGGGTAACGGCCCCATCGGACACGTCGAGTTTGTGGACGTGCGGCAGTCGATGCGTAATGGGGGCGGCCCCGCCTGTCTCCGCCTGCGTGTTGTGATGACCGAGCCGGAGATCGATTCCTGCCATCAGGGCGTTCTGCTTGATGACGAAGCCATTGATGAGCTTCAAGACGTGATCCGCGCCACTTATCGTGACCGGCTTGCGCCTGCGGACCTGGCCGATCCATCCTTTGCCGATGAGTGCCGTGCCGCGCGGGAACAGTTGCTTGCTGTTCTCGACCTTGAGTCGCTTGCCTGAAACGTTGGAGTAAATGCATGCTGAAACTGTACGACTACTGGCGCTCGTCGGCGGCTTACCGCGTACGCATTGCTTTGAACCTCAAGAACGCATCCTATGACAGCATTCCGGTGAACATTGCGCCCGGAAAAGATGAGCAATTTGCGGAAACATATCAGCATTTAAATCCGCAGATGCGCGTTCCTTCAATCGAGCAGGATGGCCGCATATCGGGCCAGTCGATGGCCATCATCGAATGGCTTGACGAAACCTTGCCCGGGCCCGCCCTGTTGCCGGAGAATCCGTGGACGCGGCTACAGGCTCGCGCTTTTGCCGATACGATTGCCTGCGATATTCACCCCCTTAACAACCTGTCGGTTCTGGCCGCGTTGCGGAAGGATTTCGGCGCTGATGATGCGGCTGTGACGCGTTGGTACCATGACTGGATCCGACGCGGCTTCGCGGCGCTGGAGCGTGTCGCTCAGGACCGGCCACCGGCCACACTACTCTTCGGCGATACGCCTACGATCGCGGAAATTTGCCTTGTGCCACAGGTTTCCAATGCTCGCCGTTTCGATATGGACCTGTCTAATTTTCCGCGGCTGCAGGAGGTCGATGCTGCGTGCCGGTTGATCGATGCCTTTGCGCGCGCCGCGCCAGAAGCGCAGCAGAAAGCCTAGCCTAGCCTAGTCATCGCCTGCTTCAGGCATAGGGTCAGTCTCCCCGGGCCGGCGAATGTCGATGATCTCGACTTCTTCCAGCGCACCGAGAGGTTCCGCTGTCTTGGCGACGTTGGCCTCGAGCCATTCCTTGTACCCCGTGAGATTATCGCTAGCGATAGGGGTATCCTGGGACACGATCATCATCCCATCCTGGCGTCCGATTTCGACAACTGGCTGGCACGTCGCAGATTCGGTATATTGGGGCGGGCAATAGGCCAGGATGTCGCTCGCTGAATTTTCCACACCGGCGACGGACGAGAATAACGCGGCATCGCCCCGAGCGCGTGTCAGGCGAAGGAAACCCCCAAATCTCTCTCTCAGGCTTTCGTCGGCACGGATGGGAGCGAGCATTTCCGGGGGCAGTGGATGGTCGGTTGCAATGACGAAGGCGCGGCCCCGATTATGATCGTCAAGATAAGTCTTTAAGGCGGCGGAGAGGTCAGTTGCAGCGTTGGCGTTGCGATAAAGCGGCGCATAGACCGGTCCAATAACCGATAGCGACTCGGCGAGCCGCTTGGATTGCTCGACAGCACGATCGGTTTGTGAGGCAATCTGGGCTTGTGACCGAGGCGCGAGGCTGTCATCCGGACCGACCAAGATAACGTCCACGCCCCAACCCTCGGCCCAAACGGCAGGAGGCATTTGCGCCGGAAGCGCAGCCCAGCTGTCATTGGTCCTGTAGTCAAAGGCGGGCAAGGCGATCAGCTCACCTTGATCGCGGAAGGTTCTGTAAGCCCACGGCCCCAGTCCGACACCAAGTGCAACAATGATTCCGACGATAAGAAGCGTGCGTTTCATGTTGGTTCCCTGCCTGTCGCGAGACTGTTAGCGGGGTTAGGAAAGCGCCGCCTTGAGTCCGGAATAGTTTGGTTGATCTATAGCCAACTGGGAGATTGTGGTTGTTTTTAGATGCTTGAACAAGCCTGGCGTCGCAGCATCAAATTGACCATCCCGTATGCGGGCGCAGAGGTCCCTGTTCATCGCAGCGAGATCAGCATTCTCCGGGGCATCCAGCAGGTTGCGAAGACGTTCGGCTTCAGACGCTTCAGCAGCCGGCCTTTGCTCAAGCTCTCTCAAGAGCGTTGCGAGCACATTGGAGGCCACTCTCGCATGAAAGGCAGCGTGACCTGTCAATTGAGGGGCAGCCGCATCATCAATGAAGGACTTTACAGCGGCGACCAGTTCGGTGGGGGAGGGCGCATCATGCATATCAAACAGCCCTTTCGAGAAGATTCAGGAGGTCAATTTCAGTTTCCGAAACCCGCCGCCCGATAGCGGCGCGCTCCACGCTTGGGTCACCACCGGAGCGGTAGGCTTCGTACATGATCATGCACATGATGCCCCATTTGAGGCTGCCCAGCATTTCCCACCAGTCGATGTCTCGCGGCTCGAACCGGGTGCCGCCAGCGGCGGCATATGCTTCAAGTAGAGCATCCAGCTGGCCGAAACCGCCCACACGGTTTTCGATCTGGCCGAACCGCCAGGAATTCACGCAAATCCAAGCAATGTCCTCGCGAGGGTCCCCTATATGAGCGAGTTCCCAATCCAGGACGGACGCCAGACCTTGCGCATCAACGATCAGGTTGCCCAGCCGGAAATCGCCATGGACAAGCACGGCCGGCTGGGGCGCAGGCTGGTGTTCCTTGAGCCAGGCGAACGCCAGTTCAAAGACCGGCCGGGGCAGGTCGAAGTTTCGATAGATCGTCTCATATTTGCGGATTTGGTCCATGCCATCGCTACGCGGCAGGTCTGGCAGCTTCTCCATGTCGATTGCATGGATAGCCGCAAGCGCTGCACCACATTGCTCGGAGAGTTGGGTACGGGCCGTCTCATAAACGGCATCGCGTAAAATCTTCCGCCCAATGGTTTCACCATCGATTCGGCGCATGATGAATGATTCGCCCAGATCGCTTCCGGGCTCGAAAACACCGAGGACGCCCGGCACGGGCACACCGGCGGCGTCTGCGCACGCCAGCAGCATGGATTCCATACGCAAGGTAATAGCCTCAGACGACCGCGCCACGGCTTCCCCACCGGGCGCTCTACGCAAAATCAGGCGGCTGGTCTTTCCGGCCACGACCACTTCAAAGGCCCAAGTCTCCTGACTTGCGCCTCCGGACAAGCGCTTCAAGTCAGCTATACGGGCCGCATCGCCGAAATCCCGGCGCGCCCAGCTTTCCAAAGCTCTTTCAATCTGTTCATTACTTCCCATCTTGGCCACAATTACGCGGAACAAGTGAATCGCCAAGGTCTGACCCAGAGTAACCTTGAGAATTGCCTATCGGAGATGCCTCATGGCTCGAAGGAAAGACCCCGAGGGTGGCCTGCCGCCACCTGACAAGGCCCCGACGCAAAGTCTCTTTGCATGGCTCAGGGGGCGCTTTTTTGCGGGCATGGTGATCGCCGCGCCGATCGCGGTGACGTTCCTCATCCTCCAATTCCTCATCGGCGAGATCGACAAGCGCGTCGTGCCGCTGATACCGGCTGCGCTTAACCCTGAGACCTATCTCAAATACGCCGTTCCGGGCTTTGGTCTGATCGTTCTGGTCGTTTTCCTGACCATTCTCGGGGGCATCGCCACAAACCTGATCGGGCGGTCGGTTATTAGTGTGGGTGACCGCATTCTCAGCCAGGTGCCGATCGTCCGTTCGCTCTATTCGGCGTTCAAGCAGCTGGTTGAAGTCTTCGCGAAAGACAATACTGACCAGTTCAGCGAAGTTGTCCTGATTGAATATCCCAAGACAGGAACATGGTGCCTCGGTTTCGTGTCGTCCCCAGCCAAGGGCGAGATCGGGGCGACGCTTGGCGGGGAGTATCTGGGTGTATTCGTACCGACGACACCGAACCCGACCTCGGGCTTCCTTATGTACGTCGATTCAAAGGAAGTTATCAGGTTGAAAATGACGGTCGAAGAGGGGGCGAAGATGATCCTTTCAGCCGGCCTCGTTGTTCCCGAATTTCCGCCTGCGCCCAAACCCGATCCGAAAGCGCCAAAGAAAATCCTGCCTTAAGGTCTACGCGCGTCCTAGCTACCGCTACCCGTTTCGATCTTGGGTGTCAGAAGCTCCCGGACCAGCCGCAGGGCTTGCCCGCGTGGCCCGGCGAGATCCGGATCAGCCTCAACGACAGCCGTTGCATCTGTCTTTGCAATCGCGAGCAGATCAGCGTGGCGTGACAGCTCAATCACGCGATAGTCCGTGGCGCCGGCCTGACGCAGTCCCAGCATGTCGCCAGGGCCACGCAGTTTGAAGTCGGCTTCGGCGATTTCGAAACCGTCTTCTGTGCGACGCAGAGTCTCCAGTCGTTCGCGCGCTGTCTCCCCAAGTGGAGGGCGATAGAGGAGCAGGCAGAAGGACGGCTTGTCGCCGCGCCCAACCCGGCCGCGAAGCTGGTGTAGCTGGGCGAGACCAAAGCCTTCGGCACGTTCTATGACCATGATCGTGGCCTCCGGCACATCGACGCCGACCTCGATCACTGTGGTCGCAACCAGGATCTTTGTGCGCCCCGTGCGGAAGTCTTCCAGCGCGGCATCCTTTTCGGTCGGCTTCAAGCGTCCGTGAACCAGGCCGACCGGCACGCCCAGCTGGTCTATCAAGGCAGCATGGCGCCCTACGGCTGTGGAATCATCGTCATCCACATCCACCTTTGGGCAGACCCAGAAGGCGCGTTCGCCGCGGCGAATGGCGCGTCCCACCGCGTCGATGACTTCATCAATTCGCGTGTCGGGTATTGCGCGCGTCTCAACGGGTTTCCGACCTGCCGGCTTTTCATCAAGGATTGTTACGTCGAGGTCGCCATGGACGGCTTGGGCCATGGTACGAGGGATCGGGGTGGCGCTCATCACCAGCATGTGCGGGGAGACACCCTTGCCGACGAGCCGCATGCGATCCTGCACGCCGAACCTATGCTGCTCATCGACGATAATCAGCCCCAGATTCCGAAAAGACACAGATTCCTGAAAGAGGGCATGCGTACCGGCAACAATCTGGATTGAGCCGTCAGCGATGCCCATCAGCGTCCCCTCACGGGCCGCCCCTTTGTCGCGCCCGGTGAGCGAAGCCACGGAATAACCGAGCGGCGCCAGAAGATTTGTAAGCGTCTCATATTGCTGTCGGGCGAGCACTTCGGTTGGCGCCATAAAGGCGGACTGGAAGCCCCCGGATACCGCCTGTACGGCCGCCATCGCTCCTACGAGCGTCTTGCCCGCGCCCACATCACCTTGAAGCATGCGCCGCATGGGGGACTGGCCTGACATATCCTCGCTGATTTCAGCCACGGCGCGCACCTGCGCGCCGGTTTGCTGATAGGGCAGGGAGCGCGCCAGCCGTGATTGTTCGACTGGGGCTTTGGGTATTGGCGGCGCCTTGCGACGCTTGCGGCTGGCACGCGCCAGCGCAAAGGCCGATTCACGCGCGATGGCTTCATCATAGGCCAGCCTTGTCCGGGCTGATTCAAATGCGGCTTCGTCGTATCGCACGGGGGCATGCAGCCCGCTCAGAGCGCTGCGAAAGCTCGGCCATCCTCTTTGAGCCACGAGATGACGGTCGCCCCATTCAGGCAGGTCATCCGGAACGCTTTCCAGTGCCTGAATAGCGAGCGTATGCACGCGCTTGTTGGTCAGACCCGCAGTTAGTCCGTAGATCGGTTCGACCTCCGGCGGCGGATCGCCCCTCTTGGGGTCTACAATGTAGTCGGGATGAGTCATCTGGCGTTCGCCATTGAAATCGTCGACACGGCCGGAGACGATGCGCGTGGCGCCGATCGGGAATTGTCCCTGAAGCCAACGCCCATCGGCGCGGAAGAATGCCAGCGTCAGGAATCCTGTTCCGTCGAATAGCTGGATTCTGTGGGGGGCCTTGTCAGAATAGGGCGCCTGATAGGCATGGACTTCGCCGCTTACGGTCGCGACCTCGCCAAAGACGACCTGATCAAAACCTTCGCGGACGCGCCGGTCGACCCAGCGCTCGGGCAAATGCAACAATAGGTCCCAAAGCGTATCGCCCCCCACCAGCCTTTCGAGCAGCGGCTTGAGCTTCGGTCCAACACCGGAAAGTGTTTCCAGCCCTGCAAACATGGGAAAAAGTCGCTCGTCTCGCATCTCAAAACTCTAGGCGTGCCCGCCCGCGCACACAATGCGTGGTTTACCTGTCCCTCCCACCGCCTATATCCTCCGAAGCAGACTGGTCTGGAGCTATTCATGGAAACAAGACGCCGAAAACTCACGTTCCGGGCCTGGCGGCGCGGTTTCCGCGAAATGGACCTTTATATGGGCTCGTTCGCGGATAAATTCCTTCCGGATTTCAATGAGGCTGAACTGGACGAATTCGCGCGCCTGCTGGATGTCCCGGATTGGGAAGTTTACGCATGGCTGATTGGTCAGCAAGAAGTCCCTGACAATCACAAGGGCCCAGTGCTGGACCAGCTGATCGCTTTCCGCTACGCCCCGCAGGCAGGCTGAACGAGTCAGTCCCTGCGCCTCAACCAAATTCTCTGCAAAAGATCAGGATGACACCCGCCGACCTTCTCAAGTCCTTGAGCGGCCCCGCCAGCTTTGCCGGCGCACCCTTCGGTACGGACCTGATTGCATTCTGTAATGCCTTGGTCGCAAGGGGCGGTATCGGACTCTACGTCACGCGCGACGACAAGAGCGCCAACACGGCTCGGCGCCTTGCACAATTTATCACGCCGCGCCTCGATAGTATCGACATACCCGGTTGGGACACACTGCCCTATGACCGGATCAGTCCATCCCCTAGTGTCGCGGCACGCCGATGCGCAGGCTTGGCCCGGGTCGCCCGGCATGACAACTCGCAAGGGCCCCTCTTGGTGGTCACAACGGCGACATCGCTCGTCCAGCGCGCGCCTCCCGTTGCCACGCTTCGCCGCGCATCGTTCTCCGTTTCAATCGGACAGTCTGTCGCTCAAAAAGACCTTACAGATTATCTCGCCGTGAATGGGTACGTTCGCGCGAGCACAGTGCGCGAGCAGGGCGAATTCGCGATCCGTGGCGGCATTATTGATATCTTTCCGCCGACGGCTGGAGAACCCTACAGGCTCGACTTCTTCGGCGATACGCTGGAGACTCTGCGCACATTCGACACCGAAACCCAGCGCTCGACAGGGGACGCGCGTTCAGTCGCCTTCGCGCCTGTCAGCGAAGTCCTGTTCGATGATAAGATCCTGAGTGGTTTTCGGGAGCGCTATCTGGCCACGTTTGGACCGCCATCGGGTGATCAGATGTACGAGTCGGCTCGCGCTTCCATCCGTCGGCAAGGCGTCGAGGCCTGGCTTCCGCTTTTTCACGACCATCTGGAAACCTTGTTCGATTATGTTGGCGAGAACGCCCTCGTAGGGCTCGGACACCTCGCGCCTGAATCGGCTTTTGAGCGCCTCTCTCAAGCACTCGATTATTATAACGCCCGGCTCGATGCTGCGGGCGGCGATGCTCACTCAGCGCGTGTGCTCGCACCCTCGACCCTCTATTTGGAACCAGACGAAGTAGATCAACTGCTTGCAACGCATGCTGTCGTGAAATTCAGCCCGGCTGAAGCGTCAGGTGGGGCCTATGACATGGGTGCCCGCATTGGTCGGGACTTTGCGCCCGAACGGCTGCGGTCCGACCAGAACATCTTCGAATCTGCTATAGCGCATGCCCGTGCGCTCTATGCGTCGGGTAAGCCAGTTGCCTTCGCCGCATGGTCTGCTGGCTCGACTGATCGCCTCATCAATGTCATGGCGGACCACGGATTGCCGGATCTTGCGCAGGTTCATTCGCTCGAAGCGGCCTGCAAGACAGACTTCACCGTTGTCGAAATACCGCTCGAGTCCGGTTTTGTTTCCCCCGAGATTGCAGTCATCTCCGAGGCCGACATACTCGGTGACCGCCTCGCAGCCCCGCGCCGTCGGCGCAAATCTGCCAGTTTCATCACTGATGCAACCGCGCTATCGCCTGATGATCTTGTCGTGCACGTCGATCATGGTGTTGGACGCTATGTCGGCCTGAAAACGTTGGAGCTGACAGGCGCTCCCCACGACTGCCTCCAGCTCGAGTATGCTGGCGGCGACATGATCTTCCTGCCGGTAGAGAATATCGACCTGATCAGCCGGTATGGCTCTGAAGAGTCTGAGAGCCAGCTGGACCGCCTCGGTGGAGCGGGCTGGCAGACGCGCAAGGCCAAGGCCAAGAAACGCATCCTTGAGATGGCGGCTGAACTCATGGCTGTCGCTGCCGAACGAGCCCTGAAACGCGCAGAAGCGCTGTCGGCAGGGCAGGGCATGTACGAAGAATTCGCGGCGCGCTTCCCATATGAGGAAACGGATGACCAGCTAAACGCGATCGAAGATGTGCTTGGGGATCTGGCCTCCGGTCGCCCAATGGATCGTCTTATCTGCGGCGATGTGGGCTTTGGCAAAACCGAGGTCGCTCTTCGCGCCGCTTTTATGGCGGCGATGAGCGGAAAGCAGGTTGCGGTCATTGCGCCAACAACTTTGCTCGCGCGTCAGCACTTCAAGACATTCTCCGAACGCTTTGCTGGCTGGCCCCTCAAGGTTCGCCATCTCTCACGGCTGGTGGGTCAACGGGAATCTGTGGAAACGCGCGACGGCCTCACAGACGGCAGCGTGGACGTCGTTGTGGGAACGCACGCGCTGCTCGCAAAGGGCATGGACTTCAAACGCCTTGGCCTCCTGATCGTCGATGAGGAGCAGCGCTTCGGCGTGAAGCACAAGGAACGCCTGAAAGAGCTGAAGGCCGATGTGCATGTGCTAACGCTCTCTGCAACGCCAATTCCCCGCACACTGCAGATGGCACTCACGGGTATCCGCGATCTCTCCATTATCGCCACGCCGCCCGTGGATCGTTTGTCGGTTCGGACCTATATCACGGAAGAGGACACGGTCACTTTGCGCGAAGCACTGCTGCGCGAAAAGTATCGCGGTGGCCAGGCCTTCTTCGTCGCACCACGTATCCAGGACCTCGACAAGCTGGAGCAGTTCCTGTCGACGCAGGTTCCCGAAGTATCCTTCGTTGTGGCGCACGGCCAGATGGCGGCGGGCGAACTCGAAGACATCATGAACGCCTTTTATGAGGGCAAGTATGATGTTCTTCTGTCGACCACGATTGTCGAAAGCGGCCTGGATATACCTCGCGCCAACACGCTTATCATCCACCGCGCCGACATGTTCGGTCTGGCCCAGCTTTACCAGCTGCGTGGCCGCGTCGGACGCTCCAAACTACGCGCCTATGCCTATTTCACCACGCCGCGTGACCGGGTTGTGACTGAGATGGCCGAGAAGCGTTTGAGGATTCTCCAGTCGCTGGACAGTCTCGGCGCCGGCTTCCAGCTTGCCAGCCACGATCTCGACATGCGCGGGTCGGGTAACCTGCTGGGCGACCAGCAGTCTGGCCAGGTCCGGGAAGTGGGTGTGGAACTCTACCAGTCCATGCTCGAAGATGCCGTCAAGGCGCTTCAGGCCGGTGCGCGGGACGAAGACGAAGTCGTGGATGACTGGTCGCCACAGATCAATCTTGGCGTCGCGGTGCTGATCCCCGAAGACTATGTCGAGGATCTCACGATCCGTCTCTCGCTTTACCGGCGTCTAGCAGACATCAGCACGGCCGAGGAACGCGAGTCCTTCGCTGCTGAACTGATTGACCGTTTCGGACCGTTGCCGGAGCCGACGCGGCAGCTGCTGGAAGTCACTGCGATCAAGGTTCAGTGCAAGGCACTGGGTATCTCCAAGCTGGATTCAGGTGTTAAAGGCGCGGTGTTCGCTTTCCGCCCTGATACGATCATGGACCCCGCACGCCTTATGGAACTCGTCCGGACACGCCCTAATGTTCTGAAGTTGCGTCCGGCGGATTCAAAACTGGTCCACTCCGGCCTGGGCGGAGAGCCCGAGCGACGTCTTGTGGCCGTTAAAGCATTCCTGAAGGAACTGGAGGCCGTTGTGGGCCGCGTATCGGCCTAGGCGGCTTCGAGACGCATGAACGGTCCCTGCAGGCCAGAATCAAGGAACGTTTTTGCGGAATGATAGGCGCGCTTTTCGACGACACGCCAGTTCAGAACAACGTCAGACAGCGTGTCCAGGTCTGCGACATGAGTTGCTATCCGCGTCGCAAGCCGGGCTCCGCCGCGATAAGGTGTCGTTGGCAAGGAGATGCCAAGGATACCTGCCGAAAGAGCGGCCGCGCAGTCTGTTTCCCGCAGTAGCGGTTGTAGACAATCAGCCAGGGTTTTCAGCACCCTTCTTTCACTGCGGCGCTCACCGGTCAGTTTCAGCATGACTAAGCTTAGGGGCTCGGCTCGCTGCTCTGCCACTTCTATTTGCCGCTCAAGATGTGATTCAAGAAACCGGCGGGAAAAGAGCCCTGTCGCCAGGTCTCGGGCCGCCGGGGCAAGTGCCGTCGAGGGCGTGATGGGCCGCATCGCATTATAGCGGCGCGCCAGCACGTCTATACGATTTGCGACGAGGGAGGCCTTATCCTGGCACTCAATGATTTCGTCTGCGTAGGCTTGAATTGATTTCATGGCCTCGGATGTCTGGCTCTCACCGTTTACGAGGGCAAAGATCGGAACATTGTTCAGCATGTCGCCGGATGGTGGGCCTTCGATGTAAGCCGTCTCAAGCGCTTCTTCGGAAGTAAGGTCGAATAGCGCTGCGGCGAACCTTCGGCTCGACAGGTAGTCCCGGACCGTGCTTCGGGAAATCGCGGCCGTCAGCGACAGTCCGCGCGCCTTTAGGGCGCCCTGCAGAGACAGGAATATGGGTGAACCTTCGCCGACATAGATAAGTTCGGGACGCGCGTCACCGGGGGTGACGGGCGGCGCCAACCCGAATTCGCGGGCCGTTTCTGCGCGGATGGACACTTCCATATTGCGGGATTCGCGCCGCGACAGCGCAGCAAGCCGCCCCTTGAGCATTGTAAGGTCGCGGTCACGCCGCAGCGTGATGACGTCTGAAAGATTGAGGCCAGTATCTGCCACATCGAGAATCGCCATCGGACGGGACAGACCTGCAGCACATGCCCGGGCGCAATGTTCCAGCGTCATCCGCGTCACACTTGCGATATCGACGAGGAGAGGGCCGGTTGAATTGAAATCTAGCGGTTGGCTGGCAGGATAGGGCCTCATTCCGCTTGATCGCATGCGCGCAAGGATCATTTCGAGGCGAGGACTGGTCGCAGCGATTTCGATAGGTGGGTCCAGATAGGACGTATCAGACATGAAACACTCAAAACGCTTCGAAGGGCGACGCTAGGACACCCCTTTCTTTTGCGCGTTCGACACTTAATGTTCCGCTAATCAGGCCCAAAGGGCCCTAATTGAACGGGAGAGAATGATGGCAAGCGGGCCACTGGACGGTGTCAGGATTGTTGAGTTTGCAGGGATCGGCCCCGGGCCGTTCTGCGGCATGTTGCTGTCCGATATGGGCGCAGACGTTATCCGGATAGACCGCCCCGGCGATGGCAAGCCGGGACGCGCGGCAGATGTCATGAGCCGTGGCCGACGCTCCATCAGCTTGAATCTCAAGGATCCCGCTGATGTCGAGACCGCCCTGAAGCTGATGGAAAGGGCTGATGGCTTGATAGAGGGATTCCGCCCCGGTGTGATGGAACGCAACGGTCTTGGTCCGGATGTCGTACTCGGTCGTAATCCCAAGCTCGTCTATGGTCGCATGACGGGGTGGGGGCAATATGGCTCGCTCTCGCAAGCGGCCGGGCACGATCTCAATTACATCTCCCTTACAGGCGCCCTTTACGCGATGGGCCGGAAGGGCGAGCGTCCGAGCCCGCCCCTGAATCTTGTCGGTGATTATGGCGGCGGAGCCCTCTACCTGGCGATGGGGCTCCTCGCCGGCATCGTGAACGTCAAGAATGGAGGCAAGGGTCAGGTGATTGATGTGGCCATGACGGATGGCGCGGCCTCTCTCGCGACCATGTTCTTTGGTATGAAAGCCATGGGCGTCTGGACCGATGACCGCGAATCGAACCTGCTCGATGGCGGTGCCCACTTCTACGACACATATGAATGTGGCGATGGCCAATGGGTCTCTATCGGTTCGATCGAGCCGCAATTTTATGCACTCTTGCTGGAAAAGGCCGAGATTACCGATCCGGAATTCAAGGCGCAGATGGACCGCTCCAAGTGGGGCGATCTCAAAGCCAAGCTGACGGCGCTGTTCAAAACGAAGACGCGCGATGAATGGTGCGCCATCATGGAGGGCACCGATATCTGCTTTGCGCCGGTCCTTTCCATGGCTGAAGCCCCGAACCACCCACATAATGCCGAGCGCCAGACATTCGTCGAAGTCGAGGGGGTGATGCAGCCAGCGCCAGCGCCGCGCTTCTCTGGCACGCCCGCAGAAATCCAACGGCGGCCCGCAGGGCTCGGCGAGCATACCGAGGAAATCCTGCGCGATTGGCAGGTCAGCCGCTGAGTCGAAGGCGGTGCTGCTCGCCTCTCAGGTGAACGGAACATAACAGAGGGTCACCGCTCCGTTCAGGTTGCCAAGACTATAATCATGACTGTCGGTGCCGCGTTTTTAGGCTATTTGCCCGAACAAAGCCTGACGTCCTTCTTGCTTTACCTTGGCCGTCCTTCGGGGCGGCCATTTTCTTGCGCTGTTGCAGTTTAGCGATATGGTCCCGCTCATTCTAACGAGTATGAGGGCTGAAAATTGAAAATTGCGATAACGAGCGTACTGGCTCTGGCTCTGGTGGCCTGTTCCCAGCAGAAGGCTCCTGCGCCTGCCGAACCGGAAGCCGTTGCGGCACCGAAGACGGCAGCAGAAATCCATGACGAGATGCTAGTGCTCGATACGCACCTCGACACACCTGCCAACTTCTCAAAGGCCGATTTTGACATCATGGCCGATAATCCGAGCGTTCTGGGCAGTGTCCAAGTCGACTTGCCGAAGATGAACCGCGGTGGCCTCGACGGTGGCTTCTGGGTGACCTTCACGCCGCAGGGCCCGATGGACCCAGCCTCCTATGAGGCCGCGAAACAGGCTGCGCTGACCCGCAACCAGGAAATCCATGACATGGTTGCGGCTCATCCCGAATCATTCGAGCTTGCCTACACGTCTGAAGATGCCGCCCGAATCGCCGCAACCGGCAAGAAGGTCGTCTATATGTCGATCGAGAACAGCTATCCGCTCGGCACGGACATCGGCATGGTAGAGGAATTCTACAATCGCGGCGTTCGCATGATTGGGCCGGTCCACTTCCGCGACAACCAGTTCGCCGACAGCGCAACGGATCTCGGTGCCAATGACTATGGCGGCCTGAGCCCGCTCGGCGTGGAACTGATCAAGGAAGCCAACCGACTCGGCATGATGGTCGACGGCTCGCACGCCTCTGATTCGACGGTTGATGACATCATCGAACTGTCGACGACGCCGATCATGCTGTCCCATACAGGCGTGAAGGCCGTTTATGACCATCCGCGCAACATTGACGATGACCTGATGCGGAAGGTCGCTGATGATGGCGGCGTTATCCAGATCAACGCCTATGGCGGGTATCTGGAACAGCTGACCCCGACGCCGGAACGCCAGGCCGCACTCGACGAGATGCAGAAGGAATTCGAGGGCATTTCTCCTGCGACCGCTGACGCAGAGACCCGGGACCGCTATATCGCCAAAATGGAAGAAATTGACGCCCAATTCCCGGCGCCACGCTCGACTTTCGAAAAATTCCTCGAACATATGAATCATGCGCTTGAGGTCGTAGGCCCGGATCATGTCGGCATGGGCGCTGACTGGGATGGCGGTGGCGGTGTTGTTGGAATGGAAGACGTTTCATTCCTGCCTAGAGTGACAGAAGCCCTGTTGGCCGAAGGCTATTCCGAGGAAGACATCCAGAAAATCTGGAGTGGCAACATGCTGAAACTGATGAAGCAGGTGGAAGACGCTGCGGCGCCTAAACCCGAATAGGGAAGGGGAATGCAGAATTCGCGGGTTTGGTGATCTTCAGACCTTGCAAAGCCTGTTGGGCGTCTGTATGAGGCCCGTTCCAATTCAATCGCTGAAAATGCGCAACAAACCGGATACCTGTCATGGCAGTTCCAAAGAGCAAGATCTCCAAGTCCCGCCGCGGCATGCGCCGTTCGCATGATCGGCTTGATATGAACACGTATATCGAGGACGCCCAGTCGGGCGAGCTTCGCCGTCCGCACCATATCGACCTGAAAACCGGCGTTTATCGCGGCCGTCAGGTTCTTGAGCCGAAGGACGACATCTAGTCAGGTTGCGCATTTGCGCGCACAAGACTAAGGCTTCCAGCGCCTCCCGCCGTCCGGTAGGGGGCGCTTTTTACATCTGACATAATGCCTAAGAGGGACACCAGACTGCCATGAGCGAGATCATCGACATTCACGCCCGCGAAATTCTCGACAGCCGGGGCAACCCGACAGTGGAAGTTGACGTCACTCTTGATGATGGCTCGACAGGTCGTGCCGCGGTCCCTTCCGGCGCCTCCACGGGGGCCTACGAGGCCCACGAACAGCGCGATGGCGACAAGTCCCGCTACGGCGGCAAGGGTGTCCTCGGCGCCGTCGATGCCGTGAACGGCGAGATATCGAACGAGCTTGAAGGCATGGATGCCAGCGACCAGCGCCTGATCGACATGATGATGATCGATCTCGACGGCACTGAGAACAAGTCCCGCCTGGGCGCCAATGCGATTCTCGGCGTTTCGTTGGCTGTGGCCAAGGCCGCCGCGGAAAGCGCCGCGATGCCGCTCTACCGCTATGTCGGTGGCGCCAATGCCCGTGTCCTTCCTACGCCGATGATGAACATCATCAATGGCGGCGCACACGCGGACAATCCGATCGACATTCAGGAATTCATGATCATGCCAGTCAGCGCCGAAAGCATGGCAGATGCTGTGCGCATGGGCGCTGAAGTCTTCCACTCGCTGAAGAAAACGCTGCATGATGCTGGTCATAACACCAATGTTGGCGATGAAGGTGGCTTCGCCCCTAACATCGGCTCGACTGATGAGGCCATCGGCTTCATCATGAAGGCCATCGAGAAAGCAGGCTACGCGCCGGGCGAAGACATTGCCCTGGCACTCGATGCCGCTTCGACCGAGTTCTACAAGGACGGCAAGTATAACCTTGCCGGCGAGAGCAAGATCCTGGGGTCGGAAGAGTTTGCGAAATATCTCGCCGATCTTTGCGGTCGCTATCCGATTGTCTCAATCGAAGACGGCATGGCAGAAGACGACTGGGATGGCTGGGTCGCACTGACCGAGATGATTGGTGATCGTGTCCAGCTCGTCGGCGATGATCTCTTCGTGACAAACCCCGAGCGCCTGTCTATCGGCCTCCAGAAGGGCGCTGCGAACTCGATCCTGATCAAGGTCAACCAGATTGGAACGCTTTCCGAGACGCTCGACGCAGTCGAACTGGCGCACCTCCACGCGTACACCGCCGTCATGTCTCACCGCTCCGGTGAAACCGAAGACTCGACCATCGCAGATCTGGCAGTCGCCACCAATTGCGGGCAGATCAAGACGGGTTCCCTGTCACGTTCTGACCGAATCGCGAAGTATAACCAGCTCATCCGTATCGAAGAAGAACTGGGTCCGATCGGCATTTACGCCGGCCGCTCGCGCATCAACGCTGCTTAGTGCAAACGCACGGTTAACCAATCGTCGTTACAGGTGGGCCTCATGGTATCACGCCTTGAGGCCCTCGGCCTAAGTCTTCTCGTGCTCTACTTTGCCTACCACGCTTTTGCGGGGGAGAAGGGGCTTGGCCGTTGGTCGGATGCCCAGCTTGAACTCGAAGATCGCAAGGTGGAACTCGCCAAGATCGAGACGGATATCTCGCGCCTGCGCACCGATATCCGCAGACTTACACCAGGTTCTGTGGATCCGGACTTTGTAGAAGCGCTCGCACGCGATAAGCTGGCATTCGTATATCCAAACGAAATCGTCTTGATGACGTCAGAACGTAGCGTTGCAAATTGACATAGATGTTCTGACTTGTCTCTGCGGAAATGCGCAGACATAAGACTCGCAGGGATGGAGCATTATATGGCAACGAAACCGAAAGGTGCCAAAAAGGCACCTTCAAAAGCAAGTAAGGCAGAGCTGCTCGAATTCTATCGGGCCATGCTGTTGATCCGAAGATTCGAAGAAAAGGCCGGCCAGCTTTATGGCATGGGCAAGATCGCGGGTTTTTGTCACCTCTACATTGGTCAGGAAGCGGTCGTGACGGGCATGCAAGCCTGCCTCAAGGATAGGGATCAGGTTATTACCGGTTACCGCGACCACGGTCACATGCTCGCATGTGGACTGGACCCGAAAGGCGTCATGGCCGAACTGACCGGACGCAGCGGCGGTCTTTCCAAGGGCAAGGGTGGCTCGATGCATATGTTCAGTCGCGAGAAGAATTTCTTCGGTGGGCACGGTATCGTTGGCGCTCAGGTGCCGCTTGGCACGGGCTTGGCCTTTGCCAATAAATACAAGGGCGGCGACAATGTCAGCTTGGCCTATTTCGGCGACGGGGCGGCCAACCAGGGGCAGGTCTACGAATCGTTCAACATGGCTTCGCTCTGGGATCTGCCGGTTGTCTATGTGATCGAAAACAATCAGTATGCGATGGGCACGAGCGTTGCGCGCGCCTCGGCCGAGGTTGAGCTTTATAAACGCGGCATCAGCTTTGAGATCGAAGGTGAGGCCGTTGATGGCATGGACGTGCTCGCGGTGAAGGAAGCCGGTGAAAAGGCTGTCAAATACGCGCGTTCTGGCAAGGGCCCTTATATCCTCGAGATGAAAACCTATCGCTACCGAGGCCACTCGATGTCTGACCCGGCGAAATACCGCAAGCGGGAAGAGGTCGATGATATTCGCACGCACCACGATCCGATCGAGGGCCTCAAGGGCCAGATTATAGAGGCCGGCCATGCAACCGAAGACGAACTCAAGAATATCGATAAGGAGATCAAGGGTATCGTGAAAGATGCTGCGGACTTCTCGCTTGAGAGCCCGGAGCCGGATGCTTCTGAACTCTGGACGGATGTCCTGCGCGAAGTGGAGGGTGTGTAAATGTCAGTCGATATTCTTATGCCAGCCCTCTCACCGACCATGGAAGAGGGAACCCTCTCGAAATGGCTCAAGAAGGAAGGCGACAAGATCTCCTCAGGTGACATCATCGCCGAAATTGAAACTGACAAGGCAACGATGGAAGTCGAAGCCGTCGATGAAGGTGTGCTCGCCAAGATCCTCGTTGCTGAAGGCACTGAAGGCGTGAAGGTCAACGCCGTGATCGCGGTGCTCGCTGAAGACGGCGAAGATGCAGGCGATGTGAAGCCCAAGTCCAACGGCGCTGCCGCACCCGCCAAAAGCGATGCTGAGCCTGTCGCCAAAGAAGAGAAGCCGAAACCACCGTCGGATGCTGAGGCAGCCCCAGCTGCACCTGTCCTTTCCGATCCCTCTATCCCCGAAGGCACCAGCTTCACGGATACCACGGTGCGTGACGCCCTGCGTGATGCGATGGCCGAAGAGATGCGCCGCGACGAAACAGTGTTCGTCATGGGCGAAGAGGTCGCTGAATACCAGGGCGCTTACAAGGTTACCCGTGAACTGCTGCAGGAATTCGGCGCGCGCCGCGTGGTCGATACGCCGATAACGGAACATGGCTTTGCTGGTCTCGGCGTGGGTGCGGCCTTTGGTGGCCTGAAGCCTATCGTCGAGTTCATGACGTTCAATTTTGCCATGCAGGCGATTGACCAGATCATCAACTCGGCGGCCAAGACGCTTTATATGTCAGGCGGCCAGATGGGTTGTTCCATCGTGTTCCGCGGGCCGAACGGTGCGGCCTCGCGCGTCGGCGCGCAGCATAGCCAGGATTATGCCTCCTGGTACGGACACATACCCGGCCTCAAGGTCATCGCGCCTTATGATGCGGCCGATGCGAAAGGCCTGCTCAAGGCGGCCATCCGTGATCCGAATCCGGTTGTCTTCCTTGAGCACGAACTGCTCTACGGCACCAGCTTCCCGGTGCCGGACCTCGAAGACCATATCCTTCCGATCGGCAAGGCCGCTGTGAAGCGCGTCGGTACGGATGTAACGCTGGTGGGCTACTCTCGCATGGTTGGGTTCGCGCTGCAGGCCGCAGAGGAATTGGCAGAGCAGGGGATCAGCGCAGAAGTCATCGACTTGCGCTCCATTCGTCCGCTCGATACGGCAACTGTCATTGAGAGCGTCAAGAAGACCAACCGTCTCGTCACCTGCGAGGAAGGCTGGCGCTTCATGGGTATCGGTGCCGAAATTTGTGCCTCTGTCGTTTCCGACGCCTTCGATTATCTCGATGCGCCGCCGGCCCGCGTTCACCAGAAGGATGTGCCGCTGCCTTACGCGGCAAATCTCGAAGCCATGAGCTTGCCCGGTGTCGCTGACATCGTCGCAGCGGCCCGCAAGGTCTGCTACGTGGATCAGGAGTAGCGCCATGAGTATCAACATCACCATGCCCGCGCTCTCTCCCACGATGGAAGAGGGCACGCTTTCCAAATGGCTCGTCAAGGAAGGCGACACCGTCTCCTCCGGCGACATCATTGCCGAGATCGAAACTGACAAGGCGACGATGGAAGTCGAAGCTGTCGATGAAGGCACTGTCGCCAAGATTCTCGTAGCCGAAGGGACCGAAGGCGTGAAGGTCAACGCCGTGATCGCTGTGCTCGCAGAAGAGGGAGAGGATGCATCCTCGGTTGAGGCGCCGAAGGAAACCGCCCCTCCTGCGAAAGTGGAAGAATCGGACAAGGGCGAGAAGAAATCTGACGACAAGCCTGGGCCCAAAGCAGCCAAAGCAGAAACGCCTGCCAAGTCTGATGCGGCATCTAAAACCGAAAAACTGGCGTCGACGCCGCTCCCAAGCACCAACACCGCTGACGGTCGCATCAAGGCAAGCCCGCTTGCCCGCCGTATCGCGGACATGAAGGGCATCGAGCTCAAGTCCTTAAAAGGCACCGGTCCCCGTGGCCGCATTATCAAGCGCGATGTCGAAGGCGCCGAGTCAGGCGCCGCTGCGCCAGCACAAGTTGGCTCACGCTCGGCTGGCTCGCCTGATGGTCTCATCCTGCCACAGGTCCTCGATGACCGCGTGTACGCGCCTGACAGCTATGAGCTGAAGCCGCTGGACGGCGTCCGCAAGGTCGTCGCCAAGCGCCTGACGACCAGCTTCATGCAGGTGCCGCACTTCCCGCTGACCATCGATCTCGAACTCGATCATCTGCTTGCGAGCCGCACGGCCATCAACGCGGCTGCACCAGAAGGTATCAAGGTCTCGGTGAACGACCTGCTTATCAAGGCCTCCGCCATGGCCCTGATGGATGAGCCTGATTGCAACGCATCGTACACGGATAAGGGCATTGCCTATCACAAGCACGCCCATGTCTCGGTCGCTGTGGCGATCGATGGCGGCCTGATCACTCCGGTTATCTTCAATGCGGAAACAAAGGGCCTCGCCGAAATCTCCGAAGAGATGAAAGACCTCGCTGCCCGCGCCCGCGAGAGAAAGCTCAAGCCGCAGGAATATAGCGGCGGGACTTTCTCCATCTCCAATCTCGGCATGTTCGGCATCAAGAACTTCGCCTCGATCATCAACCAGCCCGAGGGCATGATCCTCTCCGTCGGGGCAGGGGAAAAGCGTCCGGTCGTGAATGCGAAGGGTGAGCTTGCTGTCGCCACGGTGATGAGCGTCACTCTTACTTGCGACCACCGGGTCATCGGCGGCGCAGAAGGTGCCAAATGGCTTCAGGCCTTCAAGCGCTACGTCGAAACGCCCGAAGCGATGCTGCTATAGGCAGCGGAAAGACACAATATGAGCACCCCATACGACCTCATCGTCATCGGCTCCGGCCCCGGCGGCTATGTTTCTGCGATCCGCGCCAGCCAGCTCGGCATGAAAACGGCGATCATCGAGCGCGAAGCCCTCGGCGGCATTTGCCTCAATTGGGGCTGCATCCCGACCAAGGCGCTGCTCCGCTCGGCTGAGGTCATGCACCTCGCCAAGCACGCCACGGATTTCGGTCTTAAGATAGACAAGGTCGAGGTTGATCTGGAAGCTGTCGTCAAACGCTCGCGCGGCGTTGCCAGCCAGCTGTCGAACGGCGTGAAGTTCCTGATGAAGAAGAACAAGATCGACGTCATAGAAGGCACCGCGCGCCTGGAGAAGGGCACATCTGCGCCCAAGGTCATCGTCAAAAGCAAAGACGGCAAGGATACGACGCTCGAGGCCAAGCACGTCATGCTCGCCACTGGTGCCCGCGCGCGCGATATCCCGCAGGCTGGCCTCGTTGCTGACGGCAAGCTGATCTGGACCTATCGCGAAGCCATGACGCCAGACGTCATGCCCAAGCGTCTCCTCGTGATCGGTTCTGGCGCCATTGGTATCGAGTTCGCCAGCTTCTATAATGAGCTTGGCTGTGACGTCACCGTCGCCGAAGTCCTGCCGCGCATCCTTCCCGTCGAAGACGCTGAAATCTCCGCCATGGCGGAGAAGGACTTCAAGAAGCAGGGGCTCAACATCATCACGGGCGCCAAGGTGGAAAACCTTAAAGCCGGCAAGAACACCGTCACGGTCGACATCACCAACAAGGATGGCAAGAAGGAGTCGAAGGAATTCGACCGCGCCATCCTCGCTGTCGGCATTGTTGGCAATGTCGAGAATCTGGGCCTTGAGGCGCTTGGCGCAAACGTTGAAAAAACCCACGTCAAAGTCGATGGCTTTGGCAAGACCGGCGTGCCTGGTCTCTATGCCATCGGCGATCTCACAGGCCCGCCTTGGCTCGCGCACAAGGCCAGCCATGAAGGCGTTGTCTGCGTCGAAGCGATTGCGGGCAAAGGCAAGGCCCCCCCAGAGCCTTTCGATGCCTCAAACGTCCCTGGATGCACCTATTCCCACCCTCAGGTCGCCAGTGTCGGCTTGACTGAGGAAGCCGCGAAAGAAAAAGGGTACGATATCAAGGTCGGCCGCTTTCCGTTCATTGGTAATGGCAAGGCCATCGCAATGGGCGAAACCAATGGCATGGTCAAAACGGTGTTCGATAAGAAGACCGGAGAACTGCTTGGCGCCCACATGATTGGGGCGGAAGTCACCGAGCTGATTCAGGGCTATGTCATAGCGCGCCAAGGCGAACTCACCGACATTGATCTCGCTCACACCATATTCGCGCACCCGACTATTTCGGAAACAATGCACGAATCCGTGCTCGATGCAGACGGCAAGGCGCTTCACATCTAGGGCAGGGGCCTTGCCCACGGGCACCGCGCCTTATACGCAAGAGCCAGCCTCAATTGCTGGAGATCCTCGCGTGACACGCCACTTGTTCATCGGCCTGACAGCCCTCCTGCTTGCCGCGTGTGCGCCAAAGGCTCCACCTGCAGAGGATGCGCCCGTGCCCGCACCAGAGATCGTCCTTCCAGAATCCCGAGAGGGCGTAGTGACAGACCGCTTCGCCCGAATGGCTCTGCAATGCGTCCACAAGGAATACCCGAACAAGATCAGCCATGTCATGAACAGCGATGCCGACGCGCAGACCCCGCGCCAGCTTCACCCTGCTTTCTATGGCTGCTTTGATTGGCACTCGTCGGTACATGGCCACTGGTTGCTTGTGCGCATACTCAACACCGATCCGTCAACGCCCTACAAGGATGCGATTGTCACCGCTCTGGGGCAGAGCTTTACGCCTGAAAATATCCAAGGCGAACTCGCCTATTTCAAAGCGGAAGACCGCGCGAGCTTTGAGCGCCCCTATGGCACTGCCTGGCTCCTTCAGCTGATGACGGAACTGCGCGAATCCAAACTGCCAGAAGCAAAAAACTGGGTAACGACGCTCGAGCCACTTGAGGCCTTTATCACCGACGAGACATCCACCTGGCTCACGAAGCTCGCTTACCCCATCCGCATCGGCACGCATAATCAGACGGCATTTGCCTTCGGACTCATGCTTGACTGGGCCAAGGCCTCAAATGCTGGTGCCTTTAATGCCCAACTGACGCAGAAGATTCTCGAATTCCACGCCAACGACAGGAACTGCCCCCTCGCGTACGAGCCTTCGGGTGAGGACTTTTTGTCACCGTGCCTGATGGAAGCCGATCTTATGCGCCGAGTGATGACATCGGATGATTTCGCCAAATGGCTCACGGCCTTCCTGCCACAAATCCCGGCAGACGGTAGCGCCAACTGGCTTCTGCCCGGCGTGGTACTCGACCCCACGGATGGTAAGCTTGTCCACCTCGATGGCGTGAACTTGTCCCGCGCCTGGGCGCTCGATGGCATTGCCAGTGCCTTGCCCGAAGGTGATCCGCGCGTTCCCGCTTTGCGCGCCGCAGAAGAAGTGCACAAGCAGACAGGTATCGCCGCGGTTAGCGACGAGCACTACTCCGGCAGTCACTGGCTCGCGAGCTTTGCGACCTATCTGGAGACCCGACGCGGGATAAACGCCCAATGAAGCTATCAATTGGCCCCGGTGCACTCGTCGCTGCGGCCTTTATTGGGCCGGGAACGGTCACAACCTGCACGCTGGCGGGCGCCAATTTCGGCTTTGCGCTTGTCTGGGCGCTGGTCTTCGCCACGCTGGCCACAATGATCCTGCAGGACATGGCGGCCCGTCTCGGTGTCATGGGGCGTGTGGGCCTTGGGGAGGCCCTGGTCGGTGGGGCAGGTAACCCGATGCTTAAATGGGCCGCAGCGGGCCTCGTGCTTGCTGCACTCGCGCTCGGTAATGCCGCCTATGAGGCAGGTAACCTGGCAGGCGGTACGCTCGGCCTTCAGGCCATCATCGGTGAGGGCGATGATTACCGCAGGCCCTTGATCCTTCTACTCGCAGCCATCGCCGCGCTTGTGCTGCTTATTGGGCGTTACAAGCTGATTGAGCGGATCCTCGTCACACTCGTTATCATCATGAGCCTCGCCTTTGCTGGGAGCGCGATCCTCGTCAGACCTGATATCGGTGACATGCTTGGCGGGCTGGTGCCGCGCGTACCGGAAGCGGGGCTTCTGACTGCCATAGCCCTCATCGGCACAACGATCGTTCCGTACAATCTCTTCCTTCATGCGGCCTCTGCACGTGAGCATTGGCCTGATGCCACCGCCAGAGCCTTGCAAGAGGCCCAGACAGACACGCGCGTATCAGTGGGCCTTGGCGGCCTTATCTCCATCCTCATACTCACCACTGCCGCGGCCAGTCTCTTTGGCAGTGGCCAGCAGATATCCAGTGCGGTCGCGATGGCTGGGGCGATAGCGCCGACTTATGGAGAGGCCGCGCGTTATCTCGTCGGAATCGGGCTCTTCGCTGCTGGCCTCACGTCTTCCATTACGGCGCCGCTCGCCACCGCCTATGCCCTCAGCGAAATTGCCCGCAAGCCGCGCAGCGGTCCGCTCTTCAAGGCGGTCGCGCTGGCTGTCCTTACGGTCGGCACGCTGGTCGCACTGATTGGGTACAAGCCTATAAGCCTGATCCTCGTCGCGCAGGTCGCGAATGGTATACTGCTGCCCATTGTGGCGATTTTCCTCCTCGTCGCAATGAACCGTCGTTCATTGCTTGGCGACAGGATAAACGGCCCGCTTGCGAATGTGCTCGGCGGCCTCGTTATCGTGATCACGCTTGGGCTCGGCCTGCGCCTTGTTCTTCGCGCGCTGGGGGTGTGGTCATGAAGAAGACTATCTGCCTGAATGCCGATATCGGCGAACTGCCCGGAAGTAACGCTCGGGCGCTTGACCGGGCGATCCTCGACGTCGTCAGTCGCTGCAGCATTGCCTGTGGCGGCCATGCGGGCGATCAGACAAGCATGGCAGCGACCGTGAAGGCCGCTTATGCGCGCGGTGTCCTCATGGGGGCTCATCCCTCTTATCCCGACAGAGAAGGGTTTGGCCGAAAGCCGATGGCCATGTCGCGTGAAGACCTTTCGGCCACGCTTTCCCAGCAGGTCCGCGCGCTGGCCGCCATAACCCGCGAACGCGGGGCGAGTCTCAGTCATCTCAAGCCTCATGGCGCCCTCTACAATACGGCTGCGGGTGACGAAGGCATTGCCCGTACAATAGTCGACGTCACCATACAGTCCAGAATTCCGCTTCTAATCGGCCCACCCCGATCATGCCTCGAAAGCGCTGCTTCAGACGCCGGACTGGATTATCTGTCCGAAGGCTTTGCTGACCGCGCCTATGAAACATCGGGCGCCCTCATGCCACGCTCTACGACTGGCGCAGTCCTCGAAACTGATGCAGAGCGCATCCGTCAGGCCGTTCAAATAGCAGCAACAGGCAAGGTCAGCGCGCGCACTGGCGAAACAATAGACCTGCCGGTCCGTACGATTTGTGTTCATGGGGATACGCCCGGCGCCCTCGCGAGCGCCTTGGCCATTCGTGATGCACTGAATGCTGCGGGCATTGAGATCGCCGCGATCACTCCATGAGCCATCCGAATATCACGTTTTGTGGCGATGATGCCCTACGCATTGAAGCGCCTGATCAATCGACCCGTCTTGCTCGCGCGCGCCAACTGCAAGATTCAGGTGAATGGATCGAAGTCGTTCCAGGTCGGCGGGACATCACGGTCCAATTTGATCTTCAGACCGATACACCTCAGTCCGCTCAGAATCGCTTGTCGCTTGCCGTGTCGAAGCCTTTGCTGTCCGAGGCGCATTCGATGCAGGAGGTCAGGCTGCCGGTGCATTTCGGAGGAGAGAGTGGGCCTGATCTTGGGGGCATCGCACACAGTCTGGATCTGTCCGAGAGCGATCTCATTGCGCAACTAACCGCAAAGCCGCTGGATGTTGATATGCTCGGTTTCACCCCTGGCTTTGCGTATATGTCAGGCTTGAGCGAGGAATTGGAAATCCCCCGACTTTCACAGCCGCGCCAGCAGGTGCCGGCTGGTTCCATAGGTCTTATCAGCGGACAGTGCGGATTATACGCGCTAGCAGGTCCCGGTGGCTGGCCGCTCATCGGACGGACGGATGTTTCCCTATTTGAGCCATCTGCCGATAATCCCTTTCGGCTGCAGCCCGGTATGCAGGTGCAGCTTGTTGATGCGGACGCATCATGAGCATCACTATTCTGCAATCCGGCGTTCAAATGACGCTTCAGGGTGCGCCCCGTATCGGAACCCGCCATCTTGGCGTCCCTGCCAGCGGACCCGCTGATCCGCTCTCCATGGCACTGGCCAATCGTCTCGTCGGAAATGCAAGTGACGCGACAGCCTTCGAGATCACCTTTGGCGGAGCAGGACTTTGCTTCAATACGCCAGTCAGTTTCGCGCTTACCGGCGCACCAGCATCTCTGACGTTAAATGGTGAACCTATAAAATCACACGTAACTTACGCTGCCCACGAGGGAGATGAGTTGCAGATCGCTCCTGCGACACAGGGCTGCCGTATCTACGTCGCCGTTGCCGCGGTACTTGAGGCTAGGCGCTTCCTCGGAGCCACCTCGACTTATATTCCGGCTGCACTCGGTGGGCACAAGGGCAGGGCGCTCAAGGCCAATGACCAGATATCCATGGCATTCGTCCGTCTTGTGCCAACGCAGACTACACCGGATGACCTGCAACCTGTCTGCAGCAACAGCTACACTTTACGCGCCTTAGAAGGCCCTGACTTTTCCTTGGTCTCGGCCGACGTTTGGGATGAAATCTATACGGCGACGCAGCGAGCCAGTCGGATGGGTGTTGAACTAACGGGGACCTTTCCAGAGGTCGGGCCAGATGCCAATCGACCGAGTTCGGCCATCTGGCCGGGGGCCCTGCAGTTGCCACCGGGTGGACGCGGCTTCCTGCTTCTCGCTGACGCGCAGACCACAGGTGGCTATCCCCACATCCTTCAGGTCGCTCGGGCCGACCTACATCTTCTGGGTCAGATGCGGCCGGGTGACAGGGTGCGTTTCCTGCGCAGGACGCACGAGCAGGCATCGGAGGCCTTGCGTGCCAAGCAAGCTCTGCTCTCAACGTGGCTGCCGGACTTCGCGCTCTAAATTTACTCTGACGAGAGCGGCTCCGCAGTGTGCCAGGAACGCGCTACTTCTCAAGGCCTTGCTCTCCATTGTCGGGCAGAGGGCGATCCTCGTCCACGAGTATGCGGTTCGCGGCACCATCCGGATCGTCAAACTGCCCCGAGCGGGCCGCCCAGAGGAATGCAACAAGCCCCACAAGCCCCATGCCCAAAGCAATTGGTATAAGGAATATCAATCCTGCCATCAGAGGGTCTCCCGCATCGCATTGAGTCGAAGGGCATTCAGCGAAACAAGAATGGAGGAGGCAGACATCGCCACGGCTGCCACCAGTGGAGTTGCATGTCCGGTAATCGCGATAGGCACTGCGATAACATTGTAGGCTGCCGCAAATGCGAAGTTCTCGATCATGACCGAGCGCGCCTGTTTTGCCACACTTATAAGGCGGGGGAGGGCGGCTAGACCGCCGGAGTAGATGGCATCACTCGCAGACTGGCTGACATCCATTGCACCCCCAGGTGCCAAAGAAGCATGGGCCAGAGCCAAGGCGCCAGCATCATTCAGGCCATCGCCTACCATGAGGACTTTATGACCTTGCGCTTGGAGCTCTTCCAGTCGATTGACCTTGTCACGTGGGGAAGCTGCAGCTGACCAATGATCGACTTTCAAAGTCTGCGCGACACTCTCGACAGTTTCAGAGCGGTCGCCTGAAACGATCTCTACTCCGTAACCGGCTTTCTGAAGGCGGCCGATCGTTGTGGCTACGTCGTTCAGGACGTGATCCTGGAATTGGAAGTGGACGGGTGTTTTACCTGCCTGTGAGAACCACAGTGAGCTGCGATCACTTTGCCCGGAATCCACGCTGACCCATTCAGCTGAGCCCAGCCGGGCAGGCGCGCCGTGAACAATTCCTTCCAGCCCCAACCCCGCAAACTCGCGCGCGTCCGACGCGACCGGTCCAGCCCCGGCTGCTTCGACGATGGCACGCGAAAGAGGGTGCCGGCTCGCACGGGCAAGCTCCGCTGCGGCTTGAAGAGCCTCCGGCGAAATCTGGCCGGATAATTTGGGCGTTCCAAGCGTTAGCGTGCCGGTCTTGTCGAATATGATGTAGTCACATTGGGCGATCCGCTCGAGCGCATCGCCGGATTTGAGGAACGTGCCGGAACGGAAAAGCCGGCCCGCCGCGACGACTTGCGTCACAGGGGCCGCGAGTGCCAGGGCGCAGGGGCACGTAATGATGAGCGTCGAGACGCCAATGAGAAGCGCCTCATTCACACCCATGCCCGCGAGCAACCAACCGATGAAGGCGAGCAGGGCTGACGTGTGAACAAATGGGACGTAGAGCGAGACTGCCCGGTCGGCGATACGCCGATAGGTCGAACGGCGCTGTTCGCCAGCTTCAAGCATGCGGGCAATGTCGGCAAGGAGAGAGTCGCTCGCCGCCGCTAGTGCCGTCCCGGTCAGAGGCTGTGACAAGTTCACTGTGCCCGCCAAAAGGTGCATTCCCGGTATTGCCCTGCGCGCAAGGCTTTCACCTGTGACGAGGCTTTCATCAATGTCGGATATGCCTCGATCGATCTGTATGTCGACGACGGCGCGCTCACCGGGTGCTAGTAATATCTGGTCACCGGGGCTGATCTCACTTGCGCGAACGGAACTTGCTTTCCCGTTCGGACCCAACCGCATTACCGTGCGATGCGCCATCGCAGCCAGATCGCGCGCTGAGGCGTGGGCTTTACGGCGCACCCTTGCATCAAGGAACCGACCGATGAGCAGAAAGAACAGTAGCATGACAGACGCGTCGAAATAAGCGTCCGCTCCGCCGCGCAAAGTCTCGGAAACACTCACACAGAATGCGATCACAAGCGCCAGGGAGATAGGGACATCCATATTGGCGTGACCGCGTTTCAGCACATTCCAAGCTGAAACGAAAAACACACGCCCTGAAAAAATGATGGCCGGTAGGGCAATGACGCCCGATATACCGTGCAGCATCGTCCGGGTTGTTTCACCCATTTCTCCCACGCCGGCCCATATGGAGACTGACAGGAGCATGATGTTGGCCATAGCAAAGCCTGCAACACCGAGCGCAATCAGCAGGCTGCGCTCTTCGCGCTGCTCATCGGAGGCGCCTTGGTCCTGATCGCGCGGGGAAACTCCGTAGCCAAGCTCAGCCACTGCGGCGACTATTATGGGCGCCTTTAGGCTTCCACGCCATCCCACTTCAAGATCTCCGGTAGAGAGGTTGAGACGGGCACTTTCCATGCCCGGCAGGGTTTTGACCGCACTTTCTATCCGGTTGATGCAGGCTCCGCACTTTGCACCTCGGACAGTGAGGCTCAATCGGTTTTGGCCGTCAACGCGACGGACAAAAGCCGATGGATCAGACAGGCTCGGAGCTTCAGATGGCGCCAGTCCGCTAGGGCATCCTGCAACCATATTGGTATCCAAAAGGCTCATTTCAGAATGATCTTCTTGACTGCTTGGAAAGGAACTTCCGCATCGCCATCATGTATGTTGGTATCGATGATGACGTGCCATGCACCCTCCGCGAGCAATGGAAGGGAAGCTTGATACTCACCCCCACCAACTGGGGCCAGTGTGAGCACTATGTCGCTGTTCTGCGTCGCGGCGCGTCGCATTTCGGCTGTTACCGGACCGGCGGCCAAGGCGCTGCCGTCAGGCCCCAGAATACGGCAGATCAGCACATCGCCGTCATCGTCTGTGAGGAGACCCACCTCACTGCGCCAGCCCATCTTTTCCTGATATGCCTGTGCAGATAGCCTGTCATTGAAATGAATGCCCTGCAGATAAGAGTGATGCACATCCTCACCAGGAAATGACGTAATGGCAGCCCACAGAAACACGCCATTTACCACGAACATCAGGCCAAAGAATCCCATCATCCAGAATAGGACATGGTGGCCTTTCATAATCTTCGAAGGTTTGTTCATTGTGGGTGAAAGAATAGCCATCATTTTGCTCCTGCGGTGACAAAGGCGGCGGTGCTTGTATGTGTTTCGCCCGTTTCTGGGTCCTGAATCGTAATAACGAGGGACGTGCGGTGTGGGCGTTCGGTCGGTGGAGCTGTGACCAACATGCGGAAGCGGTCGACGCCGTATTGCTCAAGCGGCAGCTGCACTTCCATGCCATTTTCAGGTTGAGCCAAGCCAATGATCTGCAATTGCGCGCCGTCCAAACCTGATATGGAAATTTCGGCATTACGTGCGATAGTTGCCTTGTTGACGATTTTTAGCGTGTAGCCATTGCGCACACTGCCATCTGCCAATTGCACGAACGGTGGTGAGCGGTCTTTGAGGACGCTCACCTGAAAAGTCGGCTTCTGGGCCAGGCCGACAAGTATAAGTGCGCTAATTGCGATCATCAGAACACCATAGAGAATGGTACGTGCCCGAAGCAGCTTGTATTTGGGCGTGCCGCCAGCTGCACGGGTAGCGACGGCCACGTCAGTGTCATAGGCGATCAACCCGGTCGGCCGATCCACGCGTTTCATTATGTCGTCGCATGCATCAATACAAAGTGCGCAATGGATGCATTCCAGCTGTGCGCCGTCACGTATGTCGATACCCATCGGGCATACCTGTACGCATTGCTTGCAATCGATACAGTCGCCGCGTCCCTCAAACCCTTGGTCTTTGTGGAGGGCGCCGCGTGGTTCACCCCGGTCGTAGCGATAAGTCACGTTCAGCGCGTAATCATCTGTCAGGGCGCCCTGAATGCGCGGCCACGGGCACATATAGGTGCACACCTGCTCGCGCATCCAGCCCGCGAGAAAATAGGTCGTGAATGTCAGGATGCCCGCGAAGAAATAAGCCGTAAGCGGCGCCTCGCCCTTGAAGAATGTCCGCGCGATCGTCGGTGCATCATGCCAGTAGAGGATCAAGGCGCCGCCCGTCAGGAAGGCGATCAGAAGCCAGACAAGATGCTTGCCTATCTTCCGCGCAGCTTTGTTGAGAGTCCACGGCGCCTTGTCCAGCCGCATACGCGCTGCCCGGTCTCCCTCGAATGCGCGCTCCACCCAGATATATAGATCGGTCCACACAGTCTGTGGGCACGTATAACCACACCATGCCCGCCCAATCAGCGAGGTGACAAGGAAAAGCCCCAAGGCCGCAAGGATGAGCAGACCAGCGAGATAATAGATCTCCTGCGGCCATATTTCGATGAAGAAAAAATAGAATTTCTCGCCTGCAAAGTCCGCCAGTACTGCCTGATCCGGAATACCCTCGCCGCGTTGCCAGCGTATCCATGGCAAAGCGTAATAGATGCCAAGCGTACAAGCCATGACGATCCACTTCACCATCCGGAACTTGCCGTGCGCAAGTTTCGGATAGATCTGCTTGCGCCCTTCATAAAGCGAAGGCGGTTGCTGTCCCTTGTTCGCAGGTTTGGCCGTGTTCGAGATCAGGTTCATGATGAAACCTATTCACCCCCGCCAAGCGAGTGGACATAAACTGCGAGTGCCTTGACCGTTGGGTCATCCAGTCGGCCCTGCCATGCAGGCATGTGCGCATTCCGGGCATTTGTGACCGTAGCGCGAATATCTGCCGGCTCGCCCCCGAACAGCCATTCCGCATCGGTCAGGTTTGGCGCGCCGACCAAGCGGCTGCCTTTGGCATCTGCGCCGTGGCAGGACACACATTGCGAAGCGAACAGCACTGATCCACGAGCAGCCGAGTCCGCATTCGACTGACGGTCCGAGAAGCTGAGTACATGCTGTACTAGGTCATCGATCTGTGTGGAGGTCAGCAAATTATCGCGGCCGAATGCAGGCATCGCAGACATACGTGTCAGATCATCTGAATCGTGTCTAATACCGTGACGTATGGTTTGCTCGATCCCGTCGAGCGTCCCGTCCCACAGCCACACATCGTCCGCGAGCATGGGATAGCCCTTTGCTCCCCGGCCACCTGAGCCGTGGCAGGTCGCGCAATTGTCGCCAAATGCGCTCTCGCCCATCGCCATAGCGAACTGTTGCAGGTTCAGATCATTCTGAATCTCCACCAGTGAAGCACTCATCAGCTTCTGAGAAGCCACACCGCGCTCCGTGCGCATGGCCGACACTTCTTTCGTCACTTCAGCGCGGTCCGATTTTCCGAGCAGGCCGGGCGTGTTTGTCCCACCGAGACCCGGCAGGGCAGGCCACGCCGGCATCAGGATCATATAGATGACCGCCCAGAAAATGGTCGCGTACCACACAATCAACCACCAGCGGGGAAGTGGATTGTTCAGCTCCTTGATGCCGTCCCAGGAATGGCCGGTTGTTTCGACGCCGCTGTGCGGATCATATTCTGTGTTTTCGTCACTCATCGCCGGGATCCTTGTCTTCGAGCGGCAGGTAGGCTGCTTCACGGAATTTCGTTTTGTTGGTTGGCCAGAGCGCATAGACGAGCGCGACGGCGAACATCGCGACAAACAGGGCAAGACCCCAGGTTTGAGCGAAATGGGAAAGTGTCTCGTACATCTCTTGCTCCTAGCGCCGATTGCTTAGGTCGTCGGCTTCATAGGTCGAGAAGTCGACAAGCGTGCCAGTCATCTGCAGATAGGCGATCACGGCATCCATCTCGGTAATGCGCGTGCGATCGCTATCGAAGTCACCGATGGTGATGGTGCCTTTGCGACCGGATGCTTCTTCGTACCGTGCCACAAGTGCGTCCTGGCTATCATAGTCAGCATCAGGGTCGACTTGTGCGATGAGGTCGGTCTTCGCGTTCTCGATCATGTCGTCGGTATACGGCACGCCTTCAAAGCGGAGTGTCTTCAGATGATCTGCGATATCATCGAAATGAAGCGTATTGTCCGACAGGAATGCATAGGGCGGCATGATGGATTCCGGCACCACCGACCGTGGATTGGTCATGTGGTCGAGGTGCCACTCGTTCGAGTATTTGCGGCCCACGCGGGCAAGGTCCGGGCCGGTCCGCTTCGAGCCCCATTGGAAGGGGTGATCGTACATGCTTTCCGCAGCTAGCGAATAGTGCCCGTAACGTTCGACTTCGTCTCGCAGCGGCCGCACCATCTGGGAGTGGCACGTATAGCAGCCCTCCCGTATATAAATGTTGCGACCTGCCAGTTCGAGCGGCGTGTAGGGCCGCATGCCCTGCACCTTCTCGATCGTATTCTCAAGATAGAACAAGGGTGCGATTTCGACGAGGCCACCTATGGCGACCACGACGAGGATACCAACGGTCAGGAGCAGAGAGTGGCGCTCAAGAGCCTGGTGTTTCTGGAAAAGTCCCATGTGTCCGGCTCCTATTCGGCAGGCTGAAGGGCTGGCGTACGGTTGGGCTCGGTGACGGCGACATCTGCCGCCTCACCATGTCCCAGCGCCGTGCGCACAAGGTTGTAGGCCATGATGAGGGCACCGGTCAGATACAGGCCTCCGCCCACGGTACGGATCATGTAATTGATGTGCTTGGCATCAACGGTCTCGATGAAGCTGTATTCAAGGAATCCGTATTCGTTATACGCGCGCCACATCAGGCCTTCGATGATGCCTGCAAAATAGAGGGCGACGATGTAGAACACGATGCCGATCGTCGCGAGCCAGAAGTGCCATTCGACCAGCGATTTCGAATACAGGGCAGGGCGTTTCCACAGCCATTGTGTGAGGCAGTAGAGCGCGCCGAAGGAGATGAACCCGACCCAGCCCAGTGATCCGGAGTGGACGTGCGCAATGCCCCATTCTGTATAGTGCGACAGCGCATTCACAGCGCGAACACTCATCAGCGGACCTTCAAAGGTCGACATGCCATAGAAGGCCAGAGACACGACCATCATGCGGACAACAGGATCCGTACGGAGTTTGTCCCAAGCGCCCGACAGCGTCATGACGCCGTTGATCATACCGCCCCAGCTCGGCATCCAGAGCATGATAGAGAAGGTCATGCCCAGCGTCTGCGCCCATTGGGGCAACGCTGTGTAGTGCAGATGGTGAGGGCCAGCCCAGATGTAGATAAAGATCAGTGACCAGAAGTGTACGATTGAAAGACGGTAGGAATAGACTGGCCGCTGCGCCCGCTTCGGGATGAAGTAGTACATGATGGCCAGGAAGCCGGTCGTCAGGAAGAAGCCGACCGCGTTGTGGCCATACCACCACTGGGTCAGTGCATCCTGCACGCCTGAGAACAGTTGGTAGCTCTTAGAGCCAGACAGGTTCACCGGAATCGACAGGTTGTTCACGATATGAAGCATCGCAATGGTGACGATGAAGGAGAGATAAAACCAGTTGGCCACATAGATATGCGGCTCTTTGCGCTTCCACAGCGTGCCAAGGAAGACGAGCAGGTACGCTACCCAGACAATTGTCAGCCAGAGGTCTGCATACCATTCAGGCTCTGCATATTCCTTCGACTGGGTCACACCCATCAGATAGCCGGTGCCGGCGATAACGATAAACAGGTTGTAGCCCCAGAAGACGAACCAGGGCCAAAGTCCGCCTGCAATCCGCGTGCGGCTGGTGCGCTGGACGACATAAAAGCTGGTTGCGATCAGCACGTTGCCGCCGAAGGCGAAGATCACCGCCGATGTGTGCAATGGGCGCAGGCGGCCGAAATTAGTCCAGCCAAGGTCTGGAAAGTAAAAGATGTTCGGCCAGGTCAGCTGCAGGGCGATAATTACGCCGACAAGAAAACCGGCAATCCCCCAGAACATGGCGGCTGCGACGCCGAACTTAACGATGGTGTCTTCATAGAAAGACTCATCGAATGGATTTCTACCCGTTAGTCCGCCCGCCCATATGCCGATAGACAGCAAGGCAAAGGCGGTCAGGAAGAAGAATATCCAGGCATGCGCTTCCATCATTGGATCGATCGCATTCGCAGCGATCAGTAGCGATCCCAGGCATGCGATGCCAACGAGTGTCGCCACGCCGGCAATGCTGCCCGCCATTGACGACCGCGGCTTTGTGATTGTGCTCACCGAATTTGCCCCTTTTGTAGACCTGCTTCGAATTGGTCGCAAAATGCGGGGAGCCGCGCTCAGGTTGTATACGGGTTGTTACGGATGGGCCCGGCTGTCGCACCTTCGTAGGAAACAGCCACAGAGAAGGAGGACTCCATGTTCAGGATCGCGCAATTTTTGCCTGGAATCATCTTGTTGTTGGTGGGGCTCACCAAACTTTGGACGCATACTAGGTCTTTGGAGGCTTTCCTTGCTGTCCGTTGTGGACCTGAAGGCATCTCTGCGGCCGGTCATAGCTCCATTTCTTTTTGGTCCACAATGCTGCGCGGGCACTGCTGGGGGTGCCCTGTCGCCTTGACCGGTGCGGCTTTAATTGTTGCTGCAGCAATGGTCTGGGCAATGCCGCCAGCTATGCTTAAGTCGCGTATTCGCTAGGCAGGACGCGTTGCTGGCCTTAGGTAGGTCGCTAGACGCCACACGAATAGAAAAGGGAATCTGATGAGCACCGAATCACCTGATGGTGCCAAGGCTATGCCGTTGAATTCTCCTGATCTCGCGACATTACAATCCCACTTGGCCTCGATCTTGGACTCAGTGCCTGACGGCATGATCGTGATCGACGAAACAGGTCGGATCGTTGCTTTCAGCCGCGCCGCTGAAGCTCTTTTTGGTTATACAGCTGCTGAAATCATGGGTCGAAATGTTCGCGAGCTGATGGCGGGTCGCGATGAGAGCAATCACGACAAATATATCCAGAATTATCTGCAAACAGGCGAGCGGCGGATCATCGGCATCGGCAGGGTCGTCACGGCCCGGAAAGCCGACGGTACGCTTTTCACCATGGATCTGAAGATCGGCGAGGCGAAGATTGGTGATCATTGGCTTTTTACTGCATTCGTTCGCGACCTTACTGAACAGCGCAAGGCAGAGATGCGCATGCGAGAGATGCAGTCGGAACTCGTCCACTTTTCACGTCTCAGTGCCGTCGGTACGATGGCGTCGGCGCTTGCTCACGAGCTAAACCAGCCATTGACCGCCGTTGCCAACTATCTTGAGGCTGGCCGCGATCTGCTGGATCGACCCGGTGACGATTCGCGTGAAACTCTACGCGAGGCCATGGATGAGGGCGCGAAGCAGGCTGTGCGCGCTGGAGATATCGTCAGGAAACTTAGAGGATATGTTTCCCGCGGGGAAATTGATGGTCGGTCTGTTGACCTTGGGCCACTGCTGAATGATGCGACAGCACTAGCCAGGCTGTCCATGAACTCGTCCGATGTGCCGATTCTTCTAAGGGTCGCGCCGGGACTTGAGAACGTCATAGCGGATCCAATCCAGATTCAGCAGGTCGTGATCAATCTTGTGCGAAATGCACAGGAGGCGCTGACCAGGATTGCCAGCCCCCAGATATCGATTGAGGCGTCACCAGGCCCACAGGGATTCGTCAGCGTCTCCGTAATCGATAACGGGCCGGGGCTAGATCCTGAAGTGCAGTCCATGCTGTTCAAACCATTCACGACATCGAAATCCGGAGGCATGGGGCTAGGCCTGTCCATCTGCCAGACAATCGTCGAGGCCCACGGCGGCACCATCTCCGCTGAAAATGTTCCTGGCGGCGGCACGTGTTTCAGGTTCACACTTCGTGTTGATCCGGCTATTCATGCATCATGAGCGACCAGAGACTGATACACCTTGTCGATGACGACGAAGCCGTGCGCCATTCGGCCAGCTTCATGCTGCGTCATGCGGGATTTGCGGTAAAAACGTATCAGGATGGCGTGACATTCCTCGAAACGGCCCAAGAGGCTCTTCCTGGCTGCATTCTGCTAGACGTCCAGATGCCCCACATGGATGGTCTTGAGGTTCAGGAGCACCTCAACAAGCTTGGTGTCGCACTTCCTGTGATTGTGCTCACAGGCCACGGGGATGTCGAGGTAGCTGTGCGGGCAATGAAGGCTGGCGCTGTCGATTTCGTCGAAAAACCATATGAAAAACAGTCGCTTGTGGGTGCCCTTGAGCGCGCCTTCGAGCGTCTGGAAGCGCGTAATTTCCAAGATGTGATGATGGACGAGGCGAAAGGCCGCGTCGAGCGCCTTACGCCTCGAGAGCGGGACGTTCTGGTGGGCCTCGTTGACGGGCTGACAAACAAGATGATCGCTGAATCGCTCGATATCTCGCCCCGCACGGTCGAGATACATCGCGCCAATCTTATGGAAAAGCTCGACGCGACAAGCCTTTCCGCTGTTTTGCGTATCGCCTTCGCTGCAGGCATTGGCCTCGATACGGCGCACGAAGCGTAGGGGCTTTTACTTAAAGACGACGCGGTGATGCTGAGCCATCCTTGAGAATAACCGGCTCTCAAAAGGAACAGCATGTCGCAATCCGCAGAGACAGAGACGCAGTTCTGGATTGCTGTTGTCGATGACAATGAGCCGGTTTGCCGCTCGCTTTCACTTCTGCTGCGATCAAAGGGCTATGGCGTAACGGCATTCGCCAACGGACTGGCCTTTCTTGAAAGGGAGCAGGCGCAGGTTTTCAATTGCATCCTGATCGACTTCAAGATGTCGCATCATGACGGTTTCGCGTTATTGCAGGAGCTGCGCGCTGGTGGCGATGACACACCAGCCATCATGATAACGGGCTGGCAATCGCCCGACCTCCTGCGGCAGGCTCTGCAGGCAGGCTTTGAGGATCTCATCTACAAGCCGATGCTGGACGACACGCTACTGGCCGCGATTGATCGTGTGCTGCTTGTTTGAGTCTTTCAGCGATGTTCAGCAGAGAAGGGGGAAGGGATACGCTTGCGCGGACGAGGATTAACAAGTTCCTAATCTGCTCATGTGGGAACGGCGCTGGCGAAGTCCGCTTGAGCTTAGGACAGCATGTGCGCGCAATGTATGCGACTTGAAAATCGAACTGATCAGCAATCCGTGTGGTCATGGAAGGTCTCAACCCTTGAGTCGCATAATCATCATTATGGGAAATTACAACATGCGGGTTGTCAGGCGCTGAACGGGATTTCCATGCCGTCGTAGCCTGGCTCCACGCCCACAGGCAGCTCCCTCTGCAGCGTCTTGTAGTCCAGATCCACATGCATGTTGGTCAGCACCGACCGCGCAGGTTTCAGCTCGGCAATCCAACCAAGCGCCTTCTCCAGATTGGCGTGTGATGGATGCGGCGTGTAGCGCAGCGCGTCGACGACCAGCACATCCAGTCCACTCAAATGCTCCAGGCTCTCCTCAGGCAACTCGTTTACATCGTTGCAGTAAGCGAGTCCGCCAATCCGGAAACCGCAACACCGGATCCGCCCGTGCTCCATGTCGACCGGCAAGAGCGTTATGTCTCCGCCAGCGCCGCTGATTGTAAATGGCTGGTAAGGAATGATGTCCGGCATTGTCTGCAGGATCGGTGGATATCCGCCCATACCCTCGAAGCAATATTGGAACCGGGTGGCAAGCGACTGGCGGGTCACCGCATCCATATGGGTCGGTATGGGCTTACGCATCATGTTCACGAGCGCTCTGACATCGTCGATCCCGTGCGTCTGGTCTGCATGGTCATGCGTATAGACCAGTGCATCGAGTGCGCGGACATTGGCCGCGAGCAATTGCTCGCGCAGGTCAGGTGACGTATCGATCAGGACGCGCGTCATCGCGCCGTTAGTGCCCATTCTGTCAAGCAGAGCCGAACAGCGCATGCGCCGATTACGGACCTCGTTCGGATCGCAGATACCCCAGTCTCCACCGACGCGCGGCACACCGCCGGACGAACCGGTGCCCAGCAAGGTCAGCCGATGGTCCAATCCGCTCATGCGTCGACTTTCGCAAACAAACGCCGCGCATTGTCCTCAGTAGTCGCTTTCACCGCGTCCACCTCGAGGCCTTTGAGCTTAGCAAGCGCTTCTGCCACGTGCTGCAGATAGGCTGGTTCGTTGCGGCGTCCCCGCATCGGCATCGGCGCAAGATACGGACAATCTGTCTCCAGGATCAGGCGCTCCATTGGCACGTCAGCAATCACGTCTCTCACTTCACTCGCGCTCTTGAATGAGAGAATACCTGAAACAGATACAAACGCTTCCAGTGCCAGTGCGCGCTGCGCAAGCCGTGCACCGCCCGTGTAGCAGTGCAGCAGCGGTACAAATGGCGACACCGCGTATTCCTCTTCGAGCATGTCGCCCATCAGATCGTCGGCTTCCCGCGTATGCAGGATGAGCGGCAGGCCGGATTGCCGCGCTGCCTCGATATGTTTGCGCAGGCTGGCGATCTGGGCATCCTCAGCGCTGTAGCCGTAATGGAAATCCAGACCTGTCTCGCCAATCGCCACGACGTCCTTACGTGTTGCGGCTTCAACCAGCTGGTCGACTGTCAGGTCGGGAAAGTCCTTGGAGTGATGCGGATGGACACCTACCGAGCACCAGATGTCATCATTCGCTGATGCAATCGCATGGACCGCTTCGAAATTGTCCAATCGGTCACAGATCGCCAGGAACCGGCTCACGCCTGCTGCGCGAGCGCGCGTAAGGACTTCATCGAGGTCCTCGGCGAATACATCGCCGTGCAGGTTCACATGTGTATCGAACATGGGAGATGCCTTAACCTTGCCCAACCACAGAATAAAGGCCCGCGATCACCTTGGCGGCCGTCTGCGATGCCTCCATGTTGAGTTCATCCGCTTCACCGAGCAAACGCGATGTTCTGAGCCACGCATCGGCGGCGGCCGGATTATCATCGGCCTTGTCTGCCAGCCACCCCAACACTTCAGCGCTGAACGCTTCCATGGCCACCGCGTCGGCATTCGCTGTCTGGAGCGCAGCCGTCAGCAGCGCGTCATTCGGTTTCGGCATGCCGCGCAGCAGGGCCCGGGCCGCATTGGCCGCCTGCAGGCCTGCCGGGCTGGACAAGCGAATGCCCAAGCCCGGACGGCCGCGCGCGAGGCCCAAGGACTCCTTCGGCGCATCTACGGCCTTAAGCACAGCCGCCGTGTCCTCGTCGGACAATCGCTTCAGGCGCAATGTGCGGCAGCGCGAGCGAATGGTCGGGAGAATGGGTTTCGAGCCGTGATTGATCAGGAACATGATGCTGGAGGCGGGTGGTTCCTCCAGCGTCTTGAGTAGCGCGTTGGCGCCGTTCCGGTTCACCTCGTCCAGCGCATCAATGATCCCCACGCGCCACCCGCCCATGGCGGGGCGCAGCGTAAAGAAATGGTTCAGGTCGCGGATCTGGTCGACAGTGATATCCTGCCGGGGCTTGCCCTTGTCATTGAGTTCAATCTGGACGGTACGCTGGTCCGGATGGCCGCCTGCTAGGTAGGCCTGCATCACTGGATCATCCTGTGGCGCATCGAGCGGGCTGTTTGCGGGCCCGCGTGCGCCCAGCATATACGCCGCCAGTCGCATGGCGAGCCGTGTCTTGCCAATACCGGCCGGGCCTTCGATCAGCCAAGCATGATGCAGCTTGCCACTTTCATTCGCTGAGATAAACGCCGTTTCAGCGTCCTTGTGGCCAATAAGGGGTAAGGCCGCGCTCATGGCGCGCTCGCACGTTGCGCCGACAACAGAGCTTTAATTTCTTGCCAAGCACCCTCTGCGACCTGCTCAGCCGTTTGGCCGGCATCTATCAGGCGGCACCTGGCTGGATCCGACTGTGCAAGCGTCTGGAAAGCGCTGCGGACCGCTTCATGGAACGTCGACGGCCGAGCTTCAAACGCGTCGGTTTGTGCTCCCCGGCTCGTGCGGCGGGCGTCGGTTGCGCTTTTCGGCGCATCAAGCACAAGCGTAAGATCCGGCCGCGTATCTGCTATCACGGCGGCTTCGATCTTCAGCAGTATATCCTTGGCGACGCCGCCTTTGACACTCTGGTATACCAGCGTCGAATCGGAAAATCGGTCCGAGATCACCCATTTCCCATTCGTCAGCGCCGGACGGATCAGCTTGTCGAGATGATCACTCCTGGCCGCATTCATCAGCAAGGCTTCGGACATCGACGACCAGCCGTCGTTTTCAGGCGGACGCAAGGCCAGCTCGCGAATGCGCTCAGCCAGCGGCGTGCCGCCGGGTTCACGTGTCGTGACAACGTCTATGCCCATGCCCCGCAACCGCTCAGCAAGCGCCATCTGTAACGTGGATTTGCCAACGCCTTCGCCGCCCTCAAGGGTGATAAAGCGTCCGGTCAACCTATCAGCCACCATTGCCAGAAATGAGTGCACTCAGGCCGGCAATGGCTTTTCCGAAGAAACCGATCTTGTTCACATCAGCCTCTGCGATGATCGGCGCTTCAACCGGCGCGCGGCCTTCCAGCGTCACGACGAGGCGGCCCACGCGGTCGCCCTTTTTCACGGGCGCCTCCAGTGCCTTGTCGAGTACGATCTCGGTCTTCGCATTTTCGAACGCAGCCTTGTGCCCGGCGATCAGCATGGGCTCGGCCAGCGATACCGGCACCAGGCCCTGTTGGCCCAGCCACACCTTTTGCTCCGGCAGCGAGACGCTTTCAGGAGCGATCGTCTTCAATTCGAAGCTCTGGAAGGCCAGACGCAACATGCGCTCAGCTTCCGAAGCGCGTGCGGCCATCGTCTCCATTCCATTGATGACAATTGTGCGCCGGACGCCGTCACGCTCGGCCGAGCCTGTAAGGCCATAACCCGACGCCTCGAGATGTCCGGTCTTCACGCCATCAGCGCCTTCAATGCCGAGCAGTGGATTGCGGTTCGGCTGGGTGTACTCGCGCCAGCTATACGAGGGCAGGCTGTACCATTTGTAGTATTCGGGGAAGTCATCCACGGTCATCTTGGCCAGAAGCGCAAGGTCTTCCGCCGAAATGACGTGTCCGACAGCTTCAAGACCTGTCGAGTTGAGGAAGTTCGCCGATTTCAGGCCTTTCTCATGGGCGAGATCCGTCATCCTTCGTGCGAAAGCTTCTTCTGATCCTGAAATGCCTTCGGCCAGCACGATGCATGCATCATTGCCGGACATGATTATCACTCCATGAAGCAATTCCTCAATGGTGGGCGTGTCCTTGGGAACCAGCCCCATGGTGGATGTACCGGAAGGGAACCCGCCGCGACGCCAGGCGTCCGCGCTGACCGTCAAACGGTCCGTCATCTTCAACTCGCCGCGCTTGATCATGTCGAACACCAGATAGGCAGTCATCATCTTGGTCATCGAGGCGGGGATCATTGGTTCCGCGCCATCCTTGGAGTAGAGGACTTCACCGGTGGCGTTATCCAGAATGACGGCATGCGTCGCAGGTGTATCGATGATCTGCGCGGTCGCTGGAGCAACGAGCAGCGTTAGGGCGCACATCGCGGCAAGAATAGGTGATCGGCGCTTCATTGGGCGAGGGCCTCCATTGCAAAATCAGAGGGCCAAACGACATTCGGCCCTTATTCCCGTGTAATCGGGAAAAAGGGCCGGTTTGTGGTCAGCGTCAATGGGGCGTTCTGTAGCCGGGCTTAGTTATCTTCAACAATCCGGCCATTGGCGATGCCGCTATCGGCCATTTGATCGCGCGCCTGAGCCGCAGAGTCACGGGTCGGAAACGGACCAACACGCACGCGAAAGTAATCCGCGCCGTTGACCCGTGCGGGCACAATGACGACAGGCATTGAACCACCAAGGCTTGCCTCAAAGTCCTGAGCATTCCCGATGTCTGCAAAGGCACCCACTTGGACAAAGTAGTCACCCTGCCCCATCGCAACATTCACGGCCCGAGCAGGCTGCGGTGCAGAAGCATACATGACGGGTGCACTGGCTGATTGTGTCGGCTGATAGCTCGCCAGGACCAGATTATTAGGCGCTTTCTCTTGTTGCGTCGTAATCACGGCACCTGATACCGGCGCCGGCCCAAGGTAACGCACGCGTACATTTGCCCGGTCGTCCGGTCCGAATGCCAGTGCGCTTGCGGCTTGTTTGGACAGTTGAAGCATGGCGCCGTCTTCGAACGGTCCGCGATCATTAACACGAACGACAACCGCCTTCTGCGTGTCGACATTGATTACCTGCACAAGGCTCGGCAGCGGCAGCGTCGGGTGGGCCGCCGTCAGGCCTTCCTGCGCAAAGACTTCACCATTTGCAGTCGGCAGGCCGACAAACTCGTCGCCATACACAACTCCTATGCCGGTTTCATCAAAAACAGGCGTCGATGTTGGCATTGCTGAGTAGACAGCGGCAGGAGTCAGATTCATGGGGGCGGGGGTCACACTCCCCTGCCCTGCGGAAACGGCAGATGCCAGCGTAAGGGATTCCAGAGGTTCCGAGGCAACAACAGGCACTTGGCGTGTCGCCGCGATCCGATCAGCCGTCACGGACGCATCAAACGCATCGGGTGTGACTGCCGCCTCAGTGATCTCTTGCTTTTGGGACATTTGCGGTGCCTCAAGGCTCGCATAGTTGCGCGCGGTGGGCGCTGGTGCAGCCGCGACCGAAGATCCTGGATAACGGAATGCGATACGCTTACCCTCTTCTCCCGGCGCTGGCGCAGTGATGCGGGCCGGTGCGCTCAAGCGGGGCTGGCGCGATGCGGGCATAGGCGCGGACTGACCCGTCTGCGGCGCCTGTCCTGCATATACGATTGGTGCAGGGTTGTTCTTACCGGCATATGCGGGTGACGCGACTGCGAGTGCAACGGCACTGGCGATCAGAGCGCTTGTGAGTTTTGTGGCGTGAACCTGTGTCTGGAAACGCATTGCGTTAATTCTACCTCGTTCTGCGGTCACGAAATGGACTGTTCTTCCATTTCTAAGCGGCTGTTCTGCCGCGTTCAGTGATCATGGTTACCAGATCGAGGTGGATGCCCGATGAACCGGGAATGTCGGTTTCGTCAGATTGGGCAATATATCATTAATAGGTTTGGTCGGCATCAACGCGCTCCGGGGCGCATATCAGGACTTGCAAAGCCCCAGCCGATATTCCAAACACGCGTCGCCGGAGGAGTGGCAGAGTGGTTGAATGCGGCGGTCTTGAAAACCGTTGAGCCTTCGCGGGCTCCGGGGGTTCGAATCCCTCCTCCTCCGCCATATTATGGCCTCAAACTATTGTAATATAACAACTATTTAGGTTTTTGTATTTCACGACCCCACAATTTGCCCCACATTTTGATGGGCCTTGGCGGAATCTGAAGCGTCATTTGCGGGCATGGGCTATTCCACTTCTGTGAAGTAGGAGTCCCACGGTACGGCCTTCTTTTTGGCTCGTCTGCTGAGCGCCAAAGGCTGTAGATCCTCAAGGAAGGGCTTTGCCTTAACGAGATTGCTCCGAAATGCATCAGCAGCTGAACCTAAATCTGCTTTTCCATCGTAGTATCCAAAATCAACTACGCCACCACGGGCAGCCATATCTCCTTTGAAATATACGCCTTGCGCAACCTCCTCGACATATCTTAACACCGGAGTGATTGATGTGTGGACAACGCATTTTACAGAGCCATCGGCCGTAGATTCTGCGTGAATCAGGACGTCCAGGAAAACGTAACCGTCCGGTCTGCCCGCCCTTGTGGT
>NZ_ARYL01000019.1 GCF_000685295.1 Hyphomonas oceanitis SCH89
TGTCTCATGGTCGCTGACGGGGAACAGGCGCGATGGGCATGACGAAGGAGATGCCTCTGCACCTGTTTGCCGGGCGTATCCGCAACATGCGGATCTATGACGGCCCTTCGGAAGTGCACCGCATGGTGGTGGCACGCAACCTGATGGATACGCGCTGACCGGCGCTTGGATTGAACGGAACAAGGACAGGATACTGACTATGAGTGATCGCATTACAATTTCGGTGAACAAGGGCGTAGCGGATGTGCGGCTGGTGCGCGCGGACAAGATGAACGCGCTGGACGACGCGATGTTCTCGCGGCTGATTTCAGCGGCGGAAGAGATCAACGCCAACAAGGAGATTCGCTGCGTTGTGCTGTCGGGCGAGGGGCGCGCTTTCTGTGCCGGTCTGGACATGGGCAATTTCGCCAAGATGGCCGAAGGCAAGCGCAGCGAGAACAGCGTCGCCGGTGGTGGCCTCGCCGCTCGGACGCATGGCATTGCCAACCGGGCGCAGCAGGCAGTGTGGGGCTGGCGGACATTGCGCGTGCCGGTGATCGCGGCGGTGCATGGCGTGGCGCTGGGCGGTGGTTTTCAGGTCGCCCTGGGCGCGGATATCCGGATCGTGCACCCTGACACCAAGATGTCGATCCTTGAAGTGAAGTGGGGCCTTGTGCCGGACATGAGCTCGACGGCGATCATGCGCCGACTGGTGCGAGACGACGTGATCCGTGAGCTGACCTATACGGGCCGCATCTTCACCGGCACGGAAGCCAAGGAGATGGGCTTCGTGACGCATCTTTCGGAGACGCCGTATGAGGACGCGATGAACCTGGCGCAGCTGATCGCGGAGAAGAGCCCGAGCGCGGTGCAGACGGCGAAGCAGCTGTATAACCGGATTGCGGACGGGTCTGATGCTGATGCGCTGATGGCGGAGTCGGAGCTGCAGGAGACGCTGATGGGCTCCAAGAACCAGATTGAGGCGGTTATGGCGGGGCTGCAGAAGCGCGTCGGCGACTTTATCGATTGATGTTTCTGCCAGAGGCTGCCCGATGATTGATTATGCTGGAAAAGTGGCGCTTGTGACGGGGGCAGGTTCCGGTATCGGGCGTGCCCTCGCTGAAGCGCTGGCGTGGCGCGGGGCCAAGGTGGTCTGCGCGGATATTGACGAGGCCGCTGCCAAGGCGACCGCGTCGGGCATTGGGCACAGTGCAATGGCGATCGCGTGTGACCTGGCGGACCATGACGCTGCGGGTGCGCTGATTGCGGAGGCGGCCGACTGGCAGGGGCGGCTGGACCTTGTCTGCTCGAACGCAGGCATCGGGTTTGGCAAGCGGCTGATCAAGCAGCAGCAGGATGCTGCGGCTGAGCGGCTGATGGAAGTGAACCTGTTTGCGAACCTGCGGATTGCGCAGGCCTATGCGCGGCTGATGCAGTCAACCGGGGCAAGCGGGCGGCTGATGATTACGGGCTCCGAGAACTCGCTGAGCCGGCCGGATGCGGTGCAAGGCAGCGGACAGGGCCTTTATGCCGTGACCAAGCATGGCGTGCTGATCATGACCGAGTGGATGCGCGACGAGTTCAGGTCCGGCAATGTGCCGGTGGAGCTGCACATATTGATGCCGGGCGCTGTTTATACCGGGCTGATCGCGCCGCTCATTCCGGACCCGGCCAAGGCGCCGGCGGGTCTGAACCTGATCATGCCGGAACGCTGCGCCGAGATCGCGCTGAGAGGCATGGACCTAGGCCTGTTCTATATTCCGACGCATGCCCACATCGCCGAGGACATGAAGCCGCGCACGCAAGGCGTGGCAGATGCGCTGGAGGCGCTGGGTCTGCGCTAAAGCCAGCACGGGCGCCCGCGCATGCGGGGCATGGCGGGCACCTGATTTCGATTGCAGAGGAGGACTCTAGCCCGGCGGGCATTTGGGCTGGAGGGCGAGGAGGCCGCGTGGGGCGTTTGGCGCTTTTGCGAGATCGTGTGGCAGGGCGATCTGGAGCGCGTACTGCATCACATCGGGTGAACTGACTTTGGCGGTTTCATCCATGTAACGGGCGACACGCTCGGCATAGGGGAGCGGATTGTCGAGGACGGCCTGCATGCGCGCGATGCGGCGCAGGAGGCTTTCCGTTGTGGGCTCTTGTGTCGGCGCATCTGTGCGGGGCGTGCGGACGGCTGTGGCGGATTTCGGGGCTTTAGCTGGAGCTTCCAGGGGGACGCACGGGTTAAAGACGCCGACACGCGTTGTGGGTGCGGTGGCGGCGGGTTTCGGCGCTGCGCGTTCGGCAGGCGGTTTGGCGGCCCGCTTCGGGGCGGGCGGCGGGAGGATCACGTCGACGGCCATCAAGTTGAGCGCGGCGCGCAGGGTGTCCTCGATATTTCGGAGTTCCTTGCTGGCCTTGCGGAAGGCGGCGCGCGGCATGGCGACGGCTGCGCCGCCGATCCGGCCGATGAAGTCATCCATCAGCTTGCGCGCGCGGGTGAAGAGAGAGGCGAGAAGGTCATCCATGGGCGCCAGTATAGGGGCGGTGCGCATGGGGGCAGATAAGGGGGCGGTTTTCCGACGGGGTTTGTGTGTGGGGATAGGGGATTTGGGGGTGTGTTTGCGGGGGATAAGTGGGCTTTGGCTGCATGAGGTCCCGGCTTTCGCCGGGACTGCGGCGTGTGAGGGCTCGTCCTTCGACTTCGCTCAGGATGAGCGTTCAATACAAACCTAGAGGAAGGCTTTCATGTCTGCGACGAAGCGGTCGAACTGGTCGTGGTGGAGCCAGTGGCCGGCGTTTTCGTAGACTTTGACTGTGGCGTCCTTGAAGTGTTTGGCGCGGCCGTCTTCTTCGGGGTTGGAGGCCCAGCTCTTCTCGCCGTAGAGGAGCAGCGTGGGACAAGTGATGGCTTCCCACAGGGCTTGGATGTCGGCGTAGGGGATGTCGTAGGGCGTCATCACGCGGAAGTAATTGTCGAATTTCCAGGAATAGGTGCCGTCTTCGTTCTGGCTGATGCCGTGGACGGTGAGGTGACGGGCCTGCTCGTCTGTCAGGTAGCTGTTCTCGGTTTTCATGCGCTGGTAGGCGTCTTCGAGCGTGGCGTATTTCTTCGAGGTGCGACCGGCGGCGGCGCGCTTTGAATCGATCCAGTCGCGCATGCGCTGGCCGGGCGTGTCGCTGAAGCGTTCCTTGATGACCTTCGGCGACGGGCCGAGGCCTTCGATGGCGACGATCTTGCGGACCTTTTCCGGGTAGATTCCGGCATAGCGCAGCGAGATGGCGCCGCCATAGGAGTGGGAGACGATGGTGACGGGATCGAATTTCAGCTGGTGGATCAGCTGGGCGAGATCGTAGACGCAGGCGCGGACGGAATATTCGCCATCTTCCGACCAGGCGCTGTCGCCATGGCCGCGCAGGTCTGGCGCGACGACGTGCCAGTCCTTGCTGAGTTCCTCGGCCACCCAGTCCCAGCTGCGGCAATGGTCGCGGCCGCCATGCACGAGGACGAGCGGCGGAGCGTCATGGTTGCCCCAGTCGACATAGTGGAGGCGCAGGCGCTGGGAGATGAAACTGTTCGAGGTCGGGCCGGAGAATTTTGTCATGGAGATGATTTGCCCGGCTTTGGCGGGCCCTGTCCAGACCCGGCATTAGATTGCCGTAGGGGCGACCCGTTTGGCGGCATTCCTGCGCCTCTCTGATAGGGAGGAAAATGCGTAATGATAGCGACGATTGAGGGCGATACGGTGCTGGACCGGCCGACGGCAGGCTGGGCTGGCGGTTACGTTGCGGCATTGGTGTTGGCGAGCACGGGCCTCTTCCTCGCGGCGTTGGTGCTGGCTTTGCTGTTTTCGGGGAATTGGGGGCCGGGGCTGATCCTGCTGGTGCTGCCGGTCTGGATGCTGGGGCTGACGGCCAATGTATGGCGAGACTGCGAGGCGAAGCGGCTGTGGCGGGTGCGCATCGCGCCGGGTGAGCTGGTGATGGACCTGCCGTCGGGGCGGTCGCTGATGGCGCATCAGGCACGGGTACGGCTCGCGCTGGACGTGAAGGATGTTGCGGCACTGGAGACGCGGCTGGAGGCGTTTCGCTCGTTCGGCATGGCGAACATGCAGCGCAATTATGGTCTGCGGCTGACCAATGGCGAGCTGATCGTGCTGGGCGAGGACCGGGCGCTGGCAACCGGCATGGCGGAAGAAACAATGGGGCAGATGGTGGACACGATTGTCCAGAAGACCGGCCTGCCGCTTGTGGACCTTGGCATGGTGGAGGGGCACGGTGGATTGTTTGGCCTGCTCTTTACGTCCGTGCCGCGCTGGGACACGGCCAGCATGTCGGTGGAACGCATGCGGGCGCTGTGGCAAAAAACGGCCATGACGGGCGGGTTGGCAACCGTGGTGATTATTGCCGGGCTGATCCTGTCGGTGATGTTCTGACTATTTTGTGCAGAGCGGGTATTGGGTGAAATAGTCTGCCATTTCGGGCCGGTCGCTTTCGAGCATTGTGCCAGCCTCTTCCATTATGTCGTTGAAGCGCTTGAGTTCGGAGAGGCGGAAGCAGCGTTCGGCTTCGTGACCGCCCCAGTTATTGTAGAACTCGTGGAGCTGGACGTTCTGGACCAGCATGTTGCGCTGGTAGGCGCCCTTGTCGGGGGACTTCTCGTAGCGGTCCTGGAACCATTGGGTGGCGCCGAGCAGGCTCTTCTCGGCTTCTTCCATGCGGCCGAGGTCGAGTAGCGGGTAGGCCATTTCGCCGAGATAGATGGCCTGCGATTCCTTCGCGTCCGCATCGTCAGCATCGAGCACGATGCGGCGGTCGAGCAGGGCGAGGGCGGCCTGGTAATCGGCGACGGCCTTTTCGGGCTCGCCAAGTTTGTACCAGGCAAAGGCGCGGCGCCAGTGGGCGAAGGTGACACCGCGCCAATAGGCCAGCGTTTCGGCCGGGATAAGCGCGTGGATTTTCTCCAGGGTTGCGAGCCCAGCGGTGGCGGCGTCGACGGCTTCCTGCGGATGGCCGGTGTTGAGCAGGACTTCCGACTGCATGCGCTGCGTGCGGCCGAGGCCGTAGAGGAAATCGACATTGTCCGGATTATCTACAAGGAGTACCTTGAGTTCCGATGTGACACGTTCGAGGCGCGCGACGGCTTCGTCTGACTGGCCGTTGCGATACAGCATTGAGCCCAGGTCGCCATCGATGGCGAGGTATTTGAAGCGCTGCTTGGTGTCTTCGGGGCGCTTGTCGAGATAGGCCTTGTAATAGTCGAGGCTGGTCAAATTCTCGGCGATGGCGCGGTCGGTCTCGAAATCGATGTAGAAGGAGGCGCTGGCGAGTTCGGCATAAAGCTCGCCGAGCGCGAGGAGGAGTTCCGGGCTCTTGTCTGGATTGGCTTCAAGCGGTTTCAGGAGGGCAGCGGCGCGCTGGCGGTTGGTTTCTGCAAGGTCGATGTCGCCGGTCGAGCTGAAGCTCGGCGAACCTTGTATCTCGGAAAGGCGGACGAAGCCCTGGGCGGTTTCGATCTTCAGCGCTTCGGAGGCGCGCGCGTCGGCGGCGAGGGAATCCAGATAAGTCTGCGCGGCGTCGGCGAGTTCGAGCTTGGCACCGGTGGAGCCGGGGACGAGATCGATCTTGTCATAGACATCGAACATCATTGATTTGGCGAGGGTGCGGACCTGCTGGAAGCGGTAGTCGGTTTCGCGGCGGGCGGCTTCGGCGCGGTTGTACTGGGCGAGCGTGACGCCGAGGGCTGTGGCGAGGCCGAGGAAGGCGAGCGTGGTGCCGGCGGCGACGAGGCGGCGGCGCTTGAGGAACTTGGCGACGCGGTAACCGGCGCCGCCTGCACGGGCCTCGACCGGCTGGTCGGTGCGGAAGTTCTGCACGTCCTCCATCATGGCATCGACTGAAGCGTAGCGGCTGTCGGGATCGATCTCGGTGGCGCGGGCGATGATGGCGGCGATGTCAGCCGGGGGCGACATGTCTTCCATCAGGGCGTCGAGCAGCTTGCCGAGGGAATAGACGTCCGAGAGCGTATTGGTGCCGGCGCCCTGCGCGCGTTCGGGGGCGGCAAAACCGGGCGTGAAGCTGAGACTGATGAGCGAGGCGGAGCCTACGCCGGGCTCGGCGGCCAAGGCATCAAGGTCGTTCGGCTTGGCGATTCCGAAGTCGATCAGCTTGACCTGCCCGCCATGGGTGACGAGCACGTTGGAGGGCGTGATATCGCGGTGGACGATGAGGTTCTGGTGCGCGTGGCGCACGGCGGCGCAGGCGTCACTGAAAAGCCAGAGCCGGTCGTCGATGCCGAGGCCCTGCTCATCGGCCCAAACCGTGATCGGCTGGCCGTCGATGTATTCCATGATGATATAGGGCGAGCCGTCTTCCAGTTCGCCGCCGTCGAGGAGGCGGGCGATGTGGGCGTGGGTCAGGTCTGCGAGGATCTGCCGCTCGCGGCGGAAGCGGGCGATGAGGGCATCGGAGAGGACGCCGGGGCGAATGATCTTGATGGCGACCTTATGGGCGAAGTCACCGGAATCGCGTGTGCCTTCGAAGACGGCGCCCATGCCGCCCTGGCCGATCTGGCCCGTGATGCGGTAGGCGCCGATGCGCTCGGGGGCGGGCGGTTGGGCTGCGTCGGCCCCCGCGCCGCCCGTTTTGAGGGACATGTTGCCGGAGCCGTCGGCGTCCAGCAGCTCCAGCGCGCGGTCGCGCAGCGCGGTGTTGGCGCCCGCCTGCTGAGCCACCCAGCCGCGCCTTGTATCCGATGGTTGGTCCAGCGCCTCGGAGAAGAGCGCCATGGCCAGCGTGTCCAGGTCAGGCGTGCTCATCGTCATGTCCCCACATGTCTAGTGTCCCGGCGGAGACTGTTGCCGATAGCGGGCCGCGACGCAACGGGGACGGTGAATTCAGGAAAATTTCAACCGGTGTGACCCGGCCTGCCGGATTTGCGCGCCTTGTGTATTGAGGCCCCGGGGATAAGTGCCAGGGCCGAAGCTGCCGGGAGGGGGACGCCCGGAGGAACGCCACCTGGCTTGCTAATCTCCATAGCGGCCGGGTGGCGGTCCATTGGCTGCCCCATGGCAGACCGATCAATAGCCGCCCCCGGCGCCCGGTCCCCGCAGGCGATCCCGTATACCGCGCTTGGCCTGTTCGAGGCTGGATTCCAGGTCGGCGCCGATATTGCGCTTCAGGTTGGACAGGGCGCTTGTCATCTGGGCGGGCGCCTCGGCCCGGACGGCTGAGACGGCCTGCTGCTGCGATGGCCCGCTGACGGAGAAGTTCGAGCGGCTCTCGATGGAACCGATGGTCCAGAAGCCATAGGGGTGGCTGTAATGCTCCATCACATCATAGGCGATCCAGAGGTGGCCCTGTTGCCCCCAGTCGGCGCCCCATGAGTTGCGCACGAGCCAGGCGCCGCGCGCGTCGTCATACCCGACGATGAGCATGGCGTGGCCGCCCGACGGCTGGAGCCAGCCGCCACGCGGGCTGGCGATCTGGCCGGTATCGCGGGCTTCGACCATCAGCATCTGCTCCGGCAGGCTGATGCCGAACACGACAGGCAGGCCATTGGCGACGGTGGCCTTGGCGCCGAGGCCACTGCCTGTGCGGGCATAGGATATGGCGCTGAACTGTTCCGCGCCCTGGTAGCAGGCCTGAACGGGCTCGGTGGCCCACATGGCCTGCTGGTAGGGCCAGGCGCGTTCGGGGCAAGCGCCGAAGGCGAGGACAGAGGCCATGACATGGTGGATGAAGGTGCCGCAGTCCTTGTCGGTTGTGCCGCCGATCTTGCGGGCGTTGTAGTAGACATAGAGGCGCGAAAGGTCTGTCAGGCCCTGACCGGAGAGGCGCTGGTGATATTCCAGTGCGCCGACGACGGCATTGGCCGCGCAGGAGCCGACATGGCCCTGGTTCTCGACTGGCGAACACAGGCCGCGCAGGTCGATGCGTTCCGGAAGGCCGCTATTGTCGGCCTTGAGCATGGGCGCGGCGCTTGGCGTCTCCTCGATCAGGCAGCCATCCGTGCGGTACTTTGAGTAATCCTGTGGCATTCTCAGTCTCCTGTTAGATCTGTGTCGGGATCAACTGCTTGCGGGCGTAGCTCGGTTGGTTGTCCCGCCGGAACGAAGGCCGCGTGATTGAAGTGAAGCAGGCCGTGGGCGTTGAGTGAGCCGTCCAGGTTGTGCGTTTCGAAAAGGGCGTGCGTGTCGTCGATCAGGTGGGCCTCGCCCTGGGCGAGCGGCGTGCTGTCTGGATAGGCGATCTGGTAGAGGAGCTGGCCGTTACGGATGTGGCCGGTCATCGTCACCCCGGCTAGATTGCCGTTGCCGAGCGTTGCGGCCAAGTTGGCGCCGGTGACGCTGACATCCCAGTTATTGCCGAGGCCGTCTTCCCACTCGCCTGTCGGATAATAGAGGGCGGGTGAGACTGGCAGCTCGGTCGTTTCACCGCCGAGCAGCTCATCCTTCTTCTCGCTTTCGGGGCCGAAGACGGAGCTGGGTTTGCAGGCTGTGAGGGCGAGGACAACGGTCAATATAAGGATAAGTCTCATGGGCAGGGCCCTCCGGGCTCATGATTGACGTGGAACTGGCCTGACAGGTTGAGATTCCCGTAGCTGTCGAAGGTCCGGTAGTTGAAGTGGCACTGGTCGGTCTGGGTGCCGGTGCCGCTGGCGACGTCCATGCCCTGCACGTTGAGAACGTATTGAAGTTTCTGGCCGTTGATGCCGCCGCGAATGTTGATCGGTGTTCCATCGGCGGCGCGGCCGGATCCGGAGAAGGCGCCATTGTTGTTGAACTGGAGATTGTAGTAGCCGCCGATGCCGTCGGCCCATGTGCCGTTGTAATAGGCGAATGGAGAAGCCGGAGGCAGGGGTGGAGGCAGAGGTGGAGAAGGAGGTAGTGGCGGCGGGAGTGGAGGAGCCGGAGGAGCCGGAGGAGGCTGGGGATTGCCGGGTGAGTCGACAACCATGCCGACGACAACAAGACTAAACAGGACCGCAGAGCCGGCGGCGACCCAGATGAGCGGCTTTGCAGATGTCTTGTTTGGGTTCGGCTCAACGGGCTTGTGCGGGATGCGGTTGACTGCGCCGATGAGGGACTGACGGTACTCAGCCGCCGACTGGGGGCGGGAGTCGCGATTGTCGGACATGCCCTTGAGAATGAGTGCGTCGACTTCCAGCGGCACGTCCGAGCGCCCGCCAGATGGCGGTTGCCAGTGGCGGCCGGGGACCACGCCGACGAGAAGTTCGTAGAGCATGACCGATATGGAGTAGAGGTCTGCCGAGGGGCCGGCGGCGTCCGCATTGGTGCGCTGTTCGGGGGCCATGTAATCGGGCGTGCCGAGGCCCGTGCCGCTGGACGAACTGGCAAGGTTGCCTGCGGCGCGGGCGATGCCGAAGTCGAGCAGCTTGAGCGGGGCGGACCGATCCGTCGGCTCGTGCAGGAGAATGATGTTCTCGGGTTTGAGGTCGCGGTGGATGACGCCTGCATCATGGGCAGCGCGAAGGCCGTCGAGGATTTCCACGATGATGCGGGCGGCGACGCGGAGCGGCACGGACTCACCGCGCTGCATGACGCGGCCATGCCAGCTGCGCAGGGAAATGCCGTCGAGATATTCCATCGCCACGAAGGGCTGCTCGCCCGCGAGGCCGACGTCATAGACGGCAACGACATTGGGGTGGCGGATGTCGCGGGCGGTGACGCCCTCTTCGATGAGGCGCTTGATGGCGCGCTCGCCGCCGAGATGGGAGGCATTGATGAGCTTCAGGGCGACAGTCTTGCCGGAGACCTTGTCGGCGGACTTGTAGACGACGCCCATGCCGCCGCGCCCGATGACGCTGTCGATTGTGTAGCGGTCCGCGAAGACCTGTCCTGGCTGGAGCGTGGGAGAGGTTTTCGACTGAGTGCCGGTTGGGTTGTCCGGGTCAGGCGTGATGAGGCCGGTCATGGGTGTAACCTGGTCCACGGCGCCCGACAGCTCGCTGTTCGCACGAACGGGTTTTCCGCAATTGGGGCAGAAGAGGGAATCGGGCGGCAGGTCTGCGCCGCATTTCTCGCAAGGGGTCATCATTGGCCTCCGACCAGACGTTTGAGGATGATCCTGTCGACTTCGTCGTGCTGGGTTTCGAACTGGACCTTGAGGGCGATGGCGTTGGGATTGCGGACGAGCGGGCGGATCATGTCTCCGTCGCTGAGGGCGACCATTTTGCCGCGCCGCAAGGCTTCGTCGTTCACCAGGAGGCCATTCTGGCTCTCCACGCGGAGCATGAGACGATCATTTTCTATGAAGAGCTGGAAGTGACGGCGGGAGATGTGGATCGAGGCATCCTCATCAATCTCGCCATTGCGGGAGATCAGCAGGCGGACGTCATTCATGCCGCCTTCCGGGGCATTCGAGGCGCGGCCGATGCCGATGACGCCGGTATGCGTGCGGATTGGGCCATCATAAGGCGCGTGGCCCTTGTCGAAGCCCTGCCAGACAAGCGCGGTTGACTTGGTGACGGCGAGATTGGCCGCGTATCCGCGATGGCCGAGCGTGCGCTCGAGTGTATCGGCGCGGCGCAGGGTGAGGCGGATCGGCTCAGCATGGGTGGCGATGCCGGCCTCGCGTTCCTTCTGGATGCGGGTCGGGTTGTAGATGGTCATGCCAGCGCCGATGGCATCGGCCTGGATATTGTAATTCTGGACAATTTCGGACGGGCCATCGGGATCAACCGGAATGGCGATGGATGTGGTGAAGACGTAGCGCTCCTCGCGCCAGAGATAGCGGGTGGCTACGGTGATGTGGACGTCGAAGCGATGGAGGCCTGCGGTTTCGAGGACACCCGTACGCAGGCCGACTTCGGCTGTGCCGCCCGAATTCAGCCGCTGGAAGGTGAGATCGACGGGGCGTACCTCGCCGTCACCGCCGCGTATCCACATTTCCTCGACGAAGAGGGGACGACCGACCGGGGAATTGTTTGCCACGACCAGCGGCAAGGCCAGCGTGCCCCCGACCTTGATGCTTGAAGCGGAGCCGGCGTCGAGGCTGATCTCGGGTGAGACGCAAACGGGGCAGCAGCCGGCCGCATCGAGCAGGCCGCCGCACTCGTCTGTCGCCATACAGCGCTGCAGTGGCGAGCCGCATTCGTCGCAGAAGGTCGCCTCCCGGTCGAGCGATGCCCTGAAGCAGCACTTTCCGGGATAGACGGTGGAGGGCTGGGGACGTGCCATCAGGGTCATGTCCGAAGCTTGTGGCCGCACTGTTTGCAGAAGTTCGCCTTGGCGAGGTTTACAGCCGAGCATTTGGCGCATTCGATCGAGGTGGCAGCTGCCGCTGAGGAGCCGCTGCTGGCCGGGGCGCCACCTTCCTTGCCACCTGCGCCATGGGCAACACCGACGGCGCCGTCCATGCCCATGCGGAACATGTCGCGGGCTTGGGCCTCTGACCGGATCTGGGCGGCGGTGGCGGCCTCGACCATGTCGCGCATGGCCTGCATGGTTTCGCCGGAGGATTGCCCCTTGGCGCGGGCCTGTTCGGCGAGCACCTGGGCCACGTCTGTCGAGAGGCCGGCATTGATCGCGAGGATCTGCTCAGGGGACATGGACTTGAAGGCATTGATCTCGGTCGCCTTGACGCGCCCCTTGGCATCCAGCACGTCGATTTCGTTCTGGGTGTTGGCGCCGGAGAGGCGGATGGCGAGATTGGTTTCTGCTTCACTGGCCTGAAGTTCGATCTGCTGAAGGCGGGCAATATGGTCGGCCTGCTGCTTCTGGACAGCGGCGGTGATTTCAAGTTCGGTGAAGGCACCGGACTTGCGCATCTGGTCGGCCTGGCTCTGCTGGATCAGCGCAATGTCGCTTTCGATGCCAGCCTGGCGCTTGCGGATTTCGAGCAGTTCGGCATCGTTGCGGGCGGTCGCGAGGGAGTCTTCGAAGCGGGCAGCGCGTTCGATTTCGAGCGTGTTGATCTCGTGGCCAAGGGCCTCAAGTTCCTGGCGCCGCTTGGCCCCTTCGCGGGCATCGAGGAATTCGATCTCGCTGTTGAGGGCCATGTGCTTCAGTTCGTCTTCCGACGCGCTTTGAAGCTTGGCGAGGTCGACCTGGGATTTCAGGGTGATCTCAGTGGCATCATTCTCGCGTTCGATTTCGCGCTTGATGATTTCGAGCTGGTGATCGAGCGCGTCCTGCCGGCGGTCGGCATCGGCGCGTTCCATCTCGGCGACTTCGGCCGTGTTGGTGGCCCATTCGAGGGAGACGGCGCGGACGATGAGACCGAGATCGCCGACGATGCGCTCGACTTCGAGCATGATGTCGGCTTGGATCTTGTCCTGAAGGCCGGTCTCGCCGCGGATCTGTGCGGCGTCCATGCGGCCAATGGCGGCTTCAAAGACACGGTCGGACAAGTGAGGACGGATGCGGTCCAGCACGTCGGCCTTGGAGAGGGCCTTGCGGCCAGGGGTTTGCTCTTCTCCGTTGGAGCGGCTGACGCCGTGCATCATGCCGAGGATGTTGGACGGCTTGTCGGGATCGACCTGAAGTTCGAGCGTGGCGACGCCGGCGATCTCGATCTTGTCTTTCGACATGGCCTTGAGGGCCGTCTGGACCGAGAAGGGCTTCAGGTCGGCAATCATCATGCCGATATGGGTGGAGCCACCGACGAGGCCCTTGAGCTTGTCGGCGACACCGCCGACGGAGAAGTGGCCGCCCTTGAAGGCATCGATCAGCTGGCCGTTCTTGAACAGGAGCGCGGCATAATCGGGCGGCACGGCGAAGCGCTTTTCGAAGAAGGCCTTGAATTCGGACTGGCGCATGAATTCAGCAAGCATGCGCGGGTCGCTGAGGACGATTGGCTCGGATGCCATGATTATTTCTCCTCCCATTTGCGGTTGGTGACGAAGGTGACGAGGTTGTAGAGAATGACGATGACCGTCACGGCGACACCGATCGGGTGGGCTGTGACGACGCCCATGAGGCGTTCGCTGGCGGAATATTGCTCCCAGATGCGGCCCATGAAGGTGACCTGGAACACGGTTCCGGAGATCATGGTGGCGAGGGAGAAAAGCGCCATGAACAGCGAGATCAGGCGGGCAATGCGGCTGATGCGCGTTTCCTTGGCACGGGCGAGCCGGCGGGCGTGGACCTCCTCGTCACGCTGGCGCTTGTCGAGTTCCTTGTCGAAACTCTCGCCGCGTTTGATGGCCTCGGCACGGGCTTTCTTGTCGACGGACAGGAAATCCGGCTGGGCCTTGCGGTTGGGGCTGGCCGAGCTGGAGGTCGTCAGGTTCGAGGCTGAGCGGCGCCAGAGGACAAAGACTGTCCAGGCGAGCCAGACGGCGGTTACAGCGCATGTCACGTTAAAAAGGATGTCGATCAGCGGCCATGCTTCGGCCGGTATTGATCGCAGGGTCTCGTCCATTGGCTTGCTCCTTGCATCAGGCTTCCAATGACAGAGGCGCGGGGACGCAGCGTTTCGGTTCAGCCGGGCCAATTTATTTTTTGGCTTTGATGAGTTGGGGCGCTGTGCTTCACTGACTACAGGGACGACGACAGGACATGGGTGGTGGCAGACACAGACGGGATTGAAGCCAAGCAATTACTGGCAGCGTGGCGGGCCGGGGACATGGTCGCGCGCGACCGGTTGTTCACTTTGCTATACAGTGAACTGAGGCAGGTATCGGCCGCCTTGCTCCGCTCCGAGCGCAACAGTTCCTTGTCGACGGGCGACCTCGTGAACGAGGCCGTGATGCGGCTGGTCCAGATGGACCAGATCGAATGGGCCGACAAAACTCATTTCCTGGCACTCTCGGCGCGGGCCATGCGCCGTATCCTGATCGACAATGCCCGCAAGAAGCACACCGACAAGCGCCACCATCACAAGGTGACGCTGGTGACGCGGCTGGGTGGGGTGACCAGTGAACGGATCGATTTCGACGTGCTGGAAAAGGCGCTGATCCGGCTGGCGGCCATCGACAAGGAAAAAGCCGACATTGTTGAGTTGCGCTATTTTGCCGGGATGAGCCACCAGGAGATTGCCGAAGTGACGGGATCGTCGGAGTCGACCGTCAAGCGCGGCTGGCGCGCGGCGCGGGCCTGGCTGATCGATGCGCTGCAGGAAGATCGCCGCGTGCGCAATGCGCCGTCCTGAGCGCTTTTCATTCCAGATAGACTGTTACAATCGCCTGACGGCGGTGTGATCAGTCTGACAAGACGGCGCGGATTACCTTGCGCAGATAGCGGAGCAGGGCTTCGCGATCGAGGTCCGGGTTGCGCAGGATGCGGATGGGCAGGCCGCCAAACAGGGTGAACATCAGTTCGACGCGGCCTTCGGCGTCGCTGAGCCCCATTTGCTCGCCGATCAGGCGCTTGAAAGCCTCGCGCGTCTCTGCGTCGTTGGCTCGCAGTTTTTCGGCGATGGCGGGGTTGCGCTGGGCTTCGGCGATGATTTCGAGGTTCAGCGCAGACTGGAAGGGGTCAGTTTGCGTGCGGACGCCCTCATCGGCCCGCTCGACCAGTTCATGCATGAGTTCTTCGCGCGGAATATCGTGAAAACCGAGCATCTTTTCACTATGTAATTCCGATTCACGGTCGACAATCGCTTCGATGATCGCGTCCTTATTTTCGAAATAGTGATAAATATGCCCTGCGCTCATGCCGGCCTGTTCGGCAATGCGGGCCATTCCTGCGCCATGAAACCCTTGTTCCACAAAGCAAATTGCCGCTGCGTCAAGGATTTGTGTGCGTCTCACCTCTGCGCGTCGCGACAGTTTTGCGGTTTCGTTGAGTGGGCTCATCAATATTGGGACCGCTTATTCATGAAAAATTCTGCCTTTAGGGGTTGATTTGTTGCAGCGCAGTATTATTTCGAACGTTCATTCTAACATTTCAATCACTACATACATACCGGCGATTGATCAAGGTGAGTTTAATGCCACATTTTTCCAATAATATCCGGGCGTTGTTTGCAACTGCGCTTTTTGGCGCAGTCGCAGCGTGTGGTCCTTCGGGACAAGACGCCGCCCCACAGGCGCCGCCTGCTCCCGCCGTTGACATCACGGTTGTCCACAAGACGAGTGTGGAGAGCACGCGTGAACTGCCGGGCCGCGCCCGTGCGTATCGCGAGGCCGAAATCCGCCCCCAGGTGACAGGGCTGATCCAGTCGCGGCTCTTCACGGAAGGCCAGATGGTCACGGCCGGCCAAGCCCTTTACCAAATTGATGCATCCGAATACGCCGCCAGCGTGAACAGCGCGAAAGCCGCGCTTCAGCGCGCCGAGGCGACCGCCGAAGCAGCGCGCCAGACGGCCAGCCGCTACCAGCGCCTTTCCGAGATCAACGCTGTCAGCCGCGAGAATTATGACCAGGCCGTTGCTGCCCAGCGGCAGGCCGAAGCCGATGTTGCCATGCAGAAAGCCGCCGTGCAGAGCGCCAGTATCAATCTGGCCCGCACGAAAGTGACGTCTCCCATTGCTGGCCGGATCGGCCGCTCGACGGTGACGCCGGGCGCGCTCGTGACCGCAAACCAGGCAACGGCGCTGGCCAATGTACTGCAACTCGACCCGATCTACCTGGACCTTGCGGCCGGCAGCTCGAAAATCCAGGAATGGAAGCGGGATGTGGCCGAAGGCCGGATCCAGTCGACTGATGGCGAAAGCGTCGAAGTGAAGATCAAGCTTGAGGATGGCACGGTCTATCCCGAGCCCGGCAAGGTGGAATTCGGCGAAGTCAGCGTCGATGAGACAGCCGGTTCGGTGATCATCCGCGCTGTTGTCGCCAATCCGGACGGCCTGTTGCTGCCTGGCATGTATGTGAATGCAAGCTTCAGCGCCGGCGCCTATGATGACGTATTCGTGCTGCCACAGGCTGCGGTTAGCCGCGATGCCAAGGGCAATCCGACGGCGATGGTCGTGTCTGCGGACAATAAGGTTGAAGTGCGTAACCTGAAGATCATTGAAGCCTCCGGTAGCGACTGGATTGTTTCCGACGGTCTTGAAGACGGGGACCGGATGATCGTGAGCGGATTCCAGAAGATCCAGCCGGGCGCAACCGTTACAGTCCAACAGCCAATGGCCGAAACGGCTGTCGGCCCCCAGCAGCCCGGCGCCGATATGGCCGCTGGCAAACCCTAACAAGAACGCGGGCTGATCCCTTATGGCTAATTTCTTTATCGACCGCCCCATCTTTGCATGGGTTGTGGCAATCATTGTCATGATTGCAGGCGCGATCGCGTTGCGCTCCCTTCCGGTTTCCCAGTATCCCGACATCGCCCCGGCGACGATTTCGATCAATGCCCGCTATCCAGGCGCGTCTGCGAAGGCGGTCGAAGATACGGTGACGCAGGTGATCGAGCAGCAGATGACCGGGCTGGACGGCCTTGACTATATGGCCTCGTCGTCGAGTTCGCAGGGCGCTGCCTCTATCACGCTGACCTTCAAAACCGGGACTGATCCGGACATCGCGCAGGTCCAGGTGCAGAACAAGCTTTCGCTGGCGACGCCACTTCTGCCGCAACAGGTGCAGCGCCAAGGCGTTGTGGTGAACAAGGCCTCTGCAGGCTTCCTGATGGTTGTCGCGCTCGTGTCGCCGAATGGGACCTACGATTCCATTGACCTTGGCGACTATGCGCGGACCAACATGATCGATCCACTGAGCCGGACCGATGGTGTCGGCAATGTGCAATTGTTCGGGTCGGCCTATGCGATGCGTATCTGGCTCGATCCCAATAAGCTGAACCAATATCGCCTGATGCCAAGTGACGTTATCGCGGCCATCACCGCCCAGAACGCCCAGGTGTCTACAGGCTCGCTGGGCGGCGCTCCGGCCGTCGAGGGCCAGTCGATCACGGCCACGATCTCCCTGCAGACCCTGCTGTCGACACCTGAGCAGTTTCGCGATCTCCTGATCCTGACCACTGCGGATGGTGGCTCAGTTCGTCTGGGTGATGTGGCGCGGGTCGAAATGGGCGGCGAGAATTATCAAACGGTTGCCAAGTATAATGGGCAGCCGGCGGCGGGTATGGCTGTTGCGCTGGCATCCGGTGCCAATGCGCTAGATACGGCTGAAGCTGTACGGGCGCAGGTGGAAGCACTTTCTGCGAATTTCCCGGACGACCTGACAGTCGTTTACCCGTTTGACTCCACGCCTTTCATCAGCACATCGATTCATGAAGTCCAGAAGACGCTTATGGAAGCTGTCGTCCTGGTCTTTTTCGTCATCCTCGTGTTCCTTCAGAGCTTCCGGGCTGCCTTCATTCCGATGATTGCCGTGCCGGTCGTTCTGCTGGGTACGTTCGCAGTGCTGCTGGCCTTTGGCTATTCGATCAATACGTTCACGATGTTCGCCATGGTGCTCGCGATCGGCCTGCTGGTTGATGATGCGATCGTTGTGGTCGAGAACGTCGAGCGCGTGATGACGGAGGAGGGGCTTTCGCCCCGTGAAGCGACGCGCAAGTCGATGAACCAGATTACGGGTGCCCTTATCGGCATCGCGGTTGTGCTGTCGGCTGTGTTCATCCCGATGGCATTCTTCCCTGGCTCGGCTGGTGTGATCTATCGCCAGTTTTCGGTGACCATTGTTTCGGCCATGACGCTTTCGGTTCTGGTGGCGATCATTCTTTCACCGGCCCTTTGTGCGACGATCCTGAAATCGCATGACAAGGACGCGGCGCATGGCAAATCGATTGTCGGACGCGGCGCCGCCCTGTTTGACCGAGGTTTCGACAAATTGCGCAGCGGTTATGAATCCGTGGTGGAGCGCATCGTGCGCCGGCGCTGGATTTTTGCGGGCGTGTTTGTCCTTATGCTGGCGGCACTTGGTATTGGCTATACGAGCCTGCCGTCATCCTTCCTGCCTGATGAAGACCAGGGATCCGTGATGACGGTCGTCCAGCTGCCGGCCGGTGCAACGCTTCAGCGTACCGAGGCTGTCATGGATGATGTCTGGGATTATTACAGCACAGCGGAAGCCGACAATGTGGCTGGCGCGATGCTGGTTTCCGGATTTGGCTTTGCGGGGCAGGGACAGAATGTCGGCATGTCATTCATCCGCCTCAATGATTGGGAAGATCGCACGGCGAAAAAGGACTCGGCAGCGAGTATTGTCGGTCGTGCGTTTGGCACGTTCAGCCAGCGTACCGATGCGTCGGTCTTTCCGGTGCTGCCGCCGCCGATCCGCGAGCTGGGCACGGCCAGCGGTTTTGATCTCTACCTGAAAGATACCGGCGGTATCGGCCATGAGGCTCTTGTCCAGGCCCGAAACCAGTTGCTGGGCATGGCTGCAGGCGATCCGAGCCTGGACGCCGTGCGGCCAAACGGCCAGGAAGACAGCCCGCAGTTCAAGCTGAACCTTGACTACCAGAAAGCTCAGGCACTCGGCGTGAGCCTGTCGGATGCGACGAGCCTCCTGTCGGTCGCGCTCGGTGGCTCCTATGTGAACGACTTCATCGACCGTGGCCGGATCAAGAAAGTGTACGTGCAGGGCGATGCGCCTTTCCGTATGCAACCGGAGGCGATTGGCGACTGGCGCGTCCGCAACAATTCAGGCGAGATGACGCCGATGTCGGAACTCCTGTCGTCTGACTGGCAGTATGGTGCGTCTCTGCTCCAGCGCTATAACGGCGTGCCGGCCCTGAATATTCAGGGACAGGCCGCTCCGGGTGAAAGCTCGGGCGTTGCCATGGACAAGATGGAAGAGCTGATCGGCCAATTGCCTAAGGGCACCGGGTTTGAGTGGACGGGCATCAGCGCGCAGGAGCGCAGCTCCGGCAACCAGACGACGCTGCTCTATACGCTCTCGGCCCTGTTCATCTTCCTTTGCCTTGCCGCTCTTTACGAGAGCTGGACAGTGCCGATCTCGGTGCTTCTGGTCGCGCCGATTGGTGTGATGGGCGCGGTGGCGGGTGCGCACTTTGGCGGACTGTCGAACGACGTGTTCTTCCAGGTCGGCCTGCTCACTACCATCGGTCTGGCATCGAAGAACGCCATCCTGATTGTCGAGTTCGCACGCGGACTTGAGGCGGAAGGCAAGGAACTGATCCCGGCAACGATGGAGGCGATCCGAATTCGTTTCCGGCCGATCATGATGACGTCGCTTGCCTTTGGCTTTGGCATTCTGCCATTGGCCCTGAGTTCGGGCGCCGGTGCAGGTGCCCGGTCGGCGCTCGGCATCACGGTGCTGGGTGGTATGGCGGCCGTTACACTGCTCGGCCTGTTCGCAGCGCCTCTGTTCTACGTGATCGTTCGTAAGCTGACGACACGCAATCCGAAAACACCCGCGCAAGCAAATGGAGCTGCATCATGAATAACGGAATGCGCGTTGCGCCATTGATGCTGTCTGCCTTTCTGGCAGGGTGCGTGAACTTGTCGCCGGATTACAAGCAGGCCGATGCGCCTATGCCGACGGCGCTGCCGATTGCGGACGAGCAAGGCGCGGATGCCGTGTCTGTGGGCGGCTGGGAGGACCTGATCGTATCGCCGGAGCTGGAGCGGGTTATTGCGCTGGCACTGGAAAACAACCGCGACCTGCGGGCGGCAACGGCGCGTATTGCTGTGGCGCGCTCGCAGTACGGGATCACGCGTGCTGCACGCCTGCCATCCGTTGCGGCGTCGGGCGGCGTGACGGAAACCGGGACGTTCGGTGACCCAAGCGCAGCGATCGAGCAGGCCGCCAATGCGCAGGAAGGTGTAAGCGCACAACTGGGCGTAACCGCATTCGAACTCGACTTCTTTGGCCGCGTGGCGAGCCTCAACGAGGCCGCACTGCAAAGCTACCTGTCGACGGTTGAGGGTGAGCGCAGCACGAAGATCGCGCTGATCTCCTCCGTGGCGCAGGCCTGGCTGACGCTGGCGGCGGATCAGGAGCTGCTGCGCCTCGCGCAGGAGACGATCGACAGCCAGACGGAATCCCTGAATCTCACCAATGAGATGTTCGACTCGGGCGTTGTCACCGAAATCGATGTGCGCCGTGCATCGGCGAGTGTCGAGACGGCCCGTGCGCAGCTCGCCCAATATACCGGGTTGGTGCGTCAGGACCTGAACGCCTTGCGCTTCATTGTCGGAACGGACTTGCCGGACAATATTGCCGAGTCGGCCCAGCTGTTGCCGTCGCCTGTCGTGAACAGGTTGGCGGTTGGGCAATCGTCCGCCCTGCTGCTGAACCGGCCGGACGTGCTGGCGGCAGAGCGGTCGCTGCGTGCGGCCTATGCGAATATTGGCGCCGCACGCGCAGCCTACTTCCCCAGCATCTCGCTGACGGGATCGGCTGGCTATTCGAGCAATGAACTCGATGGCCTGTTTGATGGTGGTATCTGGAGTGTCGGACCGAAGGTGTCGCTGCCGATCTTTGATGCAGGCAATCGCAAGGCCAATCTCGGTGTCTCCAAGGCAAACCGGGACCTGGCGCTGGCCCAATATGAGCGGGCGATCCAGACGGCTTTCCGTGAGACGGCCGATGCGCTGGCAACGGCGCAGACCGTTGACGAGCGGATCGACGCCTTGCGCCGTCTGGTCGAGGATACGTCCGTGACTCTCAACCTGTCCCAAGAGCGGTTCCGTGTCGGTATCGACGACTATCTCTCGGTCCTGGATGCCCAGCGGGACGATTACACGTCACGCCAGCAGCTGATCAGCGCCGAACTGGTCAAGGCGCTCAACGTGGTGACGCTGTTCCAGGCACTCGGCGGCGCGTCGACCCCGGCTGCATCCCAGTAAGCTCTAATCAGCCTGTCCGGTCGCCCGGGCAGGCTTTTCCACCCTCAGGGCAAGACAAACGCGATTTCGCGGTTAGTATCGCACATCTGCTGCGAACGAGCCCCTGAATGATGCGCCTTCATGCCTGATACAAAGACAGACCGGCGCACGGCTATCCTTGATGCCGCCGAGGGCCAGTTCGCGCGGCATGGCTATGATGGTGTGAACCTGCGGGCCATTGCGCGTGAGGCGGGCGTTGACGTGGCGCTGGCCAATTATCATTTCGGCAAGAAGCAGGACCTGTTTGATGCCGTGCTGATGCGGCGTGCGGATGTGCTGAACGGATGGCGCCTGAAAGCGCTGACGGATGCGATGGGGGAGGCGAGCCCCGCTGCGCCGAGCGTGGAGGCTATCGTTCGGGCCTATCTCGGGCCCTTGCTGACGGGACCGCATGTCGCCGAGCCGGGCTGGAAGCACTATTATGCGCTGATTGCCTATGTGAACAATTCGCCCGAGTGGGGCGGCAAGCTGATGACGCAGTTCTTTGATCCGCTGATCCGGCGCTTCATTGATGCGCTTCGCATGAGCCTCGCGCCGGTGGATGAGAAATCCCTGTACTGGGCATACCATTGCTTTTCTGGCGCCCTGACGCTGACCTTTGCGCAGACAGGACGCATCGACCAGCTTTCGCGCGGGCTCTGCCACTCGGATGATCTGGATGACGCCTATGAGCATGTGGTGCAATTCATCACAGCAGGATTTGAAGCGCTGAAGGCGGATCGATAAATTTGGATGGCAGGCGCCTGCCTTGCAGGCTTGGCTTCGAGCCCTTACCAGAAGACCCATGACCAATCCTTCCGACCTCCTGAAATCACTGCGCCAGATTACGCAGGCCATCGACCTCTATTCCAAGCATTTGCTGAAAGAGACCGGGCTGACATCACCACAGTTGCTGGTGCTGCATGCCGTCAATGCGCAGGGGCGGGAGAAGCCGACAGATATCGCCAAAACGGTGAACCTCTCTCAAGGCACAATCACATCGATCGTGGACCGGCTCGCGCGTGCGGGGCTGGTCGCGCGCGAGCGCAGCGCCGAGGACAAGCGCGTGATCGAAGTCGTCGTAACGGAGGCTGGTCGCGCGCGCCTGAAGAATGCACCTGAGCCGTTGCAGCAGAACTTTCTCGCCGCCTTCAACGCGCTGGCTGAGTGGGAGAAGACGCTACTTGTCTCCTCCGTACAGCGTATAGCCGCGATGATGCATGCGGACGGCCTGGACGCCGCGCCGATACTTGAGATTGGTGACCTCTCTCCGGAAGAGGCGAAAGCCCAGGACGCCTAGCGCGTCACAGGCTCCATCTCGTCTTCGGCGGGGCTGTCCCATGGCAGGTGGCGTTCGTCGAGCACGACGAGATTGTCACGCGACACGAGCGTTGCCTTTGTATGGTAGCCGAGCAGCTTGGTCGTTTCCGTATCCAGGTTGCGGGCGAGCAGCATGGTCTCTTCCGACGAGAAGTTCGTCAGGCCACGGGCGCGCTCGACGCCTTCCTCATCATAGATATGGATGACATCACTGCGGACATATGGCCCGTGAATGGACTGGACGTCTGCACGCTCGACGCCGCGCTTACCGGCGGCGAGGGCATCTGCTGCTTCATTGGTGATGACGAGGCTGCCGGCCATCTGCAGGCGATCAGTAAGCCAGGCGGTCCATGCGGACGCAGGCTCGGTATTCGCGATACACTTGGTGTGCGGGCGCTGGTTCTTGAGCACGGACGAGACGGGATTGTCGGCCTCGCCATTGGCGATAAGGGTGGTGCAACCGGCGTTCTGGGCCATGTTGGCGGCTTGCATCTTGGTCAGCATGCCGCCGCTGCCGAGGGCGCTCGTGCCTTCGGTGACGGACAGGTACTCAGACACATCGTGCAGCTCTTCGACCAGCTTGGCGCCGGGCTCGGACGGGTCCTTGTCATAGAGGCCGTCGACGCTGGTGAGGATGACGAGATGCTGGGCCTGGATCATCTGGGCGATGCGGGCCGCGAGACGGTCATTGTCTCCGACGCGGATCTCTTCAGTCGTGATCGTGTCGTTTTCGTTGACGATCGGCATCACATTGCCGTTCAGCAGGCGGTGAACCGTGTTCTTGGTGTTCAGGAAGCGGCGGCGCTCTTCTAGGTCGCCGCGCGTGACGAGCACTTGCGCGATGTCGAACCCGAATTCATGTGCGACCTGCTTGTAGGCGTTCAGCACGATAGGCATCCCGCAGGCTGCCGCAGCCTGCTTGTCGCGCAGGCCGGCATTTTCGGGCTTTACATTCAGGGTGTTCAGGCCGAGTGCCACTGCACCAGATGATGTCAGAACGACTTCATAGCCTTCTGAACGCAGCAGCGCGATATCTTCAAGCAGCCGCTGGATGAATGCCCATCGCGGGGTGAGCAGGTCTGGATTGGCCAGTAGGCTCGATCCGACTTTCACGACGATCCGTTTGGTTTGGGACAAAATTTCGCTCCATTGGTTTGTGGCCTCGAACTAGGTGTATTTTGAGCAGGAAACAACATGCCAGACTCAAAAACCTCGATGTAATAGCAGCCAGAGGCCTGCGATACGGTAAATATACGTTGTATAACAGGGCGTTGAATAAAGAGTTACAGCGCGCAGGGGCTAGATCTATCTGAATTTCCTGTCATTAAAATTTGAATACAAAACAAAAATGTCTAGGAAGGCAGAATACAGGATCCAACGCGATTCCACTAACAAGAGCATGATGGGAACAGACTATCGCAATGAAGGCACTTTTGATCGGATGCGGAAAAATGGGCGGCGCACTGCTGGAGCAGTGGGCGCAGTCGCCGGACTGGGATTTTACCGTTGTGGACCCCTATACCGAGAAGGTGCCGAATGGCGTCCGTCTCGTGAAGGAGCGCAGCGCAATTGAATCCGAGCGCTTCAACCTGCTGATCGTGGCGATCAAGCCGCAGATGGTTGATGACGTGATGCCGGACTATCGCGACCAGCTGGAAGAGGGCGGCGTAGTTGCCTCCATCGCAGCGGGTTGTTCGGTCAAGCGCCTACAGACGGCGACGGCGGTGGGCCCGGTCATTCGGATCATGCCGAACCTGCCCGCCCTGATCGCCAAGGGTGTCAGCGGCCTGTTCGCCAGCCCGGAATGCTCAGACCAACACAAGCAATCGGTCGAGGCGCTGATGGCGCGCGCCGGTACGGTTGTGTGGGTGAATGAAGAAGACAAACTGGACCGCGTGACAGCGGTGGCCGGCAGCGGACCGGGCTATGTGTTCGAGATTGCCCGTACCTATATTGAAGCGGCCAAGTCGCTGGGCTTCACCCACGAGCAGGCGCGAGACCTTGTGCTGGGAACGATGCAGGGCGCGATCGAGATGGCGCTTGGCTCTGATGACAGTGTCGAGACGCTGCGTAACTCGGTGACCAGCAAGAATGGTACGACGCAGGCAGGGCTTGAAGCGCTGAACGCGGACGGTGCCCTGACGGAGCTGATGCGCCGCACGACGCAAGCCGCCTATGACCGGGCCGTGGAGCTGCGTTAGCCAATTCCCGCCGCTTCTGGCATGACGATCACCAATCATCGCAGATAAAGACGACAGAGAAGAAGGTTTACATGAATATAGCAGCCATTGTTTCACTCGGCGCCTATTTCGTCCTCATGATGCTCATCGGGCTTTATGCCTATCGCAAATCGACGAGCGACGTGTCCGAATACATGCTTGGCGGTCGCCAGCTGCATCCTGCTGTGGGCGCGCTGTCTGCCGGGGCATCGGATATGAGCGGCTGGATGCTCATGGGCCTGCCGGGAGCTGTGTTCGTGACGGGCTTCAGTGCGGCGTGGATTGCTGTTGGCCTGGTGATCGGGGCGTATTTCAACTACCGCCTCGTGGCGCCGAGACTGCGCGTCTATACCGAGCTGTCGGAAGACTCGATCACGATCCCGGATTTCTTCGAGAAACGGTTCAAGGATCGCTCGCACCTGCTGCGTGTCCTGTCATCCGTCGTCATCGTCATCTTCTTTACGCTCTACACGTCATCCGGCGTTGTGGCTGGCGGCAAGCTGTTCGAAGCCTCGTTCGGGCTTGATTACACGCTGGGCCTGTTCGTGACGGCGGGCGTTGTGGTGGCCTATACTTTGTTTGGTGGGTTCTTGGCGGTCAGCCTGACGGACTTCGTGCAGGGCTGCATCATGTTCGTGGCACTGGTACTGGTGCCAATCGTGGCGATCAATGCGGTTGGCGGGTTTGATGCGACGCATGCCGAAGTGCTGGCGTCGCCGCCGGCAAGCGTTGAGGACGCACCGAGCCGCGCGAACTTCTTCAACTGGTTCCAGGGCCTGTCAATTATCGGGATCGTATCCGCTGCGAGTTGGGGGCTTGGCTATTTTGGCCAGCCGCACATCATTGTGCGCTTCATGGCGATCCGGTCACTCAAGGATATTGCGACGGCGCGTTATATCGGTATGAGCTGGATGCTCGTGACGGTGCTCGGCGCCGTTGCCGTGGGTGTTGCTGGCGTGGCGTATGTTAACGAGCAGGGCATCAATGACCAACTGATCGATCCGGAAACGATTTTCATCCTGTTCTCGCAGGTCCTGTTCCATCCGCTGATCACGGGCTTCCTGCTGGCGGCCATCCTTGCGGCGATCATGAGTACGATCTCGTCGCAGCTGCTTGTGTCATCGAGCTCGCTGACTGAGGACTTCTACAAGACCTTCCTGCGCAAGGAAGCGAGCCAGAAGGAACTGGTGCTCGTCGGGCGCCTGTCGGTGCTCGTCGTGTCGCTGATTGCCATCCTGCTGGCCTTTGACCGGTCGAGCAGCATCCTCGCGCTGGTCAGCTATGCCTGGGCCGGCTTTGGTGCCGCATTCGGCCCGATCATCCTCTTGAGCCTCTACTGGCGCCGTATCACGCGCAATGGCGCCTTGGCGGGTATGATCACCGGCGCGTTGACCGTGTTGTTCTGGCTCTATGCGCCGGTCACCATCAATGGCGCGTCACTGTCGGATACGATCTACGCGCTGGTGCCGGGCTTCTTCCTGAGCTTGCTGGCAACAGTGCTGGTCAGCCTCATGCGCAGCGAGCCGCGGCCGAAGGTGCAGGAAGAGTTCGATGAAATGATGGTTGCGATGTCAGCCGAGAAGCAGCCGTTCTTCTAGGCTAAGCTAAAGTCTCACGTGGTGCCCGTGGAGTATTGCTGCTCGCGGGCACCATAGTGATCCACCACCTTTTCAAGGTCGCGTGGTGAGTTCAGCAAAGCAAGCATCTCTTTGGGTGCCAGCGCGCTGATATATTCCTCAACAGTTGGGAGGCGTTCTGCGCGTGCGCGGGCAAGGGCCAGTGGTGTGTGAACCTCGGTACGCTCAAGCGGCCAGTAAGTGTCGACGAGATGTGAGCGGCGCGTGCGCAGGTTGCTGTCGGCGAACAGGCCGGCGATGCTTGGTGCAGTAAGGCCTTTGTAGTGTGCGCGGTCAGCAACCGAGTCGAGAAAGGATTTCGGCGGGTCGATCTCGTCCGGGCTGTGCAGCAGGTTCATGCGGTTGGCAGCGTCACCGCTGCGCTCGCGGCCGGTCCACCAGGAAAGGGTTGCTGCCAGAACCATACCGATCGTGGCGGGCGCGAGCCAAGCCGCGAAGAGGGGCGAGATGGCGAAGGCGGAGACCGTCAGCAGGACGCCGAGCACGATGGCGGGCGTGTGATGACGGAACGTGTCCTTGAGGCTGTACTCGTTGGAGTCTCGATGCTGGGGGTTCCAGCCGCCATCACGGCCTGTAAACACGCGGTACACGGCCACGGTCTGCTCGACAAGCAGTACGGGTGCCAGCAGGACCGATAGGATTGTCTCAGCGAGAACGCCATAAAAAGTGCGCAGCAGGCCTACGGTGTTGCGCCAGCGCGGCGCGGCAAAGCCATAGATCATGCCATAGAGCTTGGGCGCGAACAGGATGGCCATCGTAATCAGGAAGAGGTGCAGGGATCGTTCGGAGTCGATGACGGGCCATGAGGGGAAGAGGGCGGCCGACTCGCCGAAATATTCCGGCGTGAGGAACATGTTCTGCAGGGACAGCATCATACCGATGGTGATGAAGAGCAGCCAAAGCGGTGATGCAAGATAGGAGAAAATGCCGATCATGAGGTGCATGCGGCTGGTAAAGGTCAGGCCGCGCGTTTTCAGGAGCACGGCCATGTGCTGCATGTTGCCCTGGCACCAGCGGCGGTCACGGATCGAGAGGTCGATGATTGAGGGCGGGCCCTGCTCGTAGGATCCGCCCAGTTCCGGCGCGATCTGGACATTCCAGCCAGCACGGCGCAGGAGCGCTGCCTCGACAAAGTCGTGGCTGAGGATTGAGCCGCCGAAGGGGGCGCGACCGGGGATTTCGGGCAGGCCGGCAGCGCTGGCGAGCGCTTCGATCCGAAGGATCGCGTTGTGACCCCAGAAATTACCCTCGTTCTGGGCCCACCACGCCAAGCCACTGCCGAGAACGGGACCGTAGAGGGCCGCAGCGAACTGCTGGGTACGCGAGAAGAGGGTGCGACCGCCAACCAGCTGGGGAATGGTCTGGATGAGGCCTGTTGCAGGAGAAGCCTCCATGCGGCGGGCGAGTTCGATGAGGGTTTCGCGGTCCATGAAGCTGTCGGCGTCGAACACGATCATGTAATCGTAGCGACCGCCCCAGCGCGTGATGAAATCGCGAATATTGCCGGACTTGCGGTGCACGTTCATCGTGCGGCGGCGATAATGAACCAGGACGCCGGGTGATAGACGCGTGCGCATCAGCTCGAATGCGGCTTCTTCCTGCAGGGCGACTTCGGGATCATTGGTGTCGCTTAGGATGAAGCATTCGAAGCGGCCGGGAGCATTCGCAAGCGACTCTGCGGTCGATTCGACTGTGGCGAAGACGCGGTCGACACTTTCGTTATAGATCGGGAAGACGATAACTGTGCGACCGGTGAGCAGGGCCGGGCCGGGCGTGGCCCGGCGTTTCCGGAACAGGCCGACCATGGCCGCGAGGAAGCCAATCGTGCTGCTGACGAAGGCGTAGGCGATCCAGCTGATGTTGATGCAGAAGACAACAAGCAGCAATTGCTCAAGCGATGTCACCCCGGACACGTTGAGCACATGGTACATTTCAATCGTTGCCCAGCCCGCCAGCAGTATGGACAGGCCGAAGAGCGTCACCTTGCGCCACATCTGCGATCTCGGAGCGTTACGGTTGACCGTTGGCGCTGTTTCGAATGCCTGATCAGGCATTGCGACGGGAAATTCGGCAGGGCGAGCGCGAAATGTGATCATCAAGGTCTCCAGCGATAGAGCCAGGTTTCAGAGACCGGACGGTCGGCCTTGGTAAGGCGAGCGCGCAGTTCCGAGAGGCTGGCATCCTTGGAATCCAGCTCAAAGCTGAGACGCATCCCGCCTGTATCCGGATTGGGGCGCACAACAGGCGCAATGATGGTGCCTGACGATGTCGAGACTTCAGGAATGGCGTCCCGCAAGAGGGCGTCATTGTCACTTTCAAAGTCGATCAGGAAGACCGGACGTTTGCTGCTGGGTGAAATGCCGACTTTCGTGGCGGTGATCCGGGCGACAGGCGCGACAACCGGCTGCGGAAGGCTCCACGTCATCTGATAAGCCAGACGGACAGGTTTGCCCGCATCCCACGCAGTCGACGGGCGCCAGGAGACGACGATATTGTCGTTGTACTCGTTGGTTGTGGGTATTTCGACAAGAGTCAGGTTGCCGGCGCCCCAATCGCCTTTGGGGGCGATCCAGACGTTCGGGCGACGTTCGTAGCTGGCTTCGAGATCATCATAGTCCTTGAACTCGCGGTGGCGCTGGATGAGGCCAAAGCCGAGCGGCGGCTCTGTCGCGAAGCTGGAGATTTCAAGCTGACTCGGATTGACGAGCGGACGCCATACCCATTCGCCATTGTGCATTTGCATCATCAGGCCTTCGGAATCGTGCACGGCGACACGGTAGTCGCGGTTGCCGCGATTGATGCTGTGCGGCGAAAAATAATACATCGACGTGATTGGCGCGATACCGACCTCGGGGAGCTTGCGGCGCGGGAAAAAGACGGCCTCGACATCAATCATGGTCGCTGTGCCGGGCGTAATGATGAAGCGGAAGGCGCCCGTCATGCTCTGGCCGTTGAGTAGCGCATAAACGGTCATGGAGTGAGCGCCGGGTTCAGGCTTTACCAGCCAGAATTCGCGAAAGGACGGGAACTCTTCGCCCGATGGTGAGGCGGTGGAGATGGCGATACCCCGGGCCGAGGCGCCATACACTGTTCCGGCGCTGAGAGCGCGGAAGAAGCTGGCGCCCTTGAAACTGATCAGGTCGTCCCACTTGCCGGACGAATTGAGCGGCGTGGTGACATGGAAGCCAGCAAAGCCGAGGGCTGTCTTGTCTTCATCCGATAGCGGGAGGTCGAAGAATGAGAAATCTGCTTCACTGTACGGACGAGGTTTCGCGACGCCGTTCTCTATGATGTTGAGCTTGACCTCGTCATTGAAGAGGTACCCGCGCGGATCGTAGTGGACGCGGAAGGGAACCGTTTCGTCGGGCGTCCACTCGGCGGCTTCGCGTTTGAACTCGACGCGGCGATACTGGTCGTAATTGAGCGCGGCGGCGGACGAGGGCACGGGCGGAGATTTCTGGACTTCGTGCTCGGACAAAGCCTGGGCCTTGTTGATGACCTGCTCGAAGCTGAAAGGGGCTGCGGCTTGCGCAGGGGCGGATGTTGGCGTGGCGGAAGCGACCTTGGCAGTATCCGCGGGGATTTCCGCGAGCGGTTCAGTCGTGATGGCCGCGACCGAGTCGAGCGGTGTTACCACGGGTGCCGTTGGGGGCAGATTCGTACCATCGGGATCGACGGATTCGATATCGGCGGTCTGTGCTGCGCCATCGGTTGCGACCTTGCGCGACGGGTTGGACGACATTGAAACGATCAGGGCGCCACCCGCAAGGATGAGCGTCGCTGCGCCGAGGGCCACAGCGGGAATGAAGTAAGGACGTTCAGTCAGTTTCAAGGCAACCTCATTGTCGGCTACGCCATGGTCTTTCAAAGCGTTACGAATTTCCTGAGGCAAACAAAAACGCCCAGCAGATTGCTGGCGCTATTGATAGCGCCTTCCAACCGGGCATTACGCCTCACCTCAGCTTTCGTTTCACTGAGAATTTTGGTTATTTTGCGGCGCAGCATTACCATGCTGCAATGACACCCCTGACAACCGACCCATGTAACCAATGCTGCACCTTGCAATTTGTTGCAAGTGCTCAAATGCTGTAGGTGGATGTTGGGGCGGATTGCACACGTACTGCTCAGGTATTCCCGTATCTGAAGCAAGAAATCGTCCTAAACCGGCTAATTGGGGAAGACATGAGCCAGATATTGCCGTGCGGTGGATCGGGATAGGTGATGGAAACGGATGAAAACTTAAAGCGTTTGTGGCCTGTCCAGTCATTCCTGAATGTAGTGACAGGACAGGTAAGCATTGAGGCGACTTTGTGCAACAGCTCAACCTGGGCGGAATGTTTGGGCGACGCCATTCCCCCAATCCGCGAAGAAGAGGCTGCACGGGTGGCGAAGTTGGTGGATGAGGGGGCGGCCAGTCGTCTGCGGGATTCGCTTGTCTGTGCGCGGGTTATGATTGCTGAGCGGCTTGGAATTAGGGCGGACGAGGTGCGCTTTGCCCGCTCAGATGAAGGGGCTCCGCGACTGAAAAACGTGCCAGAGCGGAGCGTTTCCGTTTCCCGCAGTGGCGGGTGGACGCTTGTGGCGCTTGGCGATGGACTCGCTATCGGCGCAGATGTGGAGCTTATGCGGGACCTCAATTGGCGGGCCATGTTGGGCATGGTTTCCAGCGAGCCGGAAGCTGCGGCTTTTCTCGCATTGGCGAAAAATGAGCCTGAGCAGACGCTTCGGGCCTTCTTCACGCTTTGGACCATCAAGGAAGCCGTTCTGAAAGCCACGGGACGCGGAATGCGCGCCGGGGCGAAATCGGTGCAGGTGCCGGTTGAGGGGCTGGTCAGAGATCCGCACCCGCTCCGCGAGATCCACATGGCGGGTGTGACCTATACCGTTTGGTCTGGCTGGGAGGGTGACGTGGCCCTGAGCGTTGCTGTGGCGCGCGACTAGGGGCGATCTTCCAAAGCGATTGTCAGCAGGCTTGCCTCGTAGATGCGCAGGCCGTCGCACCAGAGACTGCCCTTGCCGGCAATGAGCGTGCGATTGCCGGAGGTGGCGATGTCCATGATTTCCATCACTGTCGTGACTTCCTGTTTGTCGGGTGCGACTTGGCCCCGATACATCCATTTGACGGGCGCGCCAGCGGCAACTGTCTCGAAGCGCGGCGACGTCATACTGTTTGCGAGGCCTTTGAGGCAGGCGGCGTGGGAGAGAAGCTGAACGAGGGCATCGAGGCCAAGTGAGCCCGGCTGAACTGGATCCTGGAAGAAGTGGGCCTTGAAGTACCAGGCGTGCGGATCGACGGACTGGCGACCACGGGCGAGGCCGAGGCCTGCCGAGCCACCATTGGCGTCGAAATAGTCGAGCCGGTCGAGCATGCGCAGGTCGCCGCGGGCGACAGGGGCGGCCGGCAGGGTGCCGTCACGGTTCGGGGCGAGGTTCAGGAGGGCGCGGTGGGCGTCCGTCACGGCGAGGCCTGCCTGCCTGACGAGAGCGGCGGCGGGGAAGAAGCCGAACTGGGTGTTTAGGTTCATCACCGGTCGGCCATCGGCCAGCCGTGCCTTCAGCGTAAAGGCAACGATGGTCATCGGGCCGACCTTGGAAAAGGATGTCAGCGTCGTGTCGACGATGATCGTGCCGTCTTGCGGGCCGACTTCCATGAAGACTTCGCCGTCGCCGTCGAGGTTACGGAAACGCTCGCCGCCTTCGAGGGCGAAGCCGCAATGGCTTGCGAGCCAGCCGCAGGGCTGGAGGACGATTTCGGAGAGGACGGCGAAGGGCATGGCGCCATTGGCATTGTCGCGGAAATACCAGGCGTCTGCAGGAATGTCGTATTCGGCGGTGATTTTGGCGCCCGCTTCCTTGACGCCGGGACGGGTCGAGACCTGCGTGACGCGGGTCATCATGTGATAGGGCGGCTGGGGCAGGCGCGGTGCGCGGCCAGCCATGTCGAAGGGGCGGTAGAGTTCGCCGAAGGCTGAGGAGGGCGCGCTGGCGGCGCAGTTCAGGAGCGCGGCATGGTCGCCCCGGCTTTCGCCCATCGGGCCTACACGGAGCGGCGTGTCGGTTGTGTGGGGCGCCGGCCAGTCCTTGCGCAGGCGGATGGCGAAGCGCGGGCAGTGGAAGACTTTCTTTCCGTCAGAGCTGGCAAGGAGCGAGGCGTAGAGGACCGGGCTTTCGCCATCAATGACATCATCGATGAAGACTTCATAGGTCACTTCGTGGGCACGGTCGGGAATGACCTGTCCACGACAGACGAATTTCGCGGTTTCGCCGGGCATGGGCTCGAAGACGTAGCCGTCGCGTTCGATGGTGAGCCCTGCGGCGGCTGCGTAGAATTCGAGCGCCTGAACGGCGGCTTCAGCCATGAGCGTACCGGGCATGCACGGGTCTTCGTGGAAATGGCCCTGATAGAACCATGCATCGGTGGGCACATGCGCGCGGGCCTTGAGATAGCCGCGTCCCCATGGGCCGCCGGCAGGATCAAAAGCCGTGATCTCGTCGAAGAAGGCGAGCTGGCCGTCCGGCAGGTGGGCCGGGCGGGAATGGGCAGCGCAGAATTCAAAACCCTTGCCGAAACAGGCGAAGGCGTCGCCGGCGCGGAAGGCGGCGAGGTCCGTTGCAGAAAAGGCGCGCTTGGCGCTGGCGCGCGACGTGTCGAACGGGTGCGGTGCGGCGATGGATGGCGCGTTCGTTGCGGCGTCCCAGATGACGCCCTTGCCGGAGGCCAGTTCGTCGTCCGTGAAGAAGCCAGCTTGACCATTACGGACGGAGAAGACCTTCCGGTCGCCGACCATGCAGTCATACTGGAAGAAGAACATACGCACACCTGCGAGCGTGGCGTGGCCGGTGATCTCGATCTGGAAGGCGAGCGTGTCGCCGGGGCCGGGCAGGCCGCCATCATGGAAGGTGATCTCGCAGCCAAGGAGGCGGTAGACGCGCTCGTTGCGGTTTTTAAGGTCGGCGCCCATCCAGCCGATCAGTGTGAGATCGGCCTGGCCACATTCGATCAGCGGGCCGGGGCGGACACGGCCACCCCGAACATGCCAGTCGTCGGCGGTGAGGTCCGTCTCGGTCCAGATCACGCCGAGGCTTTCGACGCCGGCCTCGGCATCGATGCCTGTGATGCGGTCTACGAGCAGGAGCGGCGGGGCAGGCAGGCGGACCTGGCGGGCGAACTGGTCCTGTCCGATGAATTCGGGGCCGAAGAAATCTGACATCAGGCCGCGCGAGGCGGCTTCGATAGCAGGGCGTGTCCATGCCGGGCCAGTCGGCGCGCGCGGGGTGAGCGGCTCGTTGCCGGAGACGACCTTGCGGGGCGGGGCGCCGGGCGTGCGGGGCGGGGCGCCGGGCGTGCGGGGCTTGGGGGCGGAGCATGGGCGCGGTGCAGGCGCGACTGTGACGGCGCTGCTATGGGCGTAATGTGGCACAGGCAGGGCCGGAGCGGGTGGCAGGCCGCCTGCTGGGGCCGGGCGCGATTGCGGAATTTTGGGGGTCGGATAGTGAACCGGTGTCGTGAGGGGCATGGGGTCGGTTCCTGTCCAGGGATTGTTGCGGGCTGCATCGAGCCTTTCGGCGACGCGGGCAATATTGATGTGGCGGCCATCCGCGAAGAGCGTGCCGGTGAAATGGGCGATTTGCGCGAGGTCAGATGCGACGATCCGGTCGGTGGCGACGGCGACGTGGGGCTTGTCGCCGAGGATGCTGGAGATGGCGCGGCTGAGCGTGGCGCGGGGGCCGAGTTCCACAAAGGTGCGTACGCCATCTTCATACGCCTGCAGAACGGTCGGTGGGAAATCGACCGTGTCGACGGCCTGACGGGTCAGCATGTCGGCGACGCGTGCCTTGGTCGGCGTGTAGCTGGCATTGATGGCATTGGCGTAGAGGCGGATGCCCGGGACGCGGGAGACGGGGCGCGTGTGCAGCTTGCGCCACTGGCCCTCGAAGGGTTTCATGGCCTTGGCGTGGACGATCAGATGCTGGTGCATTGCGGCGCCCGCGCGGGGACCGAGGGATTCTGCGACGGCGCGGCATTCCGCCGAGGGGCCGCCGATGAGGCAGTCATTGGCGGAATAGATGATCGTGATCTCGACATTCGGGTGGGCGGCGATGGCGACGCGCAGCTTTTCCAGCGGGGCCTGGATGTGCCAGTTGGCCCAGTCAGAAGGGACGTTCGGCCCCCATGCGGCCTGCGCTGTTTCGAAGTCACCGCCGAGATGGCGTTCGTACATGGCAGCGTCTTCGATCTCGTCGAGGAGCTTGCCGGGATCTTTCCAGAAGCCGAAGGCGAAGAGGGCGTTGCTTTCACCGAGCGAAAGACCGAGGGCGGCGGTTGGCGTGACGCCCAGCACGTCGCGCAGGAGGATCGTGTGGGCCTGGCTGACCAGTGTGCCGGCACAGAGCTGTTCGAATTCGGTAAGCCCGGAGTGTGTGAGCAGCGCGGCCATTTCCGTGGCGCGAGAAATGGTGGCCAGCTGCTTCCCAAGTTCCGGGAAGGCCATGAACAGGCCGCGCGACATGCGGGGATAGACGGCGGCGGAGCCGGTGAAGACGAAAGCGAGTTCGCCGTCGGGTTCGCCTTCGCCGTAATAAATGCCAGGGCCTTCAGGTGTGTTGCCGGCTTCGAGGGCGTTCGCGGCGGATTCTATGAGGGCGTCACGTTTGGATTCATCGGAAGCGAGGAGCGCAATGCGGCACTTGCCTTTGCCGCCGGTTCGGCCGCTTCGGAGTTTCTTCGCGAGGGAGGCTGGCGTGGCGCCGGAGGCCCATACCAGGTGTGGCGGGGAGCGAAGTGGGTCGGGACTCGGCTGCGGTGGGGCGCCGGTGAGTGAGACGCTGGCGCCGTGCGATAGGCGCGTGGTGGGCGCAGTGACGGTATGCGTTGCTGGGTCGCCAGTCAGGTTCGGGATCGCGGCCTCTGGCGTGATGACCTGATCGCGGGCCATGAGCAGCGCGGCGGCGGCCAGTTCGAAGAGGGGTGAGGCGGCAGGGGCAGCTCCGTAGGCGGCGGATATGAGGGAAGTGCCGGTTTCGGCTGCGGGGCTCCATGCGACCGGACCGAGGGTTGCGAGAATCGGGTCGCCGGCGGCTTCGGCATCGGCGCGGCGTTTGAGGACGAGGGCGGCGGCCATGTCGCCCGGGGTTTCGGCGCCCAGCCCTGCGAGGGCGGTTTTTGCGACTGTCTCTGTGGCAAAGTCGGCCGCTGCGACGACGGCCATGTCCAGGCGTCCGGCGCGGAGGGCATCGCAGGCGATGTCGAGTGTGGCGAGGCTGGATACGCCTTCAGAGGAGATGGCATAGCCTTGCCCGCGCAGGTCTTCGGCTGAGGTGATGCGGTTGGCGGTCATGTTGGCCATGGCGCCAAGGACGGTCGCGGCTTGGAGCGGTGGGGCGATGCCTTCCTGCGCTTTCGCATGTTCAGGTGTGCCGGGCGTGATGCCGAACGCGTTGGCGACGCGTTCGCGGAGTAGCCAGCGGGCGGAGTCCGCGGCGCAGCCCATGCCGACGAACACACCGGCGCGTTCGGGATTCGGCCGTGAGACTTTATCGAGGACAGAGCGGCTAAGTGAGAGGACCGCGAGCTGCTGCGCTTCGGCCTGCAGCAGGTCATTGGGCGGCGTGCGGGCATGGCGCGGGTCGGCGCCTACGGTCTCGCACGACTTTGCCGGGGTGACCGGGTGGTTCATCAGGCGGCGGAGGACATAGCGCTCGCCGCAGTCTGCGCCGGCCATGAGCGCGGCGCTGCAGATGACGATGTCGTCTTCTGGGGTGTCCGGTAGGGCAACCTGAATGGCGCCTGTTGTGGGCTCGTACTGGTCGAGGATCAGGTGGGCATTGTTTCCGCCGAAGCCGAAATTGCTGATGGCGGCGCGGCGGGGACTGCCCGAGGTTTTCCAGTCTTTGGGCGTTGAGAGCGGGTGAAGGGCTGGGGAGGAAAGTGCGTCGATCAGTTCGCCATTCAGAGGCATGGGCGGCAGGGTTTCGTTCGCCATGGCCTGCGTCAGCTTTAGGAGACTGGCTAGGCCAGCGACCGTGATCAGGTGGCCCGTATTGGCCTTGAGTGAGCCGATGGGAAGTTCGCGATCTTTGCCGAAGACGCTTGAGGCGGCGGCGATTTCAACGCTGTCGCCGACGGGGGTGCCGGTGGCGTGGCATTCGAGGAAGTCTAGGCTGTCGGGCTTGATGCCTGCATCGGCATAGGCGCGCTGCATAGCCTCGGCCTGCCCTGTGGCATCGGGTGCAAGCAGGCCTTTGCGCTTGCCATCATTGGAGAGGCCGATGGCGCGAATGACGCCGTGGACTGTGTCGGCTGGGGCGACATCGCTGAGGCGTTTCAGGACGACAGCGACGGCACCTTCGGATGGGACGAGGCCGTCTGCGCCCTTGATGAAGGGGCGGGAGCGTCCTGTGGGGCTGAGCGCCTGAAGCGCTTCGAAGCCAATATGAAGAATGAGGTTGTCGGCTGCGTTGACGGCACCGACGAGGGCGACGTCGATCTGGCAGGTCTGGAGTTTATGGCATGCGATTTCGAGGGCGTAGAGCGAGGAGGCGCAAGCGGCATCGAGTGCAAGGACGGGGCCGGTGGCGCAAATGGCTTGTGCCAGGATATGCGCTGGGAAGCCGGAATTGAAGGCATCGGTGGCGGGGCGGATGGATTTGCCGCTGGTCCAGATGTCAGCGGCGTAAGCGGCCTTGGCGCGGCTTGGGTAGGAGAGGTTGGCGAGGAAGACGCCGCGCCTGTCTGCAGCGGCAGTTGTCTTGCCTGCTTCGTCCCACGCTTGCAGGGCGGCGTGGAGGGGCCATTGGCAGACGGGGTCGAGAGAAGCGGCAGTGAGGCCGGGCAGCTTGGCGCGGGTAGGATCGAAGATGGTGTCGAAGCCGGTGACGAAGCCTGCAACATAGCGGGAGGCGGCTTCTTCGGCGTCGGTCAGGCCGAAGGCGCCTTTGGGTGCGCTTGTGATGAGGCATTCATTGCCGACGACGGCTTTCCAGAGTGCATCTGGCGAGAGCGCGCCGGGCAGGACGCAGCCTTGACCGACAATGGCGATGGGCTCGAAAGCCGTCATGCACCGCTCCATGCGTCGCCGACGAGGAGTTCGACAATTTTGCGGTCGCCGCTGAGCAGCTGATCAGCGAAGATACGGGCACCATCGGCTTGTCCGATCAGGGATATGCCTTGCTGGGCGAAGTGGGCGGCGAGGCCGGCATCGACCATGCCGCCGTCCCATGGCCCCCAGTTGAAGGATTTGACCTGCGCGTTGGGGAGTTGCGCGTGGAGCTGGCGGGCCAGCTGGTTCAGGCACTCATTGGCCATGGCATAGTCGGCCTGTCCTGTGTTGCCGAACAGGGCAGAGGCCGATGAGAAGAGGCCGACATGGGCGAGCTGGGCCGTATTGATGGTGTCGAGAAGGGCGAGGAGGCCGTCGACTTTGGGCCCGAAGACCTTGCGGACTTCAGCTTCGGTCTTCTCCATGGCCAGTTTGTCGGCGAGCACGCCTGCACCGTGGACAAACCCAGTGATCGCGCCATGTTGGGCCTGAATGGCGGCGATAGCGGGTGCGAGCGTGGCCGTGTCGGACAGGTCCAGCTGGACGTAGTGGGCATTGGCGCCAGCGGCGGCGAGGGCGGTGAGCGTGGTGTGTATTTCCTGTCCAGCGAGGGCGGCGCGAGCTATGCGGTCTATGTCGGCGGGTTTGACCTTCTCCCCGCTGGCAACGGCCTGTTGGGCAAGCGCCGCGCGGAGGGTCTTCAGGTCCTGCGTTTGGGCAACGCCTTCTGGCCACGGGCTGAGCGCAGAGCGACCAGCGAGCAGGAAAGTGCCTGCTGTGCGGCGGGCGAGCTCAATAGCGCAGGTGGCGGTGACGCCGCGCGCGCCGCCTGTGACAAGCCATAGGGCTGGGGTGGTGTGTGCCGAGGAAGTGGGCGGTGCCAGCGTTGATGAGATGTGGGTTTCGCGGGACTGGCCATCAGCGGTCAGCAGCCGGTCGGTTGGTGAAGCAGTCAGGGCCGCGAGTGTGTGCGTGGTCCGGGTGGCGGCGTCCGTGGCGGAGAGGGAGAGTGCGGTCATACTTACGCCCGGCCATTCCTTGCGCAGCGTGCGAGAGAGGCCGGACAGCCCGGAGACCGTTTCAGTGCTTTGCAGAAGGACAATGCGGGCGCCGGGCGCGCGGGCGGTCCGGGCTTGTGCGAGGGCTGACCAGTGGCGGTCAGCAGGGGGATGGCTGGTCAGGCCCTCTGTCAGGATGACAGTGTCGGCCGTCCCGGATGGCGTTGCGACGCGGGTCGCTTTTCCACCGATTGCGGCGGCGAGGGCTGCAGCCATGGAGGGGTCTGCATCGGTGATCTCGACGGTGCCGAGGCTTGGAATATTAGCCATTGGCAGCGGTTCCGGCGCGGTGAAGCGGACCGGGCAAACGTCGCTGCCATAGGCGGCGACGGGCTGAACCATGACTGGGGAACGGTGAGCTGAGGACGTATCCTCACCGCCCCCTAGCTGAAAAAATCGGCGATTTTCCGGATCGTGCGGAGTTCGGCGATGGCTTCCGGGTCGACTTCGGGCAGCGAGGGATGCTGGTCGCGCAGGGCCGACAGGATTTCGACCTGTTTGATGGAGTCGACGCCGAGTTCGCCTTCGAGATCCATGTCGTCTTCGAGCATGGAGGATGGGTAGCCTGTCTTGTCTGCAACGAGGGCGCGGATAACGTCTGGTGTGATGCCATTGCCGTTGGAGGCCGGCGCTGAGACAGCGGTTGGGGCCGCGACGGGCGCCGGTGCTGCGGCGACCGGGGCAGGCGCGGAAGGTGCGGGTGCCGGGGTGGATCCGCCGATCATTGTGGCGATGGCATTGATTGTGCGCAGTTCGACGAGCTGTTCGGGATCAATTTCCGGCAGGTGTGGCATGCGTTCGCGCAGGGTGGAGAGGATCTCGACCTGCTTGATGGAGTCGACACCGAGTTCGCCTTCGAGGTCCATGTCCGCGTCCAGCATGTCGACCGGGTACCCGGTTTTTTCCGATACGATGGACTGGACGAGTTCGACCGGGCTTTGGCCGGATGCAGCCTTGGGCGCCGAGGCAGGCGCTGGCGCAGCAGGAGCAGGTGGTGGCGCCTGAGGTGCAGGCTGTGGTGCCGGTGCTGCCGCGCCGTTCGTGTAGGGCTTGGGCGCAGGCGTGGGTTGTGGCGCGAGCGCAGGGGCTGCGGGTTGAGGCGCAGGGGCCGCTTGCTGTGGCGTTGGTTGAGGAGCGGGGGCCGGCGCGGCGATGCGCTGGACCGGCGCGGGGCTCGGCTGTTGCGAAACCGGCTGGCCGCTCAGCAGGGATGCGGCCGCATTGAGAAAGGCCGTATGGCTAGCCGCCATGGTCGCGAGGTATTCGGAGTGAACATGTGATACGTCGCTCCAGATGCGTTCCGCAGAGGAGGAGGCCGGCGCGGGGGCGGTATAGGTCTGGGGCGTGTCGGTCATGGGAGAAGTCCTGCTGGGAGTCTGGTCGGGTGAAGCGGCGGTTGGCGCGGGCGCCGGTTGCGGTGTGGGCGGAGGTGTTGACGGTGCAGCGGTGATAGCGGGTTGGGTCGGAGCCCGTGCTACATTGGGAGCGGCGCGGCCTTCTGCGCCATTCCTTGGCGGGTAGGGCTTGTCGTAATTGGCGCCGTTTATGTAAACTGCGTGCTTCGATGGTGGCGGCGCCGGCACTGGCGGCGGCGTGTCAGCGAAGAGGGCGGCAAGATCGAGCGACTGGCCGGCTACGCTGAGTTCGCCGACGGCCGAGAGGAACTGGCTGAGGCCATTGGCGCGCTTGTTGTCTAGCGAGACAGCACGGAACGGGCGGTCCCCGAGGACATCGCGGACAAGGCCGGTAACGATATTACCGGGGCCGACTTCGAGAAATAGGCGGGCGCCGGCCTCATACATGGCTTCTACCTGGTCGCGGAAACGGACAGGCGTGGCGATCTGGCCAGCGATGACGTCGGGCAGGTCTGCGGCTTTGACATTATAGGGTGAGGCCGTCGCGTTGGCGTAGACCGGGAGTTTCGGTTTGCGCGGGCGCAGGGCCGTCAGCTCTGCCGCGAAAGGCTCAACGGCGGCGTGGACGATGGATGAGTGGAAGGCGGTTGCAACCGGAAGTCGGCGGGCTTTCAGGCCCTTCTCGATACAGATTGCTTCAGCGGCCTTGATGGCGTCAACCGGGCCGGAGAGGACGACCTGGCTGGGGCCATTATCATTGGCGAGGACGACATTGGTGACCTTGGCGACGATCGGCGCGATAGTCTCTGAATCGGTCTGCACGGCCATCATCGCGCCGGGCGTGGATTTGGCAGCCTCGGCCATAAGCCGACCGCGTGCGGCCGCGACGCTGAGGACGCTTTCGGCGTCGAAGCTTCGCGCAACATGGAGGGCCATCATCTCGCCGAAGCTATGGCCGCCGGCCATGTCCGGGTCGATGCCGAGGCGTTCGAGCAAGGCAAGCTGGGCCAAGGCAACGGTTGCTATGGCGGGCTGGGCATGTTGCATCTCGGTGAGGCGTTGGGTCTGCTCGCCGAATTCTACCTGATCGAAGGCGGCTGACGGGAAGGCGAGCCGCTGGAGCTTCAGCGGGCCAGTCTTAGCGTGGCCTGCGGCCATGTCCCAGGCTGCGCGAGCAGCGGGAAAGGCCATGGCAAGGTCCGAGCCCATGCCGACATATTGGCTGCCCTGGCCGGAGAAGAGGAAGGCGATCTTGCCGTTTTCGGGGGGCGTAGTGGAGGCGTGGATACCTGCACCGAGCGGAGCCGTGCCAAGTGTGCCGGATTCGATTTGGCCGATCAGGCGGGAAGCCTTGGCGGCGAGGTCTTTCTGGTCGTCGGCGACAATGGCGGCACGGACGCGGGCATCGGATTCGAAGGCCTCATGCGTGGTGGCCGCGAGGGCGGCGAAACCATCTTCTGCTGTTTCGGTATGAATGAGGGTTTCGAGCTGCTCGACGAGGCCGTCTGGCGTGCCAGCCGATACGAGGAAGAGTTCCGATGGGAAAACGCGCGGCGGCTGGAGTGCCGTCGGGCCGGTATATTCCTCAAGCGTTGCGTGGAAGTTGCTGCCCCCGAAGCCGAAGGAACTGACTGCGGCGCGGCGCGGACGACTGGTCGGTGAAATCCACGGGCGCGCTTCGCTATTGAGGTAGAAGCTCTTGCTGTCCTTCAGGACGTCTGCCGGTTCGGCGATCTTGATCGTGGGCGGAAGGATCTTGCGGCTGAGGGCGTGCACCGTCTTGATCAGGCTGGCAGCGCCTGCTGCACCCTTGGCATGGCCGATCTGGGATTTGACCGAGCCAATGGCGCACCATGGCGTGCCGTCCCCTTTGCCGTCGAAGACAAGGTGCAAGCCAGCCAGTTCAGCCTTGTCGCCTGCCTTTGTGCCAGTGCCATGAGCCTCGACGAGATCGACGGATTCCGGGCCATAACCAGCCTGGACGTATGCGCGCTCAATCGCGCGGGCCTGCCCGGACGGGAGCGGCGTGTAGATGGCCGTTCCCTTTCCGTCAGAGCCGCCGCCCATGCCGCGAATGACCGCGTGGATGCGGTTGCCGTCGCGCTCTGCATCCGACAGGCGGCGCAGCGCGATAATACCGACGCCTTCGCTGAGCATCGTTCCGTCTGCATCTGCGGAGAAGGGGCGGCAGTCGCCTGTTGGCGAGAGAGCCGGTGTTTTCGAGAAACACATATACATGAGAATGTCGTTGAGCGCGTCGGCGCCGCCCGCCAGCACCGTGTCGGAGTCGCCAGCGCGGAGTTCCTGCACGGCAATGTTCAGGGCCGACAGGCTGGAGGCGCAGGCAGCGTCGGTGACAAAGTTGGCGCCTCCGAGATCAAGCCGGTTGGCGATGCGTCCGGCGACGACATTGCCGAGCAGGCCCGGGAAGGTGCTTTCCTTCCACTCGATATAATGCGCTTCAATACGTTTGACGATTTCCTGCACTTCAGGCTCGCCGATGCCGGACTGGCGCAGGGCGTTGACCCAGACGGGGCGCTGTAGGCGGCCTGCCATGTGGGCCGTGAGTTCGGTGGCAGAGGCGACGCCGAGCATGACGCTCGTGCGTGTAAGGTCTATCTCGCAGCCATTGGTGCTTTGGATGTCGTCGAGCGCATTCTTAGCAGCAACGAGGGCGAGAAGCTGGGCGCTGTCGGTGTGTTGCAGGGCGTTGGGCGGAATGCCAAAAGCCATGGGGTCGAATGGAAGGGGAGCGATGAAGCCACCGCGCCGACCATAGGTGCGATCAGGCGTGAGCGGGTTGGCGTCATAATAGTCTTCGATCAGCCAGTGGCTTGCGGGTGTTTCGGTCAGCAGGTCGCGGCCCTGGAATATATCGCGCCAGAAACCGGTATTGCCGCCCCGGCCGGGGAAGATAGAGCCGACGCCAATGACGGCGATTGGTTCGGGGGACGTGCGGGTCTCAGTGCTCATGGATATGTCTCATTGGGCGTCTGCGAACTGGCGGGGCGCGTAATTGAAGTCGGTTGGGGCAACGGGCAGGCCTAGGGCTCTCAGTTGTCCGGCGCGGGTGATGTGGGCAGCGCCTTCGAGCAGGTTCCAGGCGATCTGCCTGACCGTGCGGTTCTCGACGGGCTCAAGGAAGCTGTGGGCAACCCATTCATTGAAGACGCCCATCGCTGGGCCGCACCAGACCTGGTAGTCCATCTCGCGTCCGGGCGTGCCTTCGCGGGCCCACTGGGCGCCCATGAAGAGGTAGCGGCGGGCGACGAGGGCGAAGCGCTTGTTGCCATCCGTTTCGGCACGTTTGGCCTCGGCGGGATTGGCCTGCGCGATATAGGCGAGGGTGCGGGCCCATGCGGCGTCGAACGGTTCGCCGAGTACGTCGTCGATCCAGTCGCGATCCTTCTGTGGAAGGTTTTCGTAGCTGGCACCGGAGCGGTAGATGGCATGAAGACGCTTGCCGCGCATGGCGAAGAGTGTGCCGCGTTTCAGAACCTGAACTTCGACGCCCTGCTCGAACATGTCGGCGGCTGGCGCCATAGTGACATCGGCGGGCCCAGCCTTGGCGAGCAGGCGACGGCCGGCTTCGGACAGGCCGGATTCAACGGCGGACTGGTTCACGGAGCCTGTAAGCACGTAGGCGGCGCCCATCTGGAAGGCTGCGGCAACGGCCATCGGCGTCGAGATGCCGCCGGCCAGGCCTATGCGGATGGCGTTGGCGTCGACGCCTGTGCGGGCGGCCACGCGGTCGCGGGCAAGGACGAGAGAGGGGAAGAGCGTGCTGGCCGGTCGGTTGTCGGTGTGGCCGCCGGAATCGGATTCCGCGGTGATCTCGGCGGCAACCGGGACTTGGGCGGCGAGCTCTGCCTGCTCGGCAGTGATGGCGCCGTTGGCGACCAAATCCTGCAGGATTTTGGCTGGGGCGGGGGCCATGAAGGGCTCAGCGACTTCAGCGCGGGAGACCTTGGCGAAGACGTGATTGGCTCGATGAATGGTGCCGTCCGGTGCACGGGAAAGTCCGACGGCGGTGTATCGAACCAGATCAACCGAAAGTTTCATGAAAGCCGAGGCGGAGACACGTCGCACACCCTTGGCGAGGAAAAGGTCGACAACGCGCGCTTCATAGCCGGGCTGCTGCGGGGAATGGATCAGGTTGGCGCCCCAAGCTGTCTGGTCGGTCGAAAGATGGGATTTTATCTCTGCAATTCCGGCCTCGATCACATCCGGAGACAGGCCTGCGCTTCCATAGAAACCGACACATCCCGCCTTCACCGCTTCGACCACCATACGGGTCGTGGCGATGCCACGGGCCATTTCCCCTACTACGTAGTTGAATCTACAGCCATGGGTGTGGGCAAAGAGGCGGTCGCCGAGCCATTCGGGATAGATTGGAGGCAGGATCGTCGGTTTCGCCGACGTGTTGGCGCTATCTTCGGAATCGAGAATGGCGAGACCGTTGAGCGGCGTATGCAACAGGGTCACCTGCTCCCGTGGGAAGGCGATGGCCCTTTTCAGGTTCTCTGAAACACCCATGTCTGTCCCTTGCGAGCTTGTCTGCCGAATGGAAAACAAGCTCTCCCGATCCGCAAATTCTTTGCGGCCTTTTCAATTTCTAACTGCGCAATTTATCCCGACTTGTACAGGGGTAGTATTGCGACAGTCCCTTAGAACGGGTTGTCCTGCCCAGACAAATTTCACTTAACGTGGTTAATAGCACAAATAGGTCGCGGCAGGCGGACGTACAGCAGTGATCAGGCGTTAAGAGCCGTTTCATAATCCTCGATCGCCTGAAGCCAGTCTATCTCGGTCGACTCGGCTTCGGCCGCGAGATCAGCGCGCTGACGGAGCAGGTCCTGGATCTTTTCCGAGCTGTGTCCGGGGCGTGACAGATCCGTATCAATGGCACCGATTTTGGCATTGATCTTTTCGAGCCGCTTCTCGGCGTCGTCCGCTTTGCGTTTGAGACCGGAGGCCGCTTTGCGGGACTCGGAAGATTTCTGGCGCTGGTCGGCCTTGTTCAGCTTTGGGGCTGGCTCAACCGGCTCGGACTTTGTTTTTTTTTGATTGTTGTCGGATTTGTTGCGATCCGCCTGCAGGACGAGGGCGCGATAATCCTGAAGGTCGCCATCATAGACGTCGGCTTTTCCGTCCTTCACGAGCCAGAGCTGGTCGGCGGTGCCTTCGGCAAGGAAGATATCGTGGGTAATCAGCAGGACTGCGCCTTTGAAGTCGTTCAGCGCGTAGATCAGCGCTTCGCGGCTGTCGATGTCGAGGTGGGAGGTCGGCTCGTCGAGGATCAGGATATGCGGCTTCTCCATGGCCATGAGGCCAAGTAGCAGACGAACTTTTTCGCCGCCGGAGAGCTTTTCAACTTTGGTCTCCACCTTTTCATGGCTGAAACCCATTTGGGATGCCGTCGAGCGCTGTTTGGCGACCGGTGTTTCCTTCGGCATGGCGTGGCGGACGTGGTCGAGCACGGTTTCGCCGGGTGTGAGCTCGTCCAGCTGGTCCTGCGAGAAATAGCCGATGCGGACCTTGCTGTGGGTCACACGGGCGCCGTCCATCAGGGGCAGGCGTTCGGCGATGGATTTGACGAGCGTTGTCTTACCCTGACCATTGGTGCCGACAATGGCGATCCGGTCGTCCGGGTCGAGGCGGAGGGTCACGCCGCGCAGGATGCTGGCATCGGTACCATAGCCGAGTTCTGCGCCGCGCAGTTCGAGCAGTGGCGGTGCCATCTTGTCGCCCGGCTCCGGGAAATGGAAGGGCACCGTGCGTTCGGCCATCGGGATGGAGATGTCCTGCATCTTTTCGAGCATTTTGACGCGCGACTGGGCCTGGCGTGCCTTGGACGCTTTGGCGCGAAAGCGGTCAACGAACGCCTGAAGGTGGGCCTTATCGACTTCCTGCTTGGCGCGCTGGCTTTCAAGTTGGGCGTATTTGGCGGAGCGAAGGCGCAGCCAAGCGTCATAACCACCGGGCACAATCGCGAGTTTCTTGTGCTCAAGCGCCATCGTGTGGGTAACACAGCGGTTCAGCATTTCACGGTCGTGCGAGACGATCAGCACCGTGTGCGGGTATTTCTTGATATAGCCTTCGAGCCACGCGGCGCCCTCGAGGTCGAGATAGTTGGTCGGTTCGTCGAGCAGCAGCAGGTCAGGCTGAGAGAAGAGGACGCCCGCGATGGCGGCACGCATGCGCCAGCCGCCGGAGAATTCGCGGGTCGGGCGGTCAAGATCTGCTTGCGTGAAGCCGAGGCCCATGAGGACCTCAGCTGCCCGTGAATCCGCTGACCAAGCGTCTATATCGACGAGACGGGTGTGGATATCTGCGATCCGCATAGGATCTTCGGCCGTCTCCGCTTCCTGCATCAGGGCGTGGCGCTCGGTATCGGCGGCTAGAACGACTTCCAGAATGGTCTCGTCTGTCGGGGCGACTTCCTGCGCGACCCAGCCAAGCTTGGCGCCCTGATTCAGGCGGATTGAGCCGTCATTGGTTGGATGCGTGATCTCCTCGCGGATCAGCTTCAGCAGCGTGGACTTGCCCGTGCCGTTGCGGCCGACGAGGCCGACTTTCCAGCCAGACGCGATCTGGGCGGAGGCGCCTTCAAACAGGAGGCGCGCTTCAATACGATAGTCGAGGTTCGAAATGGTCAGCATTTCGTGGGGTTTAGCGATGAGCCCCATGAAGGCAAGGGCCTAAGCTCCGTTGTGGGGTCAGGCCCTGCCTTTATTCCGCTGGAACAGGGGCGATCTCTTCCAGTGCCTTCATATCGAGCTGCGCATCGAAGGCAGGATAGTGCTTGCCTGTGATGAGATGGGCGAAGAAGCGCTTGATATCGGCCCCGATGCCGTAGAGGGCCGGAACGAAGAACAGGGTGACGAAGAGCGCAAACAGAACACCGAAGGCGAGCCCCACACCGATCGGGATGAGGAACTGGGCCTGGATGGACCGTTCCAGCATCAGCGGCAGGAGGCCGACAAAGGTTGTGAGCGAGGTGAGCAGGATTGGACGGAAGCGGCGTGTACCGGCCTCGACCAGTGCTTGTGCGCCGTCCATGCCGCGATCACGCAGCTGGTGTACATAGTCAATGAGGACGAGGTTGTCGTTCACGGCGACGCCGGCCGCTGCCATTATGCCCATATAGGACAGGATACTGAGCGGGAAACCCATCACGAGATGGCCGACCATGGCCCCGGTGAAACAAAACGGAATGGCGGCGAGCAGGATGAGGATTGGTTCTGCATAAGACTTGAATGCCACGGCGACGAGGAAATAGGCGACGCCTATTGCGATCAGCAGGAGCGTCATGATCTCGGCGAAGAATTCAGCCTCGCCTTGTGCCCGGCCTATATTGCCGCGCCGAACCTGTGGATGAGCTTTGTCAAAGCTTTCGAAGAAATTGTTGTCGAGTTCGTTGCGGATTTCGGTAATCCGTTCGGCCGCGACTTCTGCACTGACCACAATGGCCCGGCGGCGTTCGCGTCGATTGATCTGCGAAATGCCTTTCTCGAAGCGAATGTCGGCAACGGCATAGAGTGGCAGCTCACGCCCATCGGCGGTGCGGATGCGGATGTTGTTGAGAAAATCCAGGGATTCTCGGTCAGACCGCGGATAGCGAACGAAGACACGAACATCTTCACCATCGCGCGGCAGGCGTTGGACTTCCTCACCATAGAAGCCCTGCCGGACCTGACGGGCGACATCGGCGGTGGTGATGCCGAGGGATTCTGCGCCGGGCTTCAGGTCAAACTGGATTTCATCGGTCGCGCTCTGGACGTCGTTCACGACATTGTAGACGCCGTCATAGGAGCGGAGCTTCAACATCAAATCTTCAGCAGCTGCGTTCAGCGCGTCCAAGTCGGTAGAGTTGAGCATGTACTGGATCGGCGGGTCGGTGTCGGCATTCTTGTAGTTGACGGTGATGGTCTCAGCGTCCGGTACTTCCCCGATGAGGGCGCGCAGGCGTTCGGCCGTTTCCTTGGCGGTGAGCGTGCGTGTTTCGGGCGGCACAAGTTTGACCAGCGCGAGGACATTGTTGTCGCGTGAGCGGGTGTACCAGTTCTCGATCAGTTTGCCTTCGCCATTGGTCGAGGCATTGATTTCGTCTTCGAGCGCTTTCTCGCCAGCCTGGATCTGGGCCAGGACTTCGAGTGTGCGGGAATAGGGTGTGCCCTCGGGCAGCTCAACCGTGACGGCGATCTGATCGGATTCTGTTTCTGGAAAGAAGATCGTCTTGACGAGACCGTTTGTCAGGAGGCCGACGGAGAGCACCATGCCGCCGACAAAGATGGCTGCTGTCAGGTAGCGCTGGCGCAAAGCCGCGACCATGAGCGGGCGGTAGAGGTTGCGCGCGACCCAGACGATGGAATTGGCAATCGTGTCCTGGAAGCGCGCGAAACGGCTGTCGCGACTGGCGGGTTTCAGATGTGACAGGTGAGCCGGCAGTATCAGAAGCGATTCAATGAGCGAGAATGTAAGCGCGAGGATGACGACGAGCGAAATGGAGCGTGTGAACTCGCTGGTGCCGCCCGAGAGCATCATCCACGGCGCAAAGAAAATCATTGTTGTAAAGACCGCGAAGATGACCGGCTTGATGACCATCGTCGTGCCGTTGATTGCGGCGGTCAGGCCTTCTTCGCCGTCTTCCGTTCGGGAGTGAATAGCCTCGCCGACAATAATCGCATCGTCAACGATCACGCCAATCACAAGCAGGAAGGCGAAGGTGGAGATCATGTTGAATGAGACGTCCATCAGCGGCAGCAGCGCGAGACCGCCGGCGAAGGCCGTACCGATGCCAACCGCGACCCAGATGGCGATCTTCGGGCGCAGGAAGAGAAGGAGCGTAATCAGGACCAGGCCGAGGCCCATCAGGAAGTTCGACCCGATAAGCCTTATGCGACTCATATAGTCGATGGAGGAGTCCTGCCATATGGTCATCGTGATGCCGGGGGGCGTGTGTTTGACAGCCTCGTCGTAATAGCCGCGCACATTCTTCGCCATCTTCACGATGTTCATGTTCGGTCCGTTCATGACCTGAACGAGGATCGTGCGCTTGCCGTTGACCGTGGCGAGAAGGTTCACTTCCTCAAAGCCGTCGATGACCTTGGCCATGTCGGAGACGCGGACCACGGCGCCGTTCGGCATCTGTTTGACGATGATGTTCTCGAATTCAGCCTGCGTGTCCGCCTGTGAGCGGGTGCGCAGCTGGACATTGCCGCCATCACTGCGGACATTACCGGCTGAGATGTTGACCGAGGTTCCGCCGACCGCATTCGCCACTTCGGAGAGGCTGACACCATAGCGGCGCAGGGCTTCTTCGGAGACCTCAATCGAGATTTCCGCATTGCGCACGCCAAACAGGTCGACCGACGGCACATAGCCAAGCAGACCGATTTCCCGACGGGTGGCTTCGGCAAAACGCTTCAGCTCCTGTTCGCTGACGCTTTCATCGGCCGAAACAGCGATGCGCATCAGTTCATACCGATTGCGGAAAACATGAATCTGAGCGGGTTCGGCTGCGGATGGGAATGTGCTGATGGAATCGATCTGGCGTTTCAGTTCCTGCAGGAACTTGCCTTCGTCCAAGTCTTCATTGCCGACCACGACCACGCGAGCGACGCCTTCATAGGAACTGGAGCTCAGTTCCTTGATACCCTCCACCGTGCTGACGGCCTCTTCCATGCGGACGGTGAGCTGTTCCTCAACGTCCTGGGGAGAGGCGCCGCGCCATACGACGGTGATCGCCGCGCCGGGGAATTCGACATAGGGCTCAAGCTCGCGCTCCATACGGAGATAGGCGACGATGCCCGCAATGATCAGGGCGATCATCAGAAGATTGGCAGCGACCTTGTTGTCTGCCCACCAGCGGATAAATCCCGACATGCCCCCGGTTCCCTTCTAGTCGTTCGACGCACTGGCTTCAGCCGCGAAGGCTGTTTCCAGTCGGTCGACAGATTTGATCTTCATACCCTCGGCTACGGCGCGCACAGGCGATGTGATGACTTTCTCGCCTGCAGAAACGCCGCTTGTGATAACGAGGCGCTCCCGGTCTGAAAAGGCGACGTTCACGGGGCGGATTTCGAGCGTGTCATCATCACGTGCGACATAGACTGAAGCCTTGCCGCGCAGGGCGGTGCGCGGGAGAACGACACTTTCGTCGAGGGCGCGACCGGCAATCACCGCGTCAACATAGAGGCCGGTGGCGAGTGGCGTGCCATTGTCTGCGCCTTTGCCATAAGGGTCGGCGACCTCGACATAGGCAAAGAGGACCCGGGTTTCGGGATCAAAGCCGCTATCGGTACGGGTAATGCGGCCCGACCATTTATGAGACACGCCTGCAACAGTGGCTTCGAGTATAACGGGTGGCCCTTTTTGGCCGGAGGCTTCTGAAAAACCGATGCCGAGGCCCAGATTCTCGAGATCGGCGTCGCTCAGCGCAATGGCGATTTCGACCACGTCGCTGGCATAGATATCGCCGAGACGCGCGCCCGGAGAGACATAGGCGCCGACATTGACCGACTTCTGGCGCACGCGCCCGGGGAAGGGCGCAACGATCCGCGTGCGAGAGAGCTGGAGACGGGCTTCGTCGAGGCGCGCTTCAGCTGAGGCGAGTTGGGCTTCAGCCTGGGCGCGTTGAGGGCGGCGGAGTGTAAGGTCGGAGACGTCAGAGATGCCGAGTTGCTCGGCGCCCTGGCTTGCAATCTGGCCTTCGGAGATTTCCTGCATAAGAGCTGTATGCGCCTGGGCGACGGCGGCCTCGGCCTGGACAATGCCCAGCTCGTATTCGCGCGCCTCGAGCCGAACGAGTGTTTCACCTTGCTTGAATTGTGCGCCGGCGAGGAAATTCGGGGAGACATAAACGACCCGGCCGGTGATCTCGGCGGCAAGACTCACTTCGGAGCGGGCCTTCACTGCGCCCTGGCCGTGGACCGTGATCGTTACAGGTTCCTTGCGCGCTGTTGCGGTGAGCACAGGGAGCGCTTCAATGATGGTTGCTTTCTCCTCGGGAGCGGGCTTGAGGGCGCTCATGCCGATGAAGCCGCCGGCCGCACCTATCAACACCAGGACTGGCAGGACCAAAAAAATGAGTCGCTTGATCAGGAGACCCAGCCGGAAGGGCGGTTTTTGGGCTGTTTCTGCATAAGTCATCGGCGAAATGCTCATCTTGTGTCTGGCGTGAGGTGCGGTTTTCTGCGCGCATCCTCTTGTGCCTTGATGAGTCTTGGTAACACCGAAATTATTGAAAAACAATATCTCGTAGTTGATAAACAACGAAAGATTGCTGTTTTTCGGTCTTTGAATTCTACGCTTACTTATCCACTGGTGGCTTTTGAGGGCGCCGTTTACGTTGTTCTATAGGTCCTAATGGCGTCCGTCGTGCCCTACCTGCCTGGCTCAGCGGCTCTCCGGCTGGCAGGCCGAGAGGCCAAAGACGGGGATCATGGTTTCCCAGCCATCCTTGGCGACAAGCGAGAGACGGCCATCTTCGATGCGTTGACCGCCGTCGAGCATTTCACCAGCACTGAAGCTGACGCCGACATTGCCCTGGTCGGACGCGTAGGTCATGCGGGTCATGAACTGGCCAAACAAATCACCCTTGGAGGATGTGAGACGCAATTCACGCTGCTCGCCATCTATCTCCATCACAGCTGTGTCAGTGCCGGCTTTTGCGAAGAAGATGAAGCGGAGCGGCTCCCCATTGGTCCAGAGGAAGAGGCCGCAAGCGCCTGGGGGAAGCGTCTGCGGCGGCAGCTCGCCGGTCCGGTTTATGACATCCGACGCGCTTATTGTGGGCGCTTCTGGTGTGGGCTTGCTTGTGCAGGCGGTGAAGACAGCGCCGCTCAGGAGGATCATGGCCAAGTGGCTGAGACGCAGGCTTGGCATGATCAATTCTCCTCGTTCCGGGCGGCTTCCCGGCGCAGGGTGTACCCGTTCCCGGATTTTGTGAAGCCAAGTGTGGCAAGGGCAGCAGTTGCCTGTGGATCCAGCTTTTCGACATGCAGGTCCATGCTTGTACGCCCATCCGGCAAGGTCGATAGTGTGATCTCAAAACGTTCGCCGTTCTGTCCGTCACCGGACAGCGGCAGTTTGAGTGTGCCGTCGGTGCAGACAGGTGAACCCGTGAGCATCGGCCAGTCGCGGCCATACTGGACACCGAGGCGGCTTACGAGATCCAGCTGTGCCGAGCCGTTCGCGCTGGTGCACTGTCCGTTGCGGCCAAGGCGAATGGCGGCATTGGACAGTTTGAGCGTTCCGCCGACGCGGCGCAGTTCGTCATGGATGCCGTCCAGCCGACTGATATCCACTTCAGCGCCGAGATTGGACAGGTTCACCGACGATGGTGAGATTGAGACTCTCAAACGCGCCCGACCGGTAGGAGCGCCCCAGTTTATGTCTGAGCCGACTGAGCCTGTGAAGAGCGATAGCGGGGACGATCGGATATCCAGCGCGCCTGCGGGCGTGCCGCGATAAACCAGTCCTGTGACTTGTCCGTGCCAGATGGTGCCGCGCGCCTGCTGCCAGCCTATGCCTTGTTCGATCAGGCCGGCGTTGCGCATGGCGAATGACAGGGGAATGCCTGAAACCAGACCCACTATAAGCGCCGCCGCGAAGACGAGGATGAGAGCGATCCGCTTCATCCTTGCTTGCCTCCAAATTCGAAACTTGAGCGGACTAGGCCTGCGCCCGTGTCATTCATTGTCGCGCGACTGGCCTCAAGGGAGGCTGTGTTGCGTAGGTCAAAGAGCCAGGCGAAAATGTTCTCTGCGTTTGTGTCATCGATCTGGACCGTAATGACGCCTTCAGTGCTGACCTGAATGCGTGCGATGGCCAGACCGCGCCTTGTGGCAGCTTCGAGAATGGCGCGCCGGCTGCTGTCTGGATCGAGTGCAGGGCCAGCCTGCGTGCCATTCGCGGCTGCAGGCGACAGGCCCCGCGATGTCATGACGTCTAATGTACGAGAAGCCTGGTCAGCTTTGAGCGCCGCTTCCGCCCTCCCGGCGAACAGGGGAACAATGATGAACTGTAACAGGATGATAAGCGCGAGCAGGATGGCTGCCGCGGCTACAAGGCCTTGCTCGCGCAGGCTGCGTTTGTCCCACCATTCAATCATTGGGCTGCCTCCAGTGTCAGGTCACCGATAACCCGGTCATCCTGCTGACGGGAGTCGCCGAGCGAAACGCCGAGGCCCTTGGCCTCAAGTGCATTCTTGAGGTCCGCGTCGCTGCCATATTTTGGATAGACCATATTTGCGAGAAGCCGCCCGGTCTGCCGGTCATAACGCAGCCCCTCAATTGAAATGCCACTTTCAGCGGGAATGGATTCATAGAGGAGTGCGGTGGCATCAAGGAAGGCCAGCCGGTTGGCGGCGGGAGCGGCGTCCTGGTTTCGCACCGCTGCGTCGAGGTTGCTGGGCACCGGCGTCCCGGGAAATGATGCGGCATAGATCCCACGCGCGTGCTGATCGAGCACATCGGACAGGCGCGAAAGGGACCAGGTTTCCAGCCCGACCATCGCAAGGAGAGCGACGGCAGCGGCCGCGCCCAGTAGAAGCGTTGAGCGCCACGCACCAATACGGATATCGGCTTGTTTGCGACTGATAAACGGACCCTGACGGAGGTCGGTCAGTGCACCAGCTGTTTCGGCCCATTGGGCGAGTTGCGCGAGAACCGGCAGAGACGACGCGCTGCTTGCTGACACACCGAGCCGATGCGCGAGTGCGGCACTGGACGTTGTAAGCGGCGCTTTTGACGAATTCGCGAGGGCTTTCAGCGCGTCGTCTGGCAGCGCGGCATCAATGGCAAACCGTTTTTCGCCTGTGGAAACGAGGACGTGGTCTCCGGCGTCTACGGCCATGGGGGCTGCGGGCAGGACAGAGACGTCGGCCACAAGTTTAGCCGTCTTCAAGCCAGACGCGTTCAGACGCGCGACCCATTCTTCCATGAGCGCCGGCTCAACCACATGTACAGGGCGCAATCCGCTGTCGAGTGTCTGACCAATCGCGACATGGGCTTCTTCAACAGGAACGGCGACTTCATCTTCAAGGGCAAAGGCGGCAGACCGCCGAATTTCGGCCGCGCCCTGTGCCGGTATGCGTACTTCGAAACAGCCGACGTCCGTACCGGGTACGAACACGACCACATCATCGCCAGAGGAGACATTCGCGTCTGCGGCAGACAGGAGATTGATGCTCCTGTCGTTGACGAGCGCGAATTCCGTGGGCGCGCCCGAAGGTGGCATAAGAGTAAAAAGGCGCCGGGCCATCAGAAGTCTCCCGTCGTGCGCTGGATAAGGCTGGCCTGGCCGCCTTTGTCCATTGCATAGACAAGCTGGAGGGTTTCCTGTGTTGAGCCAGACACAATGCGGGCTGTCAAACGCAGGTTGCTGGGTTTCAGCGAGAGCATGGAATCGTCGCGTGCGGCGACGGCGATGGTCTGGATGTGTTCATTTTGCAGGAACGTGTCCAGCGAATGCCAGCCACCAAGTGGCTTGGCGCGGATGACCGACTGGGCTTTCTCAAGGGTAAGTTCGCCGGAATAGAGTGCGACCAGCAGGGGCGCATCCTCTTCTTTGAGTGTCTCGATATTGAGGGCGGTCTGGAAATGGTCTGGCCTGACACAGACCAGCGGCTGGATCATCGCGATAATTTCAGGGGTGAAGCCTTTTATGGCTCGTAGCTCTGTCAAGTTTGCGAGCGGTGCGTTGGCGGAACGGTAAGGAGTTTCAAGGGTGCCATAATAGCCAGCCTCGGCGCCATATGCCCGGGGCGAGGAATCCTTGTCTATCCAGTCGGCCAGGCTTTCGGAAAGCGCCTGAGCTTCCGAGCGGAACACATCCATGGCTTCGAGCAGGCGCTGGAATTTGATGTGATTGACGTCATTGGCCTCGCCCGTGACGGTATTCAGGTTGAAGCAGTTGGAGGCGTCAGAGAGTGTTGCCTGGATCACGCCGCGATCAAACGGCAAGGTCATGCTCTGGCCGGTTTCGAGTGCTTCCCGGATGGCATCGTCGCCCAAGGTCTTGATCCGGGCCACAGCAAGGACGCCGAGCGCCTCTGTTGATCGACTGGCCCATATGGTCTGGGACCGTTCTGACGAGACACGCGCGAGGCTGAGCGAGCGCCCAAGCGCCTCGACAGCAGCAAGCGCCGCAACCGACATCACGGCCACGATCATCAGGATCGACAGCAGCGCGGCGCCGCGATCCTTCGGGGAAACGTGGGGCGTCATGACATGGCACCAAGCATATACGTGAGGGTCAGTTCATCCTGGTCAGCGAATGTCATCTTGAATTCAATGAGATCAGGATAGTCGCCGCTGGTCGTCGCTGGCCACGCATCGAACCAGGCGCCTTTTCGGCGGTAACGGATGTCGAGCTTGTCTATTCCCTCCATCAGGATGCGCTCGACAACAGGCGTGGTGCTGACCGGATCTGGCCGGAGCCACGCCTTTCGAACCAGTGTGCCCTTGTCATAGGCATAAGCCACGCGCTGGAGGTCGCTGCGTTCGCTGCCGATCTGGGGGGCTATCCATCCGGACCGGACGAACGTGATCAACTCGCCGGTCTTGTCGCTCTTCAAGCCCTGAAAGCCGATGGGCGGGTAAAGGTCATCTGGAGCGGAGGAAGAACGGTGCGTGACCTCATTGAAATCCGACCTCATCAGACCGAAGGCCGCCTCGAGTGAGCGCGCCTCGTCCATCCGTGTGTTCACGGCGCGGCTGGCCTGAAGGGTCTGCAGCATCATGAGTGTGCCAGCTGTCGCCAGCGTTGCTGTGACGGCGAGCGCAACAAGGGTCTCGACGAGCGTGAAGCCGGCGCTGGAGCGGTTCATTGGCCGACCCTCAAGCTCTGCAGGTGTGCAAGAATCTGTCCGCTTTCTGGTGCGGTTACAGTGATTTCAACGAGGAAAAGACCGTTTTCCTGTGTCGGCGTGACGGTGCGGTTCCAGTCAAAGCTGCGGCCACGCTGGGTGGATTCGCCTGCAATGACGCCGGTGGGCAGCGGCGGAGGCGTGGTGAGCGCGTCGGCCATGCGATTATTGGCTTCGATTTCGGCGAGGGCGCGCATGTCGACCTGACGGGCGCCGATCATGGTTTCGCTGCTGAGATGGATCAGCCCGATGGCGGAAATCGAAAAAACGCCAAGTGCGGCAAGGACTTCGACCAGGGTGAACCCGGACTGGCGATGGGGATCAGGCATTGGGCGCCTCCCATGTCACTTTGCCGTCGGGCGCAATTGTCAGTTCGATTGTCTGGTTGCCGCGCTCAAGGATCAGCTGGTCGGCTTGGGCGGTACCTGTGGTATCGAGGATGACCTCGGGGGGGGCTTCATTGGGACTTCCCGGACCATTCCCGGACCGCTGAGGGGGCGTGCGGGACCTGTCGAAGGCCACATTGCGGGCCAATGTGACCTTCCCGCCGGCTGCCGGCAGCCATGCCTGATTGCGCCAGGTGACAAGCTGATAGCCCTGCTCGGTGAGCTTCAGTCCCTGCGGAGCGCCGGTCACCAGCGCGAGGTCCATTGCCGAGGTGACGTCGCGTTCAAGGCGGGCTGCGGCTTCCTCAAGCGGGTCTGCAGGTGCACGCATGGTCATGGCGACCATTCCGGCGGCAAGGCCCATGATGAACACTGCGACCAGCACTTCGATCAGGCTCATGCCTGCATCGTGTGGAAGTGGGAGGTCGCGGTTCGGGTTCATGGATCAGGTCAGTTCCAGTTGCCGATGTCGTCTTCATTGCCGGGTTGACCGTCGGGGCCGGCCGAGAAGACATCATAGGCGCCGGCGGAGCGGACACCGGGCACGTTGTAGATGTAATCATTGCCCCAGGGGTCTTGCTGGATGCGCTTGATGTAGCCGCCGGGACGGTACTGGGCGGCGTTTGCGCCCGAGGGTGGCGTCTTGAGGGCAGCGAGCCCGACATCCGCGCCCGGATAGTTGAACATGTCGAAGCTGTATTGCTCGAGGCCACTTTCCAGGGCGGCGATATCGGACCGCGCGCGGTCGACGCGGGACTTGCCGAGCACCGGGCCGACAGAGATGACGACAGCGGTTGCGAGCAGCGCCATGATCGAGACGGTCACCAGCAGTTCGACAAGTGAGAAGCCGGCATCCTTGCGGATGGTTTCGGGGGATTGGTTGTCCTGGTCCTGTGTCATGGAGGCCTCCTGATTGGGGTGCGGCGCTATTGGAGCGCGAGTGTGTTGAGCTGGATGATGGGTAGCATGATGGACAATACGATTGTCCCGACCAGACCGCCAAGAATAACGATGATGATGGGTTCCATCAGACTGAGGGCGGTGGACGTGGCGTTCTCGAATTCTTCCTCGAGGAATTCGGCGGCGCGCGTCATCATGCCGGGCACATCGCGGCCCGCTTCGCCACTGGCCACCATATGCACCATCATGGGCGGGAAAGCGTGCGTGTTCTTGAGCGCAGCGGCGAAGGAGCCGCCTTCGCTGACCTTAATGGCAATTTCGTCTGCAGCCTTGCGGAACACGCTGTTCGCCATCGCGCCGCGGGCGGCCTGCAGGGATTCCAGCACAGTCGCACCCGAGGATGAGAGCGTGGCGAAGATGCGGGCGAACCGCGCGGCTGAGACGGTGCGGGCGAGATTGCCGATGACGGGCAGGCGCAGGATGAAGCGGTCCATGGATTCGCGCACGCCGGGCGCGCGCAGGAGGCGATTGAGCGCAATGACCCCCACGACGACGCCAATGGCGATGAGCCAGCCCCAGTTGCGGAGCAAGTTTGACATCATGATGACCTGCTGGGTCAGCCAGGGCAGTTTGGCGTCGAACATGTCGAACTGTTCGACAAGGCGCGGCACGACGATGATCATGAGCGCGATGACCATGCCGATGGCCAGCGTGGCCAGGAGGGCCGGATAGATCAGCGCGGACTGGACCTTCTGGCGCAGGCGCCATGTGTTTTCCAGATAGATCGCGAGGCGCTCCATCACTTCGCCCTGTCGTCCGGACATTTCACCAGCTGCCACAACGGACTTGAAGAGGGGCGGGAAGGCGCGCGGCGCGGTCGCGAGGGCGTCGGCAAAGCGCGAGCCTTCGGTGACTTCGTTGCGGACGCGGTGAAGGATGGCGACGGTCTCGGGCTTCGCATCGGCCGCAACGGCCGTCAGAGCCTGTTCGACAGTGAGGCCGGACTGGAGGAGGACAGCGAGTTGTCGCGCGAGCAGGGCGCGGTCTTTTTCCGAAATGCGGCCACCGGCGCCCTTGCCGCCGCGCGCGCTCTTTGCGCTGAGCGGAGAAACCTCGATGGGCATGAGCTCGCGCATCCGCAATTCCTTGCGGGCTGCGCGGGGGCTGTCTGCTGAAATGACACCACGCATGCGTTTGCCGCCTGTATCGACAGCGACGTACTCAAACGCTGCCATCGCGGGCCTCCTTGCGGCAGACGCGCAGGACTTCCGTCACGCTTGTCTCGCCGGAGAATACATAGCGCCGCGCATTTTCGATCAGGCGGTGATGATCGGCGAAGGCAACGGCTTCGATGGCATCTTCCGTGGCATCCGCATGCAGCAGGTTTCGCACGGCATTATCAATCACGAGCAGCTCATAGATGGCGATGCGGCCATGGAAGCCGGTATTGCCGCAGGCCATGCAGCCTTTCGGCGTGTAGTGTGTGAAGGCCTGACCATGTGGCAGGTCGAGGGCTTCATACTCGGCGGTTCCGGCCTCGGCGGGCTCCTTGCAGACATCGCACAGTTTGCGCACGAGACGCTGGGCCATGACGGCGCGCAGGGTCGAGGCCATGAGATAGGTTTCGACGCCCATATCGCGCAGACGCGTTATGGCGCCTGCGGCACTGTTTGTGTGCAGGGTGGAGAAGGCGAGGCGGCCGGTGGAGGCGAATTCGAACGCGGCTTCGGCGGTTTCCAGATCGCGAATCTCGCCCACCATGACGATGTTGAAGTCCTGACGCAGGATGTTTCGCAGGGCGCGGGCGAAGGTGAGGCCGACCTTGGAGTCCATCTGCGTCTGGCTGATGCCCGGCAGGCCGTATTCGACCGGGTCTTCCAGCGTCATGATGTTCACGTTTCCGGTGTTTAGGCGCGAGATGGAGGAATAAAGCGTGGTGGTCTTGCCCGAGCCGACAGGACCAGTGACGAGGATCACGCCGTTTGGCTGGCTGAGCACCTGATCGAAGCGCTGATAGGTGTCGGAATCCATGCCGAGCTCTTCAAGCGTCAGCAGGGCGTTCTGCGTGTCGAGCAGGCGAAGCGCAACGCGTTCGCCAAAGCGGGTCGGCAGGATGGCGACGCGCACGTCGATTGAGCGGCCGCCGGCCTGCAGCGAGATGCGGCCATCCTGTGGCAGGCGTTTCTCGGCGATGTCGAGGCGCGCCATGACCTTGATGCGGGAGACCAGCGGCGCCGCAAGCTTGCGTGGCGGCGTGATGACCTCGACGAGATCACCATCGATGCGATAGCGGATCGACAGTTTGTCCTCAAACGGATCAATATGAATATCTGAAGCGCGGCGCTTCATCGCCTCATAGATAAGCCCGTTGATGAGGCGGATGACGGGTGCATCATCGCTGCCGCCGAGCAGGTCAGCCGCTTCCGGGATGTCGTCGATCAGGCTTTCGAGGCCACCACGGCTGGCAACAGCCGCCTCAATGTCGGTGGCGCCGAGCGGACCCTGGCTGAAGGCGTTCGTGAGGGCGCGGTCAAAACTGGCGGCGTCCATGGATTCGATGGCGTGCGGGCGGCCAAGGGCGCGGCGCGCTTCAACCAGTGAGAAAGCATCAGCACCCATACGCACGCCGACCGTCAGCGCTTCGCGATCAGGCAGGACAATGAGGCCCTTGTCCTTGGCGAAGGCGTAGGTGAATTGCCGGGAGGGTGCTGCGTGTGTGCTCATCGAATTATTGTGGAGGCGGCGAGCTCAGAACCTCGCTGACGAAGGCGTCGAGCGAGTTCACCTTGTCGTCCTTGCCGTTCCAGAGCTCTTCTGCGCGGATAAACCGGTAACTGCGTGCGGTCACGTCGCGCGCGCTCTGGCGGTCACGGATAACCGTTGGGCGAATGAAAACCATCAGGTTTGTGCGCTTGCTGGCCTTGCCTTCCGACCGGAACAGACGGCCGGCGACAGGCACGTCTCCAAGGATAGGCACTTTCTCGTTTGCAATCGTGTCCGACTGCTGGATCAGGCCGCCGATGACGATGATTTCACCACTGTCGGCAAGTACATCGGTCTGGATCTGGCGCTTGTTGAAGATGAGGTCGGAGGTCGCCGTCGAGATGGCGCCGGCAATGCTGGAGACTTCCTGGTTGATCTCAAGACGCACGGCATCGTCAGACGAAATGCGGGGTGTTACATCCAGCCGCACACCGATTTCCTTGCGGTCTACCGTCTGGAACGGATTGGTGTTGTCGTTGCCGAGGACGGAGCCGGTAATGATCGGCACTTCCTGGCCGACGAGGAGGGATGATGTTCCGTTGTCGAGCGTCATGTTGAAGGGCTTGGAGAGTACGCGGGAATTTGTGTCGCTTTCCACCGCCGTCAGGATGGCACCAAAGAGCGTATCGCCGTCCTGTCCTCCGATGCCCACGCTGAGGCCGGTGAGGCCCAGCAGGGAGCTGACTGCGGAGGCTGCGAACGGATTGCTGTCGCCCGTGTTGAAAGGTGTATCGCCCGCGACGGCGCCTGCCAGTGCAAGCAGGTTCGGCGCCGACCGCGAATAGTTGGTGGAGGCGAAGGGCACGGTGGAATTGCCGGTGCCGCTGAGCAGGAACTGGAGGCCGAGCTCGCGCGCCGTGTCGTCCGACATTTCAACAATGATGGCTTCGACCAGGACCTGGGCGCGGCGTTTGTCGAGATCCTGAATGACGCGCTCCAGCGTCAGGAGGGTTTCGCTGGGAGCGTTGATGACGATCGAATTGGTCGGCGCATGGAAGGCAATCGTGCTGGGCGTGACTTCACCGCCGGTTTCAGCGCGGCGAAAGGCCATGGCGCCTGCGACCTTTTCAAGGATCGGGACGATTTCGGAGGCGTCGGCATTCTTGAGCGAGATGACGCGCAGTGTGTCCTCGACGCGGTCCGTCGAATCGAGCTGCTCGATCACTTTCAGGGCGCGGGCGATCGTGAGGTCATCACCGCGGATGACGATTGAGTTGCCTGTCTGTGAGGCAATGGCCTGGAAGTTAGAGGCGCCGGAGTCCTCGCCGCCATTCTTCTGCAGGGCCATCAGAATGGATTCCATCTCGCCTGACGGGATGTTCTTCAGGCCAATGGTTTCTGTCCGGGTCCGGTCCTCATCAATGCCCGCCACCAGCTGTCGGATACGCGGCATATTGGATTCATAATCGACGACGACCAGTGTGTTTGAGCGGGGGTTGGCGATGACCTGGCCCTGCGCATCGACGAGCGGCTTGACCATTTGGGCGGCTTCAAGCGCATTGAAATTGTTGAGGTGGATGATTTCCGTCACGAAGCTGTTGGCGCTGGAGGAGCGTGTACCGGCTTCGCTGACGGCGGACTGTTCCGGGATGATGCGGTAGGTGTTCTTGCCGGCAGGAACGGCTGTGAAGCCCTGGACGCGGAGCGTTGAGAGGAAAACCTCAAACACGCCTTCGCGCGTCAGCGGCGTGGAAGACGTGACCGTGACGCGTTTGCCCCGGACATCAGGGTGAACGATGAACGTGTAGCCGGTCACGATCGACACATCGGCGATCAGGGAGCTAAGCTCCACATCGTCGAAGTTCAGAACGTGGCGTGCAGCCGGAGGCGTGGCCTCGCCAGCCAGCCCGAAGGCGGGCAGGGCGGTCGTGGCCAGCAGGACGGCTGTAAGGCCGAAGCGGAAGTTCATTCTATTCTCCCTCGGGGAAACGAAGTGTGACCGGCACATCCGCGTTTCCGCGTCTGACGGTCATTGAAATCTCAGGCGCCCGGGCCAGTCGCTCTGTAAGGCTCTGAATGTCGATATCCTTGACCGGCGTTCCGTCCAGACTTGTCAGGATGTCGCCTGATTCAATTCCTGTGCCACTCAAGGCTGCAGACGAGGCAGGCGAGCTAAGGCGATATCCGACGAGGTTGCCGTCTTCCAGAACGGGTGCGACGTTAAGGGAGGCCAGCAGTGCCCGGTCTATCGTGGCAGGTCTGGATGTGACGACTTCCGGGCGTTGCTCGCCCTGGATCATGCCTTCCTGTCCGGGTAGGGAAAGGACAGCCAGCGTGTCGGTATTGCTCTCCATCATGAGCGTTTCGAGACCGCCCCCTTTGCGCAGCAGCACCCGGTCGGGCAGTACGCGGTCGAGCGTGACGCCATCAACGATCGTGTCGCCAGGGCCAAAGCTGCGCGCTTGCTTGTCCGACATCTGGATGATGGCAATTGCGGCCGCATCGGTTCCGTTCGCGCCGGATTCGCCTGTCACGGAACGAACGCCCTTCAGTTTGAGGTTCAGTGTTGTCGGGGGCGCGCTGGGCACAAGCGCGCTGCCAGATGCGGAACCGTCCGCGCGTTTGAAGTAATTGACCCTTGTGAGAATTGTTGTGTCGCCACGCGGGACGCGAGCATTTGCGGATCCCGATTGGGAAATGACGAATTGCGGAAGGGGCTTGCTGACCGCACCGGACCGGTCGATCGCAATCCACAGGATGCGCGCGACCAGCAAGCCGAGAAGGGCAACCAGCACGATATCAAGCACTATGCGTACGCGCGGCACGATATGCATTGTACTTGCTGTGAGTTTCGCTAGCGGGTTCATATATTACGCAAACAGTCTACTTCTGTAGTGATGTTAAGTATATTTATCGGCACTTCTGCGCCGTTTACCTTGCAAAAAGGAGGCGCGTTAACGGTTGATGCAGCAATCGGGCCACAGTGCCAAACAGATTTACAGTACATCATTGTAATGGTTGAGAACATGGCGCCCATTCAGCCATCAGTGACGCCGTCATTCTTTCCGTCGCTGCCGCCCGTATACTCAGAATAGCAGGCTGGCGGGCACATTCAGCGCCTCTGACAACCGACGAGCCGTTTTGAGACCGAAGGTCTGGCCGCGTTCGATTGCGGAAATATGATTTGGGCGAATACCGCAAAGCTCACTCAACTGGCTTTGAGTCAGCAGACGCAACTCGCGTATGACGCGAACGGGATGCTCACCCGCATCAATCCTGCGCTGCGCCTCGTCAGGAATCTCCGGTTCCGCTTTGGGAATTTCGGACATCGCCTTCTCAAGCTGTGAAACCTTTGTCTCAAGATCTATCAGCCGACCTTCCAGTCTATATAGCAAATCCTGGTCACTCACCGATGCAGCCCCTTAAATTGCGCCGTTGGCCCTGTCTTTAATGTCGGACGGATATTCTGAAATTAACGCGCTCACATGTCGCTTTCGCGAAAGTTTTATGACGTTCCCCGAGGTTAACAGGTGCAGCTGTTGCAGACGGCACGAAGGGCCGAACGGACTGTCTTTAAAGTGCAATATTTCCGTTAATTGAATGTCATGCCCCGCCGCTATTGAGCGCCTGACAGCCCGCGATTCAGTTGGGCTCGTTCGGTGGTTTCAACGAGGGGTTATCATGATTTTCCGCACTTCAGTGAGCGCGCTTGCGCTTTGCCTACTAGCTGCGTGTTCGCAGGGAAGCGACATCGCATCACCAGGGCCCAGCAATCCTGGCACACCTCCCGGCGGCGGCGGTGGTGGCGGCGATGGCGGCGGTGGCAGCACTGCAGAGTGCCCGACCGGATTCACCGAAGGCGACGCAGTTGGCGGCCTTACGACATGTAACCTTTCTGGAACATACCTTGCCGACTTGACGCTCCCTTATGTTGCGGGCGTTGCCTACGCGATCGACGGGCGGGTTGATATCGGTGTGGATCTTGGCGCAAGCGGAACGGCCACTAGCGGCACCGCTGCGACACTGACGGTCGAACCAGGCGTAACTGTCTTTGGTCGCTCGGGTGCAGACTACATTGTTGTTAATCGTGGTTCGGAAATCGATGCAGACGGTACTGCGTCCAACCCGATCATCTTCACCAGCGCGAACGATCTGGTGCGTCGCGCGGCCAATCCGGATGATTTCGGCGGTGACAACATTGGCGAATGGGGCGGCCTCGTCATTCTCGGACGCGCACCGATCAACCGTTGCCGTAATGCTGCAGCTCCCGGGACGGTCGATTGTGACAACGTCATCGAAGGCGTGAGCAATCCTGATGCGATTTACGGTGGCGCAGATGCTACCGACAGCAGCGGTACACTGCGCTACGTGTCGCTCCGCTTCTCTGGTTTCGCTATCGGCAATGGCAACGAGCTCAACGGCATTTCGCTTGGCGGTGTCGGATCGGGCACCACGATTGACTATGTGCAGGTCCACAACAGTTCGGATGATGGCATCGAGTTCTTCGGTGGAACGGTAAACGCCAAGCACCTTGTGCTGACCGGTAACGATGATGACTCGCTGGACACAGACAATGGTCTGGCAAGCAACATTCAGTACGTGGTCGTGAAACAGCGTGACCTCAGCGGCGACAACATGGTTGAAGCCAGCGGCGTACCCAGCGTGACACCTGCGTCTAATGCAAAGGTTTCGAACTTCACCTTCATCGGCAATGCCACAGGCAACGCCTTCCGCTTGAACACAGGAACGGTCGGTACTTATGTAAACGGGGTCGTGAACAACCTGTCCGAATGCTTCCGCTGGGAAGAATCGGCTGGCAACGGTACGGCAGGCTACCAGGCTGGCGTTGACCCGGCCTTTGCCTCGGTTCTGTTTGACTGTGCTGCTGGCCTTTCAACGGATGGATCCGATGCCGCAGCAGCAAGCGCTGCCGTCGCAGCCGATGCCAACAATACAACAACGGCAGGCAACACGCTCGCGGCCTCTTACTTCCCCGGCCCTAACGAAGCTGCTGTAACACCATTCAACACCGCGTCGCTTGGCTCGTTCTTTGAGCCGACCACATATATTGGTGCATTCGGCCCAGCGGAATCCGAGACGCAGAACTGGGCAAGTGGCTGGACATTCGGTCTATTCCCGGATCCGAGCTGCCCCGAAGGCACTGCAGATTCCGGTATCTCGATCGATGATCAGACGGTTTGCCGCATTTCCGGCACCATCCTCGATGACGTGCGCCTGACGCGTGGCAACTATTATGAAGTCGTGGGACGTCTCAATGTCGGCGTCGATGTCGGTGCCGATGGCAATGATGCAGGCGGCGACCCGGCTTCCCTGACCATCGAAGCGGGCGTGACCGTATTCGGCGGAAGCGGGCTGGACTACATTGTCGTCAATCGGGGTTCGCAGATCTTCGCGAATGGCACGAAGGAAAACCCGGTTGTCATGACATCCGAAGCTGATGTGACGGGCAACCAGGTCAACGAAGCCGAGGCTATCGGTGAATGGGGTGGCCTCGTCATCCTGGGCCGCGCACCCATTAACCGCTGTCGCAACGCCGCCACACCGGCCACAGTCAATTGCGACAACGTCGTTGAAGGTGTGAGCAATCCCGATGCTGTCTATGGTGGTGTTACGGCTGACGATAACAGCGGTTCGCTCCGCTACATGGTCCTGAAGCATTCCGGCTTTGCGCTGGCGCCGGGTAACGAACTGAACGGCATCAGCCTTGCTGGCGTCGGTTCGGGCACGACGGTGGATTATGTCCAGGTTCATAACAGTTCGGATGACGGCATCGAGTTCTTCGGTGGCACAGTGAATGGGAAACACCTGGTTCTTACCGGTAATGATGACGACTCACTCGATACAGACAATGGCTACGATGGCAGCCTGCAGTACGTTATCGTGAAGCAACGTTCGCTTGGTGGTGACAACATGGTTGAAGCCAGTAGCGTCGCCGGTGTCACACCAGCTTCCAATGCCAAGGTTTCGAACTTCACCTTCATCGGCAACAATTCAGGCAACGCGCTCCGTCTCAACACGGGCACGATTGGTACCTATGTGAATGGTGTCGTCAGCAACCTGTCTGAATGCTTCCGCTGGGAAGACTCCGCCGGCAACGGTGTCGCTGGTTACCAGGCCGGTGTCGATCCGTCCTTTGCCTCAGTCCTGTTCGATTGTGCCGCCGGCCTTTCAACGGATGGCTCTGACGCTGCAGCAGCAACCGCTGCCGTCGCAGCCGACGCCAACAATTCGACTGGCACGGCCAACACGCTGACATCGACCTTCGTCAACGGTCCAGCAGAAACGGCCGTCACGCCATACGATGTGACGGGCCTTTCGGGCGATCTTGAGCCTGTCGACTATATCGGCGCCGTCAAAGACACCACCGACACCTGGTGGCAGGGCTGGTCGTGCGGTCTCGAGGCCAGCGACCCTTGTTGAGTTGAGAACCGCCGGGACGGCCGCCTTGTGTGCGCGCCGTCCCGGCACTTCCCATTTTCGGCCGACAGGAAGGCTTGATTGAAAGCCCCTGAATTACGGCAAGCTAGGTTCAAATAAATGTCCAATATTCCAGTCAGATACAAATGGTTGCTGTCGACAGCGATCGCCTTGGCTTTGGTTCCTCTGGCCGTTGCCCAGGAGACTGGCAGCGCCAATGACGCTCCCGAAGACAGCCGCACACTCCAGACAGTCGTTGTTCGTGGTCAATTCATTCCGGAGCCACAACGTGAAACCTCCCAGGTCGCGACCTTCCTCTCGACCGAAGACCTGACACGCCAAGGCGACTCGAACGCCGCGCTCGCGCTGACGCGCCTCAGCGGTCTCAGCATTGTGTCGGGTAAGTTTGCCTATGTGCGCGGTCTTGGCGATCGGTATTCGTCGGCCCTGCTCAATGGTTCGCCGCTTCCAAGCCCTGAGCCACTGCGCCGCACCGTGCCGCTCGATCTGTTCCCGGCGAGCGTTCTCTCGGGTGCTGCCGTTCAGAAAACCTATTCCGCAAATTATCCGGGTGAGTTTGGTGGTGGCGTGATCGACCTCCAGACGCTTCGCCAGCCGGCAGAGAATTTCCTGACGATCAAGGCGGGCGTGTCTGCGAACACCGAGACCACGGGTTCCGACGGTCTCTTCGTTCGTGGAGGCGATCTCGACTGGTCAGGTTATGACGACGGCCTGCGGGACATTCCGGGTCCACTCGGCGCACTGCTCGCCTCTGGTGAGCGACTCAACGACCAGACACCGGCGCAGATTGAAATCATCGGTGAGAGCCTCGTCAACTCGCCACTGTCTGTGATCCAGCAGGGCAAGATGGATCCTAATCCAAGCGGTTCGGTTGAAGGCGGACTCATCCTCGACAAAGGCCAGTATGATATCGGTCTGATTGGCGTCGTTGGGTTTGACTCCGGTTGGACAACCAGAGACGCGACACGCCAATATGTTGAAGGCGGCGTTCTGGGCAGTGACCAGCGCCAATTGTCGACAGCGTATGACGCGACAATAAATGCACTCGGCTCTGGTTCGATCGGCTGGGGTGACAACGAAATCCAGGCCACGCTCTTCTATGTCCACACGACGACCAAACAGGCCGAGATCACAACAGGGACGGACTTCAACGCACCGGGCTCGACGGGCGAGATCTTTGATGAATCCTCGGGCTGGTTCGAGCGCGAGCTGAGCTTCCTGCAGCTGCGTGGCGATCACAAGGTGAACGGTATCGACCTGTCCTGGCGTGGCGCGTATGCCGTGTCCACGCGCGATGCGCCGTACGACCGTTCGCTGCGCCGCACACCAAATGCCGACGGTGAGCCACTCTATTCCACCGCAAATAACTACGGCATCCTCTTCTCCAATCTTGAGGACAAGATTGGCAGCTTTGGGGCTGATGCGTCCTATACGGTCGATATTGGCGATGCGCGTGAACTGGTCATGTCCGGTGGCTTCGATGTTGCGTCGACCGAGCGTAGCTATGACTTCCTGTCGCTGCGCTTTGTTGGGGGCAACGCGATTCCGCTTGATGTGCAGCAGGCGCGTCCTGACTATCTGTTCTCGCCGGACAATATCGGGCCAGGACGTTTCGTCCTGCAGGAAATCACGACACCGAACGATTCCTATTCGGCTGGCCTCGACGTGAATGCTTTCTATGTCCAGACGGATCTCGACATTCTCGACTTCGTGCGGGGTACGGTTGGCTTCCGCTACGAGGACGCTGAAGAAACGGTCAAGACATTCGACCGCTTCGGGAACCAGGGTGCTGGCGATGTGAATCTCAGCAATGACTATGTCTTGCCGACGTTTACGCTGACATGGAACTTTGCTGACGACCTGCAGCTACGCGCTGGCTACTCGCAGACGATTGCCCGTCCGCAATTCCGTGAACTGGCCTTGTCCTCGTTCATCGATCCTGAAACCGACCGGGTTTACCGCGGCAACAGCGGTCTCGTGGACAGCGAACTGAAGAACTACGACGCGCGTGTCGAATATTACCTTGGGCGCAACCAGTTCATCACTGCTGGCGCCTTCTACAAGGACATCAAGAACCCGATCGAGGAAGTGCAATACTCAACGGCTTCATTCGTTTTCGAAACGACCTTCATCAACAGCCCGAAAGCCGAGCTATATGGTGCGGAGCTGGAGTATCGCACGAATTTCAGCATGCCGATTTCGAATGCATGGTTTGATGCACGCGAGTGGCTTTTCTCTGCCAACTACACCTACACCTCTTCTGAAGTGCAGGCTCAGGATGGCGATCAGGTGTTCGACCCGATCTCGCGTTCGCGTCGTGATGCTGCCCTGTTCGGCCTGGATGGCTCCGATCTTCAGGGGACGCCACAGAATATCCTGAACATGCAGTTCGGCTGGGAGAGCGATGTTGACCAGTTTACGCTGCTTCTTGGCTGGGTTGATGACAGGATCCTTCAGCGCGGCTTTGGGATCGGTGCTGCAGCCCTGCCGGACGTTGTCGAGGAGCCAGGTGTCCAGCTTGACCTGGTGTTCAATCGCACACTCACGCTCGGCGGCCGCGACGTGGAGCTCGGCCTGAAAGGTCGTAACCTGCTCGGCACGAAACACTCGGAGTATCAGATGACCCAGGGCGATGTGGGGCGCACCGAGTTCAATACTTACGAGCGCGGAACGACAATCTCAGCGAGCCTGTCGACCACGTTCTAGATTTGTAGCGTACCTAAAAGAATACCCTGCGAAGCACTCCGCTTCGCAGGGTATTTTTATGCCAGTTTTTAGCGGGCTATGCCGCGCCGAAGACGCGTTCGAAAATCGTGTCGACGTGCTTGAAGTGGTATTCGAGATCAAACAGGTCTTCGAGTTCTTCATCCGTCAGTTTGGCTTTGACGTCGGGATCGGTCTTGAGCAGGTCGAGCAGGTTGCCTTCGCCGCGCCAAGTGCGCATCGCGTTGCGCTGGACGAGTGTGTAGGACTCCTCGCGGCTGACGCCATGTTCAACAAGGGCCAGCAGGATGCGCTGCGAATTGTGCAGGCCGCCCATGCTGTCGATCGTGCGCATCATGTTTTCCGGATAGACGACCAGGTTCTCTACAACGTTCGCCAGGCGATGAAGGGCAAAATCCAGATGGATTGTTGCATCCGGGCCGATGCCGCGCTCGACGGAAGAGTGCGAGATGTCGCGCTCGTGCCACAGGGCGACGTTCTCGAGGGCTGGCGTGACCGCCGACCGGACGAGGCGGGCAAGGCCCGTCAGGTTTTCCGTGAGGACCGGGTTGCGCTTGTGCGGCATGGCCGACGAACCCTTCTGGCCGGGCGAAAAGAACTCCTCGGCTTCCAGCACTTCGGTGCGCTGCAGGTGGCGCACTTCTGTCGCGAGGCGCTCGACGGATGAGGCGATCACGCCGAGCGTGGCGAAATACATGGCATGACGGTCACGCGGGATGACTTGAGTCGAAACCGGCTCGATGGCGAGGCCGAGTTTGGAAGCCACGTGGGCTTCGATCTGGGGGTCGATGTTAGCAAATGTGCCAACAGCGCCGGAGATGGCGCAGGTTGCGATTTCCTCGCGGGCAAGTTCCATACGGGCACGGGCGCGCTTGAACTCGGCATAGAAGGTGGCGAGCTTGACGCCGAACGTGGTTGGTTCAGCATGGATACCGTGGCTGCGGCCGATCGTTGGGGTGAATTTGTGCTCGCGGGCGCGTGTTTCGATGGCCTTCAACACGCGGTCGAGGCCCCCAAGCAGGAGGTCCGCGGCGCGCACCATCTGGACGTTGAGACAGGTGTCGAGCACGTCCGACGAGGTCATGCCCTTGTGCAGGAAGCGCGCTTCCTCGCCGACATGTTCGGCGACGTTCGTGAGGAAGGCGATGACGTCATGTTTCACTTCGCGCTCGATGGCGTCGATGCGGTCGACTTCGAAGGCGCCCCGCTCGCGAACGGCCTTTGTAACGCCTTCAGGGATGATCCCCAGGTTTTCCATGGCTTCAGCGGCGAGTGTTTCGATCTCCAGCCAGATGCCGAAGCGTGTTTCGGGAGACCATATTTCGGCCATTTCGGGACGGGTATAACGCGGAATCATGGGAAGCCTCTCTGCTTGTGTGGCCCGTATAGCCCGGAATCGCCCGATTGCCAGTGCCAGCGCGCCGCAGAAGGCTTGTTCGCGCCTTACCTGAACAGGCTGGCAGGTCAGGCCCGGCTGGGTTAAAACGGATTCAGGAACATACGATCGGGTGGGGTTGCCGACCGCAGCCAAGGGGAATGATGATGAAAAGACTGCTGTGGACCACAGCCCTGGCCATGACGCTGGGAGGCTTCGCGAGCGCACAGGGCGGCGCGGAGTATCCACCGACATCCGATACGGGTTCCTGTTTTGCGCGCGTATTGATGCCCGAGACCACAGAGGTCGTGACCGAACAGGTGCTGGATGCGCCGGAGCGGACGGAGATCAAGGTCATCCCGGCAGTCTATGAGACCTATACGAAGGAGATCATGGTGAAGGAGGCCACGACGGCCTACACAGTGATCCCCACAGAATACGACACACAAACCGAGCAGGTTCTTGAATCGCCGGAGCGGATCGAGACCGTCGTCATTCCCGCAGAATATGAGACCTATTCCGAGAAAGTGCTGATCCGGCCTGCTTATACGACATGGAAGCCCGGAGCAGGCCTCTATGGGCGCAATGTGACGGCGGCCAGCGCTGATGCAAGCTCGGTCGTATCGACGGGCGAGCTGCTTTGCCGCGTCGAGGTGCCCGCGCAGTATGATGAGGTGAAGCGGACCCGCCTGCTTCAGCCCGAGCGCACCGAAACGAAGATCATTCCGGCAAAATACAAGACAGTTACCAAGCAGCTGGTGAAGACGCCCGCTCGCGTTGTTGAAGAGGCCGTGCCCGCTGTCTACGAGACGCTTTCGCTGCAGAAGCTCGTGACGCCCGCGCAGGAGCAAACAATGGTCATTCCGGCCAGCTACAGGACCGTTGAGAAACGTGTTGTGACCGGTGGTGGCAGTGTCGAATGGCGCGAAGTGCTTTGCGACACGAATGCCTCGGCAGCGAAGATTGCGGAAGTGCAAAAAGCGCTGACGGCAAAAGGCTACAAGGTGCCTGCCGACGGTGATTTCGGGCCAGCAACGCTGAAGGCCATGGAAGCCTACCAGCGCGCAAACGGGCTGCCTGTTGGTTACCTGACGGTGAGTACCGTAGAATCACTAGGTGTTTCCGTCGAATAGCGACCTATAAGGTCATGCTCAGTCACACACCGCTTGCGGCAGAGGATAGTCATGGCCCGGTCCCATCATCATATTGAGCGCCATCTCGTGTCACGCATCGGCTGGATGCGTGCGGCTGTGCTCGGTGCCAATGACGGCATCGTATCGACGGCCAGCCTCATCATCGGCGTCGCTTCGGCATCGGCAGCTCAAGGGGATATCCTGATTGCCGGTGTCGCGGCGCTTGTTGCTGGCGCGATGTCGATGGCGGCGGGTGAATATGTGTCCGTGAGTTCGCAGTCGGATGCGGAGCAGGCCGATCTTGCGCGCGAGCGGAAGGAACTGAAAGACGGACCGGCGGCGGAGCATGCGGAACTTGCGGGTATCTATGTCGAGCGGGGGCTGACTCCTGACACGGCAAAAGAGGTCGCGCGGCAGCTGATGGCGCATAATGCGCTGGAGGCCCACGCGCGCGACGAACTCGGCATTACGGACCTGACAGCGGCAAAACCGGTACAGGCGGCATTCTCATCGGCTGTTTCGTTCATTGTTGGTGCGGCGCTGCCGCTGGCGCTGGTCTGGCTCGTCCCGTTGACCAGTCTGATCTGGGTTGAGGCTGTCGCCTCGCTTGGCTTCCTGGCGCTTCTGGGCGCAGTAGGTGCGCGGGCGGGTGGCGCCGATATGCTGCGGCCGACCATACGTGTGACATTCTGGGGCGCTCTGGCGATGGCGATCACTGCCGGTATTGGCCATCTTATTGGCGGCGTCATCTGAGACCGGCAGTCTCATATTGTTATAAAAAAGCCCCGGCACCTTTTGGCGCCGGGGCTTTTGATGTTTTAGCGCTGGAGCGCAGGTCTTATGCCTTCGACATCTCGGCTTCGAGGTTCTGAGCGACCTTCTCGATAAAGCCTTCGGTCGTCAGCCATTCCTGGTCTGGACCGACGAGGAGCGCGAGATCCTTGGTCATGTCGCCAGCTTCGACTGTTTTCACGATGACCGATTCCAGCGTCGCAGCGAACTTGCTGACTTCCGGTGTGCCATCCATGCGGCCGCGGTGGCTGAGACCTTGCGTCCAGGCGTAGATCGAAGCGATCGAGTTCGTCGAGGTGGCTTCGCCCTTCTGGTGGTTGCGGTAGTGGCGCGTAACGGTGCCGTGTGCAGCTTCCGCTTCGACCGTGTTGCCATCGGGTGTCATCAGAACGGAGGTCATCAGCCCGAGCGAACCATAGCCCTGTGCGACCGTGTCGGACTGGACGTCGCCGTCATAGTTCTTACAGGCCCAGACGTAACCGCCGGACCATTTCATGGCGGCTGCGACCATGTCGTCGATCAAGCGGTGTTCGTATGTGCCGCCAAATTCCTTGAACTTGTCAGCGAATTCCGCGTCGAACACTTCCTGGAAGAGGTCCTTGAAGCGACCGTCATAGGCTTTCAGGATGGTGTTCTTGGTCGACAGATAGACCGGCCATTTGCGCTGCAGGCCATAGTTGAAGCTGGCGCGGGCGAAGTCGCGGATCGACTGGTCGAGGTTGTACATACCCATCGCGATGCCGGCTTCAGGGAAATCGAATACTTCTTTTTCGATTTTTTCGCCGTTCTCACCGACCCAGGTCATGGTGAGCTTGCCCTTGCCGGGAACGAGGAAGTCAGTGGCCTTGTACTGGTCGCCGAAAGCATGACGGCCGATGACGACTGGCTTGGTCCAACCTGGAACAAGGCGCGGTACGTTCGAGATCACGATAGGCTCACGGAAGACGACGCCGCCGAGGATGTTGCGGATCGTGCCGTTTGGCGACTTCCACATTTTCTTCAGCTTGAATTCTTCGACGCGCTGTTCGTCGGGCGTGATCGTGGCGCATTTGACCGCGACGCCATACTTCTTGGTGGCTTCTGCAGCATCGACGGTGATCTGGTCGTTGGTCTCATCGCGCTTCTGGATCGAGAGGTCGTAATACTTCAGGTCGATATCCAGGTAGGGATGGATCAGCTTGTCCTTGATGAGCTGCCAGATGATGCGGGTCATTTCGTCCCCGTCCATCTCGACAATCGGGTTCTTGACCTTGATCTTCGCCATGTTTTGAAATCCTTGCGGTTGGAGCTATTGGAGTGGCCTATAGCAGAGCGGGTCGCCGCGTCAAAACAGGTTCCTACATGTCAGATCAGCGCAGACCATGCGTCATCCTCCATTCTCCCCAACTTGGTGAAAACATAGGCGCTGCCGCCCGTGTCATGCGCAATTTCGGGCTGACCGATCTGCGGCTTGTCAGCCCGCGCGATGGGTGGCCCAATCCGGCAGCCGATACGATGTCAGCTGGCGCGTTTGATGCGGGTGTGGTCGTAAATGTCCATGAAACGCTGCAGGATGCACTGGAGGGGGTGACCTATCTCATCGCGGCGACGGCTCGGCTGCGCGGTATCGAAAAGCGCGTGACGGATGCAGTGGGGGCGGCAGAGGCCGCTTTCGGGCGCTCGGGAGGTGATGGCAAGGGCATTGCCGCGGTCATGTTCGGGGGCGAGAAGGCCGGTTTGCCGAACGAAGCCGTGGCATTGTCGGACCTTTTAATGACCTATCCGGTGGATCCCGACTTCAAGAGCCTGAACCTGGCGCAGGCTGTGTGCGTGTTCGTGCATGAGTGGGGCAAGTTGAACGCAGCCGAAAACCCGTCAAACTTCCCGTCTCAAAATCAGGTCAAACCCCTAGAAATCCCTTCGATGCCCGATGCAAACCCATCGACGCGCGATGATGTGTTCCGGATGTTCGAGCATTTCGAGTTTGAACTGGAGCGGGCCGGCTATTTCTTCCCACCGGAAAAGACGCCGCTGATGAAGGACAATCTGCGGTCAGCACTGATCCGAGCTGATTGGACGGAACAGGAAGTGCAGACTTTCCGCGGCGCGATAAAAGCACTGGCCATCGGCCGCGGAAAGGCACGTGTCGTTCGAGAGGACTAGGCTATTTGCCTTTCCAGACCGGCGCCCGCTTCTCGATGAAGGCGCGCGGGCCTTCCTTGAAGTCTTCCGTGGTGACAAGGCCTGCGAAGGCGGTGCCGCTGGCTTTCCAAAGTTCATCGTCGCCCTTCTTGAGCGCATCCACGGTGACTGTGCGGCTTGCCTGAACGGCGAGCGGGGCGTTGGCCATGATGCGGTCGGCTAGCGATGTCGCCTCGGCCATGACGTCGGCTTCCGGGACGACCTTGTTGACCATGCCGAGTTCATAAGCGCGCTGCGAGGAAAGCGGATCACCTGTCAGGATGACTTCCAGTGCCATGGGCATGCCGATGACGCGGGGCAGGCGGAAAAGGCCGCCAGCACCGGCTACCAGCGAACGCTTCACTTCAGGCAGGCCGAAATTGGTTGTGTCGGCGCAAACGATCATGTCGCAGGAAAGGGCGATCTCCGTACCGCCGGCAAGGGCGCTGCCGGTAATGGCGGCGATGAGCGGCTTGGTGCGCTCGCGGCGCGCGATCCCGGCAAAGCCGCCTTTTTTGGTGCTGAGCGCAGCGCCATTGCCTGCGCTGATTTCCTTGAGGTCGGCGCCGGCGCAGAAGGCCTTGCCATTGGCGGTGAGGATAGCGACCCAGAGGTTCGGGTCTTCCTCAAATTTGTCGAGTGCAGACTCGATGCCCTGGGCCATCACGCCGTTGATGGCGTTCCGGGCGTCCGGGCGGTTCAGGGTGATGATCGCAAGGTGGCCCTTGGTTTCGAATTCGACTGACATCTTGGCATTCCTCCAAATTGATTTTGGTCAGACTAGGAGGGGTTACGCAGCGTCTGCCAAGCGGAAAGACGACTGATGTCGTTAAAGGCGAAAGCGCCTCTTGGCGGACCCAAGGGAAGGCCTGCCAAGGTCGCCAAAAATAACGGAGACATGTCCAATGGACCTTTCATTCAGCCCGGAATACGAGGCCTTCCGCAAGGAAGTGGCGGATACACTCGCTGCCAATGCCCATCTCGCGCCGACGCCGGAAGACCGGGGCATGAAGAATGCGAAGCGGCAAGCCTGGCAGAAACTGCTGATCGAGAACGGCCTCGCGGCGCGCACCATCCCGACTGAATATGGCGGCTATGGCGCCGAACCGGATATTCTGAAGTCACGCATAATTGCCGAAGAGTTTGCACGCACCGGTCTCCCACGGGCCATGTCGAACCAGGGCATCTCCATGCTTGTGCCGACCCTTCTGGAACTCGGCACCCCCGAACAGAAGGCTGCCTATATCCGGCCGACCCTCCATGGCGAGATGATCTGGTGTCAGGGCTATTCGGAGCCGGGCGCCGGATCGGACCTTGCTGCGCTGCGCACGGCCGCGGTGAGCGATGGTGACGATTATGTCATCAATGGCAGCAAGATCTGGACGTCGACGGCCAAGCAGGCCGACATGATCTTCTGTCTCGTCCGGACTGATCCGAGCGCCAAGAAGCATGAAGGCATTTCCTATATCCTGTTCTCCATGGATACGCCTGGCATCGAGGTTAGGCCGCTGGTCGACATGACGGGCACGGCGAATTTCAACGAAGTGTTCTTCACCGATGTGCGCGTGCCGAAGAGCGGCATTGTATTTGCCGAGAACAAGGGCTGGCAGGTGGCCAATGCCACACTGACGCATGAGCGGGGTATGCTGGGGGACCCGAACGCGACCAAGGCGCGCCTGGTCGAACTCGTGGAGCTGATTAAGACGGAGCGCGTGAACGGCGAGCGGCTGATCGACAATCCGATCCTGCGCGATCGTTTGCTGAAGCTTCAGGGCGAGGTCTATGCAATGCAGGCGAACGGCTTGCGTATCACGACGCACAATCTGAAAAAGGAAAGCGCTGGGCTCGCGGGACTGGTCGTCAAGCTGATGGGCTGTGACTTGAACCACGAGATTGCGCGGCTTGCGATCGATGCGCTTGGCGAGCTTGGCATCATGTATGAAACGGGCGAGCATTTGCGCGCGGATGGTTCGTGGCAGTCACGTTACATGTATGACCTTGGTCTGATCATTGGTGGCGGCACGGCGCAGATCCAGAAAAATATCATTGCGGAGCGAGGCCTCGGCCTGCCGCGCGAACCCAAGCTGGCCAAGGCCTGAGAGGAGAAGACCGATGGAGTTTGCACTCTCTGAAGACCAGCGCATGTTGCAGGATAGCCTGAGTGGCTTTCTCAAGGATGCGGCGCCGCTCGACACGATCCGCAAGATTGCGACGGGTGATAAAGTTGCAGCCGACGCACTGGTAACAGGTCTCGATGATTTCGGGCTGTCGGGCCTGCATGTGGCTGAAGATCATGGTGGCTTGGGGCTCGGCCTGCTGGACGCCTGCCTTGTGCAGGAGGCGCTGGGATATGCTATCGCACCAAGCCGTTTCATGGCGACAACTGTAACGGCTCATGCTCTGCGGCATGCGGGCGATGCGCACCTGCCTGCCATTGTGGCCGGCGAGATGCGGATGGGACTTGCGCTGACGGAACTCTCATCGCGGCGCGATGGCGCTGGGGTGACGGCTGAGAAGGGCAGGCTAAGTGGTACGTCCCTGCTCGCACTTTCAGCTGAAGAGTCCACGCACATGCTGGTGGCAGATGCGGCCGCCGGACTGCACATTGTCGAAACGCCAGATAATGTTTCTATGCAGACGATAGACCGGACGCGGGTGTTTTCGGAAGTCAGGTTTGCAGGGGAGGAGAGCGAAGTTTCCCTGAAGCCAGACGATGAAGCTCTGGCGGTGGCCCGCCTCCTTGCAGCGGCCGATACGCTGGGCGCAGCGCAGGCCATGATTGACAAGGCCGTGGCCTACGCGGCAGAGCGCCAGCAGTTTGGGCGTGTGATTGGGTCGTTCCAGGCGGTGAAACACATGTGCGCCGAGATGGCGGCGCGTCTGGAGCCGTCGCGCGCTCTGATCTGGCATGCCGCGCATGCTCTGGATACGGGTGAACCTGAAGGTCTTGTGATGGCGACGCTGGCGAAATCGCATCTCGCCGAGGCGGGTACGTTTATCGCCCGCACGTCGACAGAAGTGCACGGCGGGATGGGCTTTACCGATCTTGTCGGTCTGCACTACTGGTTCAAGCGGATTGGGGCAAACCGGCAGCTCTTTGGTAGCCCGGAACAGTGCCGGATGGACGCGGCGCGCCTTCAAGGCTGGTTGGCAGCCTGATCGGCTGCGTGCGCACTTAGGCGCCTGAGCCCGCTGCATCGGGTCGGATCAGGGTTTCACGGAACCAGAGCGCTTCGCGCGGATCAAGCGATGCTTTCAGCCAGTCTATGACGGCCTGTCCGCGCTCCAGGCGGCGGATACGTTCCGTATAGGTCATCCAGAACTGGATTGAGGCGACTTCTGGCAAGGCGAGAGGCACAAGCTGGGGATAGGCGGCGCCGATATAGGAGGGCAGGATGGCGATGCCACCATCGGCGAGGCATAGCGAAATCATGGCGGCCGCCGAGTTCGTGACCAGTGCAAAAGACATAAGCTGGCGCGCCAGGTATATGCCATTCGCCCAGCGCTCTGACTGGTTGATATAACCTTCATGCAGCAGGCAGCGATGGCCATGGAAGTCCATCAGGGTCGCGGGGTGGCCGTGGCGTTCCAGATAGGGCGCCGTGGCAAAGCATAGATAGTGCACAACCCCCATGCGACGCCCGATCAGCTCGCTGCGCGTTGGGCGCTCGAACTGGATCGTGATGTCTGCTTCGTTGTTGAGTAGGTCCGGGCTGGCCTCTGATACCGTCAGAGTGAGTTCGATGCCCGGATGGGCGCTTTGGAAATCCGGCAGGCGTGGGGCCAGCCAGTAGGGGCCGATTCCGTCGCCGGTGACGAGGTGTACAGGACCGGTATCCGGCATATCGCTGTCGGAAACGTCATTGTGCGCTGCTGAGACAATATCGGCCATGACATTGGCATGCCGTAGCAGCATCTGGCCAGCAGCCGTCAGGTCGACGCCGCGTGTAGAGCGTTTCAGCAGCTCTGTGCGAAGGGCTGCTTCCAGTTCGGTGATGCGACGACTGATCGTTGGCACGGAACCGCCGAGCCGTTCGGCAGCCGCAGACATGCTGCCCAGCTCCGCCACTGTGCGGAAGATACGGATCCTGTCCCAGTCAAATGTCTCCGCGAGCACGCGTGTGTTCCCTTTCACGGGTGTAAGTCCCCGTTTCACCAGTTGGTAAAGCCACGCGGCGATGCCTGTGGCATCACACAAGTACGCTTGTAGTGGTAAACAGATATGAACACAATCACAAATAGTATATCGGCGCGTGGCGTGATCGATCTTGATCGCGTTGCGGCCAAGGCGGCGGAATTTGGATTTCGCCGGGGGACATTTTCCGAGCTGGAACAGGGCGTTGCTGTGGCGGAGGCCCTGATGCAATCAAAACTGGCAACGCCCGAAGCGATTGGCGAGATGGATTGGATCACCGGCATGACAGCCTGGGTGACGGGCGATCCGGTGGATGGGATATTTCTGTCGCTGCCACTGACGCCGACTGGCGAAGCAGCCGTGCGAAACGGGACATATGCGCCAGCCTCGCCTGATCCCGCGCATTTGTGTTCGGGCGGGCAGGGATGTTCAGCATTTTATATAGGCGTCTACGCAGGCGCCAACCGCGACGCCCGACGGAAGGTGATGACGGCCGCAGCGGTAATGCGCGTGGAGCTGTTCAGCGCCTATCCATGCTTCGCGCGCGGCGCCACAGAAGACGGGCGGCGTTCAATGGACAGCCTAGGCTTCAAGCCCTTCGAGGGCGGGTTGCCGGACTTGTATGTTCAGGAAGCCTTGGACCAATCGGGATGGGCTGCAGCATGACAGAACTCCCTGTCATAGGCGCGCAAGTGCTCTGCCGACGGGTACCGGACGACGCCTTCGAGCGATACTCAGCGCGGCCTGTCAGGACGCTGGAAGACTATCAGAAGATGGCGGCTATCAGGGCGGCCGTGTTCATGTCGGAGCAGGACTGCCCCTATGAGGAGGAGTTCGACGGGAACGATCTTTGTGCCACGCACTTCCTCGTCTTCGATGGTCCGCAGCCGGTTGGCACGTTGCGGATGCGCTGGTTTGCCGGGTTTGCGAAGCTTGAACGTGTGGTCCTGTTGCGCAGCCAGCGCGGTCGGCCCGCGCTGCAGGTGATGCTGGCAGAGGCGTTCGAACTGGTTGCCCGCAAAGGATATACGATGATGATCGCCCAGATACAGGCGCGGCTATGGCCGGTCTGGTCGCGCACTTTCAAGTGCCGCATCGTGCCCGGGCGGCCGCGTTTCTGGTTCTCGGACTATGAATATATCGAGATCGAAATCCCGGTGCCGCACCACCCGCAAGCGCTCTCGGCAGATGAAGACCCGATGGTCATGATCCGACCGGAAGGGCTGTGGGACAAGCCGGGCGTGCTGGATGCATCTGTCGGGCGGTCAGGCCAGCCGGATGTCGCCGCCTGACCTAGATCACCTCTGACCATGGCTTGCTGAGCAGGGCGGCGGAATTGATGATGCCCACCATGCAATAAGTCTGGGGGAAGTTGCCCCATAGCTCGCCTGTCGACGGGTCGAAGTCTTCCGAGAGCAAACCGACATGGTTGCGGCTGGACAGGACAGACTCAAACATTTCGCGTGCCTCGTCGACCCGGCCGACGCGATAGAGCGCGTCGATATGCCAGAACGTGCAGGCCGTGAAGGCAGTCTTGGGGCGCCCAAAATCATCCTCGGTCTTGTAGCGATAGACGTGATTGCCTTCGCGGAGTGTGCTGTCGATGGCGTCTACTGTTGCGACATAGCGCTCGTCGCTCGCGGGCACGAAGCCGATCTCGGCCATGAGCAGGACGGAAGCATCGAGCGTCTCTCCGCCGAAAGAGGCTGTGAAGGCGCCGACCTTGGGGTTCCAGGCCTTCTCCAGAATGGTCTTGTGGATGATGGCGGCGCGTTCAGACCAATAGGTTGCTCTGTCGGACAAACCGAGATGAGCGGCGATCTTCGACAGGCGGTCGCAGGCCGCCCAGCACATGATGGCCGAGGATGTGTGCACTTCCGCGATGGTGCGGAATTCCCAGATGCCAGCATCTGGCGTGTCATGCACAGCGAAGGCGCGCTCGCCGACGGGTTCCAGCTGACGGAACTCGGCTATGCCAGGCCGTGAAATCAAGCGGCTGTCGAAGAAGGATTGCGAGACGCCGAGAACGACCTGGCCATAGACATCATGCTGGATATGTTCGGCGGCCTGGTTGCCGCGGCGAACCGGGCCGGTATGGCGGAAGCCCGGCAGATGCGTTGCGTGTTCCTCGGTGAGGTCTGATTCAAGGCCGATGCCATACACGGGCTGGATATGCCCCCCCTTGGATTGGGCCACGATATTGCGGACCCAGCGCATATAATGTTCCAGCGTTCCCATGGCGGACAGGCGGTTCAGCGCAGTGACCGTGAAATAGGCATCCCGGATCCAGCAAAAGCGATAGTCCCAGTTGCGTTCAGAGCCTTCGTGCTCTGGGATCGATGTCGTAAGTGCAGCGACAATGCCGCCTGTTTCCTCAAAGACGCACAGTTTCAGGGTGATGGCGGCGCGTATGGCGGCTTCCTGCCACTCATATGGCACAGCGAGGCTGCGCGCCCATTTTGTCCAGTATTGACGGGTGCGTTCTTCCCAGTCGAGCGTGATCACATCGACCGTATCGGTCAGCGACTCGTCTGCACCAAGGATGAACGACACGTCCTGTTCCAGCAGGAAGCTGGTGCCCGAGAGGACATAGGAAACGGGCGCATCGGTCGTGACGCGGAAAGCCAGCTCACCATCATTGAAACGGATATGGTTGACGCCGCGCACAGTTGGCAGCTTGCGGTCGCCCCAGTCTGTTTCCGGCGTCAGTGTTATGCGGATACGCGGTGTACCGGAAACCACATGGAAGCGGCGGACGACGGAAGCCGGGCGAAAGACTCGTCCACGTGTTTCAAAGCGTGGGGCGAAGTCGATGATCTCCATCACTGCGCCATCCTCTGATTCAAGACGTGTGCGGAGGATGGCGGTGTTGGTGTCATAGGATTGCGAGCGCGATACCAGCCCGTCCATCCAGATGTCGAACTGGCCGCCGCCGCCGAGCAGCTTGTTGAAAACCGGCTCGCCATCAAAGCGTGGCAGGCATAGCCATTGATAATTCCCCACAGAGTTTACGAGTCCTGCAATTGTTCCGTTGCCGACGACTCCCAGATCCAGTCCGTTCATGATGATGCAAACTCCCTGAGTAGTGCGTGAACGTCTGCAACAGACGCAAGCCTGTGATGTGCCACTGTTGAGCCTTCGCCGACTTTAATGGCTAAACCACCCAATGATTGCGCGGCGGAAAAAGCGTCTTCGTCCGTCGTATCATCTCCAATCATGACCGGACGTCGGCCCTTGAATGGCGCACTGGACATTGCTTCCGTCAGGCAGGCGCCCTTGTTGGCAGCACTTGGTTTTGCCTCATATACCATCTTGCCATGCTGAATCGAATAATCAGCGAACGGCGTGATTGCGTGGTTCAAAGCTTGGCCAAGCTCATCCTCAACATCCGGCGCCGCGCGATAGTGAATTGCGAGGACAGGCCCTTTTGGTTCAAGCTGAACGCCAGGATTGCGTGTTGCGATTATCTGTAGCGCAGCGACCAGCCCGGCGGGGGCGTCGGCAATAGTACCGGTCGATGTTTCGTTTGGCGCTGCGCGCCGGAGGCCGTGATTGCCGAAGCGCCACAAATCCGGAGGCACGCGTTTTGAAAGATCTGACAGATCACGGCCAGAGAGGACTGCCAGCGCGCCGCCAACGCGTTCCGCACATGAGATGAGCACGTCGTCCATCCCGGAAAGGAGGCTAACGGTGTCGGCGTTATCCTGCAGTCCAGCCAGCGTCCCATCGAAATCAAGGAACAGGGCATCATCAGACGCCAGCGCAAATTGTCTGTCGGTTGTTTCAGCCATACGCTGCACTAGTCGGCGGGTTCGGATGTGTCAAACGCCGCCAGAAAGTGGTCTCGCCACCAGTTGATGTCCTGCTCACATATGCCTCGATACAAGGCACGCCAGCGTCTTTGGCGCTCATCCAGTGGCATGTGGAGCGCTTCCCGGACCGCTTCGGCGACGGCGTTGCGATCATGTGGGTTGATAATTAGGGCTTCGGTCATTTGCTGCGCGGCGCCAGCAAATTGCGACAGGACAAGAACGCCCGGGTCGTCGGGGGCTTGCGCGGCAATATATTCCTTTGCGACCAGGTTCATGCCATCTTGCAACGGAGTCACGAGCCCGACCCGCGCCAGGCGGTAGAGCCCCGCAAGCTCTTCGCGTTCATACCCGCGTGCCAGATAACGGATAGGTATCCAGTCAAGATCACCGTAATCGCCGTTGATGCGACCGGACAGCTCGTCAAGCTGCTGTCGCAACTGGGCATATTCCTCAACGACAGAGCGGGACGGCGGCGCGATCTGCGTGAAGGAGATATTGCCGTGCAATTCCGGATATTTGTCGAATAGTGTCGCCATACCCTCGAAGCGTTGGGGCAGGCCTTTGGAATAGTCCATCCGGTCAACGCCGATGACGAGATTACGATTGCCGAGGAAGCGTGAGAGACGGTTTGACGCCTTCTCAGCGACTTCACTCGTCGCACTTAAGCTGAAGCCTTCCGCGTCGATCCCGATCGGGCACAGTCTCATCGTGAGGACATGGTCGCCGATGCGGTAGCGCTCATCATCCAATTTCTCGGCACCCATCTCCTCATGCAGGTAACGGCCGAGATTGGCGCAATCATGCGGGCTTTGAAGGCCGACAACATCATAGGCGCAAATGCCTTCTGCGAGAGTCATGTGGTTTGGGATAGAACGGAATACTTCCGGTGCCGGAAACGGAATGTGCAGGAAGAAGCCGGTGCGCCGCTTACAGCCCGCATCCTTCAGATGCCGGGCCAGAAGGAAGAAGTGGTAGTCTTGAACCCAGACAATGTCCGTCTCGCTTGTCTGGGCCTCAACGGCTTCGGCAAATCGGCGGTTTATCGATTCATAAGCCGCGAAATAGTCGCTGTCGAAGACGGCGAGGTCGAGTCGGTTGTGCATGACGGGCCACAGAACGCTGTTGGCGTAGCCGAGATAGAAGCCCTCATATTCGGCCTTCGACATGTCAACGAGCGCAAATGAGACCCCATCTTCCTCCACGAGTTGCACCCGCCGGCGGGGAACGTCGAAAATCTTTCCGCTCCAGCCGATCCATAAGCCACCTGATTCCGCCAGCGTGTCCCAGAGGGCGACAGCGAGACCTCCAGCGCGGGTCTGGCTGCCATAGGCCGTCCGATTGGACACGGCGACAAGGCGATGTGGTGATGATTGCTTCAAATCTGTCATATGAACCCGCCAACTCTACCCGCAACGTATGACAAATGTTCCGCCGATCACAGGAAATAGGAGATAATCCACAAGTTGCACGAATTGCAGGCAATGCAGGAAGACGTGAGAATGCGCTGGCGAATATTGGCTGTGGGCGAAAGCGGCGCTGGCGTTTCCAGGCTCAGCCGAGACGAAGACTCAGTCCGACAAGATCATTCCGGCTGGCGAGACCGATCTCAAATGGTGCCCGGGGGCGGAATCGAACCACCGACACGCGGATTTTCAATCCGCTGCTCTACCCCTGAGCTACCCGGGCGGGCCAGCAGGGAAGGCGGGTTCTAGCCAAGGCAGGCACGCTTGTCCATCGTGTTTTCAGTCATCATCTGTGATGTCTCCAGATGGCGATGTATCGCGGGGGTTTTCCTCAAGTTCTGCTGGCGCTCCGGGGATCGCATAGCCGCCCTTCAACCATTGCCCGAGATCGATATCGGCGCAGCGTTTGGAGCAAAATGGGCGGTACTCAGGCGAAACCGGCTTTTTTTGGCACTGTGCGCACTTCGGGGTGCGCTTCTCGGGGGCGATCGGTTTGCTCATGTCGGGAAAATGTCCGGTTTGGATTGATCGTGCGGTAAAATAGTCAGGCGGGCTCCGAACGTTTCATCGAGTTGCCCCTGTAGGTCCAGTCGACTCGCTGTCATCCACTCAAAGGCCCGCTGCGGCAGCGCGAGCGTCAGCCGCGCCATGGGCTGTGATCTTGCTTCGCGCTGGAGCTGCCGTAGAGACTCCAGACAAAGAGTCTCGTCTGTTGGCTCGCCGTCTGGCTTTAGCAACCTGTCAGCAAGCGGCGCGGCGCCCCAGGCGACCGAGGCTTCCATCAGACCGAACGCCGAGGGTGCCAATGCGCGCACATTGCGATGCGACTGCCCCTTGAAAGCAGTTAGAAACGAATCGCGGACCTTGATGCCGGCGTCGCGATTGATGGGGGAGACGCAATCCAGAACCATGGCGCCGCCGAGATTTCTCAGGCTGGCCTGGCGGGCGAGTTCCTGCGCCGCTTCGGTGTTTATGCGGAGCGCTCGGGCCGCGGCACGCCCCGGATCATTGCGGCCGGATGTGTCCAGGTCGATGGCGACGAGAGCGTTTGTTGGCTGGATATGCAGTGTCCCGCCACCCGGCAGCGTTACGGATGCCGATAAAGCCTCATCCCATGCGGCGGAAATTTCGATATCGCCTATGGAGACGTCTTCAATGGCCACCCCCCCCGCGCCGGGCAGCGCCAGTCGCCATCGTTCCTGCCGATTTTGGTTCACTGCCGCGGCCGAGGACTTCTGCACTCGCGCAAGCTTGTCGCGCCGCGCTTCAGCGACAATTTCGACGAGCAAACTCTGACCTTCCGTCAGCCCATGGCCCTCATCAAGACGCATGAAAGCATTCTCGCCGGAAGTAAGTTCCACGAAACCACCGCCCTGGCGCGGATGAATTGCCCGCAGACGGGCGCCGAGCACGTCGCCAAGATAGGCGCGGGTTTCCCGGTCACTTAAACGCTCAAGGTGGAGCGCCATAGGACGCCCTGTGTTGTCGAGGGCGACCAATCGCGTCTCGCCGATTGCCGTTTCGCGCAGGATGCGGGCAATCGGCATCAATCAGCGGAGCGCAGCAATCAGGGACGCGGTGACGGGATCATCCGCCGATGCGTCGCCCGTGAGCGCAGGCTTCAGACGACCGGCCATGGTCTTACCGCGCTCGACACCCCACTGGTCGAACGAGTTGAGGCCCCAGAGCTTGCCAGAAAAATAGGTGCGATGCTCGTACATGGCGACGAGGGCGCCAAACGCTTCCGGCCCGAATGAGGCATGTGTCATGAAGGTTGATGCACGCCCTCCGGCATGAACCTTTTGGCGCGCAACAGCGCCGGTGAGGCCTGGTTCTTCCTTCTTGACCTCATCAAGCGAACGGCCGTTGGCGAGCACTTCGGCCTGTGCGAGCGCGTGCGCTGTCAGTGCGGCAAGACCGGCTGAGTCGCGACCGGCATCAGGTGCGAGAATGAACTCGCAAGGTACGGCCTGAGACCCCTGATGCAGCCACTGGTGATAGGAGTGCTGACCGACGGAGCCCTCGCCGCCCCAGAGTGCAGGCGCCGTCGCCACCGCGATAGTTTCGCCGTCGGGCCCGACGCTCTTGCCGTTGGACTCCATTTCGAGTTGCTGGAGATAGGTTGGCAGCATGCGCAGTCGGTTGGCATAGGCGAGGACGACCCGCATCTTGTCACCCAGGATCGACGTGTTCCAGTAGTCCAGAAGCGCGAGGCGCATGGGTACGTTTTCCGCCAGTGGCGTGTCGCGTGTGTGGGCATCCATCGCCGCGGCACCTGCAAGGATCCGCTCGAACACATCGGCGCCAAGATAGATCATGCAGGCAAGCGAAGCCGCAGACCAGAGCGAGAAACGCCCACCGACAGACAGTGGCATGTCGAAGACATGCGCGTCACGGCCATCGAGCCAGGCCTTTGCTTTTTCAGGCGCAGCGGTGACAAGCCCAAGATGATGCGCGGCATCATCACCAAGGGCACGCTCGAGCCATTTGCGAGCGCGAGCCAGATTATAAAGTGTCTCTTCGGTGCCGAATGATTTTGAAACACCGATGACGAGGGTGGACTTCGGATCGAGCCCTGTCAGGGCGCGATCGAGATCAAGCGGGTCGACGTTAGCGCAGAAACGCAGGTCGATGCCTGCGGGCGCCATGTCCTCAAAGGCGTCGGCGATTAGGCGGGGCCCGAAGTCCGAACCGCCAATGCCGATATGGACCACGGACGTGAATGGCGCGCCGTTTGATGTTTTTACCTTTCCGGAACGCAGGTCGCGGGCGAATTGCAAGGCGGGCTGGACGCTCTGGCGTACCGTTTCAGCCTCTCCCTCAAGCGGGGAACCGGCGCGCAAGGCCCAGTGCAATGCGGGGCGGCCTTCAGACGGGTTCACGATGGCTCCACCGAAGAGGTCCGACGCGGCGGTTTCGAGGACGTGGGCCTGACCGAACGCAAGCAATGCCGCCTCCGATTCCGAATCGAGATATTGCCGCGCCATGTCTATGCGCCAGCCAGCAGCCGTCAGCGTGGCTTTGCCTGCGCGGCTTGCTGCGATGGCGCCAAGGGAGCGATTGCGTGTGCGGTCGCGATGAACAGACAGGTCAATATCCATGTTAAGGCCCTCGGTGGCGAAGTTGAGCTTTGGCATATCCGGCCTTGGGGCAGGTAGGCAAGTCGCACCCACCTTGGGCAGCCAGGATACAATTGCCTGCTTGAAACCCGCGTCACACATGGGTATGAGGCGCGTTTAACGGGCAGTCTGCCTGCCAAATCAATATGAAACCCTGTCCGGCGGGCCGGACGACAGACACCTAAGGAGAGGCCCGATGGGCAAGGCAAAGTTT
>NZ_ARYL01000020.1 GCF_000685295.1 Hyphomonas oceanitis SCH89
GTCAGTTACACCACGCGCTGGGACACGATCGAGCTGATTGCGGATTGAAATGACATCCGGCGACGTAAACCACCTGACAAGATCAGGGTCGTTCGAATTTCCCACAAAGTCGGGATTGGTTTGCCCAGTCAAAGCGCTTTGTTGAATTCCGGTCGAGAAGGGGTTGAGCCATTGGCAAGGGCCAGTGCCAGGCGTACTCGTCGCCGGATCGCTGCCGCCCGGGGTGCAGTCTGCGCCGCCAAGGCCCCGCAGAGCATACTGCATACGGTTGACCAATTGGTCCTTGCCCGATGCTTCTGATAGGGTTTCACTATAGGTAAAATTGGTTTCCCAGCTGATTTCTTTGTCGGCAAGCGTGTCGCCACTGAGGCCGCCGGAAACCCGGTAGACATCGTAGTTCCGGAAATCCCATGAGTCGCTATCGTTGAAGGCTGGATTTCCTCCAAGCGCAAACGGGCGCCAACCATAACGGGCATTCACGCCGACGAGCGGGATGCCGTCGTAAGCTGCCTGCGACAGTCCAAGGTCTGCTGCATTGTACTGCGATAGCATATCCTGAAGACCAGGATTGTCGGCGGGGATAAAGTAGAATCCGTTGAAGCGGTTGAACGCGGGACCGCCAGTCGCGGCGAATGTTGGTCCGGTTGCGAAGGTCGGTTGCGATGCGGAGATCTTCACCCGAGGAACGCGGGTTGTCGAGTAAAGTGCATCCAGATGAAAGTCGATAGAGGGCGAAACAGCAAGATTGGTTTCGAAATAGAGCTGCGACCTATCTTGCTCGTCAACGATATTTAGGGATTTCGCATAAGGGTATTGGCAAGCCGGAGCGCGCAATGAGAAAGAGGCGCTAAGTCTGTACTCTTCCGGGGTTAGCTCACCGCCAAGGGGTTCGCAGCCCGGATCAACAAAGCCGCTATAAGACAGTAGCGAAGAACCGGTCAGATAAACGCCTGGATTGCTATACGCAGACCATGCAGATGGGTTCTCAAGGTAGTCAGGTGAAGACCAATCCCGTTCGGACATGGCAAGTTCGGATCGGTGCTGGTGGGCTGCCGATACCAGAATATTGCCGTTGTCACCGACCCATCCCCAGTTGGCGTAGACTTGATAGTCTCCATCAGATCCGTCCACAAAGGAATAATCGCCGCCAACATCCAGGCCATCGATATCGCGTCGGATTGTGAAGTTAGCAACGCCGGCAATAGCGTCAGAACCGTAGGTGGCAGAACCGCCGTCCTTCAGAATCTCCACTTGACCAACTGCCGCTAAAGGGAAGGCGTTGATGTCGGTCAGGGTTTGCAACCCGGAGGATGTCGGTGCAATTCTGCGACCATTCAGCAGGACCAGGGTGCGGGCATTTCCGAGGCCCCTAAGGTTGAGACTGCTTGCGCCTTCGACGCGACTTGCAAGTAGGGGGTTGGCATCACCGGCAATTGTGGCGCCAACCATAGGCAGAGATTTTATGAATTCCACATTTCCGGGACTGCCGAGTTTGGCAAGATCGTCTGCACTGTAGGATTCGATCGGAAGTGGTGACTGTTCAGGATCACCAAGTAGCAGTGAGCCGGTGATAACGACTGTCTCCAGTCTCTTATCTCCGTCGGCGCCCGAATCCATTGCAGATTCTTGGGCGTGGGCCATCGCGCCCGCCATGCTGAAGAGAAGCACCAGCGCGGTTGCTCCCGTGTTTCTAACTTGCAGTTTCATTATTATGACCTCCCTTTTTTCTTAAAATGTAATCGATTACTATTTTGTCAATCCCCACTCTAGAGAAAGCCAAAAATTGATACGAATCGGCTCAAAAACACGGAATATCGGGTAAAAAACCATAAAAATAAAAAGGCGTTGACATAAAAAAATGTAAGCGATTACATTAAACGTGATTGATCAATTGAGGAGGAATTCATGCGGGCGGTAAATTTGAATAATTATGGCGGGACGGAGAACTTCGAGGTCGTCGATGTGTCTCAGCCAACGCCGAGTGAGGGCGAGGTTCTAATCCGTGTGGGTTATGCCGGCCTGCGGTGGGGCGATATCATGCAGCGCAATGGCTTTCCAACCCGTGAGCGGGTCACCCCTTTTATTGGCGGCCAGGAGGCGGCTGGCGTGATTGAGGCTACTGGCCCTGGTGTCAGCGCGGACTGGAAAGGTAGGCGGGTTGTAGCGATGGTGCCGAACGGAGCATTCGGGGAATACTGCGTCGCAGCCGAACAGACGCTGTTTGATGTACCCGACTCTGTAAGCCTCGACACGGCGCTGGCCTATCCGATCAATCTGCGTACCGCATATATGCTCGTGTACGAATGGGCAAAGGTCCAGCCTGGAGAAACCGTGCTCGTTCATGCAGCTGCTGGTGGTGTGGGGCATCTGGCCGTGCAAATCATGAAGCGCAAGCTTTGGGATGTGCGCGTGATCGGCATTGTATCGAGCAAGGAAAAGGAAGATCTCTTACTTGCAGATGGGTGTGATTATACAATCAATCGCAAGACTCAAGACTATGTCGAAGAGGTGAACAAAATCTGCGGCCCCAAATTTACCGGCTTCAAATTAGGTGGGCAGCAAGGGGGTGGTGTGGACGTATCCATGAATGGCGTGTCCGGTGAGACGCTCCAGCGCGACCCGCGTGTGATCCGCAAGCGCGGACGATGGGTCATTTATGGATATGCCGGTGGTCGCGGAGAACTCGATACATCCGCCTATGGCTACGACGGCATCACCATCATGCCATTTTCCTCGCTCGCGTGGCTCGGTACCGAGGCCGATGCGCGTGCCCGAACGTTTGTGCGCGACTGGCTGAAGACGGAGCGCCTCGTTACGCCACAAGTTTATAAACTTGAGGATGTCGCTAAGGCGCAGGACGATATGGAAGCCGGCCGCACAACCGGAAAAGTCGTTTTCCAAATTTCACAATAAGAAAAAAGGTCCGCTAAGAGATCTTTTTAAAGGGAGGAATTCATGAGACTCATCGACATTACACGTCCGCTCGACCCTGAGGATATCAACAAGCTGCCAGAGGCGATGCGTGCAAGCGCGTCGACTTTTGTGCCTGAAATCATTTATCAGCGGCCGGCCCATGAAGGCGCTGATGTAATGTGCCAATTGTTTGATTGTTGCCAAGGCGATTTACCTGGAGGAGAGGGTTGGGGGGCCGAGCGGCTCCACATCAATACTCATCTTGGTACTCACGTTGATGCGCCGCTACATTACGGGTCGACATGTGAAGGAAAGCCTTCTCGAACAATTTCCGACATTGATATCAACGAACTTCATGCTGATGGTCACGTTCTTGACCTCAGGGGGAAGGTTGAGAAGCGGCAGGGAATTCCGGTCGAGTTGCTGCGGGCAGAAATTGAGGCACATCCTGTCAAGATCGGTCGGGGCGATGCCATTATGCTGCGGACCGGTCAGGAAGACCATCCGATCGGAGACATGAACTTCTTCAACTATCCTGGCATGACACGCGAGGGGACGCTTTATCTGGCATCTCTTGGTGCCAAGATTCTTGGTACAGATGCTCTCGGTTGGGATCGGCCGTTCGATGTCATGCGCAAGGCGTTCAAAGAAACGGGAGACAAATCCCAAATCTGGGACGGCCATTTTGCTGGACGTGATGCTGAAGTGTTCATCATTCAGCAGCTTCACAATCTGAAATCGTTGCCGCCGCATGGATTCAAGGTTGGATTCTTCCCGCTCCACCTTGCCAGGTGCAGCGCTTCTCCGGCCCGCGCTGTCGCGTTTGTGTCATGAGTGGCATCGAAAAGTCCGAATGGGGGCATAAGCGGCTACCACCGGTATCGACGCTGCTGTTCGGATTCGGATCGACAGCGGTTGGTATCAAGGACATGGGCTTCAGGACAATCCTGTTGCTTTACTACAATCAAGTCATCGGCCTGCCAGCGGGGCAGGTTGCGGCCACTATAATGATTGCACTTATTTGTGATGCGGTTCTGGATCCAATCATTGGCGAAATTTCAGATAACTTCCGCTCGCGTTGGGGGCGCCGACATCCATTCATGTATGCCGCCGCTTTGCCGGTTTCTATTGCATATGTTTTCCTTTGGTTGCCGCCGGAAGGCTGGGGTGTCGGCAATACGTTGATCTATATGTTCGTCCTGTCGGTTTTCATTCGATCGTTCATTACTTTCTATGAGATACCCAGTGCAGCGCTCACGCCCGAACTTACGAAGGACTATGATGAGCGCACTCGCTTAATAAGCATACGTTTTATATTCTATTTTGTCGGTGGATCTCTGCTGACTATCATTACTTTTCGCTACTTCCTTCAGCCGAGTGCGGAATATCCCGTTGGTCAGCTCAATCCGGCGGGCTACCGAATCTATGCCTATCTTTCTGGCGCGCTGATGTTTGCGAGCATGATTGTCTCGGCGCTGGGAACGCACAAGTACATCAAATATCTGGAGCAGCCAAAAACTGACCGGCGGCGTAGTATACTTCACGTGCTGCGTGAAATGAGGGAGACCGTCTCAGACCGATCCTTCATTATGGTTGCTGCGGCAAGTTTTTGTAAGGCGGCCGCTCTTGGAATATCCGGAGCGCTCTCGGCTTACATGAGCACTTTCTTCTGGAAGCTCAGTGCCGGGCAGATCAGCCTGCTTATGATCGATTCATTTTTCGCGGTCGGATTTGCTTATGCTATGGCCACACGATTGAGCAAACGTTTCGGCAAACGAAATGTTGCTATCGCGTGTTACGTCTTGTCGATCATATTTGCGTCCTGGCCAGCGATTTTGAAAGTCACTGGAATCGCGCTCCAGCCGGGTGACGCCAGTGTCGTTCCAGTCCTGTTCTTGAACGGTATCGTCTTCGGCGGGTTGGGTATCTCCTCAACGATTTTGGCGGGCTCGATGATCGCTGACTGTGTCGAAGAAGCTCAGAAAAAAACAGGGCGCCGGTCCGAAGGGCTGATGTTCGCGATCAATGGCTTGATTGGAAAGATCGTCTCCGGCTTTGGTGTGTTCGGAGCGGGCATGGTGCTGGCATTTGTAGGGTTTCCGGAAAAGGCCAATCCCAATGATGTGTCCATCGAGGTAGTCAACAATATGTGGTATACGTACATGGTCGTTGTGGCCGTGCTCTATGCTGCGGGCACATGGTTGCTCACCCAGTATAATATTACCAAAGCTGACCATGAGCGAAACATAATGGAGCTCGAAGCAGAAGCGGGTAACGAAGCCCAGGTGGCGACTTTGGGGCGGAACGTGCAATGAAACTCGTTTCGTTCAGGAAAGTGCCCTATGGCGGTGTGCATGTCGGCGCAGTCCTCAACGAGCATAGCATACTAGACCTGACAGACGCTGGGGGCTCTGCTGCGTTCGGATCCATGCAGGCGCTGATCCAGGCTGGCGCACCAGCACTCGATCATGCCCGCAAAATCGTGGCTTCGGCAGATAGCATATTCCTTCTTTCGCCAGAGGAGGTTGAACTCCTTGCCCCCATCCCTGTGCCTGTTCAGTTTCGTGATTTTATGTCCTTTCACAAACATATTGAGCAGAGTCAGACCGCTGCTCTGCGGATGCGCCTTGGGCAAACGACAGATAGTGCTCAAAGGGCTGCGATAAAGCAGATGATATCCGATTATCGAATTCCGGACATCTATTCCCGGCAACCCGTGTATTATAAGGGCAACCGGTTCGGCGTCGGGCATCCGGGCTCAGATGTGAAGTGGCCAGCCTATTCGAAACTGATGGATTTCGAGCTCGAACTTGCCTGTGTCATTGGCGTGACAGGATGCGACATTTCAAGAGAGGATGCCCGGAAACATATTTTTGGGTATATGATCTTCAACGATTTCTCTGCGCGCGATGCGCAGCTCCATGAAATGGAAGGGCGTCTCGGGCCAGCTAAGGGCAAGGATTTTAATGGGGCAAATGTTTTTGGTCCATATCTGGTGACCGCGGACGAAGTGCCTGATCCCTACAATCTAGAAATGCGAGCTTGGGTGAACGGGGAGCTTCTGTGTGATGCATCATCATCCACCATGCACTGGAACTTTGAAGACAGTATCGCGCATGTCTCGCAGAGTGAGACGCTCCACGCGGGTGAAGTTCTGGCCTCCGGAACCGTCGGTGGTGGCTGTGGGCTTGAACATGGCCGGTTTCTGAAGGACGGGGATGTTGTTGAGCTCGAAATAGAGGGGCTTGGTCGGCTTCGAAATCGAGTTGTTGTGTAAGGCCGCGGGGGAAATAGGAGAATATTATGAAGAGGCGTTTCGTAGACCTTTCAATGACGATCAGCTCGGACCCCAGGACAGATCCACCGGGTATGCATCCGGAAATCGAATACACGCGGCACAGTGAATCGGCGTCGAGCATAGCCAGTTATTTTCCGGGGCTGACCAAGGCTGACTTGCCCGATGGGGAGGGCTGGGCGACCGAACGGATCCGGCTCTCGACTCACAACGGCACACACATGGATGCGCCTTACCATTTTCACTCGACGACGGATTATGGGAAGACGCGTGCGCCGACGATCGATGAAGTGCCGCTCGACATCTGTTTCAGCGCAGGTGTGAAGGTCGATCTTCGTCATCTTCCTGACGGGCATGTCGCGACAGCGGACGACCTGAAAGAGGCGCTCGACAAGATTGAATATGCGTTGACGCCCGGGGACATATTCCTTGCAAATACGCGGGCGGGGGATGTCTTTCCCGAAGAGGGGTTCATTCATGCCGGTTGCGGATTCGGCCGGGAGGCGACGTTGTTTTTGACCGAGCAAGGCGTCAAGGTTGTCGGTACCGATGCTTGGAGTTGGGACGCTCCATTTAGCCACACGGCGAGGAAGTGGGCAGAAACGCGCGATTCTTCTATCATATGGGAAGGCCACAAAGCCGGTCGCGAGCAGCCTTATTGGCAGATGGAGAAACTGGTGAACTTGTCTTCTTTGCCGCCCTCGGGGTTTGAAGTCATTTGCTTTCCTGTAAAAATAAAAGCTGCTTCGGCGGGCTGGAGTCGTGTGGTTGCCATGTTTACGGAGGCTGGACAATGAGGCTTGATTCGCCGCGCATCCGTCCGGTTGGTTCGGACCGCTGGAATGAGGAGCAGAAGAAATTGCTCGAACCCATGGTGTCGAATGGAAAGCTACTCAACATTTACGGTACGCTGGGTGTGAAGCCGAAAGCGGCCCGCGCTTTCCTTGCTTGGGGGCACTATGTTCTGCGGGAATCTTCCTTGCCCGCAACCGACCGGGAGATTGCTATCCTGCGTGTAGGCGAGCTCGCAAATGCCGGCTATGAGCTCTGGCAACATAGTCGGGTTGGGCGCGCCGTTGGGCTCAGTGATCATGATATTGAAGCGGCTAAGGCAGGTCCGGACCACCCTCTCTGGGACGTCAAGCGGAGAACCTTGCTGACGGCTGTCGACGAATTATTCGGTGACCACTTCATTTCCGACTCATCCTGGCAAGCGCTTGGCGTCGTCTACAGTCAGGAAGAGTGCATGGATCTTGTTTATGTCGTGGGTCATTACACGCAAGTCTGCATGATCCTGAATACATTTGGCGTGCAAATAGAAAAAGAATGATTATGTCATTCGCCGTAAGTATTGTGCGGCACCAGCCTATCCTTACCGGGCAGCATTTAAATCAGGATCAGCCATTGAAACAGGGACAGGTAACGCTTCAGGATGTTGCCAATCGTGCAGGTGTATCGATTGCGACAGCGTCTCGTGTCATTGGCGACGGTAAAGTTAAGGCGGCGACCCGAGAGAAGGTTGAGCAAGCCATCCGGGATCTCGGCTATTTTCCGAACGCAGCGGCGCGTACATTGCGGGGTGAAAAGTCCATGACGGTTGGCGTCGTGTTCAACGAGCTGAATGGATCACTCGCGACAGAATTGCTCGATTCACTGGCTTCTCGACTCCATGCGGATGGCTACAGTCTGTTCGTCGCTACCGCCCAGGGCAGTGAACAGCAATATGACGAACTCGTGCAACGTTTCGCTGAGCGCCGAGTCGATGCCTTGCTTTGCGTGAATGCTATGGGGGAGGGGGCCGCGCTGACTCATATACGCGCGCTCGGAATTCCGGCTGCGGCAGTATTTGGACGTAGGGATGGATATCGAGAACTCCCTCTGATTATGCCAACTATTCAGGCCGCAGCATTCGCGTGTGGGGAGCGTCTCAAAGCGCTGGGGCACGAGACGATCGGAATAGTGTATCAGGCGACATCCCGACCACTCACGGGCTTCAGATATTTCATGAAAGAGATGGGATTCTCTGTCAATTCGTATGACCTGGCCGAAACCGGAAGCGATGCAGTCGCTTTCATCAACCGTTACATGCTGGACCCTAACCGCCCAACGGCTTTGATTGCACACCAAAAACTAGCCGCTGAGCTTTTCGACGCGGCTGATCAGATGGCGATCATGATACCGCAGGATATTTCTTTGATCGGCATTCGGGATCAGACCCAGAATCAGACAGCAACACGTCGTCCTCTTTCAACCATTCATCTTGATCCCGCAACTCTCGGCCTTGAGTCTGCCTCAAGACTTGTGCGGATACTTAAAAATGGAGAAGATCAGGGGATGCTTAGCGAGACGCATATTGAAATGGCGAAGTGGGTCGAACGCGATACGACGGGGTCCGCCAACAAGTAGGCTTTCAGATCGCCGAAAAGGTGTCGCTCAAATACGCTCAATATTATGTGTGTTCTATATTGTTTGCCGAGGTGGTGCCAGGCTAATGCGAACCCGTCTCAATTATTCGAGAACTAGCAGGTGCTAGGCGACGAGAAGGTCGCCCCATTCGCGTAGGGCGGCGTCTCGTTTCTGTTTGAATCGAACTCGAGAGTTAATGTGCCTTTCGAAGTTGAAGTGATTGTACACTGACGAATGAACTGAAACGAGTTTCTGCCAACTTCGCATCCGCCGAAATCCAGACATCGCCCGCTCTCGTCTTCGGAAGGGCAGGTGTGAATTCTCGGCACGATTGTTTAGATGGCGCCCGGTTTCCTGGCGCGCCTCATTAACGATGACCTTCATAGGGGCCCGATAGGAAGGACACTTGCCCGCAACGTCGGCCTATGCCGTGGCGGCGAGGTCAAAATCGCCGCTGGATTTTAACACCCAGGCTGGACCGCCATGGCCGGGCACCTCAAAGAAACCAGACTGGCAAAGTAGATGGGCTAACGTGTCCGTCGTCAGGTATTTTGAGGCAGATGGCTGCCTGACTTAAGGAGGGTCTGGCGCATCTGGGTTTGAGTTAAGCAGCGGATTGGGCGTGCTGCAAGCGCCGCAGTTTCATCGTCCTCTTTTTGATTTTCTCGCGTTCGAGCAGGATGGTCTGGCCGCGCCCGGTGTAGACATCTGCTGGGGTGAGGTTGTTCAGGCTCTCGTGATAGCGCTGATGGTTGTAGTATCCGACGAAGGCGTCGATCTGCGCTTCAAGGTCTCCAGGCAGGAAGTAGTTTTCCAGCAGGATGCGGTTCTTCAGGGTCTGATGCCAGCGCTCGATCTTTCCTTGCGTCTGGGGATGGTAAGGCGCCCCGCGTGTATGCGCCATGCCCTTGCTGGCAAGATACTCAGCCAGGTCGCCAGAGATGTAAGATGGTCCGTTGTCTGATAGTAGTCTCGGACGATGAACCACATTCGCCTCATCGAGTCCTGAAGCCTCCAGTGCCAGGTTGAGCGTATCCTCAACATCGCTCGTCGCCATGCCGGTGCAGAGCTTCCAGGCGATGATGTAGCGGGAGAAATCATCAAGCACAGTGGACAGATAGAACCATCCCCAGCCGATCACTTTCAGATAGGTGAAGTCGGTCTGCCAGAGCTGGTTCGGCGCGGTGGTCTTCTCCCTGAACTCATCGGCCGCTTTCATTACGATGAAGGCCGGGCTCATAATAAGGTCATGGGCCTTCAGAAGCCGGTAGACACTGGCTTCCGAGACGAAGTAGCGCTTCTCATCGGTGAACGTCACCGCCAGTTCGCGGGGAGAGAGTTCCGGCTGATCCAGGGCCATTTCCAGCACCTGCTGACGCACCTCATTCGGGATGCGGTTCCACACGCGGCCAGAGCCACCACGCCGGTCTTCGAGAGCAGTTTCACCGAACCGGCGATACAGATCATACCATCTGTAAAAGGTCGGACGCGACACGCCGATCTGCTCCAGCGTCTTCTTCACCGGCTGGTGCGATTGCTCGACTAGCCGGATGATCTCAAGCTTCTCGGATGCGGGATACCTCATTCGGTATCCTCCCCATCCCCGATCACGCTTTTTTTCAGAATGCGGTTTTCCAGCGTCAGGTCGGCCACTACGTCCTTCAGATCCCGCATCTCGCGCTTCAAGCCGCTCACCTCACCGGACGTCGCCTGGCGCTCGGTATCGCCGGAGAGCCGCCTCTTTCCCGCTTCGAGGAATTCCTTCGACCAGGTGTAATAAAGGCCCTGGGCGATCCCCTCACGCCGACACAACTCGGCAATCGAATACTCTCCGCGCAGGCCTTCCAGAACAATGCGGATCTTCTCTTCGGCAGAGAATTTGCGCCGGGTCTTACGGCGTATCTCTTTCACATGTTTTTCGGCCGATCCTTACGGCCCGGATTTCTGTCTCATCTTCGCTCCCTTGGCGGGCTACGATGTGCCAGAAATCCTCCTTAAGCAATTTGGCCGATCTGTCTCACAGTCGCTGACGGGGAACAGCAGAGTATATGACCACGGAGTATACTCTGAATTGAAAACTGAGATGGCTTCGTTCTTTGGGAAAAGCGACCACGTTCGAAATTCAGCTGTCGCTTGTTGGAAAAAAACCCCATGCAGGACCGAAAACACATCCCCAACATCCAGCGCGCAGAACCGCCGCACTCCCCAAGCCGCGTCGGCATCGAGCGCCCCCCCGAACACGCGACCGTCATCGAACCTGCACAAACCTCCAACGCTAACCCCACCCCGCTCACCCAGCTCTTCCGCTTCCAGTACGACCAGCTCCTGCGCTTCTGTGATATCCGTGTCGGCAACCCGGCGGTTGCCGAGGACCTTGTCCAAGACGCGTTCGTGGCTGCCGGGCGCGCCTATCCCGACAAGGGGATAGACGAACTGCGCCCGCTCCTCTTCACCACCTTGCGCAATCTCACGGTCAACTACCTGAAGTCCGGCGACTTCAAGCGCCAGTGCGCCTCGACCGAGATTGGCGATGTGGGCGACAGGCTTGCCTGCCAACGCTCGGCAACTCCGGAGAGACAGGTCATGGATGCACAGATCCTGGAACTGGCAGAAGCGGTCATTGCGGCCATGCCACACCGCAAGCGTGAGGCGCTCCGGCTGCATCGGTTCGAGGGCCTGACCTATGACGAGATCGCCGCGCACTTGTCAGTCTCGCGCAGTACGGTCAAAAAAGACATTGCGGACGCCGTTGCGGAGATTGCGGAGCGGCTCGACCGCGCAGGGCGCCGGGACCTGGACCCGGCCCGGTAACAGGCAGGGCAATGACCAAGGACGAATCTGCGAGCCGCCTCAAGATAGCGGCGCACTGGTATGCCGAGCTGCGCGAGCCGGATGCGGATCACCGCACCTGGGACAAGTTTCGTGCGTGGGAAGGCAGTGATCCCGCCAATCGCGCCGCGTTCCAGCAGGTCGAAGCGAGCCTCAGCCTGCTGGAAGGCAGTTCACTCGCGGCGCCGGGCGCAGGCAACGGGTACGGCTCAAGCGCTACACAATCGGCCTCCCGCAAACCCGCCCGCGTGCGCCTCTACTGGCTCACGGGGATTGCGGCTGTGCTCGTGCTGGCAGTGGTGTCGGTCGTCACCTTCAGCCCGCCATCGGCGCCTGTGGCCCAGGTTTACGCGACCGCGATTGGTGACACGCGCGATGTTACCCTAGAGGATGGCTCGCGCGTCACGCTCAACACCGACACTGAACTCGCGGTGACGTATACCGATAGCGAGCGGCGGATCCAGCTTGCCCACGGGCAGGCGCTGTTTTCGGTCATGAAGGGGACACGGCCCTTCATCGTAGCGGCCGGCGGCAGCGAGACCCGCGCCCTCGGCACAAGATTCGAAGTCTATCGCGGGCCGGACGATGTGGCGGTCACGCTAGTTGAAGGCTCCGTCAGCGTACTGCCGGAGACGGCAGGGCAGGGGAGCGCAGCGCCTGACGTCGGCGAAGAGAGGGCCGCAACCGTGCTCGTCCCCGGTGACCGGCTTGTCCTGCGCGGCGGCGCCATTGCCTCGCTGACACAGGTGGACACAAGCGAGGCGCTGGCCTGGCAGAGCGGCATCCTGCAGTTCAGGGATGTCACGCTTGGCGAAGCGATTGCCGAGCTCAACCGCTATTCTGAAACCAAGATCCGCGTCGATGATCCCGCGTTGGCCCAAGAGCGCCTCAGCGGCGCCTTCGCAGCAGGTGACCAGGACACGTTTGCCGAGACGCTCAAGCTCTACCTGCCTGTCGCGGTTCACCGGAAAGACAAGATCATCCTGATTGCATCCGCTGGACGTGTCTCCCCCTAGTTGGGAGATAGACTGAACAACGACCTGGCACGGGGAGGATCGATGTGACGGGCACCTGCCTGCCGACCGGCGTGCTCGAGAGAGCAGCCACGAGCAGGTGAGGGCGCAAGACATCCTTGACCTGGTGTGCACCCTTTTCGAGCGATAATTCGTATCTTGGGGTGTCAGCGCGCGAAGGATCTGTGGCTTGAAACTTGAGAGTTCCCTGAAAGCTGGCGTCGCGTCGGTATTGTGCACGCTGATTTTCAGCATAAAGGCAGAAGCTGAGCCGGACCAACAAACTTTGACCCCAGATGGGGCCGAAATCAAATCGAAGGACCGGCTCGATACCGTGATCGTTCACGGCCGCGGTCTTGCGCTGATTGGCGAAGCCAGCGCCGCATCGGAAGGCGTTGTGGGCTATGCCGACTTCGAGGACAGGCCGCTGTTAAGGGTGGGTGAACTTGTCGAGGTTATCCCGGGCGCCGTCGCGACCCAGCATTCCGGCGAGGGCAAGGCAAACCAGTATTTCCTGCGTGGGTTCAACCTCGATCATGGCACAGATTTTTCGGCGCGCATTGACGACGTGCCGATCAACCTGCGCACGCATGGTCACGGCCAAGGCTATCTCGACCTCAATTTCGTGATTCCCGAACTGGTCGAACGCGTCGACTATCGCAAGGGGCCATACGCTGCCTCGAATGGCGATTTCTCCGTGGCCGGTTCTGCCCACTACTCAACGTATGACAAGCTGCCTTACAATTTCGCAGAAATTTCGACCGGCGAATTTGGCTATTTGCGCGGGGTCGTAGCAGGCGACATAAGCCTTGGCGGCGACACGCGACTGCTGCTGGCGTTGGAAAGCGAAGCCTATGATGGACCATGGGTCCTGAGTCAGGACCTTGAGAAAATCAACGGTTTTGCGAAGTTGACACATTCGGCAGGCCCCTGGACATTACAACTCTCGGCGAGCGCCTATGACAGCTCGTGGGTATCGACCGATCAGATACCCCGACGTGCAGTCAAGAGCGGCCTGATCGACCGGTTCGGATTCATTGATGACGATCTTGGGGGTGAGACGACCCGGTTCAGTCTGGCCACGTCGGGCGCATACGCTCATGCTGACGGCGCGATGACCGCTTTCTCCGCTTATGCCGTCAGCTACAAGTTTTCGTTATGGTCGGATTTCACTTATTTCGTTGAGGATCCCGTTGATGGAGACGAATTCGAGCAGCTTGACGCACGTACCTATTTTGGCGGCGCGATCCGTCATGAACGGTCGATCACCGACAGACTCAGACTTCGTGTCGGCGGCGAGACCCGCTTTGACGATATCTCGGACGTTGGCCTGTTCCGCACCGCCGATCGCGCGCGATTGTCGACTGTGCGGCGAGACCGTGTCGGGGAACTGAGCGTCGGCCTCTGGGGAGAAGCCGAATATGAGCTGTCCGACCGACTGCGCGCGACGCTGGGTATACGCGGCGATTATTACAACGCCGATGTGACGGCTCTCAGCAATCCGGTAAATGGAGGGTCGGCAAGCGACTCGCTGATCAGCCCCAGTGCAGCGATCGCATGGAGGGTGACTGACAGCCTTGAGCTTTATGCCAATTATGGTGAAGGCTTTCATTCAAACGATGTGCGCGGCGCGACAATCAGGGTCGAACCTGTGTCCGGTGATCCAGCCGACCGTGTGCCAATACTTGTGCGCGCCAAAGGCGGGGAGCTGGGCGCCCGGTTCGAGGCGGGCAATTTCAACGCATCTGTCGCCGTGTTCACACTCGATCTCGATTCCGAATTGGTCTTTGTCGGCGATGCAGGCACGACGGAAGCCAATGACGGGTCGACCCGGACAGGTGTGGAGACCAGCCTGTTCTGGCGACCCAATGATTGGCTCTTTGCCGACCTTTCGGCGGCCTACACAGATGCCGAGTTCGACATCCCTGGCAACGAAACGGAGATCCCGCAGGCGGTGGAAAGCGTGGTCGGCGGGGGCGTACTCGCCCGGTTTGATCCGTTTACACTGAGCGCGCGGCTTCGCCACTTTGGCAAGGCGCCCCTGTTAGAAGACGGATCGGTGGAGTCCGATCCCACAACAATCATCAACGCGTCGGGTTCATATGAATGGAAGCAAGTCACTTTCGGGGTCGAACTACTCAACGTGTTCAACGCCGAGGATGCCGACATTACGTATTATTTCGCCTCACAGCTGGCTGGCGAAACATCTCCGGTGGACGACGTCCATTTCCACCCGGTCGAGCCCCGACAGCCGCGTTTCAGCCTACGGTATCGCTTCTAGCGCCGAACAATCCATACGGAAGGGCAAATGTGATCGGGGATTCCTGCAGATGGATCCGCGCCGGATTCGGACAATCAGATTGCTGCGGCGATGGTCGCGTACGGCATCTCGTTGCGTAAGCGCACGAGGCCGCGGCGGATCCAGCTCTTGACCGTGTGGGGGGATTGGTTAAGTCGGTCGCCGATTTCCCGGCACGTGTAGCCATGGACAACCTGGAGCATGATTGCCGTGCCCATATGGGTTGGCAAGTCGTTGATCTTCTCGGTCAGCAACCTGCCTGCCTGCTCGAACCGGGCCGCTGTTTCGGGCCGTGGACCATCATCCTCAACCGCTTCATCCAGTTCCTGAGTGTCGTGGCTGCGCGTCCGAGCTCGCAACGCATCAATAGCCCGGTTGCGCATGATCACGAGCATCCACGTGAAGGGATTGGCCCGCTCGGAATCGTATTTCGCCGCGTTTTGCCAGATCGAAAGATAGGCCCGCTGAAGAACGTCTCCGGTGGTTTCCTCGCATTTGACAATACCCATGACGATGAGGGTGAACCTTGGCGCGGTGAGCTCATGCACGGTGGAGAAAGCGCTTCTGTCGCCTGTCGCCGAATGCAAGAGCGCTTGCCGAAGGCACTCGTTTTCCCTGTCGCGCTCAAGAGACATGTTCGATGCATCCCCTATAAAATAGTGTGTTTGCTATACAATACGAGGAGGCGGGCATATTGGATGACTGCCGGGGCAGATTTTCTGGAAAATATTCGACCGGGATGTGGGCTCAGGTTCAGTAGATCCGGTCGACGCCGATAATCCGGGGCGTTTCTCCCTGGTCGATCAGCAGACTCTTGCGATTGTCCAGGGCGGCTGACGCGGCGGTCAAATCGTCCATTCTGCGGGTCGCAAGCTGCTCCTGTTCCTCGCGGCTCCGGATGATCGTCGGCCTGAGAAACACAAATAGCGTACGACGTGTTCCGCTTTCGGTGGTGTTCTTGAACAGGTTTCCCACAAGGGGCACATCTCCCAGCAAGGGGACCTTGCTTTCGGCCGAAATCCGGTCATCGGTAATCAGGCCGCCGAGAACCACTACGCTGCCATTGTCGGCAAGCACCGTTGTCTGGATACTCCGGCGATTGGTGATCAGGTCGGATGCGCCCGGCACGGCAGAATTTACGAGTGACGACACTTCCTGGCTGACGTCCAGACGCACAACATCGCCATCATAGATGCGGGGTGCGACCCGCAGCGTGATGCCGACATCCTCCCGCTCGATGGTCGTGAAGGGGTTTGTCGAATTTCCGGTCGTGGTGAAGGAGCCTGTGCGAAACGGAACGTTCTGGCCAACGACAATCTCGGCAGGTTGGTTGTCGAGGGTTGTGATGCTGGGCGTCGAAAGCAGGTTGGCCTTTGTCGACGAACCGAAGGCTTGCACGAGCAGGCCAAAATCATCATTCACGCCGATGCCGGCACTCAGTCCATCCTCCGTCAACCCCGTGGCAACCGGCGCGCCAAGGATGGCGAGTATCCGGCGAAGGGACAGGCCCTGATCCGAAAACGACACCGCCGCCGCTCCGCCGGCCGGTGCCGCATCGCCTATTCCGAGCTGCACACCGAACTGTTCGGCAGCGTCACCGGTAATTTCAACAATGGCCGCCTCGATCACGACCTGCGGCCGCCGTACGTCGAGATCACCGATCAGGTCTTCCACTTCCGCGATCTGGGCGGATGTACCCCGAACAACGATGGCATTGATATCGGTCGCAGCCTGGAGGCTGAGATCACCGGCCTGGCCACCTGCTGCAAATCCGGCATCGGCATCCCTGTTACCGTCGGCCGGACGACCAGCCGCCGGAGACATCTGCCGGCCGCTGGCGGGATTGGACGCCAGGGTCGCGTATGAAGGGCCAAATGCCGCCCCATCTTGCTCCACCAGGCTTCTTGCGACGGGATTCGTCGCTGGAGCTGTTGCGCCGATGGCACCGCGCAGGACATCGACAACTGTTTCGGCATCGCTGTTGCTCAATCGGAACACGCGCGTGCTGATCGCCGCGCCGCCGCCCCGGTCCAGGTCCGCGACCAGTTGACGTGCCTCATCAATTTCCTTCTGATTGCCCCGGATGAACAGCTGATTGCTGCGCACATCGGCGGCGATACTCGGTCCCTGACCGGCCCCCCCCAGAAGGCGCTCCAGCATGGCGGCCGTATCGGGCGCACTGGCATTGGTCAGGGGAAGCACCGCCATCGCATCACTGGCGCCGCCGTCGAGCTGACGCACCAGCGCTTCCATACGGGAAATGTCGTCTGCATATCCTGTCACAATCAGCGCATTTGGCCGCCCGAAGGGTTCAACCGAACCGGACGCAGACAGGAACGGCTTGAGGGCAGCAGCGGCATCGGTCGCAGCCAGATTATCGAGCCGGATGAGTCGCGTGACCAGATCGGCGTCCCGCGCACCTGACGTGCCAGCCACAGGGCCGCCCTGGCGCGCCTCAGCCTGCGGAATAATCCGCCAGGAATCGCCACTACGAAGGGCCGCGAATCCCTGCACACGCAACACAGACTGGAATAGCGCCCATACACCGTCTGCATCGAGAGGTTCCTGCGAAATCACGGTGACTTTCCCGCGGACCGCCGGATCAAGGATCAACGTCCGGCCGGTTACGGTCGCGACGTCATCGGCAAAAACGGCAATCTCCACATCCCGCGCGTTCAGGAGAAACGTGGAGCCGGGGCCGGTCTTGACCTCGCCCGGACGTCTCCCGTCCTGCGCCTGGCCAGCCGCAACAGGGGCGAACAGGAACGTGATCAGCAGCAGAGACAAGCGGAAATTCATTGGATAATTCCTAGTGCAGCGGAAACGTCAGAATGATGGCACGTCCATCGCGGTCGATTTCAACGCGCGCCCGCCCGGACGCTATGACCGTTTCAAATAGGCGGCTATCGGATGAAATATTGCCAACCGATGCACCATTGACCCGTGTCACCCGGTCGCCCGGCTTAAGTCCTGCAGCGAGCAGGGCCGCCGGCGGGTTGCTGCCGACAACATAGCCTTGCGCCGATGGCTCAAGGCTAAACTGCCGGACAAGTCCTTCAGGATCGCTCATCACCCTTTGGCGGTAAGCATCGATTATCTCGGCGGCGGCGGGAGCGGGGGTAATCGTCTCCTGGCGAGGCGCTTGTGCAGCGCTCTCCCCGGCGGTCTGTATGCTTGCACCGCCCGATGGGCTTGTAGATGCGAAGCCGAGTTCCGCAAACCGTCCCCCGACTCCCAGCACCACGCCGCGCTGGGCGACATGTTCAAGGCGCATGCCTTGACTGACGAGATCGCCTACCTGAAATATGGTGGCTGGTCCCCCGTCGACGGAAATCGTGGCCGTCGACGGCGCCGCGCCTTGTGCGACGCGGACGGCCAGTAGTTTCAAGGACTTGAGATCGAGGGTTGCCTGCACTGCGGAAGGTCCCGCCGCCTCAACGCGATGACCAAATGGCGCCCAGGCAAGTAGCGGCGCGATTGTGTCCCGGTTCTGAGGTGCCGCAAGCGGGGTAAAATTCCTCGTAGTTTCGCTATTAGGAAGCGCCACGTAGCCAAGCGCATGCCACGTAAGCCCGGCCAGATTGTGCAAAACGAAGACGCTGCCCACGCCGCCAGCAATCCAGATGGCCCATAGGGACGGATTGCGTCTCATGAGGGGCCGGCCGTATCGACGAAAGCGTGCAGGGTTGTCGCCGGGCGTTTCGCATCTGCTTCGGAAACCGAGATGTTCAGGTCTGCCAGATCAGGATCGCTCGACGCCCTGGACTCGACCGAAACGCGCCATTCGCGGCCTGCCATCTCCACCCGCTCGGGGGCTGAACGGATCCGCGACGGTGCAAGGCGAAGTTCCACCAGTGTGTTCTGAGCCACGATGTCGGCAAGCACGCGGACTTCAAGTCGGTCGAGACGGTCAATATGGCTTTGCGCGACGCGGATGAAGGCGACGCCGGCAATTGACAGGACCGTGAGAGCGACAAGCACCTCGATCAGGCTGAAACCGCGGTCTGCAAGCATCGGGTCAGGCGTGTGTCTCTGCGGGCGGGTCAATTTGATCGGATCCCGTCCCGGATCGTGATGTCGGCGTCCTGACCTTCGCCGCCGATTTTCCCATCGGCGCCGAGAGAGACAAGGTCAAATCCGCCATTTTCGCCGGGCGATCTGTATTCGTAGGGGTGCGCCCATGGGTCATTGGGCACTGCGTCAAGGTAGCCTTCGGGGTGCCAGTTGGCAGGTTCAGGCGAGCCGGAAGGGCGTGCCACCAGGGCCGGCAGACCCTGCGCCGTCGAGGGGTAGGTGCGATTGTCGAGGCGATACATTTTAAGGGCCGATGCGATCGCGGCGATGTCATTGCGTGCGACCGTGACGCGGGCTTCGTCGGGGCGTCCGATAACCTTTGGTACAATCATCGCGGAGACGAGCCCGATGATCACCAGAACGATCAGGGTCTCGATCAGCGACAGGCCCGCATCCTTGGGGAGCGCCGGGTCCTCAGGCGGCGAGGGCGATCGCATCGTTCCGTTCATTTCCATCGTATCTGACCTGAGAAACTGTTGACGCAACAGATACGGTGGAAAGGCTATTCAGGATGCAACCTGCTCGCGGCGTGGCGGAACCGACGGATGGCGAGATGGAGCCGCCTGGCCTGCGTTCATGCGGGGGGAACCTGCCGATCTTGCTGGACCCGAATATCATGCTTGTCCCGAGCGAGCGGGTGCGTCTTGCGGCTGTCGCCTTGCCGCTGAAACGCGCCGACCAACGCAGGGCCAGCCTCCCGTTCGCCATGGAGCCCTTTCTCGGGGAGCCGATCGAGCAGTGTCACTTTGCAACAGGGGGACAGCTGGAGGATGGCCGCTATCTGGCTTGCGCTGTGAATGCCGACCAAATGGCCTTGTGGGCAAAAGCAGTCGAGACCAGTGCCGGCACGGCGCTGATCGTTCCGGATGTACTGGTCCTTCCCATACCCCCCTTTGGCGTCTGGCACGTTGCCCGCCTTGGCGAGCGGGTGCTGGTGCGCCTTCCCGACGGATCGGGATTTGCCACCCGGATCCCTCTCCTGCCAATCTTTGCCAAGGCAGACGGGTCTCCCGAATGTCGCATCATCCTGGACCAGAATGGTCCATCCAGCGAGGCCGTCTCTCTTTCATGGCCCGCGCGCGCAGACCTGCTGAATCTAAGGCAAGGGCTCTTTGCTGCTCGTGTCAGCAGCGCAGCTCGCAGTCTGAACCTGGCGGCGATAACGGGTCTTGTCCTTGTCATGCTGACGAGCCTCATCGCTTCCGGTGATCTCCTCGCGCTTCAACACATAGCTCACAATCGGGAAGCGCGACTGATCGCCGACTTTCGCGAACGTTTTCCCGAGACGCCGGTCGGCACCGGCTTGATTGCGGCGATTGACGCCATGAACAGTCGCACGCTTGCGCGACCGCCCGATCTGTTCCTGTCGACATTATCTGCAACGAGTCTTGCGCTGCAAGACGAACCATCGGTGTCAGTCCAGACCATGGCCTTCACGCAGGCAGCCAGGCGCCTGGATCTGAGCATCGAAACCGATAGCCTGGACACCTTCCAGTCGCTCGAGTCACGCCTTGATCAGTCTGGCATTGCCGCTGACCTTGGCGCAGCCACATCCGTTCCGGGCGGCGCCGAAGGCCGCCTGTCAGTGATCGTGAAGGATGTGCCGCAATGAATTTCAGGGCGCGGCTTCCGCAGCTGAAGGGTTGGTGGGAAACAAAAAACCTCAGGGACAAGTGGCTGCTCGGTGGAACGGCTGGTGTATTTGTCGCCGTCGCGTGGTGGAGCCTTGTCTGGGCGCCGCTCCAGGACGCGCGGAGCGGTGTAGTCTCACGAATTGCGCGTATCGAGATGGCGCGTATCACGCTGGCCGGTCTGCCACAGGATGCGCGGTTGACAGGAGACGAGGATGGCTCGCCGACCGGCCTGCGCGAGACAGTGTCGGCAACAGCCTCGGCTCTGAAGCTGCCCGTCCAACGGATCGAGCAGTCGTCAGGCCGGATCGTCGTCACCTTCGACACGGCTGAGTTCGAGCAGATCATGCGCTGGCTCGACATATTGTCCCGCGACCACGCCATCACTGTCGTCCAAGCGGACATCCTGCGGCGGACCGCACCGGGAATGGTCTCTGCCGAATTGACGCTGGAGCGCATATGAGCACGGAGGCACAGCGTTTTCCCTACGCCTTCGCGTTGCGATCCGGCACTCTGCTGTCGGGCGACGAAGATTCCGGTATTGTTCTGCTCCACCGCGAGTCCATCAGCCTGCCAGTCCTCCTTGAATGCCAGAGGTTGTCAGGCAGGATTGATGGATTCAGGCAGGTAGGCGCATCCGAGTTTGAAGCTCTTCTTGCCGAAACCTACAAATCGAGCGCCAGCCGGGCTGCCGATCTTGCCGCAGAGTCCAGTTCCGACCTTGCAACGCTCGCAGATGATGCGGCCGCTTCCGAGGATATTCTCGACGAGCGGGCAAATGCACCGGTCGTGCAGCTGATCAACGCCCTCCTGTCGGAAGCCATCCGAGAAAAGGCGTCGGACGTTCATATCGAACCGCATGAGACCCGACTGGTTATCCGCTTCCGCATTGATGGTGTGCTGCGTGACCGAATTGAGCCCAAGCGGAGCCTGGCGCCGATGCTGGTGAGCCGCATCAAGGTCATGGCCGGTTTGGATATCGCGGAGAAGCGCAAACCGCATGATGGCCGGGTCACTCTGAACGTGGGTGGCCATGACGTCGACGTGCGGGTCTCGACCATTCCGTCGCAGTATGGCGAACGCGTGGTCCTGCGATTGCTCGACAGGACCACGGCTCAGTTCAGGCTGACCCAACTCGGGATGACTGTCCGTGATCTGGCGGTGACTGAGCGGCTTCTGGCCAAGCCGGGCGGCATGATCCTGGTCACAGGTCCGACAGGGTCGGGCAAGACAACGACACTCTATTCGGCCATCACCTATCTCAATGATCGCTCGCGAAACATCATGACCGTGGAAGATCCGATCGAATACGCCTTTGACGGGATCGGACAGATGCAAGTGAACCCTCAAAAAGGCGTCACCTTTGCCGAGGGTGTCCGCGTCCTGATGCGTCAGGACCCCAATGTGATCCTGATCGGCGAAATCCGTGACGCGGAAACGGCCTCTGCAGCCGTGCGGGCAACCACGTCCGGCCACCTCGTGCTGTCAACGCTCCACACCACCAGCGCCATCGCAAGCGTCACGCGCCTGATCGACATGGGCGTCGACCGCTACTTGCTGGCGACAATTCTCTCAGGGCTGATCGCCCAGAGGCTTGTGAGGCGACTTTGTGATGACTGCAAGGTTGCCGATACGTTGACGCAAGCCGAAGCGGCCCGCCTTGGGACCGGCGCTCATACAGGCATGCCGGTCCATCGCGCCGCAGGCTGTGCCGCCTGCGCAGGCCAGGGTTATCGCGGCCGGACGGCGATCTACGAAGTCGTCGAAATCGACGGTGAGATGGAAAAGCGCATACATGCGGGCGTATCCGAACAGGAGCTGGTTGCGCGCGCGCGTGAACGCGGACCCAGTCTGTCAATGGACGGTGCAACCCGTATCCGGGATGGCATAACGACAGTTGAAGAAGTGCTCGCTGCAGCCGACACAGGTGCGGCGACATGACGGAATTCCGCTACAATGCCGTGGATGAAGCGGGGAAGGCTCGCAGCGGCATCCTCACGGCACCCTCCCTCGTGGAAGCCCGGCATGCGCTGAGGCGTCAGGCCCTGTTGCCTGTACGGATTGTTCCGACGTCTGCCGGATCGCGTGGCTTGCAAGGCGCCGCGACAGGCAGGCGCGGCAGACGAGCGATCGGCGCCAAGACCCTGACCCTGATCACGCGGCAGCTCGCGTCACTCGTTTCCAACGCCATCCGGCTCGAGGAAGCCCTCGCTGCTGTTGCCCGCCAGGACCTGCCGGGCCGGGTCAGGGCCGTTCTGGGTGAAGTCCGCAACCAGATTATCGACGGACGCAGCCTGGCGGATGCGCTATCGGCCCAGGGCAGCGCCTTTCCGAGACAGTACATTTCGTCCGTCGCCGCCGGCGAGGCCTCCGGGCGCCTGGACATCGTACTGGAGCATCTGGCCGATTACACCGAAACGCGTCAGGAGAACCGCCAGACCTTGCAGCTGGCCCTAATCTATCCGGCCTTTCTTGCCCTCGTTTCCGGCGCGGTGATCATCCTTCTCCTGACGAAGGTCGTGCCCGATGTCGTTGCCGTGTACCAGCGCCGGGGGACGGACCTGCCAATTTCAACCGAGCTGTTGATCGGCATGTCTGGATTTCTCCGGCACTTTGGTGGTGTCATGCTGCTGTCTTTTGCACTGATTTACGCAGGCATGATCTGGGCGCTGAGACGTCCGGCCGGTGGCCGTTTGTGGGGACGGTGGTCGCTGAAGGCACCCTTGCTCGGCCCGTTCACACGGCGGCGACAAGCCGCCGAAGTGTCCTCGACCCTTGCCATTCTAATTCAATCCGGCGTACCGCTTGTGCACGCACTCAGGACAGCGGCGGGGGTGGCCAGCAATGATCATGTTGCTGACCGGATCCGGATGGCAGCCAGCGAGGTTGCTGAAGGCATGGCACTGGACCAAGCGCTCGCGCGCACCGGTGTCGTGCCGCCCATGATGCTGGCCATTGTGACCAGCGCCGTGCGATCGGGCGAGCTTGGTCCGGCACTGGCCCGGACAGCAAGGGATCAACAGAAGGAACTTGCGGCCCAGACCAAGGCACTGGTGGCCCTGATGGAACCGATGGTCCTGCTGGTCATGGGCAGCATCGTGCTCTTTATCGTCATGGCGATCCTGACCCCGATTGTCAGCCTCAACACGCTGTCAGGAGTCTGATTGAGTGCCACGCAATCCTATCTCAAGAATGGTTTCAGAGGCCGTGTCGCGTCCCAGAAAAAGGCGGGACCCGGCGGGGGTGACGGTTATAACAGCGTTGCCCCGCTTCCCCAAGGCGACCGTGGACAAGACCGTTCCTGCGGCGCGCACACTGATTTTGCTCGATCCGTCAGTTGCAGCGGAGACCACATCCAGAGCTGGCACATCCCGCTCTGCGCATCGACCGGCACGGGTTGTGGCTACGCCATCCAGCATTATCCGATCGTCGACCAATATCAGCTGCGCATTATCGATGCGGGCTGAGAGGCCGCAGGTGCCAGGATCGGCATCTGCCATATGGCTGAGGTCTGCAATCGCGACGACCCCCGTGATATCCGTCAGTGACAGGCTCCTGCCAAGTTTCATCCGGCCGATCAGCCGTGAGTCTGCGTCCTCAAATGACCATCTGCCTGAAGGAGATCCCGTCTGGATGGTCTCCAGGGGTGACACCGCCCATCCGACTGCGCTGCCCTGCGGCATGCGGGCGCTACCGTGCCAGAAAGATCCGGAAAAGGAAGCTTCACTTAATGGCGGACCAAACGTGCCGACAAGCTCTGCGGGGGCAGATGCAGCCAGTGCTGCGATGAACGTGATCAATCCGCAGCCTGCAGCAGCGCCCCATATGTGCCAATCAGGGGAGGGGGAAGATGACCGATAGGACGGGTCGTCGTGGCCTTGAGAGGGTGGCGACATGCCTTTGGCTCCGCATTGCGGCTTCAGATACGACAGGCGGGCAGGATCTGGATGCAGGCAACAGGCGCCTTGGTGCAGACCAGGGTTTTTCATTGATTGAAGTGATCGTGTCGCTCGCCATCGTGAGCCTGGTGAGCCTTGCCGGCTTTACGCTCGTCGATACGCTGGCAGGCCTTCAGTCCCGCATCGGTTCCCGCTACGACAGGCTGCAGGACTTGCAAGTGATCCTGTCGGACCTGACGGATGATTTTGCACAGGCCGACCCGGCATCCCTCACGCTCGACACGGGCGCGCTGACGATCCTGACGCAGGTGTGTGGGGCGAGGAAGCCGCTCACGCTGGCCATGGAAGACGGCGCGCTCCGGCGTAAACCGGACGACTGCCTGAACGGCGCAACCAGCTTTTTTCCCGTTAGCGATGTGAGGTTCACCGTCATTGATTCAGGCATGACCGAGTGGACGCGCTGGCCATCTGATGACGCGCTTCAACCGAGGGCGGTGCGTATCGAGATGCGCATGCCCGATCAACCCGGAGCCCTCACCGGAACAGTCCAGGGACTGTTCGAGTTGCCGGATGCGTTCGCGCCATGAAACAAACCGAATCCGGTATCGTCCTCGTTCAGGTTCTGGTGATTGTCGCCTTCGCAAGCGCAATGGCGTTAACGCTGATGACTGTGCAGGATCAGGCCACCAGTTTCACGGAAAGGTCGGCCGATCGGATTCAGGCGCAGGCCCTGTTGCGCGGTGCGGAGGCTTCTGTCGTTTCCGCCTTCAGACAGGATGGTGAGGCCGGATCGGATGTCGACCATTATGGTGAAGCCTGGTATCTGGCATCGCAATCACCAATCACGACATCTAGAGGGTCCCTGTCGGTGACCATCCGTGACGAGCAGTCGCTTTTCAACCTCAATAATCTCGCCGATGGCAATCTCGCGGCAAGGGCCATGCTAGGTCGGATCGTCGCGGCATCAGGCGAGGATAGCGGACTTGAGGTTCGCGTCGCAGCTGCGCTGGCACTGCATGGTCCCGTGAATGACTTGCAAGACCTGGCGGCCCTGGGCTTTCCGGAAACCGACATTGCCATACTCAAGGACTTTTCCTGTGCCTTGCCAGAACCGACACCGGTTAATCTCAACACCGCAAGTAACAGCCTGATCGCCGCCCTTTTTGACAACCCGCTTGCGGCCGGCAGGCTTATGGCCCTTCGCAGCCGCGAGACATACATTAGCCGCGAAAACATGAGCAAGACCGGCTTGATCGCGCCGGCCGGCACCGCTCTTACAAGCCTGTTTATTTCTGTAGATGTCTCTGTCAGCTGGGGCAGCGCCCAGGTCCATTCACTCAGCCTGCTCGAGCGGCGGGGGAGCGGCGCCCGGGTCGAGGTCCGGGTCATCCGGCGAGATACCGGAATATAGAAACGGCGGCGAACATGGTGTCCGCCGCCGTCATTTGGAATGATGTCGTCAGTGCTAGGACGGATCGGGCACGTCAACCGGGTCGGCTGTCTTGTCTATGGCGTTAACGTCACCTGCAGTGACCGGATTGGGATCATCCGTCGCCATATTCCCGAAAGCCGCTGCAAACCCGGCACCGAACTGGGCCTCGAAATTGGCTGGCGGCGGTGGGGGTGGAGGTGGCGAGGGCGGCATGAAGACATCATTCCCGCCGCCATTCCCGCAGGCAGCGAGCGTGAGGCTGGCGGCTCCGGCCAGCATTGCCAGCCTCAAAGGTTTCCAAATGTTCGCAGTCATAGGATCTGTCCTTAATTGTTGGGCGACCCTGCGATCGGATCGTTCAGGTAGGGGAATGCATTCTTCAACTCTGTCGCGCTGATCGGCGCACCGTCGGTGAAGGGGACATTGCCGACCGGGGCATCATCGGATGTACAGAAACCGAGGTCGGTCGGTGTTCCGTTGATTGGCACCGGATAGCAGAGCGCACCCATTACGACCCTGAGGGCGATATCCACTGTATCGTCACCGGGGCGGCGGCCGTTCGGGAAGCCGGCCAGATCATCACCTGCCACACCGAACGTGCTCTGCTGAGCGCGCGGGGTCGGGGCAATGCCGGTATTCAGCCGCATCATTTCCGAAGGCGTGATGGTGGCCTGCTGGTTGAGGGTTGGAATGCCTGTCAGGAAGGCCGCGACGAGATCGTCCCGCGGGATGTTGGTTGGGGCAAGATTATCGATGCTGGTTCCAAGGGTCTGATTGACTGCGTCCCTGAACAGAAGATCGAGGATGGCAGGCAGGGTCGGATTTGTCACATAGTCGGCCAGCGCGCTGTCCTGTGTCGGTTCGGCTGCATTGAAGAGATCCTTTTGCGGCAGACCGATTACAACTTCATTGACCAGTGGCGCCGAAAGGCGTGACTGCTGGACATAAGCGCCGCCATAGAGCGAAGTCTGCGCATAAGTTGGCAGCGGGTCCTCGATATTGGCCTGCGGAAGGCTGGCAGTTGTCCAGGCGCCGATGACGCCATTGCCCGAGCCTACAAGGCAATCCACCGGAACCTCGATCGCCAGCGACGTGACATTTGCCTTGCCGACAAGATCGTCATTGGCGCGATCCTGCGTGATGCCGCCGGGAAATCCGCCGCCGTCACCTGCGCCAGGAGCGCTGTCACCTTCGATCGGCACAAGGTTCACGAGATCGAAGATTTCGCCCAGATTGACGGCAAAGGCTTCTGCCCGCTGACCGACGAAGACGCGTCCGTTGACGGCGCAGTTCGGGATTGTGACATCATACACAAACTGACTTGCATAAGCCGGATAGTCGGCGATTGTCTTGTTACCGACATTGTCGAGTGGCTTGACGAACTCTGTTGAACCGTCACTGGCATTCTTGATCGCATCGCGTGTGCCCGACCGGCGGTCGCCAGACACCAGGGTGAGTGAGTAGTATTCGTTTTCGCCGAGCGTGCCGTCTTCTGGCGCCCCCACAGGGCCTGCTGCACGAAGGGCAATGGGAATATCCTTGCCGGCAATATTCAGGGTGACGCCGGTGTCGTTGACGAGACGGTTGTCAAAGTCGAACTGGAAAGTCAGGTCCTCGACGGCATCGCCGTCACTGTCGATATGGATCTCGTAAAGCGCGTCCGGATCCATGGTGAAATAGTTCGGGCCCCCATATGGATCCTGAAGCGGCTGGTAGTTCGCGATGAAGGTAACGAACTGGTCGCGGCCTGGTTCGTAACTCTTGAACATGTAAAAATCGGTCCCGTCGATCTTGGGCTGTTCGGTCGTGCCGGGCGCTTCGCGGTGGCTGGATGCCCAGCTTGGGATGGCCACAGCGCAAAGGGCTCCGATGGCCGCGCCAGATATCAATAGAGAGCGCTTCAGTAGCATTGGTAGTCTCCAGGTTGGCCTATCGCTCGAAGCTCCCCGTCCAAAACTCGAGGATGCCGATGGCGTGGGAAGGCGGGTTGTAAACACGCCCTTGAGGAGCAGGCGCATGGAAGATACGTGTCCCGCTCTTCCACTGGTGCACCCACGGACAAACAATCTGTCGTTCAGTTCATAAAATGGTCGCCTGCCAGCTGACGGCGATGAGCAGGACGGCTATTGCGACGATCCATGACCCGGCGATCCTGAGGGCGATGGCGCGCCATGCGGGCGCCGCTTCAGCGACGAGACCTGACACCAGAAACGTGAGGCAAATCATGGCGCCTGCGCCGGCTATCAGGTTTGTCGCTGTGAGACCAAGCGCTGCTGGAAAGCGGGCGTTGAACGGAATGCAGGCAAGTCCGAAGGCAATGCCAATCAAAAGAATGATCAAGGAGGAAAGGGTTCCTGAAGTTCTGAAGCGCATCGCCACGCCTATACCGAGCAGGGCTGAAATTAAAATCAGCAGTGCGGGTAGAACGCGCGGCGCGCCTAGCCAGACAGCAAGCAGGAGGCCTGCGCCTGCGCCTGCCACAAGCGCAGCACCGGCAGGCCTCAGGCCCGACCCTGCCAGGCCCGGAATGAACATGCCGGCAGCGAGCACCAGCATGATCTGCGCGACTTTCAGGTCGTCAGACACATACCCTGCCTGCACATCACCTGCACCAGACAAGAGAAATGCGACGAGGCTTGCATGGGTCACGCCTGGCATACATTCATCAGAATACGCCCAGCAGGAATCCGGTGCCGGTCGCAGCAATCAACGCTCCGGCCGCTTGCACGAGGATGGCGCCGCGCGGCAGGGCCGTCACCCGGCCCAAACCGATGCCGGCAAGATGGAGCAAGCCTGTTGCAAAAACGAACCCAATCGCAAACGACACCGGGTTCGCGGCAGTGGGCAGCTCAATTCCGTGGGCATAACCATGGAAGATCGCAAATATCCCGACAAGAATGACGGCACTCCACAATGGTAGCTGCGCCTTGCCGAGGATCAGCGCGCCGAGGACGACGGACGAAAGTGCAATACCTGTTTCGACGCCCGGCAGCGGAAGTCCCATCACCCCGATGGCGCCGCCCAGAGCCATGACCAGCGGAAACACGACGGGAAGCATCCAGATTGCCGGCCGACCGAGGAACGTCCCCCATAGGCCCACAGCCACCATCGCGGCAACATGGTCCCATCCGCGGATAGGGTGGACAAACCCGCTCAGGAACCCGCCCGTCAGGCCTTCTCCCGTATGGGCCATTGCGGCTGGGGGTAATAGTAACAGAACGAGGAACGCAACGAGCAGCGCGCGGGGATTATTGAAAGTGTTCAAGGCTGAGATCCAGTTCTGGGCATTGAAACAAATCGTGTCGCTGCGGCTGGAGCAGCCTGCGCCCCGAGAGCGGGAATCGAGAGATTGTTGTCAGACAGCCACGTCGTGACAATCGCTGCAGCAGTGTTGTCATCAGCCTGCCGCGCCGCGCGCAGAAGGACATCGGCATCTTCGAACTCCTTCTGAAGGGTCCAGTTGAGCCGGGCCCGCTCCAGCGCTTCGTCAGGCCTTTCCTCGACATCGAGCAGGAACCGCGCTTCCTCGCGCGCATGGGCAAAGCTTCCCAGTTTGCGTTCGGCAGCGAGATGGGCGCGAAGCTGTCTGCGCGCCTTGAGAAGGCAGGTCGGCTTTTCAAGCTGTTTGCAGGCGATCGCCCGACGCACAAGTATTGCGTCTGTCGGCGGCTTGCCTTCAAGGGCGTGCAGGGCACGGGCAGGGTCGCCCTGGCGAAGGCGAAAATCGGCCATCAGTGCGGCGGACCGTATATTGTCCGGATCGGCGGCGATGGCACGGGTGAACTGGCGCTCTGCTGTCTCGGGCTGATCCGTGTACCAGGCAATCTCTCCAAGGACACTATAGGCGTAACCGCGCATCGGCGGTTCCATTATGGGCTTTAGCGCCATGTATCCCGCGAGCCTGTCATATGCGGCCGGGGCGCCCGGCGAAAGCATCTCCGTCGTTGCAGCGCAGATCAACGCCAGATCGAATGCGCCGGACCGCGCGAGCCCGCGGCAATCGGTTCGTGCATTTCCAAAGCGGCCTTGAACGACAAGAATGTTGGCACGTGTAAGCAGCAAGCCGGGATTGGCAGGTTGCAGATGAGCGGCGCTGTCGAGCAGGGTGAGCGCACCGTCGAAATCATGCAGATATTGTCGTCCAATCGCCGCAAGGACCTGCACCTGCGCATCGGCCTGCGTGTCAAGAAACGGGGCCAGCGTATCAAGGCCGATCTGCACCAAGCGTGCATCCCCACGCTCGCGACCGCTATTGATGAAGAGACGGGCAGCCTGGGTTGCTTCGCCGGCGTTGAGGCGCCTTGTGCCCGTCTGCAAGGCAGCGGCCTGCACCGCTGGCGGATAGTGCATTGCCTTCGGGCCAAGCGGCCCGGGATTTCCGGCAGCCATGGGGGAGGCGAGCACAGCCAGGAAGAGCCCCAGACCCAATCCCGCGCATGATGTTGAAAAGCGATTCATCTCGTTCCAGCAGCGCCTGTTTGAACACATCAGGTACGCTGGGCGGCGTTGCCGGGATGCGGCGCCGCTGGAATATGATTCTGGAGGCTTGATCTAAGGCCGTAGATTGCTGCTTTCCCCTCATCATGCTCAATGCAAATGAAGTGTGTCTTCTGGCCCGCCGTTGCCACCGTCAGTAACCGTGCGTCCTCATTTCATATCAATAATGAGGCCAGACGTAAAAATCGTTATCAATGGGCCTTATTCTAAGCGGCGGCGCCATCGCAGCCCTCATGCAAGTCGACACAAGCGAGACCCTCACCTGGCAGAGGCGTATCCTGCAGTTCACGGACGTCACGCTCGCTGAAGCGATTGCCGCGCTCAACCACTATTCCGAAATCCAGCTCCGCGTGGGCGATCCTGCATTGGCTGCAGCATCTCATGGGCGCCTTCTCGGCAGGCGACCAGGACATGTTGCCGAGATACTCAAACTCTACCCCTGGCTAGAACTCAGTCGCTCGGGGGACGAGAGTCTGGTCACCTGCGGCGCAAGCGTTGCCGTACCTATGCTGGTAGAGTCAGCGCCTCCGATAGCACTCTAGACAACACGCGCTATATAAAGCGGCATATTTGATGCAATACAAGATATTATTGGCCACTATGCGTCAAAAAAGACGTATACAGGATTTATTAATTCGAGTGATATAGTGTCCTATATCTGACGCATTGTCGGCAAATAAAGAGTATTGTGCAGGATAAATGACGCATAAAGTTGACTTCGCAACCTCCTCCAGCCAGGCGCTCATTGAGGCGCTTTGCAAGCGGCTCGACGAGATTCGCCTGAGCCGCAATATCAGCCAGGCCGACCTTGCCGACGAAGCGGGCGTCTCCAGAAGCACGCTTACACGGCTTGCCGACGGCCAATCCATATCGCTCGATTCCTTTATCCGGATCATGCAGGCCTTGAGGCTGACCGATCACCTGGCCGCGCTATTGCCCGATCCCGCTGTCCGGCCTGTCGACCGCGTCCGTCTCGACGGCGGCGAACGCCAGCGCGCCAGTAGCAAGCGATCCGCCACCGCCCCGTGGGCCTGGGGCGACACGGAACCTGACGCATGACCGATACGGCCCGTGTCATCTTGTGGGGCAGTGACATCGGCGCGGTGACCTGGCTGCCGGACCGCGAAATCGGCGTGTTCCAGTATACACCGGAGTTTGCCGCGTCCGATATCCAGGTCGCCCCAATGATGATGCCGCTGACAGACGCGCCCTATGAGTTTCCATCGCTGTCGCGCGAAACGTTCAAGGGCCTGCCTGGCCTTCTGGCCGACAGCCTTCCAGACAAGTTTGGCAATGCGCTCATCAATGCGTGGCTATCGCGCCGGGGACGTGAACCGGGAAGCTTCACGCCGGTTGAGCGTCTTTGCTATACAGGCACGCGCGGCATGGGCGCGCTCGAATTCAGGCCTTTAATGAGCGATGCACCCAACACGTCACGGCAGGTCGACATTGAAGCGCTGGTCGCGCTCGCCAATCGTGTGCTCGATGACAGGATTGCGCTGGAAGGCAAGTTTACCGGCGTCGACGACCAACACGCGATTGAAGACATTCTCCGGGTCGGTACCTCGGCAGGCGGTGCGCGCGCCAAGGCTGTCCTCGCCTGGAATCCGGATACGGGCGAATTCCGCTCGGGCCAGGCGCCGTCGGGCGAGGGGTTCAGCCAGTGGCTGATGAAATTTGACGGCGTGGACGCCAACCGCGACAAGGAGCTGGCTGACCCGCAAGGCTTTGGCCGGATCGAATATGCCTATTCCCTGATGGCCCGTGCGGCAGGCATCGACATGGAAGACTGCAACCTCCACCTGGAGGGGGGCCGCGCGCATTTCATGACCCAGCGGTTTGACAGAACGCAGACCGGGGCGAAGCTGCACATGCAGTCGCTCGGCGCGCTCATGCATTATGATTTCAATTCCGCCGGCGCCTATGCCTATGAACAGGTGCTACAGGCGATCCGGCGGCTCGGCTTGCCGACGCGCGATGTCGAGCGGCAGGTACGACGGACCTTCTTCAATCTCGTCGCCCGCAACCAGGACGACCACGTCAAGAACATCGCCTTCCTGATGGACCGGCAAGGCGTCTGGCGCCTGTCGCCCGCTTTTGATATCGCCTATTCCTACAATCCGTCCGGTGCGTGGACGCGCCAGCATCAGATGAGCGTCAACGGCAAGCGTGACAGATTCGAGATCGACGACCTGATCGCCTTCGCGGGCGTCGGCGGCATCAAGCCAGCCAGGGCCAAAACCATCCTGGCGGAGGTCTCTCAGGCCGTCGCCAAATGGCATGAGCATGCGCAAGCGGCCCAGATACCGGACAGCGAGATGGCACGGATCGCGCGGGCGCACCGCCGCAACCTGTTCGCCTGATTTACCGTGCGCCGCCCAAGAGGTTCGACGTCTACCGCGCGTGACCGTGTGTCGGTCACGCGCGTTCAAGGCTCGGTCAGCGTCATGCCGGAGACGGCAGGGCAGGGCAGGGGAGCGCAGTGCCCCGCGCTGGTAGGGAGCGTGCCGCAACCGTACTGGTCCCCGGCGATCGCCTCATGCAGTAAGATCCGGCGGAACATATTGGATACCATCTGCCTAGTCGCCGACTGACCGCCCAGCCACTTGCCTGATCGCGACAATCGATGGGCGCGGCGGGCGCGTCGGATCGAAGTCCGGCCACCGCGTCGGTGTCAGGTCTAGCGACGCGGCGCCTTCGCCCGGATGCTGGATCCCGAGGAGCAGGGTTGCGCCATTGTCGATGAAGGTAGGGCTGCAGCACTCGGCGCCGGCAGGCGGGGCATAAAACAATTTCGGCAGGGCGCGCCCATAGCCTTCCAGGTCCATTGCATAAAGCCCGTCATGGCCGCTCGGTTGTACACCATCAGTGCAAATCCAGAGACGTCCTGTGGGATCAAATCCGATATTGTCCGGATCGGTAAACCAGCCATTCGAGGAGGTGGCCGGATGGAACCTGGTCGCGTGGTCCGGGGTCGCGGGATCGCCGCAAAGCGCGAGCACTTCCCATGCGAACGTATCCGCAGCATGGTCACGGCCATTGACGGTCTGAGGTGGCCGCAGTTCCAGCAAGTGCCCGTACCGGTTATTGGCGCGGGGATTGGCGGGGTCTGGATCGCTGCGGTCGTCATTGCTGGTGAGCGCGATGATCACGGTTCCAGTTACCGGATTGGGCGCAAAGCCTTCGGGCGAATCCATCGGCGTTGCGCCGACAAGGTCAGCGGCGCCGCGTGTATTGATCAGCACGTCGCCCTGGGAGTGGAATCCGTTTTCGGGAATCAAGGGTCCCTGGCCAAACACAAGCGGAATCCATTTCAGCTGCCCGTTCGCTTCAAACTGCGCGACGAACAGCACGCCCTCATCAAGCAGGTCGCGGTTGGCTGCCGCGCCGCCGGGCCGCACCGGATGCGTGCTGACAAACCGGTAGCAATATTCAAATTCCCAATCGTCGCCGAGATAGACCACGACGCGGCCGTCGGGTGCCAAGATTGTGCTTGCGCCCTCGTGCGCAAACCGCCCCAGGGCCGTGCGTTTCACTGGTGTTGATGTCGGATCGGCGGGGTCGATCTCGACGACCCATTCATACCGGTTCGGTTCATTGGGTTCATTCTCAAGCGAGAAGCGCGGAGCGACGCGGGTCCAGCCCCAGCGGTCATTGTCGGTGTCGTCATAGTAATAGCGTTTGAGAAGCGCGTGGTCCGGCGCCGATTGCCAGTCGCCCCCGAATATCTCGCCGGCGCCTTCTTCGCATGTCAGGATCGTGCCCCAGGGCGTCACGCCGCCATTGCAATTGGACAACGTTCCGAGCACGCGCGTACCGGTCGGATCGGCTTGGGTCTGGAGTCTCGGATGACCTGCGGCCGGTCCGGAGATACGCATTGGCGTGGTGGCCGTGATGCGGCGATTGTACTGACTGTCGCGCACGGGCTGCCAGGCACCGTCGGCCTTGCGCAACTCCACAACCGAACCACCTACGCTCGCCATGGTGACGGCGACCTGATTGTCCGTCATCTCGCGGGCGGCGCTATGCTCGGACAGGCCCGTCCACATAAGGTGCGGGTTCGGATATTCGTGATTGGCATATAGCAGGCCGCGTGAGGGATCATCGCCGAGCGGCAGGAAGGCGAGAAAGTCATTATTGACGCCAAACTGCCGGGCAGCGATGTCCGGGGTCAGCGTTGCAGGATCGAAGTCCGGGACGTCTTCAAAGAGGGCGTCGCCCCATCGGATGATGACGCGTGAGCGATACCCTTCCGGCAGGACTTCGCCTGGTGTCTTCATGAGGGATATTTCCCGGAATGCCAGGGTGGAGCCTTCACGCGCGACAGGGGTCTTGCAGGCAGCCAGGCTGGCGGCGCTGGCACCCATCCCGATCAGGACGGTCCTGCGGGAAATGAGGCTGCCCAAGGGGGCAGCCTCTGTTCGCTTGGCGTAGGGCCTCGTTCGGCCGCGATCATTCGAGATACGCATGTCTTCAAGGCCCTCTGCCGGCATCAGAATTCGACCGTGACGCCGAAGGTGACCGTCCGGCCGTTAAACGTCACATCTTCGGGATAGCGCCCTTCCTTGCCAAGCGTCTTGTTGACCACGGGATCGAGCCCATCGTCCAGGATATCGATGGCGTTGATATAGACACTGGCCTTCTCGGTGACCGCGTAGCGCAGCTGCCCGTCGAGCGTGTTGTAAGCCTGCTGGTACTTGTCGATCAGGTAGGGGCCCAGCTCTTCAAGGGAATCGCCCCGGAACGTATAGGCAAGGTTCGCCTCGATTCCGTACTTCTGATAGGTCAGCGCGGCGGTGCCGACATAATCCGGCGCGTTGAAGAAGGGAACGCCGTCGCGTCCGTCCAGCCCGATATCTGCCGAGGTTTCCTGAAGGGTCACGTTGGCATACACACCGAACCCGCCCCATAGCCCTTTAAGGCTCGTGAACTGGTTCATGTAGGCGAGTTCGATGCCGTAGACTTCGGCCCGGTTCCCGTTGAAGACCGTCTCGACGTCGATCGTGTAGCCCGGGAAACGGGCATTGAGTGCAGGGATCGTGACCTCGCCCTCAGGCGCCGCATCGACGAAAATGAAGTCGTCGATGGATTTGTAGAACGCGTTCGCCGAGACCATGCCGATACTGCTCAGATAGTATTCCGCGCCAAGATCGAAGTTCCAGGCATAGGCCGGTTTCAGGTTGGGGTTGCCGACGAAAGCATCGATACTGTTATCATCGACAATCTCGATTTCGGTCGCGGCGTTGAGGAAGGCAAATTCAGGCCGTGCGAGCGAGGTGAATGCCGCGCCGCGAACGACCAGTTTTTCGGTTGGCCGATAGTTGACCTGGATCCGCGGCAGGACCTGCGTATTGTTCGACGTGGATGTGCGGGGCGCAACATTTTCGCCGTCGTCCGTTTCGATCACTTCGAAACCGTCCGATGTAAAATCGAGATACTCGACCCTTACGCCGCCGATGAATTCAAAATCGCCCTGTACGGCTTCGGCCATCAGGTAACCGGCATAGATGTCCTCGGTCCCGGTATAGCTGTCTTCGTCACGCGGTTCGCCATCATAGTCGTTTTCCAGGACGCCATCGGCCACAAGCTGCCCGGCGATTGAGCGCCAGTTGCGGATCGATCCCGGATTGAGCTTGAGGATCGTGCCATAGGGCGATCCAATGTCGGACGTGTCCAGGAAACCGCCTTCAAATCCTGAGCCGACAAGCGCAAGGTCGCCTTGGGCGTCAAGGACGTTCTCCTCGTAGAGGGCGCGCCTGGACCGCTGGAACTTCACGCCGCCCTTGATATAGGAGAGCCAGGTCGAGCCAGGATCATAGGTCGTGTCGAACTGCGCGATGTATTTCTCGTCCTTGGAATCATCAAGGTCGATATCATTGCTTCCCAGCACGAAGTTTGAGGGATCGCGAATGGCGGCGGCATCCGCGTCGCTCAGCTGGGGCTGCGGGAAATACTTGTCTGAATAGTCGTAGAGCACAGGGCCTGTGAGTTCGTATTCGAACGCGACTTCGTAATCGTTCGGCTCCTCGAAAATGCCGCGCGCATAGCCAGCCGAGTAGTCGAACACGAACTGGTCGAGCGCGGTCGAGCCGCCGACTGTCAGGGTGCTGTTGGTCAAGACCGATTCTTCGTATTCGCTGCGCACCTGGTAGGTGGTTCCGCCTTCTGGATTGAAGACGCCATCCTGGTAGAGTTCGTCATCATCGGCGATGATGAAAAATCCGCTGCTCAGTTCCACGTCTTCAAGGCGGTTATAGCTGCCTTTCGCATAGAGGCTCGTATTGGCATCGAGGCGGTAGTCGAGCGCGATCGAGGCGCCGATATTCTCCCGCTCATTATCGAAATTACCGAGGCCGAACCACCAAGGGATCAGCGTATTGCCGTCGCTCATGTCGATCGGCTCGCCTTCATCCTGCTCGAAATAGGGGACGTATTCCTCATCCTGGAGGTTGTTGTAACCGAGCGTATGGCGCTTGTTGTACGTGCCGGACACCAGCACGCCCAATTGGTCTTCGGCGCCGAACGTGTCGCCATAGGTCGCCGACACCTTGCCGCCGAGCTTGTTGGCAAAGTCGTTGTAATTGCCTTCCAGGTTGAAGCGGATGAGGCGCTCTTTCAGGTCGAAGGCCGAACCGGTCTCCAGCTCGACGGATCCACCGATCCCGTCGCCGTCCATGTCGGGAAGCAGGGTCTTGTTGACGACAATCTTTGCCAGGGCGTCAGCCTGCACGACATCCAGAGGCACGCGGCGCGTTTCCTTGTCTGTCTGGGCGACGTTGATACCGTTGATCTTGAAATTGTTGAGCCCGGAATCGAGGCCGCGGATCGAGATATAGCGGCCCTCGCCGCCCTTCTCCTCGCGATTGATGGCAACACCTGGAACGCGCTGCAGGGCTTCTGCAGCGTTCGAGTCCGGGAAGCGGCCCGCCTGGTCGGAAGAGATCACGTTTGAGAGGTTCGATGCGACGCGTTGCTGGTTCAGGGCAGAGGCTTGCGCCGCGCGCTGACCGACAACAACAATCCGGTCCATCGTCATCCGGTCCGGCATGGCAACGGCGACCTCGGCAATGGCGTTGCCAGGCACCGTTACCGGCACCGTGTAGTCTGCAAGGCCGATATAGGACACTTTGAGCGTATACGTACCCGCCGGCACGTTCCTGAAAGTGAAACGCCCGCCTTCCTGGCTTGCCGTCACAGCGCCGGTTTCGACCAGCGTGATTTGGGCCCCCGACAGTGGGGATTGCGTTCCGGCGTCAGTCAGTTGCCCGCGGACCTGTCCGGTCTGGAGTTCCTGGGCGCTGGCGCCAATTGGCACCGCCATGGCGGCGACGGCCATCAGGGAGAAGGTTGAAAAAGCGCATGCGGTCGCCCGCAATGCGTGTCGAAAAGAAGTCCCCGTAAATTCATAAACCATCGTTCGTCTCCCGCTTGGCGTTTGGCAAAAAGTCTGGAGAGTCCCGAAGGCAAAGGGCGCGCAATAGAAGACCTTCGGGCATCGTCCAGAACTGGACACTGCCTCGAACTTCTAAGCCCTGGTCCCACGCAGACAGAAAATCGGGGGTGGTGAAAAGGTGTCTGCGTCAAGAAGTTGCCGGTAAGCCGAGCGCCGTCTGCTTACGAAACGTGGTTGTTTCGTTCAACGTCATTTCTGTGAAGTTTTTTTGTTATCTATGCGACGTTCACCAGCGGGACAGCGGGGCGTTTTCGCGTCAGTTCCCAAATGGCAACCAGGAGGAGATAGGCCCCGGCAACCTGGTAGGTCTTCAGGACTGTCAGGTGACTGAACAAGAGCGCGATGGCAATGTTGTAGACCACTGAGAGCCCTTCAATGAGTGCGCTCATCACCGATGTCGTTGTCGCTCGGTTGGCGCCATCCAGCGCCTTCTGGAACCGGCTCATGGTCAGGACCATGAGCGGCGCGACAAGAATGTAGGCAATGGCAAGCGCGCACAGGGCAAAAACGGGCGCAAGGAAGCCGGACACGAGCAGGGCGCCCCCGCAGATCATTGGCGCGAGCCAGTTGAGCGCGGCAAAATGCTCGAACTTGCCGGCATGATAGCCGAGGGCGAGGCGCGCCAGTCCCATCAACGCCATCGTGATGCCGATCGACCAGACCGGCATCTTGATCGCCAGCAGGAACAGCTGGTTGAAGTCCTCGAGCGTGCTGAGAAAGGTCACGCAGATCGCTACATAGAGGGTGACATGGCGCACGTCCGCCTTGGCAAAATACTCGCCCCAGGTTGATCGCAGCAGGGCAGGGGCCTGTTTCAGCGACACATGGGCGCTCTGGCGCGGTGTGACGCGCATATCAGTCAGGAAGCACGCTGCCAGGGCGCAAATGCCAAGGGGGGCCAGAGAGGCCCAGAAGGCAAGTTCGAGATTCTGGCTGGCGATAAGCCCGCCGAGCGCAGCGCCGGCCAGGGTGGCGCCATCCTGGAAGGCCCGCTCCTTCCCCAGGATTGCTGTATACCTGGCCTCCTGCGCATGGACAGCCACATGTTCGTAAAGCAGCGCCTCCTTGGTGCCCGAGCGCAGGGCCGAAGCGAGCGACCAGAACGCGATGCCGAGAAAGTAAAGGGAGACGTGCCCGTCCGCGAAAATCCAGATGACGAAGCAGGCGCCCTTCACGAGCGGCGATAGGACCAGCAATCGGCGTCGGTCTATCATGTCACCGAGCAAGCCGGCCGGAATCTCGAAAAGGATGATGCAGCCGGCCCAGAAGGCAAGGAGCGCGCCGATGACTTCAGGCGAGACGCCCTTCAGCTGGAAATAGGCTGGGAAGATCGCATAGCCGAAGATGAAATCATAAGAGATGACATGGAGGTAGTAGAAGAAGAGCGTTCGGGTGAATGAGGATTGGGCCATCCGGTTTCTCTCTGCCACCTTGCGGTCTCGGTGACCAATCGCCTGAAACTGCGCGTGAAAATAGTCATTCGCCTGCTTGAGAGCAGCTTGGGGGTGGCGCGTCATGTGAGCGAAAACGCCTCAGCCAAAAAAGTGCTAGATATTTATCAGTGATTGGATTGTCGCTGACCTGCCATCTTCATGAAATGGAAGATGCTTTTTTAGCGAGCGTGCAGATCCTCAACGCTGAGATTGAATGATTGTCGATATTTTTTCAGGATCGCGCTCAATTCTTCATCAGATAGGGCAAGACGATGGGCCGGAACGGGGGCGGGAGTGCCGGGCTTGGCTGGTGGTTCATGTTGACGAAACGGATATGACCAGCCCGTCAACCGATTAAGAATCATTGTGACCAGGGCAAGAGTAAGGCGGCCGATCAGGACCGGCGCCAAGGCGATGCGGAATCCGAGATTAAGTATTGCCGGCTTCCTTATCGCGGCCCTTATGGCCACAGCACCTGCAATAGTTGAGTGGACACGTCCAATAGCCACCTCTCCCGTACATGATCGATGTGACGTGCTCCGGCTTATCGAACAGACCCGCGATAGCGGGCAGGGGAGGGGGATGCCTAAATGTGCATTCGATTCATACGCATTCGCGTATTAACTTGATTTATACGAGTTCGCGTATATATAGGTTTCATGCGCGAACGCGTATAAGGAGATATGCCGATGTCAGACCTCGTACGGAGCCCGCGAATGGCAGGGGATATGGTGCGCAAGGCGCGCATGGAGGCTGGCTGGACGCAAGCTGAACTCGGGGCACGCATGCGGGTGCGCCAAGCCACCGTGTCCAAACTGGAAGCCGGCGAACCGGCGACGCGCATGGAGGTCTTTTTCGATGCATTGACTGCCCTTGGCCTCGAACTCGTGGTCGCTAAGCGCGGCAGCAAAGCGGATTTCGGAGATCTGTTCTGATGGCGCGCCGGACCCAGACACAGCGGCTGAACATCTATCTGAATGCCCGCTCCGTCGGCCGGATCGAAAAAGCTGGCTCCGGCGCCGTCTCCTTTGTCTATGATACCGACTGGGTGGCTTGGGAGGGAGCTATGCCAGTGTCGATTTCGCTGCCTCTCTCGGAGGAGGTCTTCCGGGGTCAGCAGGTCGTCAATGTCTTCGAAAACCTCTTGCCCGATGCCGACCGGGTCCGGCGCAACGTGGCCGAGAGGCTTGGCGCAGAGGGGGTCGATGCGTTTTCGCTTCTGGCCGTGACCGGACGCGACTGCGTGGGGGCCCTGCAATTCCTGTCTCCGGACGACACGCCGGGGGCGGCAGGTGAGGTGACCGGAACGGTGATGAGCGAGGCGGGCATCGCAGCGCTCATCCGCGGTCTGCACGTCAATCCTCTGGGGCTCGATCCGGAAGATGATGCCTTTCGCATTTCGATTGCCGGGGCCCAGGACAAGACCGCCCTGTTGAAAAAGGACGGTGTTTGGTGCCGCCCGACCGGCACGACGGCAACGACCCATATTCTGAAGCCGGCGATCGGCGTCATTCAGAACGAGATCGATCTCACCGACAGTGTGCAGAACGAATACGTCTGCCTGAAGCTTTGCGCCTTGCTCGGCCTTGACGTTGCCGAAGCTGAGATCGCGGAGTTCGAAGACCAGCTTGCGCTCAGCATCACGCGATTCGATAGACTGTGGACGCAGGACGGCCGCCTGCTGCGACTGCCGCAGGAAGATTTCTGTCAGGCCTTGTCTGTGCCGTCGACCCGAAAATATCAGAATGAGGGTGGACCAGGCGTTCTGGACATCCTTGACCGGTTGAAGGAGAGCGACCGGGCGAATGAGGACCGGTACGCGTTCTTTAAGGCGCAGGTCGTCTTCTGGCTACTTGGCGCCACCGACGGGCATGCCAAGAATTTCTCGATCGCGCTTCAGCCCGGCGGAGGCTTTTGGCTGACGAAACTCTATGATGTCCTGACCACACAGCCGGTTGTGGATGCGGGACGGATTTCCCAGAACCAGTTTAAGCTGGCCATGTCCCTCGGGGATCGCAATCGCTATCAGGTCAACCAGATTGCCCGCCGCCATTTCGAGCAGACTGCCGGTGCCGCTGGCTTGCCCAAGGGCACGGTTGAAAATATCTGTGCGGAGCTGGACGAAGCCGTTCCGATCGCGCTGGAGGCGCTCGGCGCGCTCGTCGACAATACCGTTCCCGAGGCCATCGTTGAGAGTATCGGCTGCGGTATGCGCACCCGGCTCGCCGCGCTGAATATTCATGAATAGCATTCCTCGGATCGGTCGACCTGTGAGCCGTCGCCCTAAACGTCCGGCAACGCTGAAGGCGGAGCCGTGCCCAGCGTGACGAGGGTACACATGGTGGCATCTGCGACGGAATAGCCATGTTGAATCACGCTGCGGGCTTCCAGCCGTTTCAGAGATTCCAAGCGTACATCCTGATTGTGCCCTCAAGCAACATCAGCCTGGCCGAGGCCGATCGAATTACTGAGCCCGAAATCGCCGTGACGTCCACGCGTAAGGATACAGGGTTCAGCTTAGCGAGCATGAAAGGGGAAACTCTGCCCGCCTATACAGCCTCGAGCCGCTGAGCACAGACCCGCGATCCCTAAGCAGAACAAGCGCCGCTCCCAGGATATTTTCGCCCTCCTTTCCAAGCCGCTTGTTCTTGGTTCGCACACTGCAGGAACGCGCCCGCAGTTGCTGATCACTGAATCAACCGGAGGGGCTGATGGGACAAACAAGAAATTACCGATCGCGTAAGCGTGGTGTGATATCAGGCTTGAGCCTCTCGGACTTTCGACCTGGCTGCGCAATTGGATATGCGTGATCCGGATAGGGCCGACCGTTTGGGTGGTGGATCATTGGTATTATGGATTGGTCGCGTGTGGGTGTTGTGCCGGCAGGTCCGAGCGCCGCCCGGACGCCATTCAGAAACTGTCGAGAAAGAACGCAAGGTCAAGCAGGCGGTCTGCCGCGAGGATCTCGATTCGCTTTCGCAATTCGCCGGCCTCACCTCTGACCTGTTTCTCGCCCAACCTGAACGCGACTGTAATATCGGTGCCGTTGAGCGCGTGAACGGCCTTCACCGACACGTCTCGGTCCTCCAGGTCAATCAGAACTTTGTCGAAACTCCACATTTTGATTCGCATGTCTGCCTCCCTCGCCGTAGCTTATGAGAGGCACAGCAGGGCACTTCGCGTCCTTTGTCTCGGTTGGGTTGAAGAGGCCTGTTGCTGATGTGACTGGCGCGAACACTTTATCCCGTTCGTCCGCGTTTTACTCGCCAGCGTCCACGGATGGCGACTGACGCATCCGACTAATAAAAATTACCTGCCGGATACGCGCGCTATGTCGTTGAGTGAGCGGAGGCTGTCCTTGCGGATAGCCTATCCGTGACACGAGAGAGCGCGCCGAGATGACCGATGATAAACCAAAAGCGCACCGAGCTCCCAGCGAGATGGATCTCAGGGTCAGCGCGCGGCTAAAGGTTGCACGCCGGGCAGCGGGGCTGACACTTGTCGAACTCGCCGGACGGCTTGGCTTGTCCCATCAGCAGCTTCAGAAATACGAGCAGGGAAAGAACAGGATCTCGGCGGGCTTGCTGTATTCGATCGCTTCTGAGCTCGGGGTGTCGCTTGCTGTATTCTTTGAGAGCGCTCAGGCACCGTTGGAAACCCCGGCGTCGCGCGCGCGCAGGCAAGCGGTCCATATCATCTCCCGAATACCTGACGCTGAAATGGACCGGGTCGTCAGGGTGCTCAAGGCCTTGTGCGATTAGTCAAATCCCCGATGCCGGCAGCCGGTTCTCCGGTCGCAGCAACGCGAACTGAACGTGCAGGTGGGAAAGTCCGATTAGCAGATGACCCGTCAACATGCCCTGCCGTGTGAGCGGGAGAAAAGCCGGGCCGACGAGCGCGGCCAGAAGACAGAAGTTCGAAATATCCGCCATCGCGCAAGTGCCGGCCTTTGGCAAGGCGCCGCGCCATTTCTGCTTTCATCGCGGTGGAACCGCTATTCCAAGCCTCGGAGACGCGCGCTTCACTGTAAAAAATCATGGCGGTCTGGCGGTAGCAGAGGCCACTTTCGTGCGCCTCGAGTGCCACGAGCGCATTGCGAAGCAAGACATGGCGGCGTGTCCAGACAGGAGCACTGGCTTCGCCGAGCAGTCGTCTGGCCTGGGCGAGCGCGCGCGTCTCGGCCCCGGCGCGGTGGACGGAGGAAAGCGACACGTCAAACTTGGTCTCCGTCGCTCCGGAGCGGAAAGACAGGCCGCGATAGCGTACCTGCAAAACGCATCCGCTCCCCCGCAGAAGGAGATGAGCCTGACCAGATCCATCGGTAAGGTGGGTCACCTTGCACTGTTGAACCGCAAGGTCGAACAATCCATCTGGCTCGTCAGTCGCGCGCTCGCGGCCGAAGAGGGCAACCTTTCCGGGACAGGCGCGATCCGACCAGAAGACATTTGTCCGGCTTGCCGGAAGATTGACGTCAGGAAATGTGAGAAGTCCCCAGGTCTCGGCCAGCCGGTTTCGCCGGGCGAGTCTGACGTGCTGAGCATCGCCTGTTAAATCTCCGGATATCGCGGATGTATCGCTCCGAGCATTGGACTGGAATCGATGGTTGCGTCTCAGGAATTCCCAGGCCCAGTCGCTCGTTGATAGGTTTATTGTATCGTCGTAGCGCTGCAGGATATCGCTGAAGGATTTGATGTGACGTATTTGCATGATCCCGCTTCCCCACCAGGCTCTGTGGCAGCGCCGGAAATACAACCAAAAGAAGAAATAAAATGCAACCGAAATGCTTGGCCATTTTCCATTTGAATAGACCGTCCGGGGGCGCGATGGGCACCGCCTAAGGGCTCGTCAAAGCGTCGAGGTGGGCAGCCTATTGTCGCGCGCATCGGTATGCTGTGGAATCAGGCTGCTATTGAGAAGCGGACTAAAACCCGAACGCATCTCCGTCATTGTCCGCTCACGGGTTTCATCGTGGCGCATAACCGGCACGTCGCGCATTTTTCTTGCGATAATGGCCTGACTATAGGGGTGGCTGAAGAGTGCAGGGGCGCTCGAATAGCATTGCCCGCCACCGCCTAATTGTAGTTATTTTGTGGAAGTAACTTTCTCCAGTATTTTTCCCCACGATCCACTTATTGCTTCGACAAGTTTCAAGAACTCTATCACATCAAGGCGACGTTCACCCAACTCGACTTTGGCCACATAAGACTGTGGCACATCGAGGATGTCAGCCACAGCCTGTTGGGAAAGACCAGCGCTATGTCGCGCGGCCTTCAGTTCTTCGAGCAGAACCCGGTGCGCTCTTGTTCTCAGGGATTTGGTCACGTCAGCCTCAAGTAAAAACTTGTTGCATTCGTAATCCCAATGTCGGATAAACCCATTTTAGGATTACAAAGAATTGCGGCAGGCAGGGGATCAAAGCCTATGAGAACTGAGGTGACCGTTCGTAATGCACCAAGTGCAGCGGCACCGATTAATTCGGTCTGGAGCGAAAACGAAAGAAAACCAGAGATTTCGGGTCCAACGAGTGCCGGGCTTCACTCAAATTCAGATCTGCGACCAACATTCACGCGTCAGATTTTTCTTCCTTTCCGGTCCCAGATCGTTGGTCGTTTGAGAGTGTTAACCTCGGCAAATCTCCTTCCGGGACGGGCAGAAGAACATCATGTAACCGACCGATTTCTGAGAAGTTCTGATCGTCACTTCTTCATTGAGCCGAGTGCCTCGATCTGTATGCGAGCGATCCTGAGGTGTTCTGATGAAAGGGATCGAATGCGGTCGATTACCTCATTTTCTTCCCGGATCCTTGACCGCGACTTCCGGCCCGGCGCCGGGGCTTGCACAAGCGCGTCTATCGGAACGTCCAGCGCTTCGGCTATTAGGATCAGGGTATCAAGCGAGGGGAGGGCGTGGGCGCGTTCGAGATTGCTCAGGCTCGCAGACGTTCGATTGATACGCTCAGCCAAATCTTCCTGGGTTAAGCCCCTGGCGCGCCGCGCCGCTCGGATGGCGGCGGCAATCTGCTCTCTTCGGGCATTGTCCATGCCCCAAGTTGGCTTGTGGAAAGGAGAATGCCATAAAGTCAACTTTATGTTTTCGCTGGAAAACAAACTGAACTTAAACTATACGTTGAAGTTATCGAAAAACTTATAGTCCACGTTTGGCTGGAGGTTCGGAATCAGTGGAGAAAATTGAAACCCACTCTTTGTCGATGGCGCTACAGGCTCCCGAATTGTCGATCGGAACAGCCCCAGGTGGGTCTCCCGGGCTCGCGCAAATGTACCGGTCGCTCCATACCGAACTCCTTCGTTTCGCCCGCTTGCGCATTGGCGCGGCCGATGCTGAAGATCTTGTCCAGGAAGCCTTCATCTCTGCCAAACGCGCCTATGCAGACAAGCCGACGGAAGAGTTGCGCCCTCTTCTCTACACGATCCTGCGCAACCTGACCCGCGACTATCTAAAATCAGGTTATGTCAGACACCGCCGCCAAAGTACCGATATCGGCGATGAGGAAGATCGGCTCGCCTGTCGCAGAACCCTGAACCCGGAGCAGCAGCTGATGGATAGTCAAATCCTGGTCGTCGCGCAGGCTGCCCTTGGCAAGCTGAAACCGCGCCAGAGAGAGGCGCTCGAACTCCACCGGCTCGAGGGCCTGACACACAATGCCATTGCCGAGCGCCTCGGCGTATCGCCACGCACTGTAAGGAGTGATATAGCCAATGCTCTGGGAGCTGTTTCGAAAGCCCTTTTGAAATCCGGCCTCCCGCGCAATGACAGGGCTAAGTGAACCCCGCGTGATGAACGACAATGACGAGGAAACCGGCCGGCTTGAAGCCGCTGCGCTTTGGTATGGCGATCTCCAGGCACCCGATGTGGACCTTGCTACCTGGGATGCTTTTCGCGTCTGGGAGCGCGATCCCCGCAATGCGGCGGCCTTCCGGCAAATCGAGGCAAGCGTGCCGATCATCGATCGTTCGCTCAGGCTGCGCACGGCCGCGGCCGATGTCACCACTGTGCCCGCCAAGCCGCGCCGCTCGCGACGGACAGTCGGTGCTGCGCTGGCCACGGCCGCAGCGGTTCTCGCACTGGGCGCAGCTCTCCTGCTGAACCTCCGGGCGCCTGAATTGCCAAGTCCTTTGACATATGCCAGCGACGTTGGCGAACAGCGCAGCGTCATGCTCATCGACGGATCAGTGGTCACCCTCAATACAGACACCGCGATTGCAATTCTCTACACTTCGCGCGAACGCCATGTCAGCCTGGAGCGGGGGCAGGCTATATTCGAGGTGGCCAGGACGGGCGTACCGTTCGTGGTGGAGGCGGGCGCCAGCCGGACGCGCGCTATCGGAACCGCGTTTGAGGTATATCTCAAGCCATCCGGTGTCGCCATCACACTCCTCGAAGGATCGGTTCACGTTACAGCCTCTGAAGAAGACTCCCTGCCAAACAGTGAGCGCTTGGACCCCGACGAGCGGCGCGGCAGACGCCTCGCGCCCGGCGACCGGCTGAGCATTGCCGCAGATGGCACCCAGGTCCTTTCGCAAGTTGACATCACGACAGGCCCGACGTGGCGCCAGGGCATCGTTCAGTTCGACAATGTGACACTGGAGGAAGCTGCGGCTGAACTGAACCGGTATTCCGATACGAAAATTATCGTGCCCGACGCGCGCTTGGCATCTGAACGCATCAGCGGGACGTTCCAGGCCGATGCGCCTGCGGATTTCGCTGCAAATCTGGTTCTCATGTTGCCCGTAACCATCGAAGAGATCGACAGTCAGATCCTGCTGGTGCCATCCGGTCCGACACAGCCCTGATTACCCCGGCGGACGCTGAAGAATCTGACGGTAGGGCGTCCCTCAGTGTCAGCACGGATCAAGCTCGCAATACGCAAGCGGCATGTCATAGGTCGCACATGACCCTTGCCTGCAAGGTGTCTGGTTGCAGTTGATGAAAACCGTCGCGCCAGAGGCGGCGTCCGTCAGCGCGGCGGAATACGGACCCGGTCTTTGAGTGGATGCCGGATGCTCCGATCTCCCAGGAAACCAAGCGAGTGCAATGCGATCGCTCACATTGGGGCGTTTATCCGCAATCGGTAGTTCTGGAGAGGCGGGCTGAAAAGCGCCGTTCCGGGCAGAGGACATCCGTTCACAATCCAAATATTTTCCTGCCGCTTCTTCGGGCTCGCCTCGTTGAGGGTGTTGACTGCCGGGATGGAATGCCTGGCCGGGGTCAAGCAAATCCGGAGGGGACCATGATCACAGCATCATCATTCAAGCGATATTTTGTCAGCATTGCAGCGGTTGCGCTGGCTGCAGGTTCCCCCGAGGGACGTGCTTGGGCCGACCCATTCAATGCGAGCGAGTCAGTCCACCTCATGATCGATGAAGACACACTCGGAGCGTCGCTTCATGCCTTCGGCAAACAGTCAGGCGCCCAGATCCTCTTCTCCGAAACCTCTGTCTCGGGTCGTGCCGGTGTGCGCCTGGACGGCACTTATACGGCTGCCGCGGCGCTTGAGGCGCTTCTGAACGGGACGGATCTCGAAGCCGTGCGAGGGCAGGGCAACACCTTTATTGTTCGGCATCGGAGCAATCAAAAAAAAGAGACATTGAAAGACCCGGATTTGCCTCGACGCGTCTCCGACACGCCCGCGGTCGCTTCTGATGCTGAGGCAGATGCCTCAAGTCCTGAGCCTTTGATGGTGGACAAAATTATTGTGACGGGCACCAGCTTGCGCGGCATCACGCCTGAAAGTTCGCCGCTCCAGATTTACTCCCGCGATGATATACTCGGTTCAGGCGTGACAACGACTGAGCAGTTCATCAGGACGCTGCCGCAGAATTTTGGCGGTGGGTCGACTGAGCTCGCACCATCTGGACTGCCAGGCGACAGTAATTCACAGTTCAACAATATTTTCGGATCTGGCGCCAATCTGAGGGGGCTCGGGTCCGGCGGCACATTGACATTGCTTAATGGTAATCGGCTCGCGCCAACTTCAGAAATTGGCGACTTTGTGGATCTCTCTCTGATCCCAATCTCGGCACTCGAGCGCGTGGACGTTATGACCGATGGTGCGTCGTCCATTTATGGCGGTGACGCGGTTGCGGGCGTCATGAACTTTATCTTGCGGGATGATTTCGAGGGCGCCGAAACGGCCGTGCGTTATGGGGCTGTGACGCAGGGCAATCTCGAGGAATACCGGCTCAGCCAGACACTGGGTACGGCCTGGCAAAGCGGTAACGTGATCGCAACGTACGAGTATTTTGATCGTGACAATCTCTCGCTGGCTGACCGTCCGGATATCCCGGTCCCGACTCAGACGGACGGAGCGCCGATTTCGAATGTCGGGCTCTTCGATCTTTTGCCGCAACAGACACGCCAAAGCGGACTTCTTTCGCTCAGGCAGTCGGTCAATGCCGATCTGGATGTTTCAGTGTCGGGACTTTATTCGAAGCGCGAGGCCGACAGTCTCTCTGTCTATGCGAGCAATACAAGCTCGGTTCTGGGTTTCGAAGCCTCGTCAGAATTGCAGTCGTTCAGTGCCAGCGCAACATATACAATCTCGCCTCGCTGGGCAGTGACGCTCGATTCAACCTATAGCAATATCCACAATATCGAGACGGCGCAGACCCTTTTACCAGAACCTTTCGAACCTAGCGTCAAGGTCACGCATTCTGATCTCTATTCGGCTGATCTCAGGCTGAATGGTGATTTGTGGCGCATTGGTGGAGGGACCGTAAAGAGCGCATTGGGCGTCCATGTACGCCGTGAAACATTCGTCAATGAGCAGCGAGGCGAAGGCGCCGAGCGCGATGGCGAGCGTGATGTAAGCGCTGTCTATGGTGAATTGCTTGTCCCTTTTTTTGGATCTGGGAACGCTGTCCCGGGTATTCAGCGGCTTGAACTGAACGTGTCGGGTCGACTTGACGATTACAGCGATTTTGGCTCCACAGTGAACCCGAAAATCGGGGCTTTATGGTCGCCGATTAGCGGGTTGATTGCGCGTGGCAGTTATAGTGAGTCCTTTGCGCCGCCTCCGCTTGGACGTACAGGTGACCTCAACAGAGTCGCGGCGGTGGTTCCATATTCGTATATTCTGGGACTGCTAGGCGGTATCCCTGCGCCGGATCCTTCACTGGAAGGCGTGGATTATCTTCAGACGTCCGGAACGGTTGCTGATCTCGAGCCAGAGACGTCTCGGACGTATACGGCGGGTATTGATTTTACCCGCCACACGGGTCGTCACGACTGGTCAGTTCGAACCAATTACTATGACATCGCCTTCGAGGGCCGTCTCGGGTCAACGCCGATACCCCAGAACCTGCCCGCCGTACTGGCCCCCAGTATTGCCTTCAATGATCCGGATGCCTTTCCGAATGGCACCATCATTTTCTTTCCGAGCGCAGCCGAACTTGATGCCCTTGAGGCTTCGCTGAGCCAGCCAGTGATCTTCTTGGGCGGGGGCAATAGCCTGGACAATGTCGGTATCATCAATAACAGCGCAGTCGTCCGAAACCTTGCTTCCACCCGGACAAGTGGAGTCGATATTCAAGTCGATTATGCAACAGAAACCGACTGGGGAAATATATCGGCGGGGATCAATGCCAATCATATACTCGACTTCACCCAGCAGGCGTCTCCGACAACGCCCGAGGTAGTAGTTCTCGATACATATCTGAACCCAGTCGATCTTCAGCTCCGAGCCCATGTTAGCGTATCGGTAGGGGGCTTAGCCGGCAACGTGTTCGTCAACTATGCTGATAGCTACAAGACTGATGAGACCGACACTGCTGCGCCGATCGCTGCGTGGACAACGATCGATACGTCCTTGAGCTATGCGTTAGGTCAGCGCCAGAACCCTTGGCTCGACGGGACCACGTTCAACCTCTCCGTGACGAACCTGCTCGATCAATCACCACCTCATACGCCTTCGGTTGGCACCAGTCGCATTGCTGGGTTCGACCCGGCGAATGCATCCCCACTTGGTCGCTTCGTCGCCATTGAAATTCGGAAGGCGTTTTAGACAGTGGCAACGACAGGTAATGTGTCTACCGCGCACCGCTACGCGTTTCCCATCCTTAGAAATGCGATACTCGCTGCTGTCCTGCTTTTGACGCAGCTTTTTGCTGCGGCTATGGCTGACTCCAGGTCTCTTTCCCTGGATGACATGCTGAAAGTTGAAGGCTTAGGGACGGCCACAATTGACCCGACAGGCCGTTGGCTCATTTATGAGCAGCTGCGGCCCTATGACGAAATTCCCGATTATAGTTTTCGAACCTATGCATTCGGCAAATCCGGTCACCAGTTATGGCGCTATGACCTGGCGTCTGGCGCTCCCCCGGTTTTGTTGCCGGGGCTCGATCCCGTTCCGCATGCGTGGCTTGACGGGTTTTCCCCATCAGGTCGCTTTCTTAGCCTTATGCAGTATCGGTTCGGGGATCTCACTATCAGCGCATATGACATGGTACGCGAGCGCAGCGTGTCCTTTGCCCACACACCTGCATTCAGCAGAACGGGCGATTTCAACCCCGTCTGGATTTCAGAAACTGACCTTGTCTTTTCTGCGCTACCTCAAGGTGACCAACCCGCCACAACCAGCGTGCGTGCTTTAACCGGCAAGCGACTAAGCGAGGCTTGGCAGGACGCATGGACAGGTACCACATCGACGGCGGATGAAGTGCGATCAAGGCCTCCCGGGGCGGCTGACAGCCATGCGGCAGGCCAACTTGTGCGTGCTAATGCGCTTTCTGGCAGAACCGAGATCCTTGCAGAGGGGCTTTATGCAGATATTCGCGTTTCGCCAGACCATTCTCAGTTGGCAGCATTAGCTGTTTCACCTCCGGATCAGGTTGACCCCGAGGTGCTTGTCGAGAACGACCCACGTCATTTTACGCTTACGCTGTTTGACCTGGAAAAAAATGCGTCCCGCGTGTTGGCGGGGAGCTTAGAATTTATGCCCTATACGATCAGCTGGGATCCAGCCGGACGGCGCTTGGCAGCCTTTGCCTGGGAGCGCGGTGGATATCCTCGGGATGGGAGATTTGTCGTGATCGACACATCGACCGGGCAAGTCACCCGTTATGACCATGATGGTCTCGACCTCGTGTCCGAGCGCGAAAGAGGGGGCATTCAGAGACCAGAACGCGTGTCTTTTCTTGACGATAGGCTGGCGATTTTCGCGCGTAAGATACCAAAAGGCGAGGATCCGACGCCGCGGTTTTCCTATCAGGACTTGCGGCCGGAAGCTCCTCCAAGAGCAGACTGGTATGCGGTGTCGCCACAAGGCCGCCATGTCAATCTGACTGCGAAAGTCGGAGCCACATCGCCAATTCCTGTCCATGCTGGCCCGAACGAGCTCACTGTGTGGGGCAGTGAGGGGATATATCGGCTTGATCGATACGGGATCCGGGACCGACTAATGCCGGGCAGGGCAGACAAGTTCCGCTATCTGCCGCATGGGACGTTTTCCACCCGCGCAAGCTTGGTTCGCCCGGATTTTGTCGACGAAGCAATGTTTACGTTTCAGCTGGGAGGAAAGGCGCAGATCGCCCTTGTGGACCTACGCGCCAAACAACTTGGTCAGAGTACGATTATTGACGCACCAGACGCCGACGCGCTTCCGATCGCAGCCTCCATCCCTGCGGAGAAGGTGGTGTTTCGATCCCAAACAGGTTCTGTCACACGTGTCTTTGCGACCGGCACAAAATCCAAGGGGGCGACCACGCAAATCGCTAATCTCAACACTCACCTTCAAGATATTGATTTCGGAAAGTGGAGCAGTGTTCAGTATGTTGCAACGGATCCGGAGGGCCTTTTGCCAGACAGGACGTTGGAGACATGTCTCCTTTTGCCTCCGGATGCCGAACCCGGCGATCGGTTCCCACTTATTGTGGATATCTATCCGGGTGTCGCAGGCCGCTGCTCAGCTATGGTCCCTGCGTTCGACTATCCCGATCCCCACTCGCCCTACCTATGGGCAGGAAAAGGATACGCTTATGCCAGAGTCGCAACGCCAAGCGACTTCATCCGCACGGTCGAGGGGCCGATTGCGGGCATGCCAACGCTCATAGACGCTGGCGTCGATGCACTTATTGATACGGGTCAGGTGGATCCGTATCGGATCGCATTGCACGGCTTTAGTCAGGGCGGAATCTCGGCACTTTATGTCGCGGCCCACACATCTCGGTATCGTGCAGTGATCGCGAAAAATAGCTGGGCAGACCTTTTCAGTCACTACTTTGGCGCCGTCGGCATTTATGGACTTCTATATGACGAATTCGGCGCATATACGGGCTACGACTCCGTGCGAGGCAGCGACTTTGGAATTGGCCACACGCCATTTGTTGATCCCGGCATATACTACCGTAATAGCCCTGTGTTCTTAGCAAACCAGATCGACATGCCTGTTCTCCTGATGCATTCGGACCTGGACAGTTTCGATATGGCGCAATTTGACGAGATGTTTGGTGCGCTCAAGCGGGAAGGAAAGGATGTGCGCTATATACGCTACTGGGGCGAGGGCCATGGTCCATCGTCACCTGCGAATATTCGGGACATGTGGAAACGTATGCTGACATTTCTCAATGAGTATGGAGTTGCACCGGGTATTAGGAGCGACGATTGATTCCATGCCGACCCACACGAATAGCTTTCCAGGTCTGAAGCCAGGATTCGATGGAATAGTAAGCCAGCAACAGGCTGCCAGAGCTCGCCATACGATAGTCATCGCCGGAAAAAAACGATGCGACATCTCGCGGCTCGATCAACCCCCTCCCCGCCAGCTCGCCGTACGTGAGCGCCTCGACGATTTCGCGGCGGTAGGCCGTTACTCGATCTGTAAAGTATCGGGATGCATGTCCTTTGTTCATCCGATGACGGATCTCGTCAGGGATGGAGCCTTTGAAGGCGCGCCTGGCAAGGCCGCGGCTCGTCGCGTCAGACGTGAGCAGGTAGCAGGGCAGGCGAAGGCATAAATCGATAAGGGGCTGGGCTATGAGGGGATGAGTGGTCTGGACTGCACCGGGTTTGAAGTATGGCTCCCGCATTTGAAACATATGTAAGAGCGTGCTGACCTGATCAAATTTTGCTGGTGGCAATCCGCCCGACACACGTATCCAGTCGGGGAGCACACTCTGACGATCCAGATTGGCCTGAACGTGGCGATTGATGTGTGTCCAGCGTCCGGCGATGGCTGCTTCCATCGCGCTGGTTCCACGGCATCCGACTAGCGGTGGCAAGGTCTTCCGGAGAACCTGCCAAATTGACTTGCCTGAGAGTCTGGCGGCGTCAACCAGGCCCTGGGCCGTCTCCAGACATATGCCGTGATTGCGGACATGATCTGCAAAGCTGAGCGGACTTCGGGACGCCAGGAACAGATGGTCTCCACCCTGTCCCGTCATCAGGGTCGTTCCAGGTGTTCGAAACGATTCCGGAAGGAGCCCGGCCGGATCTGGCGAAAGGAACTGGCGATGAGGACGCACGCTAGCCGGATGCCGACCGAGTGAATCGAGACCGGACTGAGGTTCGGCTAGGATTTCTATCAGCTCGCATCCGCTTGCCTCTGCCGCCAAGCGAGCATAATGCGCCTCAGAAGCATCATCAGAATCCATTATGTAATGTACCGCGCGAACCTGTCCTCTGGGGCGGGCGGCGCAAAGGCAATGGAGAACAATTGTCGAATCTAAGCCTCCGGAGAGACTGACAACAATATCGGATCGATCCCTGGCGGAGGCTTCGACAACGTATTGGACCGTGGCCCTCAGTTCCTCGGCTGCTGTGTCTCGATGCGGTTCGTAAACATCCCGAGCAATCGCGCGAGGATCCCATAAACGGGTTCGAAATGAACCGCTTTTACTGATCGTCAGCTGCTCGCCGCCGAGGAGCTCTGATACCTCTTTCAATCCCGTAGAGCCGTTTATGATCTTATCATATGAGAGTAGCGTACGAACGTGTTCTTCATTGATGGAAAAGTTGGTCAGGTCCAGAAACGTGCAATTCTCCAGGTGGGAAAATACCAGCGTCACACCGTTTTGGTTGGCGAAGTAGCAGGGAATGGACGCGGTTGGATCGAGAATCACAGTGGAAGCGTCGGCCGAGGCCAGAAAAGCAACATAGTTGCCCCAATACCTATCAATCAGCGCTTGGCCCGTCGTGCGATAAAGTATCCCTTGCTCGTCTGGCGGCAAACGCGAGAGCGCGTCACTGCTTCTTCCTTTTTGATACAGTCGACCGAACACGGCGCCGTTGCAGTTTGGATCAATTCCCTGAAGCGGAAGAAGATTGTTTCGGCTGCCAGCGCCACTCAAGTCATAGATCGCAAATCCGGGATGGCGAACAGACGGAGCTTCAGGGCGAAAATTGGAGCTTATATCATTGTGAATTCCGTCGGCCGCTGAGCAGGCCGGCACTTCATGCTGGTCCCAAATCATTGCGAAGAATGATAGCATGACACAGCCTCCTAAACGGTCATTATTCGGCGGTACTCTTTGGTGTTGTCGGCGTGGTCATTCAAAATCAGACCGTCCTGTTCTACCCAACAGTGCGCGCCAAAGGGGGATAGGCGAACGCCGAATACCCAATCTGTGGGAATATTGAACAAGGCGAGAAACTTTATCAGGACGAGGCTGCGAAAGCGGCACGCGTCGTCTGTTGTTAGCAGAAATGGTGACAAGGCATGGAAGTCAGCTACCAGCGTATGAACCTGAGCGCTCGGTGGGTGCGGTCGGCGTAACGCGTTCTTCTTCCATTTCCGAACTGCCCGCACAACGCGCGCGAACGAGCCTGTTCGCTCAAGCGTCCAGCAGGAAATGAGAGCATAAGCTAGGGGAACCAGGTGGCTAAACGCAGTGTGAAAAGGCTCTTCAGAGTAGAGATCCAGAATACTATCCCGCGCTTCTGTGATCGGCAAAAGAGTCGTCGTCGATTGGTCGTGCGCAGCTGGCGCTATCACAGCTCGATCTACAAGACGGTTGGCAAAGCGACGTGCACCGTCGCTTAATTGAGCGGGAGCGGATGCTGCGCATATCTCATGCAACCAGTCAGTCTGTTCGGATGTTAGCCTGAAGTAACGGTCCGCATTGACATCAAGAAGGATGATCGCGGCCTCAAACTGACAAGCATAAACATCCGGAGAAAGAGCAAAAAAATGTGTCATACTTTCACGGCGATGGCCGGCCCGTACTTGATCCTGGACTGCTATATGCAGTCGAAAATTGCGACAATTAGTGGTTGGCCGGAGCATCTGGGTTGCCCGAAAGAAGCTCCGGCCGATTGGATGCCGTTCCCAGTCAAAGTGGGATTGCGGCTATCTAGTCGCGTGAGCTCTGGCCGAAGAACTCAATGAGCCCGTTGGGTTGCCCACGGGTCTCTTCGGAGACTGAGCCAAGTTCGATCAAATCAAGGAATTCTTCCTGATGGTCATCTGAATTCGTATACATACCGATTCTCCTATTCGCATAATCGTCGCCGAGATTGACGACAGGTAGAATAATGATCCTATCTAAAGTAGAGTCAATAATCGACAAAATTAAAATCCAGAAAGAAATACAAGCAGTTTTTGCTCGGGCATGGTTGGCTTCACGAAGGTTTTGTGCAGTCGCATCTGAAGTGCGGGCAGGCTCCGCCCCGAGGCGATACTAAGCCGTGTCTTCGTTGATCTGGGGAAGAAGAACCGGCAACGGCGATTGCTGCAACAGGCGTCGCGCCTTTTCCACATCACCGATTCGACGCGATGTCTCGGCACGGATCAACGCATAATAGGCACGAGCGTAGGGATCTGTTGAAAAAAGAGCCGGAGAACTCAGCACTGAGGCAAACGCTCTGTCGGGCGTTCGCCAACCTGGCCCGTAAGTTTCAGCAAGGTAGCGATCCGGATTGTCAGGCACGGTCCATGTCCTGCCGCCATAGACGGCTTTCTTCAACCCGAATGCGCTGAAACGCCATGCGATATCACCCGGCAAGGATCCGAGGCCGCAATGCAGCTTATCTTCGCGCTGCTCGTAGATGAAAACATCGACGCCGGTCCCGTCAACATTAAGAGCGAAGTACTGGTCATTTGGCCGGGCGCGGCGGGCTAGCATGAGCCCGGGATCCTCGCGGAGGATACGGTATATGTCTGGCGCTGTGCCGGGGCTGGAAAGCACGCCAATATCCACATCCCGGTCATAAACAAGCGGACCGCCATTGCGGTGAAAGCCGAGCAGCGTTCCTGCGGCCAGAAACGGCGTGACGCCACTTGCCTGAAATATGGCGAAGACTTTCAACAGGGCGGCTATTGCCGCATCTGGCTTGAATTGAGGTCTTGGCGAAATCTTCGCCGCACCGGGCGCGCTAAAGACAAGCGAGTTTTGTCTATGTTCCAGGGCAGCCCGATAGTCCCCTGTCTCATAGCAGGCCCGCGCGAGGCAGGCATAAGCGGTCGATTGATCCTCAAACCGTGCAAAATTCTGCCTGACAAAGCCGACCGCATTCTCGTCACGTCCTGCATCGAGAAGCGCATTCATGCATCTGACAAATAGGATGGGCTGGACGGCCGGGTCTTCGCAGAGGTGACAAAGTAGTCTGGCCGCTCGGGCGATGGCGTCTAGGCGCTCTTCCTCGCGAGGCGTGATATCTGCGATCGATTGCAGCGATCGCCATGCATGAGGCTGGGCCGTGACCGCATAGCGAAAAGCGTTCAGGGCATTCTCACGGTCTTCAAGCAGATGCAGGGCAAGCCCCTTTCCGTGCAAAGCCTGTGCATCGCGGGGATTGGTCGCAAGGATATTCGCGAACACGGTTAGCGCGTCAGAGGCGTGTCCCGCACGCAGGTGAGCGGCAGCCAGAGACTGGAGAATGGGGAGATGGTCCGGCCATAGAGAACTTGCTTCGTCCAGCACGCTAATCGCTTCGTCCGGAAGGCCCGCCGCGAGGCAACGCAGCCCGGAGCGAAGCGCGTCCTGCCAGCGGCGCTCACCCCGCGCCGGTTGGTCTGCCTGAGCATCTGTCGCCACCTTGGCCTCCAAATGAGAAATCGAGCAGTTGAAAATCGTAATGTTAAACCTTAAGTGGGAATATAATACAACGTGAAGATTGGTATTTGGCTAAAGTGGCCTTGCCGCCGGCCTTGTGGACCGGGCGGCGGGGAGCGTTCGAAGACTTTTTGAAACCGGGATGACACCCATGCGAAACTATGACGGTAGCGCAGTTCTCGAAGCCATCAGGCTCATTCTCGCAACACATAGCGATAGCGCCGCACTGATCGCTTTGGCCGGCTTCATCGAAGCCTACGGATTTGAAAAGATTTTCCTGGGCCATCTCGTCAATCCCTACAGCGTGCCGCTGAAGGATATTCTCTATCTTTCCAACTGGCCGGAGGAACTCAAGGCTGCCCGAAAGAAGCAGGCGGCTATCCTGCATGACCCGGTGGCGATCTGCGCCATACGGTCCAAACGGCCATTCACCTGGGCTGAAGCGCGTGCTCATGCCACGCGCTCTGGCCGCAGGATTGTCGACCTCGTCCATGGGTTTGGTCTGACACATGGCATGATGTTTCCCATGCATGCGCTCGACAGCGTGTCGGGTGGCGTATCACTTGGAGGCCCCCTCAAAACCGACCTGTCACCGATCCAGATCAGAGAATTGGAGATCGTTTGCCAGGCCGCCTATTATCATCTCGAGAGTATGCATGGTCCATTTCCCTATCAGAAGGTGGCCGAGCTTACCGGACGTGAAGCTGAATGCGTGACATTTGCCGCCTCGGGCAAATCCAACTGGGAGATCGCTCACATACTTGGCATTCAAGAGGACACGGTCAAGAAGACCCTGCGCCGGGCGAGCAACAAGCTGGACGCCGTCAATCGGACCCATCTGGTCGCGAGCGCGATTGCGCGTCATCAGATATTTCCCTGACAAGTCCCCGAAAGGGGACATTACCAGATGACGTCCCTGGAACATGATCCTTCTGCCACACAAGGAGAAGAAGCCGTGTTCAAAATCATCACGCCTGACAACCGGGCCCAGAACAGTGCCCTCATCGATGCCATGCATGAGATGCGTTACCGTATCGTCGTCGGCGAGTGGGGATGGGATATTCCCGACATCGCGAAGGGCTATGACAAGGATCAGTTCGACACCGATGACACCGTCTATGTCATCGTACGAAGCAGGGCCGGCGATGTGGTCGGCTCGTCGCGGCTCAATCCAACCATCCACCCGCATATGATGAGCGAACTCTTTGCCGATTATTGCGATCTCCAGCCCTATCCAGTGGGCAGGGACGTCTGGGAATGTTCGCGCTTTGTCACAGACCGTGCTTTGATGGAGGATGCCGTTGACGATTTCAGAGTTCGGTGTCGTCTCGGCCTCGGCCTGACGGCCTGGAGCCTCGATAACAAGGTTTCGCGGTTAAGCTGGCTCACACATCAGAAGTTTTTCAATTTGGTGCAGAAGGTTTGGGATACCGAGCCGCTTGGCTTGCCGAAGCGCGAAGGGGACGGTTGGGCCTGGATCCCGGCTGTTTCCCGCATGGATGAGGCGACATTTGATCGCCAACTGGATCGCTACAGAAACGCCGACGCGATCGTCGCCCAGTATATGGGCGCTAGGCCAGCCCTAAGCCAGGCGCAAGTCGTATGACGGGCCGCAATGCGGTTTGTCTGACTGTCGCAGATCGTCATGCCTTTGCCGAGGATGGCGTTCTTTGCCTGCGCAATGCGCTGTCAGCAAACGAGGTTGATCTTTTGCGCGCGGCTGTTGACCGCCAAATAGCCAGCCTCGGATCCTCTTCCACGGGTTACGATTTCGAGGCAATCGCGCATCAGGTTTGGGGTGGGGACAGTATGGTCGAGACCGGTTCTGCAGACCGGTTCGATATGGAGCGGCTCAAGGACATGATCCGCGCAGATCCTTTCTCCCGTCCCCTGCAGGAGACGGTCGGCACAGGACAGACCGGCCTCTTCTTCTACGACGTTGCGGCCTGGCGTCACGACAGAGGTGTCAGGCAGGTCGCCTTTGATTCGGCACTACCACAGATCGTAAGCCAACTGCTTGAGGCTCGCTATCTCAATTTCTGGGAGGATACGACCTTCGTTAAGGCTCCGCAAACGCGGCAAAGAACAGCGTTTCATCAGGACCTTTCCTACTTTCAGATCGAGGGGGACCAGTGCGTCGTCGTCTGGATGCCGCTCGATCCAGCTGACCTTGCCAATGGTGTTACGCAATATGTCCGAGGGTCCCACCGATGGGATGAAATCTTTGCGCCCAATGTCTTTGTTTCACAGACTCCGATCGCCACTTCTGCTGACAGCCGGTGTCCCGACATCGAAGCAGCTCAGGAACGCTACGACGTGATCAGCTTTGATGTCATGCCGGGCGATGTGATTATCCACCATGTGCGCACCGTGCATGGTGCGGGGGGCAATCCGTCTGATCGGTGGCGGCGCGCAATGTCCTTTCGGTATTGCGGTGATAAAGTTCGGTATTTCGACCGGCCGGGTGCGATCAGCCAGGTTGGCGTCGCTCATGACCTGAAGAATGGTGACCGGCTCTTTTCGGCTGACTACCCTGTCGTCTGGCCAAGGCCTTGGCCGGGATTCCGCATGGCGGATGCTTTTGACGCGCAGATCTGTCTACAGAAGGGGTCCCAGGCGTCGACGGCCTGACACAGGCGGCAGTATGTTCTTCTGAGCAGGAGAATCATGGCCGGCATCGCCCGTCGGATCGACAGGGCGCCCGATGCGGTGCTGGACGCTCGACGCCAGCTCATGAGCCGTCTATTGTAGCGGACAGAATAAAGAAGCCGCAGGGAGGGAGATTCGGTTGAAGAAACCGCGACCAGGCGCCAATGCAGCCCGTACAGCGACAGAAGTCGATCGCCAGGTCGGGCACAATGTCCGCAGGATCAGAAACGCCCTTGGCCTGACCCTCATGGAATTGAGCGAACAGCTGGGAATCAGTCATCAGCAGCTCCAGAAATATGAGACCGGCAGCAACCGGCTCAGCGCCGGAACCCTTATGGCGATGTCGGAGCGCCTTGGTGTACCCATCAGTGAGCTGTTCGACGCTGGCGGCACGACAAAAAAAACATCGGAATCGGAGAGCGACAGACTGAAGGTCGTCTGTCGCCGGGTCATTGAACGGACGCGCTCCCGGAAAACGCTGGATCTCATGGCGCGTGTACTGAAAGCCATAGACGAGAATGGCAGTCTGTAGGTGGACAGAGATATTTGAACCGGGAACTTTTATCGTCTTACTTTGCGATCGGCCGTGTCCCGACCTGGCATGACCGAAATCGTATTAAAGAGGCCAGTCAGAGCAGCGGTCTGGTCCGCGTTCCCGGCCGGGAGCCAATTCGGACATGCAGGTCACGCCTCAACGCCCTCTGCCTTATTGGGGCGCATGAGCAAGGTCATGATTGCATCATCCACGCTGATCTCGCCCGTTATGATCGCTGCCACGGAAGCGCAGATCGGCATGTCGACATCATGCTCGCTGGCAAGCCGGCGCAAGACCGGCGCTGTAGCGACGCCTTCGGTGACTGCATTGCGCGCGCCCAATATGCTGTCGAGGCTTTCGCCCCGCCCAAGGGCCAGGCCGCAGCTCATGTTGCGGCTGGTTTCGGAACTGCAGGTCAGCACGAGATCGCCAAGGCCCGAGAGGCCGGACATGGTTTCGCGGTCAGCGCCCATCGCGAGGGCGAGCCGGGTCATCTCGGCGCTGCCGCGGGCGATGAGAGCAGCATGGGCGGACCGTCCTAGGCCCTTCCCGAGAGCAATACCGCAGGCAATGGCGAGCACGTTCTTTACTGCGCCGCCAATTTCGGCGCCGAGCAGGTCGCTGGCAAGGTAGGGCCGGAAGGTCGGGGTCGAGATGGCCTGAATGAGTTCGCTGCCGATGGACTCATCTTCCACGGCGAGCGTCACGGCGGTTGGCAGGCCCTTGGCAACGTCGATGGCGAAACTGGGGCCGGACATGACGGCGGGGCTGGCTTCCGGCAATGCGTCAGCGAGCACTTCGGTCATGAACTTTCCCGTGGATAGCTCGATGCCTTTCGAACAGAGGACGACGGGTGTTCCGGACGCGATGTGGCCCTTCAGGGCGGCAAGCGTGCTGCGCGTATGCTGCGCCGGGGCGACGGCGAAGAGAGCGTCCAGATTATAGAGGTCAGCCAGCGACGTTGTTGCGCGCAGGGCAGGTTTCAGCGGTACGCCGGGCAGGAAAACCGTGTTCTCGTGCGCACTGTTGATCGCGTCAGCGACTTCCGCCTCGAGGCACCAAAGGGTCACGTCCTGCCCGTCGCGGCAGAGCATCTGCGCGATCGCCGTGCCCCATGCGCCGCCGCCGATTACACCGAATGTCTTGAGAGCTTGAGTCATGGGCGGAGATTTATCGAAGTTGGGGGCAGGGGCAAGCTCAAGACTGCGGCTGCGCGCTGGTTGTACGGGCTTCATAGGCTGCTGCGACGAGGCGTTCGAAGATCCGGCGGAACCTGCCGCGATAGGTCATGAATTCCGGATGGAACTGGACGCCGAGATAGAAGGTCTTGCTGGGGTCTTCGATGGCCTGAACGACGCCATTGGCCTCTTGCGCGGTGATCACGAGGTTCTTGCCGATCTTTGCGATGGCCTGCTTGTGGATTGAATTGACCCTGACACTGGCCTTGCCGAGAATATCGCGGATGAGGCTGCCGTCGGTCGTCTCGATTGTCTTGCGGTAGAGGATATGGCCGGGAAGGGTGGAGGGATAATCCACGTCTTCGAACACGCCTTCAAGTTCCTGATGCAGACTGCCGCCGCCGGCTACGTTCATGACCTGCGCGCCGCGGCATATGGCGAGTGTCGGCAGGTCGGTGTTTCGCGCGGTGCGGGCCCAGTACATTTCCATTTCGTCGCGGCTGCGGTCGTAATGGGCGTCTTCGATGGCTTCCTGATCATAGTGCGCCGGGAAGACATCCGACCCACCACCGATGATTAGGGCGTCGATCGGCGCCTCGCGCCATGACATGCCTGTCGTCAGCGTTTCGGGCCTGCCGCCCGCCATCAGCACAGCCAGCGCAATGGCGGCGTAAGCGAGATTGTCGCCGCCTTCAGGCTTGGTGATGCCGATGATGGGCTTGTCTGCCATGCCGTTTAGTCCGTCACTTCCGGTGGCAGCTTGCCGTGCCGGGCGAGGGAACTGAGGATGAAGAAGATGCCGAGCGAGGTCATCGGGTCTTCCGAAAGCATCAGTTCGGATTTGGCATTCTTTGCATTGCGCGACTGTACCCGAAGCAGGGCGATGGCCTCGTCGAGATTTGTGGCTTTGCCGAATGCTGTCTTCAGGGAGGCAAACGCGCTCTTGAGTTCGCCTTTTTCGACATGGTCGATCATCTGGCGAACAGATTGTTTCGCGCCTTCTGTGTCTACCTCTGCCGACAAGGCCTGCTTGATGGCGCCAGCAGCCCAGGCGACGGGAATCCGTGTCTTGGTGCCGACCACGGCTTCGGACGCTTCCGGGACGGTGCCATAGGCGAAGAGGTGATAGAGCAGCCATGGGAAGTCGACGCCGGATTCGACACTCTGGAAGAGGCCTGCCCAGAAGCGCGGATTGACTTCGATGATAACAGGTTCGTCGTCAGGATTACCGCTCCACATGAAGTCGATTTCGGCGATGCCGTTCCAGCCGACAGCTTTCATCAATGTGTTGGCCGCACGGATAAAGGGGGCGTCGTCGATGGTTTCGCGCATGGCGCCTGCGCCGCCTTCGGACGGCATGTTCTGCAGGTTGTGATAGGCCATGTGTGCGCGCAGTTCGCCGTTCTCGTACAGCACGCCGAGGCAGTAGTCCTCGCCGGTCGCTGCTTGCTGCAGCAGGGGCGGCGGGTTCTCCTTGGCGACGCGTTCGATGGCGCGTTTGAGGAGCTTGTCCTTGTCCTGGAAGAACTCGATGCCGCGGCCGCCGACTTCATCGACTGCCTTGATAAGCGCGGGCATGGTGAGTTCTGCGACGGCGGCTTTCACTTCTTCAGCATTGGTGGGAGTGAAGGTTTTCGGGGCGGCGATGTCGAGCGGCTTCAGTGTTTCAACGAGATGCTGCTTGGGGTCGACCTGGTCGATGGACGTGAAGTCGGCGGCGGCGAGCGTGATCAGGCCCTCGAATTTTGCGCGGTGTTCGGAGAGAAATTTGCCGTCCCGGAATGTCGGGATGAGGATATAGGGGCGGTCGTCATCGGGCTTCAGCTCACGGACATGGGCCACCATGTCGGCAAGGTAGCGACGGGGATCGTCGGCCTGATCGGCATGCACGAAATTGCCTTCGGTGAAGCGGGAGAACGAGGCCGCCGTCATACCGACGCTGTCACAGGTAATGACCTCAATGCCCTGTTTTGAAAGCGAATGTGCGATCACAACAGCCATAAGGCTGCGGCCATACGTGACGATCGCGCGCCCTTTGAACTCAGTCATGGAATCTCCCCCAAACCTTCTCGACTTGCTTGAACGCCTCCGGACAGACTTCGTTCCTGTCAGGTGACGGATGACCAAAAATGCACGGAAGAACCCGTCCCAGGCCCAGTCGAGGCCCCGTCTCCGAATTCTATGATTACCATCTCCGGGGGCGGAAATCATTGATGAACTGCCAAGGGCAAATACGTTGACAGAATGATCTTGAAAATCATTCGCAATATTGTTGCGAGCTATTCTCAAAACTGCTAGGGCGCCTCAAACATCCAAACACAGAGAGAATTCGATCATGCGCAACCGCAATGCTGTCTACAAAATCAGCCTTCTCATGGTGAGCACGGCCCTTTCAGCACTCATTGCGCAAGCCCAGGCATCCGACGAACGTGATTCCGATGAGTTGCGGCAGGAAACGGTGATCGTGACGTCCCGCGCACAGCAGCTTTACCGTGTGACCGAGACGACTTCTGGCAAGATGCCGATCGAGCCGCTGCTATCGACGCAGGCGATCACGGTCATCAATGCTCAACTGATCGAAGATCAGGGCGCGCGCGATGCGCAGGATCTGTATCGCAACATCTCCGGAGTTAGCGTGTTCAGCTATGCGGGCGTTACGGCGCGTGGTTTCCGGCAGGAGGAGAACTTTTTTGATGGCCTGAGGGGCGACCCCTATGCCGGCTTCTCGGTGCCACAGCTGTTCAATGTGGAGCGCGTGGAGTTCCTGAAAGGGCCAGCCGGCATGCTCTATGGCGCGGGCGCGCCCGGCGGGCTGTTCAACTATGTGACCAAGAAACCGAGCGAGCAATTCGGCGCGACTGCTTCAGCCGTCTACGGCACGGAAGGACGCAAGGGCGCCTCTGTCGAAGTGACGGGCGCGCTACCGATGGAGGGAGCGGCAGGTCGGCTTGGAATCTTTTACGAGGACCAGAATGGGCCACGCCGGAATGCGGGCTCCGAAACGGACATCTATGATGCCGGTCTGAGCTTTGATCTCGGCGTGGCCGACCTTGTGCTGCAGGCGACGCGCTATGAGCAGAAGCTCGGCGGCAACCGGCTTCGCGGCGTACCGACAGACGATCTCGGCAATTTCCTGGCGGACCGGCGCTGGAACCATAACGAGCCGACCGACTTCCTCGACCTCGAATCGAACGTGTTGCAGGCCAAGCTCTATGCCGAGCCGATTGAGGGTCTGACGCTCGATGCTGGCATTCGCTACATGGATGGCACCGAGCGGCAGAAATACCATGAGCCGAGCGGCCTGTTCGATTCTGATGGCGACGGCGTTATCGATTCCTCACGGCGGCAGTTCCGCGACCAGTACAGACGCAATGAGGGCGTAAGCCTTGGCACCAACGCGGTCTGGTCAAAGCGGTTCGGGGCCATCGACAATCGGGTGCTGCTCGGGGCTGACTGGTACCGCAATGATGCCTACTTTACCGGCGTGTCGATCAGTGGCGCCAGCACGGCGACGACCGGCCTGCCCACGCCGCTCAGCCTGCTTGATCCGGTCTACGGCAATACCGATCCCTCGACTTATATCTATCCGGCCACGCGCGTTACGGAGACGGTGCAGACCCGTTACGGATTCTATGCGCTGAACGAAGCCACGATGGGCCCGGTGATTGCCGTCGTCGGCGTTCGCCAGGATACGTTTGAAGACAAGGACCGGGTCGGGGGCACCACGTTTGAGGATAACGCAACCACATGGCGGGCAGGGCTCGTCTACCGCATCCGCGAGGATGTCTCGCTGTTCGGCCAATGGGCCACCAGTTTCGAACCACAGAGTGTCAGTGCGCAGAGCCCGCTGGCTGGTGGCCCGTTTGAGCCAACGGAAGGCGAGATCGTCGAGGGCGGGGTGAAGACGGAGCTTCTGGGCGGGCGTGTGCAGACATCCGCGTCGGTCTACCGGATCGTTAAGACCAACCTGCTGCAGGCTGATCCGCGCGGCGATGTGGACGGCGACGGTGTCGATGATCAGGTCGCGTTCGGCGAAATTACCAGCGATGGATTCGAAGCAGACCTGACGGCCGATATCACCCAGAACTGGGTGGGTACGGTTTCCTATTCCTACAATGATGCCCGCATCACGAAGACGAATGATCTGTCGACCATCGACAGTAATGTCGGCGACAGGTTCGCCAATGCGCCGGAGAACACGGTCGGCTTCTGGACGCGCTATCAGGTGCCTGCCTGGAACACGGCGTTCGCTTTTGGCGGCGACTATGTCGATGTGCGCCAGAGCCTGAGCGGGCAGAAGGTGCGCCCATACATGATTTTCGACGCCTCGATCATCTATGAGATAGATGACTGGAAGGCCCTTCTGCGCGTCGACAACCTGTTTGACGAGACCTATGCATCAAGCGGCTTCATTGACCGCACGGGCCACTTTCCGGGTGATCCGCGCTCTGTGTTCCTGGAAATCAGCCGCAAATGGTGACAGGCGCCCTTCGCCCAAGGAAGCGTCGCACGCGCCTGTGGTGGCGTGTGCACCAGTGGGCTGGCCTGCAGGTGTCGCTCTTCCTGGCGTTTGTGTTCCTGACGGGCACGCTGGCTGTCTTTTCCTATGAGATGGATTGGCTGGCCCGTCCCGCCATGTGGGTGAACCCGGCCAGCGTGTCGCAGCCTGCAAGCTGGGGCGAGGTGGCGAACGCCGTGATGGCGCATGATCCGGAGGCTGAGATCATTGCGCTCAACACCCCTTTGAACGGCGCGGCGGCGATTGACGCGCTGGTGCGTTCGCCGGGGGATTCAACGCCCCATCATGTCTATGTCCATCCGGGCACAGGGCAGGTGACGGGCGAGGGCGCATGGCTGGGCTTCCAGCGCTTCCTGCGCAATACGCATCGCCATCTTATGCTGCCGGTGAAATGGGGCGTTTCCATCGTCGCGCTTGCGGCGGTGCTGCTGCTGGTGTCGCTGGTGACATCCTTTGTCGTTTACAAGAACTGGTGGCGGGGATTCCTGCGCTGGCCGAGGGGGCGAACGGTGCGGGCCGTGGTCGGCGATATCCACCGGCTGGCAGGCATCTGGTCGATTTGGTTCATCCTTGTGCTGATCTGCACGGGCTTCTGGTACCTGATCGAGATTTGGGGGGGAGGCGCGTCTGTGCCCGAGCGTCCGAAACTTGACCCTGTGAGCGAACTGCCGGTGGCCGAAGACCTGACGGTCGCGCTTGATAGGGGGATTGCCGAAGCGCATGCCGAACTGCCGGGCTATCGTGTTGCGGGCGTTATCTGGCCACGGGAGAAGTATCCGGCCTTCATGGTGCATGGCCACTCTGGCCGCGCAATCCTCGTCCGGCCAAGGGTGGACGCGTTCTGGGTGGATGCGCGGGATGGGCACCTGCTGGGCCGGATTGATCCGCGCACGCTGAGCGCTCACCAGCGCATTGCCGAGGGCGCGGATCCGCTGCACTTCGGCACATTCGGAGGCTATTGGACGAAGACGATCTGGTTTGTCTTCGGTCTGGCCCTGACGGGCCTCGCACTCACTGGCGTCGCAATCTATACGCTGCGCATTGCCAAGAGCGAGCGGGCGCATCCCGGCTGGCGACGCGGCCTGCGCGACGGTTGGCGCGGCATGGGCAAGGCACGTTGGATCGCGCTTGGCCTTTGTCTTCTGCCCGTGGTGCTGGCGCCTTTCGTAATTTAGGCGCAGCGCAGCTCGTCAGGCGAAGTCGAACGTGCCGACTTCGTCTTCGACGGTGATTGTCACCTTGCGACCGACAGGGCTGGCCTCTTCGCGCAGAACAGCGAGGGCGGCCGGGCTGGCCTTTGCAATCGTGCGACGACCGTCGGCAAGGCGGGCAAAGATGATGCCAGCCTCAGGACCAGCCTTACCATGGGTGACGGTGAAGGTTTCGAGCGTGCCTTCGCCGTCTGCCTGATGGATTTCCACTTCTGTCTTTGCCTTGGCAGCAGGGGCCACAGGGCGGAACGCCTTAGGCTTCTCGGTCGAGTAGACGCCAGCTGCTTCCTTGGTCATCCAGCCGCCATTGGCGAGGACAAGGCCGAGGTCGCCGGGCGCGGCCCGGAGTGTGTGCGCCATCTCGGCAATGCCGTGGAGGGAGTAATTGTTTCCGGGGCCACCGAAGAAGGGCAGGCCACCCGTCAGCGTGAGGGGGCGGGGATCGGTTTTCCAGTCTATGCCCATAGCGGCGGTTGAGGAGAAGACCGCGCAGGGGAAGCAGGAATAGAGGTCGAAATGATCGATGTCGTCTGCTGTGACGCCTGCCTGCGTGAGGGCACGCGACGTCGCCTGTTCCATGGCCCATGAACCGTCGAGCTTTGGCCGCACGGAGATATGGTTGTCGCCTGCCTCGCCGCCGCCGTGGAGATATACGCGTTTGTCCTTGGGAATGCCGAGTTCATCAGCCTTGCTTTCGCTCATCAGGATGACGGCAGCGCCCTGGTTCACAGCGTCCTGTGCGATGAACCATTTGAGGAAAGGATCGGCATATTCATAATTCTCGCGCGACGGTGTCGAGAGGAAGTCGACGCTGTGTTCGACGGGGAATTGTGAATACTCGTTCTTGGCGGCAACGGCGGAGAAGGGCTGGAAGAGTTCAGCCATGGCGCGGCGATGCTCGCTGCGCGTGCGGCCTTCGCGTGCAGCGATGGCATTTTCAAACAGGCCATAGAAATAGGCCGGGGCGATCAGGCCATGCTTGATCTCTTCGCGGGTGAGCATCATCGGGCCCATGCCGCGATCCTCGTAGGCGGCATCATCGCCATCGGCCCAGTTGATCTCGACATTGTTGCGGCGGGCGCCCTTGGAAGCGCGGTTGGCTTCCGAACCCGAGATGAGCGCGACTTCAGCTTCTCCGGCATGAATGCGGGCGGCCATCTCGTTGACCAGCGCCTGCGCGCTCTGGCCGCCGACGGTCTCATAGATGAGGTTGGCAGGCTTGGCGCCAATGTCGCGGGCGAGCGTGCCGGGCAGGTTGGTGTTGTGGCCATGGGGATGTGGCGCACGGCCGATCGAGTCCTCGAAGATACGGACGACGGCGAGCGTATCTATCGCACTGGCAATGCCAACCGCGCCAGCATCGGCAAGGGCGGCCTTCGAGGCATCGACCATGAGAGATAGCGGTGAAGGCGCGCCGTCAGGACCGTTTGTGCCGTCCCACTGGCTGAGGCTTTGTCCCACACCGACGAGGACGGGCATGTCTCCCTTGGCCATATTAGTCTCCCTGATATCTCAAAATCTGTTCTGCGAACGGGCTTAGCGCGCCCGCAGAGCGATTTCGAGATGGGACGTTGGGGAAACCCGGTATTGCGTCTAGTGCGCCAGGAAGCCCTTTTCCTTGAGGTAGTCCAGGATCGTTTCGGCGGCATCTTCAGGGGATTGTCCGACCGTGTTGATCCGGAGTTCCGGATCGAGCGGAGGCTCGTAGGGGCTGTCGATGCCGGTGAAGTTCTTGATCTCGCCTGCACGGGCCTTCTTGTAGAGGCCTTTTACGTCGCGCTGCTCGGCGACATTGAGCGGGGTATCGACATGGATCTCCACGAACTCGCCATCGGCCATCAGATTGCGGGCCATCTGGCGCTCGTCGCGGAACGGCGAGATGAACGAGACGAGCGTGATCAGGCCGGCATCGCTCATCAGGCGTGCAACGTTCGAGACGCGGCGCACGTTCTCGACGCGGTCGACATCGGTGAAGCCGAGGTCGCGATTGAGGCCGTGGCGGACATTGTCGCCATCAAGGATGAACGTGTGCTTGCCGAGCGCGAACAGGCGCTTCTGCAGGGCGTTGGCGATGGTCGACTTACCCGAGCCCGAGAGGCCCGTGAACCAGAGCACGGCCGGTTTCTGGCCTTTCTGTTCGGCCAGCGTGGCACGGTCGATATCGATGGCCTGCCAGTGGATATTGGAGGCGCGGCGCAGGGCAAAGTCGATCATGCCGAGGCCGACCGTGTCATTGGTCTGGCGGTCGATCAGGATGAAACCGCCCATTTCGCGGTTCTCGTCATAGGGGTCGAACGCTATGGCCTGGTCGAGCGACAGGGTGGTGACGCCGATCTGGTTCAGCTCGAGCGTTTTGGCAGGCATGTCGTTCAGCGTGTTGATGTCGATGCCGTATTTCGGTGCATTGATCGTGGCCGTCACGGTCTTGGCGCCGATCTTCAAGAGGTAGCGCCGGCCGGGCAGGAGGGGCGTGTCGCTCATCCAGAGAACACGAACCTGGAACTGGTCGGACACTTCAGCCGGGCTATCGGCTGAAACGATAACGTCGCCGCGCGAGCTATCGACTTCATCGGCGAGCGTCAGTGTTATCGACTGGCCAGCGACGGCCTCGTCCAGATCGCCAGTGGCGGTGACGATGCGGGTGATGGTGGACTGGCGCCCCGAAGGCAGCGTCTTGATCCGGTCGCCGGGCTTGACGGTTCCGGCCGCGATCTGGCCGGAGAAGCCGCGGAAGTCGAGGTTCGGACGGTTGACCCACTGCACCGGCATGCGGAACGGCGCATTGAGGCGCTTGTCGCCGATCGGCACGGTTTCCAGATAGTCCATCAGGCTCGGGCCGTCATACCAGTCCGTTTCGCGCGAGTTCTCGGTAATGTTGATCCCGGCGAGGGCTGACATCGGGATGGGCTGGATTTCGAGGTCGGTCGCCAGCTCGTCTGCAAAATCATAGAAGTCTTCGACAATGTCATTGAAGACCTGCTCGCTGTAATCGACGAGGTCCATCTTGTTCACGGCAAGCACGAGGCGGCGGATACCGAGCAGCGTTGTGATGAAGCTGTGGCGGCGGGTTTGGGTCAGGATGCCCTTGCGCGCGTCGATCATCAGGATGGCGACATCGGCGGTCGAGGCGCCGGTCGCCATGTTGCGGGTATATTGCTCGTGGCCGGGCGTGTCCGCGACGATGAACTTGCGCTTGTCGGTGGCAAAGAAGCGATAGGCGACATCAATTGTGATGCCTTGTTCACGCTCGGCGGCGAGGCCGTCGACGAGGAGGGCGAAGTCGATATTCTCACCCTGCGTGCCAACGCGTTTGGAGTCTGCCTCCAGCGAGGCCAGCTGGTCCTCGAAGATCATCTTGGAATCATAGAGAAGGCGGCCGATGAGGGTCGACTTGCCATCATCCACGCTGCCGCATGTGATGAAGCGCAAGAGAGACTTGTGCTCGTGCTTTTGCAGGTAGGCGCCAATGTCTGAGGCGATGAGGTCGTCGGTGAGGCGCATCTAGAAATAGCCTTCCTGTTTCTTCTTCTCCATGGAGGCGGCCTGGTCGGCGTCGATGACGCGGCCCTGGCGCTCTGACGTCGTGGTCAGCAGCATTTCCTGGATGATCTCTTCAAGCGTGGACGCGGTGCTTTCGACAGCGCCGGTCAGAGGGTAGCAGCCGAGCGTGCGGAAGCGGACGGACTTCATCACGGCGGTCTTGGTCAGCTCATCCGGCATCCGGTCGTCATCGACCATGATGTCGACGCCGTTCCAGGTGACGACCGGGCGTTCAGCGGCAAAATAGAGCGGCACGATCTCGATCTGCTCGCGGCGGATATATTGCCAGATGTCCAACTCGGTCCAGTTGGACAGCGGGAAGACGCGGATACTTTCGCCCTTGTGGATGCGCGTATTGTAGAGGTTCCAGGGCTCAGGGCGCTGTTTCTTGGGATCCCAGCGATGCTCGGCCGAGCGGAACGAGAAGACGCGCTCCTTGGCGCGGGATTTCTCTTCGTCGCGCCGGGCGCCGCCAAAGGCTGCATCGAACTTGTACTTGTCGAGCGCCTGTTTAAGGGCCGCCGTCTTCATGATGTCGGTATGCATGGCCGAGCCATGCGTGAACGGGCCGACGCCGTCGCGCACGCCGTCTTCATTGATGTGGACAAGCAGGTCCATGCCCATTTCGGCGGCCTTGCGGTCGCGGAACGCGATCATCTCCTTGAACTTCCAGGTCGTATCGACATGCATCAGGGGGAATGGCGGACGTGATGGATAGAAAGCCTTCATTGCCAAGTGCAGCATCACGGCGGAATCCTTGCCCACCGAATAGAGCATGACGGGGTTTTCGCACTCCGAAGCCACTTCCCGCATGATGTGCAGGCTTTCGGCTTCAAGCCGGTCGAGATGGGTCATCTTGGCCAAGGTTAGTAACGTCCTTCAGTCTATTTTGTGTCGTCCTAGTCGTCTTGGAATGGGTAGGGAAGGGCGCCATTTCCAGGAAACACACTTGTAAGCAGTGCTATACAGTTAGGCTGACCGGCAGGATCGCCCGTTAACGCTGGGAATACCCCGAGATTGTCGCAATTTCCAACAATCTGTCATTATTCAGACTGAATGGTCGGGTCTATCTAAGCTCTCTGATTCCCTGGAGGTAGATTATGTGTGGCATTGTAGCGATTACGGGTTCTGAACCTGTTGCGAACCGTCTGATCGACGGCCTGAAGCGGCTGGAGTACCGTGGCTATGACAGCGCGGGCATTGCCATCTCATCGCGTGGCAAGGTCGAACGTCGCCGTGCCAAGGGCAAGATCGTCAACCTGCAGGCCCGCCTTGAAGAAGAGCCCATGGACGGCCTGACCGGCATTGCCCACACACGCTGGGCAACGCACGGCAAACCCAACGAAACCAATGCGCACCCGCACATGTCGGGCAATGTGGCCATCGTGCACAATGGTATCATCGAGAATTTCCGTGATTTGCGCACCGAGCTGGAAGCGGCTGGACGCGTGTTCGAGTCCGAAACAGACAGCGAAGTCATCGCTCAGCTGATCGCCCAGAAGATGGACGAGGGCCTGAGCGCCGTGGACGCGTTCGAGGCAACGCTTGGCCAGCTTACGGGCGCGTTTGCGCTGGCTGTGATATTTGCGGGTGAAGAGAGCGTGCTGATGGGCGCGCGCAAGGGCAGCCCGCTTGTGCTTGGCTATGGCGAAGGCGAAATGTTCCTCGGTTCCGATGCCATTGCGCTGGCGCCGCTGACCCGTGACGTGACCTATCTGGAAGAGGGCGACTGGGCTGTGCTGCGGCCTGATGGCGCTGATATTCGCAATTCGCGCGGCGACCGGGTGAACCGGCCTCGCGTGACTTCGGCTGTCAATGACGCGCTGATCGAGCGCGGCGAATATGACCACTTCATGCTGAAGGAAATCCACGAGCAGCCTGAATCCCTGGCGCGGTCGATCCTCCCCTATATCGACCAGGCAACCCAGACGATCGAGGCGGGCGATACGGCGAGCCAAATCTTTGCCGATGCTGACCGCGCCGTCGCGATTGCCTGCGGCACGGCCTATTATGCGGCCCATACGGCGAAATATTGGTTTGAGCAGATTGCGAAGCTCGCCGTTGAAACCGACATCGCGTCGGAATTCCGCTATCGCAAGCCGGTCCTGCCGGTGACAGGTCCGGCTCTGTTTGTCAGCCAGTCGGGCGAGACGGCGGATACGCTGGCGGCGCTGCGCTATTGCCGCGAGAACAAGTCGCCTGCGATTGCGGTGGTGAACGTGCCGGAAAGCTCGATTGCGCGCGAGGCCAAGGCGATTGTGCCCACGCATGCCGGACCGGAGATTGGTGTGGCCTCGACCAAGGCCTTTACGGCGCAGCTGGCCGTGCTGGCCGTATTGGCCCTGTCAGCGGCCAAGGCGCGCGGGCATCTCAAGACCGGTGACGAGGCCAAATATGTGAAGAGCCTGCTTTCGCTGCCGCGCAAAGTGTCGGAAGCACTCGAAGCACAGCCGGAAATCAAGGCCATTGCGCAGACACTGACCAAGGCGAAGGACGTGCTGTTCCTCGGCCGGGGACGCTATTTCCCTCTGGCGCTGGAAGGCGCGCTGAAGCTGAAGGAAGTGTCCTATATCCATGCCGAGGGCTATGCCGCCGGCGAGCTGAAGCATGGGCCGATCGCGCTGATAGAACAGGACCTGCCGATTGTCGTTGTTGCTCCTTATGACGACCTCTTCGAGAAGACGCTCTCGAACGTGGAAGAGGTGCGGGCGCGCGGCGGCCGGATCATCCTGATCTCCGACGATAAGGGCATCAAACTGGCCGGAAACCGGGCCGATCATGTCATCCGCCTGCCGGATGCCGACGAGATCGCCATGCCGATCCTTGCGGCGATCCCGTTGCAATTGCTGGCCTATTTTGTCGCTGTGGCGAAGGGGACGGATGTCGACCAGCCGCGCAACCTGGCCAAGTCCGTCACGGTTGAGTGACGTTCGCGCGTTGCGGGTGCTGCGGTTCATGGTATAGCCGTCGCCCGAAGGCAGACGCCTGCTGCAATTGCTGAAGAGCGCGCTTATGAAGCCTGAGTTCAGACCTGATCCTGTCCTGAAAGACGTGATCCTGATCAAGCCTGCGCGTATCGGGGATGCGCGGGGCTGGTTCTCGGAAACCTTCAATGCGCGGCACTATGCCGAGGCGGGTATTCCGGATGATTTCGTCCAGGACAATGAATCCTGCTCCGAAGCCATGGGCACGCTGCGTGGGCTGCATTTCCAGTTGCCGCCGCATGCGCAGGCCAAGCTGGTGCGCTGTACGCGCGGGCGTATTCTCGATGTGGTCGTGGACATAAGGCAGGGCTCGCCGACGTTCGGGCAGCACACGCGCGTGGAGCTTTCAGCTGAAAAGGGCGAGCAGGTTTATGTGCCGGTGGGCTTTGCGCACGGGTTCTGCACGCTGGAGCCCGATTGTGAGATTTCCTACAAGGTGACGGCCTATTACGCCCCCGCGTTCGACCGCGGGCTGGCCTTTGATGACCCTTCCCTGGGTATTCAATGGCCATTCCCGGACCAGTCGCTGGTCTTGTCGAACCGTGACCGGGGGCATCCGCGGTTGTCAGATCTTGGCGACGTGTTCCCGGCCGAGACGGCGGGAGCCGCGCGATGAAGTATCTTGTGACCGGCGGTGCCGGCTTCATCGGCTCGGCGCTGTGCCACAGGCTGATGGCGGCGCCTGACGCGCAGGTCACGGTTGTCGACAAGATGACCTATGCGGCCAACCCGGCGTCGCTGGCGCCATTCGAGGGACAAGGCCGGTTTCGCCTCGTGAAGGCCGATATCTGTGATCAGACCCGAATGATGGAACTGGCGCTGGCGGATGCGCCGGACGTTATTTTCCACCTCGCTGCCGAGACGCATGTGGACCGTTCCATCGATGGGGCGGATGCGTTCGTGCAGACGAACCTGGTTGGGACGTTCGCGATGCTGCAGGCGGCGCGGGGCCTGCATGAGCGCAAGGGTGGGTCGGGCGTTCGCTTTGTGCACGTCTCGACGGATGAAGTGTTCGGCTCGCTCGGAGCGGAGGGCCACTTTGATGAAGCGACGGCCTATGACCCGTCGTCCCCCTATTCGGCGACCAAGGCAGGCGCAGACCATCTCGCGCGGGCATGGCACCGCACCTATGGGTTGCCGGTGATGGTTTCCAATTGCTCGAACAATTACGGGCCGCGCCAGTTTCCGGAAAAGCTGATCCCCTTGATGGTGCTCAATGCGCTGGAGGGGCTCAAGCTGCCGATCTATGGCGACGGCTCGAATGTGCGCGACTGGCTGCATGTTGAAGACCATGCCGACGCACTGGTTCGCATCGCCGAGGCGGGTGTGCCGGGCGAGAGCTATACGGTGGGCGGCAATAGCGAGAAGACCAATCTCGAGATTGTCAGGCTTGTTTGCCAGTTGCTGGACGAGCGGCGCCCGCTGAGCGCACCCCATGGCGACCTGATGACGTTTGTGGCTGACCGGCCCGGCCATGACCTGCGCTATGCCATTGATGCGAGCAAGATTGGCCGTGAGCTGGGCTGGGCCCCATCACGTGATTTCGCGCAGGGGCTTGCCGATACGGTCGACTGGTACATTGCCAATGAAGCCTGGTGGCGCCCCTTGCGTGAGACGGTTTATGCCGGCCAACGGCTCGGCAAGGTCGGAGCCTGAGGCATGGCGGAAGGCACCATCCTTGTGATCGGCCGGACGGGCCAGGTCGCGCAGGCGCTGGCGCATGTTGGCGGCGCGTCGGTGATCTGCCTCGGACGACCGGATGCAGACCTGAAGCGGCCTGAAACGCTGGCGCGCGCAATCGACCTGCACAAGCCGGTCGCCGTCATCAATGCAGGCGGTTTCACGCTGGTCGACCAGGCCGAAGCCGAGCCGGACGAGGCACGGATACTGAACGTCGATGGGCCGTCAGGCCTTGCGCTTGCCTGCAAGGCGGCAGGGGTGCCGCTCATCCACCTTTCAACCGATTGCGTGTTTGACGGCGAATTGGCGCGTGCCTATCGGCCCGATGATGTCACAGCGCCGATATGTATCTACGGGCAGACAAAGCTCGATGGCGAACTGGCGGTGGCGGACGCTTACGCGCGGCATTTGGTTGTACGCGTGTCATGGATATTCTCGCAGTTCGGGCACAATTTCGTGCGGACCATGCTCAAGCTCGCGCAGACGCGGGATCGTGTGTCTGTCGTGTCAGACCAGGTCGGCTGTCCGACTTATGCCCCCGCGCTTGCGGCCGGGTTGCTGGAAATGGCCAGGCAGGCTGCCCAGCCCGGCTTTTCGGGCTGTGGAACATATCATCTGGCCGGGGCAGGCGAGACGGACCGGGCAAGCCTCGCGCGAAGCATTTTTGCCGAAAGTGAGCGTCATGGCGGCCCGGTGGCCCAAGTCGACGCCATTCCCACTTCGACCTATCCCACCCCTGCCACGCGTCCGCTGAATGCGCGGCTCGACATCACACGCACGACCGATATATTCGGCGTCCAGCTGCCAGACTGGCAGGACGGCCTTGCCGCTACTGTCCCGGCGCTGATTCAGGAGATTGCGAACGCATGAAAGGTATCGTGCTGGCTGGCGGACTCGGGTCGCGGCTGTATCCCGTCACGCGCGGTGTGTCGAAACACCTGCTGCCGGTGTATGACAAGCCGTTGATCTATTATCCGATTTCGACGCTGATGCTGGCCGGCATCCGCGAGATGCTGATCATCACGACGGGTGAGCACGCCGACGCCTACAAAGCGCTTCTCGGTAATGGCTCGCAATGGGGCGTCGAGTTCCAGTATGAGATCCAGGACGAGCCACGCGGGCTCGCTGAGGCCTTCATCCTGGGTGAGCGCTTCATCAATGGCGGCACGTCGGCGCTAGCCCTGGGCGATAATATTTTCCACGGCGCGGGGCTTTCAGGGCAATTGCTGGAAGCGGCTGCCCTGCAAAAGGGCGCGCGCGTGTTCGCGCACCAGGTTCAGGATCCACACCGGTTCGGCATTATCGAGATGTCGCCTGAAGGCAAGCCTATCTCGATCGAGGAGAAGCCGACCGAGCCGCGCAGCAATCAGGCGATCACTGGGCTCTACTTCTACGATGCAGACGTTGTGGAGATAGCCAAGGAGGTCAAGCCGTCTGCCCGGGGCGAGGTTGAGATTACTTGCGTGAACCGCGCCTATCTCCAGCGGGGCGATCTGTTCGTGACCAAGCTGCCGCGTGGCTCGACATGGCTGGATGCCGGCACGTTCGACAGCCTGCTGGAAGCCTCGCATTTCGTGCAGGCGCTCGAAAAGCGTCAGGGCCTGAAGATTGCCTGCCTTGAGGAAATTGCCTGGCGCAAAGGCTTCATCAATGCGGCCACGCTTGAGGCGTTGGCGATGGCCTACAAGAATGATTACCAGGGCTACCTACTGGCCTTGCTGGACAAATCCGCCCAATAAAGAGCTGAAACGTCCGGAAGACCCGCCATGCCCGTTCCCAATATCGCTGAAGTCGAATCGCATGTCATCGCGCTGCTGAACCTGCACGGCCCGTTGATCGGCAAGCAATTGTCCGAAAAGCTGCCGGACATTCCGAAGCTCGCCCTTTGGCAAGCCTGCTACCAGAGCCGCGCGTTGCAGGTGTCCCACTTTGCCAGCTATTACCTGCGGTTTGACATTACCCGTGAAGACCAGGTGCGGCTCAGCCCGTCCATCCTGCGTGACTTCCTGTCATTCTCGCTGTTCGGCCTGCCGGGCCAGCGCGATCAGATGATCGAGCGGCAGGGGACCCTATCCAACATGCACCGGGAGATCAGCCGGGAAAAGATCGCGCTTGCGCAGCAGGTGATGAAGTCGCTCTTCCTCGACCTGCCGCGGGAAATCCGCTCGTCCATGTGCGCGTTCATTGCCGGTGACCTTGCTTATTTTCTGGCTCATAATGAGCCGCGCGAACATCTGGTCTCGGGCGAAATGGTCAAGGGGTCCGATATCGATATCGTCATCATACTGAATGATGACTTGCCCGACACCATTCAGCGCAAGATCGATGCGGACATGATTGCGCTGAAGAACTATTACCTGCGCCACCCGCAATACCGGCACGAAATCGACTTCATCACCAAGCGCAAGGAGACGATGCTTCGCCAGTTTCACTATACGGATATCCACGACAAGATTGCGAGCAAGATCGCCTATGAATCCATGTTCCTTGGCGGCTCGCTGACGCTGTACATGGAAGTGCGTGACGCGATGACATCGACAGGTGTTGACCGGCTTATCGAGGCCGACTTCGACCACGCGCTCAAGGACCGGAAGCACGCGATGCAGACACTGCTTCAGGCGTCCAGCGATGACATTGATGATGAGACGCGGTCCCTGTTCTACTTTTCGCAGGAACGGGTCGAGTTTACCTGAGGCCTGTCAGAAAAGGTCTGTGCGCCCGCGCGCCTTCAAGGCCGCAATGACAAGGCTGACATCCTGCGATCGGGATTTCGGCATGACGAGCACGGCGCCGTCATGGACGGCGATCACCATGTCATCAATACCAAGGGCCGCCACGAGTGTGCCTTCGCCTGCATGAATTGTGCAGTTCCTGCTATCGATCAAGATCGGGCCTGAATCAGGCGAGGTATCCTGCAAGTCGCCCCAGGCAGGCCATGTGCCGACATCGCTCCAGGCGCAGGAGACGGGCCCGACGACGGCCGCTTTCTGCGTGTGTTCCATGACGGCATAGTCAATCGAGATCGACCGGATTTGCGAGAACAGGGTCTCGTCCAGCCGCATGATCGTGGCGTCCGTATCAGTCGCATTGAGCGCAGCGACTGCTCCCTCCATCACGTCAGGCGCATGGGTGCCGAGTTCGGCTTTCATGAGACTGGCGGGGAACAGGAAGATGCCCGCATTCCACGAATATGTGCCATCCGCTAGATAGGTCACGGCGGTCGCCTGGTCGGGCTTTTCGCGGAAGGCTGCGACGGTGAAGGCTGAGGGGCCAATGGCTTCGCCGGCCTTGATGTAGCCGAATCCGGTTTCGGGCCGGTCCGGTGAAATGCCAAAAGTGACAATGCGGCCACCTTGGGCAATCCCGGCTGCATCCGCGACCGCCTTGCGAAACGCGGCGGGCGTTCCGATGAAATGGTCGGCAGGCAGAAGCAGGACAAGGCCGTCAGGATCAATGCGGCTGATATATTCGGCGGCGATGGCGGCGACAGCAGCCGTATTGCGGGCGCAGGGCTCAAGCAGGATGGCGAGCGGATTGATGCCTGCATCTGTGAGCTGGCGCTCCAAGAGGTCAAGGTAGCGCGCATTGCTGATGATGACCGGGTCGGCGAGGCTGAGGCCGTCATCGGCTTGAGCGACGCGTCGCGCGGTTTGCCGGAACAGCGATTCCCCGGAAATGAGGTTAACAAACTGTTTCGGGGTGCGCGATGTCGACACCGGCCACAGACGGGTTCCGGATCCGCCGCACATGATAACGGGATAAATAGCCATAATCTGCGTCGCTCCTGAAGATTTATTTGGTGAATTCATGTGATCGAATCACGAGATCGGACCTTATTTCAGACGCATGGCAGGAAGGCTAGTCTTCAGCCGCCCATGGCCCTGCAGCACTCGCTTGACAGGGGAGCTGGACAGGCTCCACGCTACTTTAAAAGCGCATTCTGGACATCCAATGACCGTGCGTACCCGTAGGAGAGCTCAAAGTCAGGAGTATCCCGTGTCCCGAAATACCAAGGCCCGACAGGTCTCGATCCCGCTTGTGCTCAGCGCTGCCTTGCTGGTGCCTTCATCCCTTATCCTCGGGGCATGCGCAGGTGGCGGCGGCGGTGGTAGCGGATCTGCCGTTACACCCCTGTCTCCTCCACCCCCTCCGCCACCTCCTCCACCGCCACCCCCTCCACCGCCCCCGGCGCCTTTTCCATCGACAATTGCGGCTGCCAGCGCGTTCGAGACATACGAATATAACCGTACGGGTGGCCTGCCGGTTATCGGCGCCTCGTCGGCCTATGCGTTAGGCGCGACAGGTGACGGCATCACGATCGCCATCATCGACACGGGGGTCCTGAGGGACCATCCGGACCTCGCCGACGCTGACATCCGGACATATGACGTCTGTGCGGCCACAGCCTGTGCCGGATATGATTCGAATGGCGACAGCATCGTTCAGGTTCGCCAGCCGGGTGACATCGACACTGAAGGGCACGGTACGCTGGTCACAGGCGTGGTGGCTGCCGTGCGGCAGGACAATTATGCGACGCCGGTTGATGAGGGTAATAACGGCGTCAATATTCAGGGCATCGCCTATGAAGCGTCCGTAATCGACATCAGGGCGGATGGGCCCGGAAGCTGCGCCCGGACGGGCGAGGACGAAGGCTGCACATTTTCCGATAATACCCTGGTCCAGGCCATCGACTATGCCGTCGCTCAGGGTGCCAGCGTGATCAACATGTCGCTTGGCGGCGACATCGATTCCGACCAGTCGCTGGAGAATGCCGTGCGTCGCGCGGCGGCTGCAGGTGTGCTTGTCGTTATCTCGGCGGGCAATGAGGCTGAACCCGCCGGGACCGATGACATGGGCAATCCTGTTGATGCGATGGGCCAGATTCCGTCAGAGCCGGCCTATATTGCCGGTGAGGCGGCTTCGCGTGGCCGGGTTGTTGCGGTCGGCTCAATCACGCTCGACCGCGTGATGTCGGACTTCTCGAACCGGGCCGGCGTAGCATCGCAGAACTATTACCTCCTCGCGCCCGGAGAGGGCATCGTGACCACGGGTCTTGATGACAATGTCACGAATCCGGACGGGATAAATTGCATCGGCGTACAGACGTCCGGCTGTAATGATGCGGACTCCATCGGCGATTATTACCGCGTCAGCGGCACATCCTTTTCGGCGCCTTACGTCGCCGGCGCCCTGGCGCTGCTGCTGGATGCGTTCCCGAACCTCAAGGACAGTCCCGAGCTGGCGCTTCAGATCCTGCTCGATACGGCTGACGATTATGTCGATAATACGCCAGATGCCATAACGGGTGAGATAGCCGGTGTCGGCACTGATTCGGTCTCGGGCGTTGGCATCATCAACCTGGTCGAAGCGTTCCGTCCGCAGGGCCAGCAAAGCCTCTCGATTTCCGGTGAACAGGTCAGCGTGGCGCAGACGCTTGCGCCTTCCGGCGGTGCGTTTGGCGACTGGGCGACAGCGTCCGGCGCTTTTAACGGCATCGTCTTCACGGATGACTACGGGCGTGGCTTCAGGCTGGATGCAGACAAGGCTGGCAAGGCGTTGCCGACACAATTGTGGCCCTCTTCGCGCTCCATAAAGATGGATATGCGGGCTGACTGGGCCGCGAGCGAATCGCGCGCCGTGGCAGTGGGTGATCTCACCTTCGCGTGGTCGACACCGCGCCTGCAGGAAGACCGCCTCGCGCCCTATCAGGAAGAGCCTGTCACGAACTATCAGGCCGCCTACCGATTCACCGGAGGTGAGGTGGAGTTCGGACGGGGCGGCGGTCTTGCGCGGCTCGCACCTGAAGTCACGCTTTTCAACGAGCCGGGCATTGGCAATGCCTATGCGACTGGCGGAAACTGGGCGCGGCTCAGCCATGATGTGGGAATGGGGCTCACGATGGATTTCTTCACTGCAGCGGACGAGGCCCGCTCGCTCACCGGCGTGAGCGTGGGGCGCGATGCGCGCTTCTGGTCTTTCCGTGCAGGCATATCGAATGCCTCAGATGATGAGACGGCCCTCGGAGGAAGCCTGCAGGAGCGCTTTGGCGAAACAGACCAGGCCGGCATGACTGCCTATTCGGTTGAGGGCGAATGGAATCCGCTCGGGCGCCTCACCCTTTCATCCGGTGTGGAAATGGCGAGTGTCGATCTGCCGGGCGTCGACGTGCAGGGCATCTGGACAAGCCGCTGGTCGCTCGGGGCGACGCACCCGGCAGGCCCCGGCGCGCTCAGCTTCGTGGTTGCCCAGCCACGCCGCGCCGAGACAGGCACGATCCGCTTCGTCGCCCCCACAGCCATCGATGCGACAGGCAGCCTCATAAGCGGCCAAGTGGAAGCCGGGCTCACGCCTAGCGGTCGGCAGATCGATTATGAGGGCCGCTATCGATTCAATCTGCCGGGCGACTGGATCGGCGAAGCCTCAACAGCCCTTTCCACATCACCGAACCATATTAGCGGTGCTGATGCAGAAAGCGTGACGTGGCTGGCGGTAAGCACAAAATGGTAGGGCGCCGGGTGATAATTGCGATCGGGCTCGCCTCGCTTGGGGCCTGTGCCTTGTGGCAAAACGGCGCGACGCCAGAGGCGGTTGCAGACTGTCCATCTGTCACGCGCGCCTCAGCCTGGGTGGATCAGATGCCCAAAATCGGATCATCGCCGCACAAGCTGATCGTGGCGCTGAAACTTGACGATGCGCGGCCATGGCTGCTTACACCGACGACATCAGCCGATCCGGCACTGCTCGTGCTCGACCTGTCGCCGGGTGGTCCTGCGTTTCCTGGCAAGGCTGGTTACCGCGAAACCGCAAGTGACGTGCCTCGCCGAGCTGTCAGTATCATGTGCGGCGGCCGAGAACGTTTGCGCATTGATAATATTACGAAGGTGATGTGACCAATAACCTTAGATAAGACGTGATCGCGCGCCCATGCGCAATGGATCGAGCGTACTCACATACCCAGCGCCATCGAGATTGGTTGAAATGTACTCGGCGGCGGCCTGGCCTAAGCGAGCCGCTGAGTCCCTGTTTTTGTTCAGGTGTCTTATAGCCTCGACACTGGCGTCCTCATCGACTTTTGCCCAGATAGCGCCTCTAGGCGCCTTGTATACACCGTAGGGATCATTGACGGCTTCGAGTTGATACGGAAGCGGGACGGAGTTTTCCGCATCCATGAATTCCATGTTTCCCGACCAGCCCGTTGCCATGGCAACCCGGCCGACCGACATGGCTTCGGCGAGATGCAGCCCAAAACCCTCAGAGCGGTGCGCCGACAGCATCACATGATGCGAGGCAATCAAGTTCCATCTGCGCGCATCAGGAAGCGATTCGTCGATGATCGTGACCGAGCTGTCGCCTCTGACGGCCTCTGTCAGATCGCGAGAAAATTCCGGATACTCAGCCATGTTGCGCAATTTCACTGTCAGGGACGTGTCGTCTTTTTGCGAAAAGGCGTTCCGGTAGATTCGGACAGCTGACAGCACGTTCTTGCGATGAAACGAGGACCGTCCATCAGCCATGATCAGGCACCGCAGCGGGGATGAGTCAAATCTGGCGGGTGTATCATCCGCTGTGAGTTCCGGTGCGCGAACCGGCAGGGCAACAGTCCGGATAGGTATGTCGACAAATGGACGAAAAGCTTCCGTGACAAAACTGCTAGGGGTCCAGATTTCATCAAGGTGTTCGGCAATCGACAGCCACTCTTTTGGGGGTTCGCTCAACTCCCACGCCCAGTATCCGATGATCCGCCAATTGTGCCATCGGCGAAGGCCGAGCGCCTGAAGCGCTATGCGCGTTTCAGGCGCATTGGCATGCAGGACAAGGGTGCCGCTACTGCCGGATGGGATCTTTTGAAGCGCGTCCTCGCTGTGTCCGTCGATCTGGTTGAGGATATCGCTGAGGTCGACAGCGATGGGGTTATATCCTTGCCGCTTTAGCGCATGGATGCCGAGGCGGGCGGCCTGTCCCAACCCATTGGCAGTTCGAAACATGCCAGCAACGACAAGGGGGGCGGATGGGTTAAAGCCCTCTCGCTTCGGATTGCCTCTCGGCAGCATCGCAACCCTGATGTCACGTGCCGCTGCAGCAGTGGGAGGAAAGCGTCCGGCCATTTTTCGGGCGCTGCGGAACACCATGATTCGCTTTCCACTTTTACGCTACAGGCGAACTCGCCTTACAAGAAACACAGGTCTTAAATATGGACCTTATTGGGCGAATGGCCTGTTGTCGTCAAGCAATCGGGTATCGACCGGTTCCCTGTCGGTCCGGCCACTGCCAGCCGCCCTTTTCGGACCATTGACAAGGACCGAGGTTGTCACAACAAGGGCAGGATTAAAACAACTGCTACAGGAGCGGGTAGCGTCCCATCAGATGGTGTAAATCGT
>NZ_ARYL01000021.1 GCF_000685295.1 Hyphomonas oceanitis SCH89
AATGGGCGAGTTTCGACACGGTGTGCGCGCTTGCCGATTTCATAGAGCAGCATGGACGCCTTGGCGCCAGGCTCTATGGCCATTTCGGGAACAGCCTGGACGAGGCCCGCGACGCGGTCGACAATCATGCGGGCGAATACCGCTCTCTTGCAGACTTTGCCGAAGAGATCACGCGTGAGACCGGTCCGGAGATTCCGGAATCGCTGCAATACTATATCGACTGGGAAGCCATGGGCCGCGATATGGAACTGAATGGCGATGTGTTCACCATCACGCTTGGCTTCGATGAAGTGCACGTGTTCTGGAACCGGTGACGGTGATTGCCATGGGCTGCCTGGTATTCCCTTTCGCCGGGCAGCCTTTTGGCCCATCCTGTCCCTGTCTCTTGCCTTTTGACCTGGACGGCGCAGCCCGGCCCTGAAACCGGCCGTCCCCACGAATGTCCTCTTCGCGTTCCGCGCATTCATCGCGATGCAAATTCGCTTGTGTCTTGCCGGTGCGCCGCTTCGCTCTGCCCCTTTCGGGTTCAGGGCCGGGCCGCACCGTCCTCTTGGTCCGGCGTCGACAGGGACAATCGGGTCCCGCTCGGCAGCCACGCAAACGAAAAGGAAAACATCCCATGGCAAACGCACTCGGCTACGTCAGCGAAACCAAAACCGGCTTCGAAGGCGCCCTCGCGATGATGAACCTCACCGCGCCCATCCGGATCGAGAAGAACGCGGACAAGACAGTCGATACCCAGCCCGACTATCGCATCTTCGCAGGCGAGATCCAGACCGAGATCGGCGGCGGGTGGATCGTCAAGGCAAAGTCCAGCGGCAAGGACTATGTATCGCTGACGCTTGCCGATCCGAATATCGGACCGCGCAAGATCTATGCGAACCTGGCGCCCGTGAAGGGCAAGAAGGGTCGCTACGTGCTCCTCTGGAACCCCAGGGACTGATCGCGCTGGTGACGGCTCCGAAAGGAGCCGTCACCTCGCATTCGTGTTTCGGACGACGTGCTCGCTCCACCAGGTCATCATCTCGACGCGCTCGCTCCAGTACTTCGCGCGGTTGTAGATGGACCTGGCGCTCTTGGTGTCCACATGCGCGAGCTCAGCCTCGATGGCGTCGGGATTCCAGAGGCCGCATTCATTGAGAAAGGTCGAGGCGCTGGCGCGAAAGCCGTGCGGCGTCATCTCGTCTCCGGCAAACCCGAGACGCTGTAGAGCGAGGTTCATCGTGTTCTCGCTCATGGGGCGGTCCGGGCTGGTCGTTGCGGGAAACACGAAGTCTGTCGGGGCGCACGCTCCCCTCAGGTCCAGAAGAATATACAGAGCCGCAGGCGGCAGCGGCTTCTTGTGCTCGCGTCTCATCTTCATACGCTCCGCCGGAATGGTCCAGGTCGAGGTGTTGAAGTCTATTTCCGACCAGGTCGCCTTTCTGAGCTCGCCGGGGCGGGGGAAGAGGAGCGCCATGAGTTTCAAGGCGCTGGCTGTATGCCTGCGACCTTCATAGTTCCAGATGGCCCTGACCAGGCGCGCAAATCGCGGGGCGTCCACGATGGCCGGCATGTGCCGTACTTTCGGGGAGATCAATGCGCCGCGCAGGACAGGGGTTGGATCTGTCTCTGCGCGTAGTGTGGCGACAGCATAGCGGAAGACTTCACCGATCGCGGTGCGCAGGCGCTTGGCGCTCTCGTAATTACCCTTCGCTTCGATCGCTCTCAGCACAGCCAGGACATCGCGCGGCTTGATTTCGGCGATGGGCATGACGCCCATTTCTTCCCTGGCGAAATCCAGCAGCCAGGCCTTTTTCGAGAGCGTGGTTTCGGCAAGACCCTCAAGCCTGCGCTTCTCCAGGAACTCGTCGGCGATCACATCAAACGTGGTCGGGGCACGACCGCGCCGGCGTGCCTTTCGGGACTGTTGAACGGCGCCCGGGTCAATGTCCTGCCGGAGGAGGCGCTTTGCATTGTTCCTGAGGGCCCGCGCCTCTTCGAGCGTCACGATCGGCCAGGCGCCGAACGAGAGCGTCTTCTGCTTGCCCTCGAAGCGATAGTTCATGCGCCAGAGCTTTGACCCGTTGGGTCTGATGAAGATGTAGAGGGCGTGGCCGTCCGAGCGCTTGTAGGACTGTTGTCGCGGCTCGAAGCCTTCAATATCGGAAATGGTGAGCGGCATGGGCAAGTGGATCGGGTCGGTTTGGAGGGTGCCGGACCTTACCAAACGCTACCTCGACGCAGCAACCGCCGATGGTACCGGAAAATGATTTTATTCAATTAAAACAACCTACTGGTGCCCAGAAGAGGACTCGAACCTCCACTCCCTTGCGAGAACTACGACCTGAACGTAGCGCGTCTACCAATTCCGCCATCTGGGCACGGGGTAGGAAGGCGCGGAGATACTTGCTGATTGAGTGGGCGTCAATGTCAAATACTGTGCTTCCAACTGCGAAGTATCAGGGGTCCGATTACCCGTCTGCGGATTGGGAAACAGGTTGCTCTGTGATTCTCTTGGCCCTTAGCCGATGCCGAGGCACCTAACTTGACTTCCGACATCAGGATGCATAGGCGTCCTTAGGACGCCTATGCATCCTGATGTGCAAAAAAGGCTTCTGCGGGATTCGGCCTGATCGGGTAATTCAGGCGGAAATGAATGAACATATTTCCGGCACTTATCAGGACAGTATGACCCGAGCGCAAATCCAGCAGCCTTTACCGATTGGCATTTCTCCTCACATCTGACAGGCAGTGTTTCGACAATAAATATTGAATTATTCGCTATTTATTGGCTTTTAGCCTATGTAATCGCCCCATTATAATATTCAGGATTGCGAATAATTCAAATTATTCGTATTTTAGTGGTCATGAGCCAACAAAGACGTGAAAAATTAAAACCCCTTCTCGACGAGGTGCCTCCGGGCTTCCTTGTTGATGCAGCATGGCTTGTGGGCCGAAAAATAGATCGCAAGTCGATCCTGAACTACGAGCGGCGTGGCTGGCTCGAAAAAGTAACGCGCGGTCTCTACAGGCGCCCCTTTGGATCGTCTGAAACCGATAACGCAAGACAGGGGTGGAAGATCGCGGTCCTGTCGATGCAGCGGCTGATGGGCTATGACGTTCACGTCGGTGGCAAGACGGCACTCGCAACGCATGGCCTTGTCCATTATTTGTCGTTTCGAGGGGACGAGCTGGTCTATCTCTATGGCAAGCCTCCAGCCTGGCTGAAACGCCTGCCGGACGCAGATCGCTATATGACCCGGACCCGCAGCCTGTTCGGCGGCAAGATGATCGGCGTGGACAATGTGGCCATATCAAGCGAGACCGCAGACGAGGATCTCGCTGTCAGTCACGGGAGATGGTCGCTGACCGTCTCTTCGCTCGAACGCGCTGTATTGGAGCTTCTGGACGAGCTGCCCGATCATGAGAGTTTTCATATAGCCGATATGGCGTTTGAAAGCCTGAGCGGAGTGCGGCCCGCAAAGATGCAGGCCATGCTTGAGGCCTGTAAAAGCATCAAGGTCAAACGACTCTTCTTTGTGTTCGCCGACAGACACAATCACGCCTGGCGCAAATATTTGGAAATGGACAGGATCGATCTGGGCTCTGGCCCCCGGGCACTGGTCGAGGGTGGCAAGTTCCACCCGGACTACAGGATCTCCGTACCGGCGGAGTATTTGCCGAGACAGGAGCGTGATGATGGCGCGTGAACGATATGCAGACCAGGTCCAGTTGCTCGTCAGACTCCTGCCAATTGTCGCAGACGAGAGAGACTTCGCCTTGAAGGGCGGGACCGCGATCAACCTGTTCTACCGGGATCTTCCCCGCCTGTCGGTGGATATAGATCTTACCTATGTGCCGGTCAAAGACAGAGCTGAGTCCCTCGCTGATATCGATGCCGCCATGGACCGAATCCTGAATGCGATAAACAAGCTTCCCAATGTGAGGGGGAGGCGGATCGCAGGCGGTGGGCACGGTGACACGCGTGTTCAGGCCGAGGCCGGCAATTCTGTGGTCAAAATCGAGACCTCTCCAGTTGCCCGAGGCACCGTTCTGGTGCCGGCGGCCAAGCGTGTTTCTCCTGCCGTTGAAGAGCAGTTCGGATTTGCGGAAACGCAGGTAGTCGCTTTCGAAGACCTCTATGGCGGCAAGTTTCACGCAGCCCTTGATCGCCAACATCCGCGAGATCTTTATGATGTGAAGCTGCTCTACGAGAATGAAGGCATAACTGACGATCTCTTTCAGGTCTTCCTTGTCTATGTCGCCTGTTCAGGGCGCCCTCCTCATGAATTGCTCAACCCAAACCCACAGGCGCTTGAAGGAGTGTTCGAGAAGGAGTTCTCCGGCATGACCGTCGAGTCAGTGACCGTCAAGGAGTTGGAGGACGTACGCACACGGTTCTTCGAAGACATCCAAAGCCGTCTGACTGGATCTAGCGCCGGGTTTCTCCGGTCACTTCAGGCCGGCGCACCTGACTTCACACTTATTGATCTGCCGGAAGCCGCCAACTTGCCTGCAGTCCGCTGGAAGATGCAAAACTTAGAAAAGCTCATTGCTGAGAATCCGCAAAAGCACAAAGAACAGTCTGACGCATTGGAAGCGATAATCCACTAACCGGGTTGGTATCTGCCCTACGTCTTCGGATACGCCATAGTCTCGATTACTAATCTGTAGGTTGTCAGATACTTTAGCTAGAAGTGGGTGTCACACCCCATGCATCTAAACGATGCGTACAAGGACGAAATAAGTCGCCAAGGACAGAAAGATATCCTGTATCAAAACATTGTTCTAGCGAACAGCTTGAAACAAAATCGTGTTGCGCGTGCCTTCGGGCCTTCAGACCCTTAGGAAATGTTACGGCGATATACGGCAGGGATCAAGTTTAAGATTTCCGTTCAGTCCGCTGCGCGTCCCTTACCGTGTTATTGTCTCGAGAATATTGGGATATTTTAGGGGACACTGCGACTTAGACAAAGCGCTCTAGCTCTTCTCCGATATATGCTAAGGAACGGTCCACCCAGTTTGCGAGGTCGTTAGGCGTCGCGGGTGCGTGAGTGTGAGTCATTGGTTTGTTTGCTTGGCACCATGTAGCGGCACTCGCAAAATGGACTCGGCTTAACTTTTGGGCTGACTTTAGTTCGCCGTTGAGCAGCTTGGTAGGCCCCGAACTGGCGAACTCTTTCGCCGCCGGATCCTCGTCATTCGCCCTGATGGATTCAAGGTATTGATCTGCAGGTCCTAGTTCGCTTTCCAAAGACAAGCTGTCGATGGCGTCAAACTGCCAGTGAGGGTGACCCGCATTAGCGGCTTGAAACGAGTAGGCCTCTCCCGCCCATTTCGCGAACCCGGACCACTCTGCCCGGAACATTTGGGGTTTCCGTAAGTCACCCAAATATCCAAAATGCACAGTGATGCTGATAGCTCTGAACGAGAACCTTTGGGTAGCTCCAGCTGGCGCTTCGGAAGTCCATTCCTCGCGATAACCGATCCATGCGAGTAGGTCATTGTCCAATTTCCAAGCTGGAGCGACGAAGGAGCGCGCGCCACGATTACGGTCAATTTTCTCGCAGCCAGACCCAACCAATCCTGCCACCACAGGGTTCAGGTGCCAGGAAATATCTAAAACGGGCGTCGCGCCCGAGTGATTGGAAATTATTCCTTCGATCTGCTGGAAATGCCTTTCCAGTTTGCTCCGAGGTAATATGAGTTCTGCAACCATGCCTCAATCCAAGTCGTTCAGGTCGAGGCCATAGAGGTCGCAGACGAGTCTATCGGTCTTGAGCATCCAGCTTGTTGATCCGGGATTTGGCTTACTTCCCAATTCTGCTAGTAGGGAAATTAGTCGACCCGATTGCATTCCAGTGGCCAATGACTGGAGATCAGGCAGTGGAATGGCATTGACGTATCGTGGACTGAGATCGAATTGCCCACCCGCAACATGTGGGGAGAAGTGGCTCATTAGTTTATGAAAAGAGCGTGAGTTAAATATTGCCGAATACGCACTCAAGATGTGTTCTGTGGACAACACTGTTTCCATCGTTTGGTCGGTAATATCAGTGTCCCACATGGGGAACCAAGCAAAGCCTTGCACTACGATCCAGTTTGCATTCAAATCGAGGGCGAACCCTCCTGGCCCTCCGAAGTACTTGGAGATAATCCTGGGAGTTCGATCTAGCGACCAAGTCGCCCTTCGTTCAGACAGCCCCCACCAATCACTTCGATTTGCCCTGAGATGCCCCGCTCTATTCGAGAGACGCTCCTTATTGGGAATAAGGTAGTGCGTCGAATAAGTGGGCACCGCCTGAGCCAAGTCCGCTTCGGTGTTGAGCGATAAACCATCATTGCTGTACGGATAAAAAACGCTAAATAGATCGAGCAATTCACCGTCTATGATAGAGTCATTTGTTGCAGCTGGCTTGAACCACTGGCGTTCTTTCTTAGGCAATTGATTTACTTCATCGGTTTTCAGCAAGAAAGCTGCATTGAAACCAGTCCGCACACCTTGGCGAACGTGAAAAAGTTCGCCGACGCTCAAGATTCCAAGCCGTTGCGAAAGGCGGTCAAGCTGTTTTGCGGTGCGGGGCGACGTCATGTTCCAAGTGGTGCTGTTCGAAAAGTTATCGCGGCGAATGGAAAAAATTCGAAACTCCGGATCGTACACCGGCGCGGCATCGATTCCGGAGTGTTTTCGAAGTTGCCTTAAAGCAAATGATGTCGAATCTGCTTCATTCGCTGCTACCAGAACTTTGGTCATTTCCGATCTCGGAGCGCCGTTCATAGGTTTGGTCATCACCACGGCAGCGACTTGCACCATCGCATACGAAAATAGTCCGTAGTCCCCAAGCGAACCGAGGAAACGAATATCCGCTTCATCAACAAGCCATTCGCGCCATTTCTGAGCGGACTGGAGGGTCAAGACACTGTTAGGCATCAGCGCGCCGATAGTCCCGCCCGGCTTGAGGGCGGACAACGCTCTTGCTACGAAGGCCATACTCAAATCGCCTCGACCGCTGATATTTTCACCCAAGATTGTTCTCATTTGATCTCGGTGCTGATGACCCATTGTTGACCATGAGACGAACGGAGGATTCATAAGGACGACATCCGCATCAGGGAGCCGTTCTTGCAACGAATCTGATGTTAGTAAGTCAATTTCAACGCCAGCCGCCGGTGACCAATCAGCCTTTGCCATTCTCATTACGAATTGTGCCATCGAGATAGCCGATGCTGATATATCTCGGCCAATCAATGTAAGACGACCACCGAACCCGGTTCGCTCGATCGCCCTCATCGCCTCATGAAGAAATGCACCAGAACCACAAGCGGGGTCCATTATTACCAGGCTATCGCGTGATGCCAAATTCGGTATTTGTTTTAGGACCTCCTCGGTCAGGCTTCTTGCGAGAGCTGGTGGCGTAAAATGCGCCCCTCCTCGCGAAACATTACCTGCCTCAGCTGGTCCCACGTGACCGAAAAGGTCTGGCGCTGACGCTCTAAGCAGCTCGTAGTGTGCCTCTTGAAATATCTCGCTTCCGGCATGCCTAATTGCGAGGGTCGGCAATAGAGTAAGGTTTTGTTTGAGATCGTCGGTTTCCAGGAGAAACTCCAGAAGAGCCGATTTGGAACCTTCTGATAAAGCTTCGAGTAGATGTGTTTGTTGTGACGCAGCAATCGAAGGACTTTCATCCGAACTTACGTCAGCTGATAGCGAGCGTTCGATGGCAAACGAAAGCAACTCTAAGAAGGCATCGGTTGAGTGCGCGTCAGGAATTCCCGCATCTGCAGTTAGTGAACGCATCCTTCGATAAGCTTCCAGGAAATGAGAAACCACTCGGCGATTTGACTGAACTCGATCGGCCGTTAGAAATTGATAAAACTCATTTCGTTTTCCGTCGATGCTGCTCCTTGTAAAGACTTCTGGATTTGGCTTGTCCCACCTGACAACACCGACCTCATTCTCGGTGAGAGTTACATGATGCGAAAGGTCCGATGACCACGACCAGTTGGTTGGTTTGGAATGCTTCCACATCCGATCCGACGTAATCGACAACGCGAAACTTCCGTTGCCGCCATCAAGGAGCACAAAATGCTCGCCTTCGGCCATTGTGTCGGCTGGCCCAAATAGCGGCGTCAACGCCAAGCCAAACTCAGATGCCCAGTCGGAAGCAATAATATTTGACGTCATTTAGGAACCGCCACAGCTGGAAAAAGACTGAACTGAGATGGCGCTTCGTGCTTCGTACTCTCGCTCAAGAGGATCAAGTGATGCTCTAAAGAAATAGTTAACCCAGAACGGTCAAAGCGTTCAGAAAACCGATACATTCTTGGTTGCGAGCTTACCGACTCGAATTGACAGTAACAATCCCAAAGTGCGTGAAACGGCACGCCAATAAGTTGATTTCGAAGGTCTCGAACACTTTGTCGCCAAGCCCCTAATTCAATATGAAACTTGTCCCTCAACTCCTTCAAAATCATGAGAACCAGAACGGTTCTCCACTCGAACAGGGCATTTTTACCGGTTCCACCTGGCAAGACGTCTGGTGGAAGTATGTCTCTTCTGTCCCTGGCCGTCCACTCTCGCAATTGGCTTCGCGATAGGCCAGTGATTCGGACGACGTCAGCAGACTGCAGCATGGAAAGACTCTTTAGAGTGGGTATTATACCCGCTCTAAAGAGTCATTTGCCTTAAGGCAAACACCTTGTGCTTCTTTTGGCTATTCTGGTGCTGCTTACAGGCACATTCCGGGCTTACCGGCAGTCAAGCCAAACGGAGATTGAGGTACCAATGCGATCAGCTGCAGATCCTAAGATATCGGCATCTATGTGGGAATAAATCTCCGTCGTCTTCGGCCTCCTGTGACCAAGGAGCTTTCCCGCCATGTTCAAGGATTCGCCGATCATGATCGCGTGGCTGGCATACGTGTGGCGAAGATCATGCAGGCGAATTTCGTCGGGTAGCCCGACCTGCGCTCGGATCGCGCGCCACGCCGTGTCAATTGAGGCGATCGGCCTTGTTGAGCCTGCCGGGTGGGGAAATACGAAGGCGGACCTTGCACCGTGCCTGCACCGGTCCAGTATTTCAATTGCAGGACGGGACAGAATGACATTGCGCTTGCCGGTTTTGGTGTCGCGGAGGCTCAGCTTGTCGGAACCTACTTCGGCCCAAGTCAGCCGCGCGATTTCGCCCGACCGGCAGCCAGTGAGCAAGATGAGCCGGATCGCATCGGCAACATGGAGCCACCGGATTGGCGGCGCTTCCAGCCAAGTCCCGAGTTGCGCCAACTGTCCTGCATTGAGAAGCCGCCCCCTCGCACGCCGAGTGTTGCGCCGGATCGGTTTCGAAGGATCATGCACGTCAGGTGGCAGGATGCCCGATTCGCGCGCAAACTTCAGCATGCTCCGCAGATGCGAGAGAGCCTGATTGGCACCGCCGGGACTTGTTGTGCTGTACGTGTGGAACCATTCGGCGATGTCTGAGGTTGTGAGGCGATTGATTGCGTGTTCTCCCAGTGCGGGCAGGATCGAGCTGTTGAGATAGATTTTGACAGACTTGAGCGTGGTCGGCTTCCAGATTTCCCGTCTAGCTTTCAGGAACCTTTGTGCGAGCACATTCAGTTTGATGGCCGGTTTGTCGTCAGCAGCGAGTAACGCGATATCCGGAGGCGCGTGCGCTGCGAGCAATTGGTGAGCTCGCGCCCGCGCCTCCTCTGCACTCATCGTTTGGGTGTTGCCGAGCGTGACTCGCTTCGCCGCGCCATCGACCTTAAGGCGCAGGACCCAGGACTTCGTGCCAGTCGATTGGACCCTCAGCCCAAACCCGCTCAGCCGGTTGTCCGGGAGCGCATATTCCTTGGCGTTGGGCCGGGCGGCACGGGCCGAGAGGTCGCTCAGGTAAATCGGTTCCTTTCGCATCAGCTTGCCTCCACCTTTGACAGCGCTTCGCGGCGCGCGCGGTTATACGCCCCGACCTTCTGGCGAAGGGTCGAAAGGCTGACACCTTGCTGCGCAGCGAAGTCACGAACGGACATGCTCTGTGCGAAAAATGCCGCCACCATTGGGGGTGGTTCCGGCATTACGCGAGGGACGCGCTGCGAAAGGGTCCGCTCCAGATGTTCGGCCACGCGTTCGGCGGCCTGCCTGACAGGGGCTTCGGAGAACTGGGCATAGCCTGCGGTCGTTTGAAGTTCCGAATGTCCGAGCAGACCCGAGACGGTGCGCAACGCTTCGCCCGACGAGATCGCCACCGACGCGAAGCCGTGGCGCAGGTCGTGCAGGCGGAGCACCGGAAGTCCGATCTCGATGCGAACCTTGGCCCAAACCTTGGCGATCCGTGCAGGAGAAACCGGCTTGTCCTTGATTGAAAACACGAAAGCACAAGTCAGAGGCTGTTCAGCGACGAGAGAGAGCGCTGCTCTGCCCAGCCAGATTGCGCGCGGCCCCGTCTTGCTGTCGGGCAGGGCTGCGCGGTTTGCATCCAACATGTCCCATCGCAGGAGACGCGCTTCGGATTTTCGGCATCCCGTCAGGGCCAGGAACCGGATCAGAGCGGCGATGGCTGGCTCTGTGTCCTCAATCCGTCTCAGGGCCTTGCCAAGCCGTCCATAATCCTGCTCGCTCAGCCGATGGACTTCAAACCGGTTCTTTCGTCGCCGAAGCCCTTGGCATGGATTTGAGCCGGGTGGACGGAGACCGAGAATCTCGGCGTGCCGCATCATGCCCGAAAGGACCGCCAGCGCGCGGTTTCGTGTCCCCTGCGATCCTCGTGCGCGCGCAAACCACGATGCGACCTCCTGAGCTGTTATCGAGGCGATATCGCGGACGCCGAACTGAGGAAGTATGGCGCATGCGAGGAGACTCCGGTGGGCCTTCAGGGTGGCAGGCTTCCAACTTGGCGTCCCATGGTCAAGGAAACGGACTGCAAACTCTGAAACAGTGGCTTTGGGGGTTTCAGGAACAAGCGGCAGAGGCTTCGTTTCACCGGTCAATTCAGCGATCAGCGCGCGGGCCGTATCTCTGGCTTGCTCCAAGGTTAGTGAAGTTTCTGATCCCAGAGCGCGGCGCACGTTTCGTCCGTCGGTCCATATCTGAACATACCAAGCAGGCCTTCGGTCTTGGCGGTGGCGAAGGGCAAGGCCCGGAACTTCACTGTCCCATTCAAAACGGTCGGCTGAACTGGTTTTCGGATTTCTCGCGGCTGGTTTGAGTTTGGTAGGCATAGGGTCTCTCCCGATGCTTCCCCATCAGGACAAAATGTTTGCACATCCTGGGGAAGCTTCAGGACACACGGGGAAGAGAAAATCCGAAAGCCCGCATGCCTGTTCGATGCCGTCCCTGAAGCTTGTCAGGGTGGATTGGCTTCTATCTTGTCCCGAGGCTAAACCCCTGAATAGACATATAAAAACCAATCCGCATCAAACGCTCGACCTGTTCCAACTTGCCCCGATGCCTCCGCTGCTGCGAAGAACAAAGGGGGATGTTTCGTTTCACACCCCATGCACCTTCGATGCTGACAGATCGCGAGCGATCCTGTCTGGAACACCCACAGTCAAAGGGAATTTGGAAGAATAAACCCGTACACGGTCGCTGCGCACGACGAATACATCGCCGCACGAACTGAGCTGTGTCCTGCTGTGGTGATCGCGATTTTTTTGTATACGCTCAGTGCGCCGCCGACCCATCGTTTTCGTGCACGATCGAAAGTACAAATTCGCGCAGATGATCGGACAAGTTCGCGGACGCGGAGATGAGATGCTGACGCCAGCTTGCTCCGCGATCAGCTGCTTCGCTTAGCGCGGCGGCGAGCTCGTCCTCGCGGCGCTGCATGATCAATGCTTCCATAAGGAGACTCGCCTGGACGATGTCCTTGTCTGACTTGATTGCACTCGGGCCGGCCGCGCGGCGCAAGACGCTGACGATCAGTTTGTGTGCCGCATATCGCTCCGGTGAGGGCACATTGACCAATGCTCCGAACCGCGTGAGCACAGCGGCCTCGACCGTGTCCTTCAGGAGGAAGTCCAGGTAGCGTAACGGGACAGCGTCTGATTTGAGACTCGGCAGTCGGACGGGATCGTCACGGTCCGCTCCGCGATTGGTCGTGACAACATCGACCCGGTAGCCGCCGGGCCGGGCATAGGTCGCTGCGATATTTGGATTGGTGATTCCCGGGACAGGTCGAAAGCCCGGATCAACCGATTGCAGGATGTCGAGAAGCGAGGTGTCCAATGCGTCATCAAGACTGACCGAGACGCCATAGTCCTGCGCAAGATCGAGATCGCCCGTGCGGATCGCCGCCCCCGGCAGGCGCACGCCGAGCAGGCCCGAATAGGTCTGGAATGCTATCGTGCCCACAATCACGCCGCGTAGACGGAAAGTGCCCGCCTCTTCCAGCGCTTCAATGATCGATCCGGTGAGTGAATCCGGTTCCGGTAGTCCGGCCCCTGTGAGAGAGCGTCGAATCGCCCTTCGCGCATCGGCGTCCACTTTCGCCCGCTGGGCCGTTTCAATGAGGCTGCGGCGTTCGGGCGTATCGGCACCGATGTAACGCTCCGGCGGACGCCCGGTCGGGCCCGTTGGCTCTTGAACATACCAGTAATCGCGCCCGGAAATTTTGCGCTTCCGGAATGTTGAACCTGTCGGGAACTCTGAAATGGCTGCGATGCGCAGCTGGTCCAGCAGTTCGGCATAGCTGGTCTGGATCACGAGAGGGAGTTGAGAAAAGGACATTTACCGGCAAGTTACGATATTGCCGGTAAAAGGCAAATGATTCTCTTCGAGACCCGTCGCACTTTATCCAGTTGATCGGCTACGCGTATCAGCTTTCCCGGTCGAATTCCCGGTCGCCGTGTTTACGACGCAAATTTACCTGCACGCCTTGCATACTGGATGAGGCTCGCGAGGCCAACGCGATGGCGCGGATCAACTGCTGGGCTGAGGGCAAGATACGGGCTGGCGATCTTGTGGGAGCCTGGTGAGTTCGCGTCGGTACGTGCTGGGTCTGGGCGCCGGTATGAGCCTGCTGCTGGCGCGCCCTAGCGAGATCGAAGCCGAGCGTTCTGGCCTCTGCCTGCCATGCCTGGAACAGTGCGGCACGCTCTCTTGGCCGCTTGGCCTGGCGTGTGCGCAGCGCTGCGAGTTCCATGCCCTTCGGCGTATGGTAGCCGTATCTGTCGGCCGCCTGTTCGATAGCCTGCCTGCGTTTGGAGAAGGCGCGCTCGACGTCGCGGGGGATCACCTTCAGGCGAAAGCTTGTACCGAAGCGTTCGACGGAATGGCCCTCGCGTTCGAGCGTGTTGGCGAGGTGCTGGCGATAGACTGCGCCGGCTTCCTTCTGGGCCTTGTAGAGGTCGCGGCTGACGAGACTGCCCCAGGTGCCGTCGCGGCGCGGGGCGGTGTTGAAAATGAACGCGTGCGTGTGCAGCTGAGGATCAAGATCGCGGCTGGTGTGATGATGAAACCGGGCGATGGTCAGTCCGGCGACCGGTTCGCGGATAGCGCCGCCCTTGCCGCGCCGGGTGAACGCGTGATGGTCTTCGAGATGGGTGGTCGCAGCGTGAACGGCCTGGCGGTGCGCGGTTTCGATTGTCTTGCGGTCGTCTGGTGGCGAAAGCGCCCACATGACCGAGACCGATTTCGGGGCCGAGAAGGTCATGTCCCAGCCAGGTGCGTGCGACTTGCCGATTTGGGTGAGGCGCTCGCCGGTCTTCGGGTCGATGCCGTTGAGGGCTGCCTCGAAGTCGGCCTTCGAGACCGGTCCTTCCAGGGCGAGGCGTTCTGCGCCACGTCCGTCCCATTCGCCGTCTGCTTCCGCTTCGGCCTCACCCTTGCCGGTATAGTATTCGTCATGGGCCATGTGCTTGAAATAGCTGACAGCGGCGCCAACCGATTTGCGGGCGGAGATGGAGGCGACCATCAGTCCACGCTTCCGGGCTTTGGCTTGCGAATGCGTGCAATGTCGTCGGCTGAAAGCAGGCCTGCCTTTTGCGGCCGCTGGCTCGGTGAGGCAGGGCGTACAGGCGACGGTTCGGGGGCTGCCGTTTTCTGCTCTGGCCGGGTCCAGGCAGCCGGGACATTCGCGGGACGCTGAGGCGGAAGGATCGTGATCGGCAGGTCGATTTCGTGAACGTTTTCTCCGAAGCCCAGCACGAGCATTCGGACCTTGCGCCCTTTTCGTCCAAGGCGCGACGAAAGCTCGCTCGGCGTCATCACCGCACGCAGCGAGCGTTCGGTCGATATGCTGACCGAACTGTTTCCGCCGGAATGGCTTTTGCTACGTGATTCTCTTTCGATCTCCTGCATGCCGATGGCCCGGCTGATATCCTCGGCCCCTTCACCGGGGTTCATGCGACCGATAATATGGGTGCCGATCATCGACAGCCAGGCATTGGTCCGGTCGCGGCCATACCTGATGCGGATCTGGGATGTGTCCTGAGCAGCCAGCACCACGCACACGCCCTTTGATCGTCCAAGGTCCAGCAGGGAAGCCAGGTCATCCATCGCTTCAAGTTGCGGAAATTCGTCAAGAAAGAGCCAGATGCGGCGCTGGCTGCTTTCGCTGAACGCCGGACTGCAGACATGCGATGACAACAGACTGACCAGACCTCCGATCCAGGCATTGGTCAGCTGGGGGTAGCGCCCGTCGCGTTGCAGGATGACAGGTTGGGTGGCGTGGGGGTCTGTCAGCCAGCTCGCAGCGCTGAACTTTTCCTGATCCTCTGCGCTCCAGGCTTCTGCCATTGCTTCCAGCACATGAATATGTGCCTTGAACGTGGTTAGGATGGACATGGCCGTCTTGCTGGCCGGATCGCCGATCATCTGCGCGGCGGCCGGATGATGGACGAGCGCCATGTCTTTCAATTCGTCGGCACCCAGCAGAGCGCGGGCATGGAGATCGCCCCATGACCAGGTGGCGGGCATTTCATGCTGGAGGCTGACGATACAGGCAACGAGCAGCTCGCGGGCGGCCTCTGCCCACATCGGGTCGCTGCTTTTCGGGATGAACCGGGCAGCCAGCTCCCGCGCGTCCTGCTTGGTGACACAGTCGGCTGAGATATCCCAGACCGCTGATCGCTTGTCCTGCGGTGCAATCAGCGTGATCTCGCCCGGCAAGCGTTCGGTCATGTCCCCCTTGGTGTCGAGGATGAGCATCTTGTCGCCCCAGCGCATGGCTTCCAGGATCATGTGCTGGATGGTCTGGGTTTTGCCGGAGCCCACCGACCCGGATATCAGGCAGTGACGCGATTCCCGGTCTCGGCTCATGGGGAGGCCGGGCGGGAAGTCGATCCCCTCACCGGTCTGCCGGATCTCCTTTCGGCTTGTCTTTCTTATCGCGGCGTATGCTTTTCTTCCGGTCAGGCGCACGGGACCGCGTACGACTTTGGGGGCAGACTTTTCCGCCATGGCAAGATGCGCAAAGCCGAGCAGACTGAGGGCTGACAGGGCGCCGAGGCCTGCAACGCCATTGTGACGAAGATTGAACGCTTCGTACGTGCCGTAGTGCTGCATGACAGCCCGGCAGCGCGGCCAGTGGTATGATCCGGCGGGATCATGGATAATGGATGTGATCCGTGCCTTGCCACAGAGATCCATGAAGGCCGCATCATGACGCGCGAACAGGCCGTCTTCGGCGATTGCGCCCGGACGCATCCAATCGAAGCCGACCTTGTAGGCGCCATAGGCGGCAAGCGCGGAGACGAAGCCGATGACGAGAAAGGTATTCTTTAGAGAGCCCATCTATGCTTCCTGACGTGTCGGCTGACCGCTGAGGGCATGGAGCAATTCGTCGAACATTGACTCCACGCGTCCGAGTGATCCGCCGTTCTGGGTGGCTGCATTGGCAACAGCCTGCAGGTCCTGGGACAGGACCGCGAGACGTCGTTCGATCTTGAGGAGCCGCTCAGCTTGCGTGAACGGATCGCCATGGGTCAGGCCGGACCGGATCAATTCGCGCGCAACACCTGTCGGCGTGCCGGAGATGCGCCGGGCGCGTGCCGTCAACTGATCAATGTCGGACGCGGCAAGGCGGATGGACAGAGGCCGCGTCGGTTCAGACATGGCGCTTGGGCGAGGTGTCGGCGTCGGACTTTTCGCATTCGGCCAGCCATTTGAGAACAGTCCGGCGCCGGTAGCGCACAGCTGAACCGAGCTTCATGAACGGTGGTCCACCGCCACGGCAGCGCCACGTGGCCAGGGTGCAGGCTGGAACGCCCGTCAGTCTGGAAACGGAAGGGGTGTCGATGGCTTCATCTAGCCAACCGGGATTGTCCTGAAGGATATCCTCGATTTCCGGAAGATTGTGATCGGGTCTGGACATGGGATTCTGCTCCTCTCGTGATGAGTGAGCTCAAGCCCAGCACGCGGCGCGCAGGCGAAAAAGAGGAATGATTTCGTCTTATTGCATCCTCATTTGTGCTTGCGCATCCATGCGGCCGGATCTGCCGCAAGGGACAGCCATGAAACGCAATCCTTTCATTGTTGGCACAAACTCAGGCATCGCCCCGCATAGGCGGTTCGCGATCGTCGAGCATGCCGGCAAGCCGCCTGAGGATCGTGGTTTCATTCGGGACATCGGCAGCCTCGAATTCCTGAAGTGCGCGTTCGTATAGCCGGCCAGCGAGTTCCTTGCGTGGCATATCCGGATCGCTCTCGTTGAGCTCCAATGCCCAGGCGGCGATCGAGGGCCATGCGCCGAGGGCCGGACGGCCGCGCCTGGTCTGGGCCGGGTGACTGTGTCGATCATTGGCAGGCTCAGTGATTGGGTGATGGTCCGACGCTTGATCGTGGTTGAAGAGACGGAGGAACCGGGACGACCGCTGGTCGAGCCAGGCCTGCAGCATGCGGCGCGGAATATAGAGCCCGGCGAAATAGGCGCGACCTGCTTCTGAATACGTGTTGAGGGGCAGGCCGACCAGTGCTGTCAGGGCATCTTGCGCGCCATGCAGATACATTCTGCCATTTCCATTATTGAGCAGATCGTCCCAGGCGGACTGATCACCTGGCAGGAGCCTCATACAATACATGACGCTCAGCAGGGTCTCGCAGCCGCCTTCGTAGTATTTGAAGGGTCGCGGTTTGAGACTGAGTTGCCCTTCGGTGAGACTTGCAGACGGTGCTTCGATCGGGATTCGCAGCCAGTTGTCCGGATCATCGCGTTGTGAGTGATCATAGTCATTATCTTCATACTGGCAGGGCGGATTGTAATCGCCGCGCCAGGCTGCCTGTACAAGCATTTCCAGCATGGCATCCGGGGTCGCGTTGGGCTCTCGGTTCGCCAGAAGCGCGGCTGCGGCATCGAAACGGATGAGCGTATCGTCCAGCGGCGAAATGAATTGGGTCATACCTGACTCCTGTCTATCGACTGGGCCCAAGCAGGAGGCGTGCCAAAAGCTCCATTAAATAGAAAGATATATTACTGAAGGTAGAAAATGTGTGATTTATCCGCCAAGGCGAAGGAGGGGCAGGGCAGTTACACCACGGGAATTTCTATTGTAGTGTAACGCATCGCGCGCGGCTCCCTCTCTTGAATTCAAACGATTTATCAGGCCCTGCTTCAAATGTGCCAGCACAGCTTCGAATAATAATTTTTCGAATAAATCACAAATAATAAAAACTGTACGAGATTTGTAATCGTTTTTCGACTATATAGAAAAACGTGAATTGCCGCGAATATAATGATTTTTCGAAATGAATGACAAAAATATCGATTTCGGACGAGATGTAAGAATTATTCGGGATCGTATGGTCCCGGAGGACACGCAGCCCGTCGGCTACGCTGCGCTGATAGCGGCATATGACCTCTTCATCCCGCCTCCCCATTTGCTTTCAGCTTTTCGCGCGGACTACCGAGTGGTGGAAGTGCCAGACTGGACTGTCTACACGAAGCGCCACGCGCCAGAGCCGAGCCTTGCAGGCCACCTGACATTTGCCTTGAAGTATGAAGGCGTGGACCTGCTCGTCCTGAAATCCCTGTTCCGGGCCGTTGGCCCCGGTGCGATCGAAGAATTCGTGACAGCAGCGCCGACCAGCCAGTATGCACGCCGTGCCTGGTTTCTCTATGAATGGCTTCTCGGCGAAGCAGTGGACCTGCCCGATGCCCTGACGGGCAACTATGTGGATGCTATCGACGAGACGCAGCAACTTGCCGGCCGCTCCAGGAATTCCCGTCGTCATCGTGTGCGTGACAATCTCCCCGGCACACCGGCATTCTGTCCGCTCGTTTTCCGGACGGCGGACATTGAGGCCTTGCTGAAACTGGATTTGAAGACCGAGGCAGCCGCCGCAATCGGATCTGTGCCAGGGGACATGATTACGCGTGCCGCCGCTTTCCTGCTGCTCAATGATTCAAGAGCCAGCTATGCGATCGAGGGCGAAAGCCCGCCGCAGGACCGGATCCAGCGATGGGGCGCAGCGATCGGGCAAGCGGGCGGGCGCTCGCTCAGCCATGCAGAACTCCTGCGCTTGCAGGAACTCGTCCTCGGTGACACGCGATTTGTGCACAAGGGCTATCGCAATGAAGGCGGGTTCGTGGGTACGCACGACCGCGTGACGCGTGCGCCAATTCCGGATCATGTCAGTGCCCGGCCCGAGGATCTGCCCGCCTTGATGGACGGGCTGCTGGCCTTTGACGATCAGTATGCGTCCTCGATGGACGCCATCGTCGCCGCTTCCGTCCTGGCATTCGGATTTGTCTACATCCACCCATTCGAGGATGGAAACGGCCGGTTGCACAGATACCTGATCCACCACGTCCTCGCGCGTGCCGGGTTCAACCCGCCGGGATTGGTATTCCCGATTTCGAGCGCTATCCTGGAACGCATCGAGGCATACCGCCGCGTGCTGGAATCCCACTCTCGCCGGATACTGCCCTTCGTGGACTGGCGTGCGACGCCCGCTGGCAATGTCGACGTGCAGAACGACACGTCGGATCTCTATCGATATTTCGATGCGACGCCCCACGCGGAATTCCTGATGTCATGCGTGCGCCAGACAATCGAAACGGACCTCCCAAGGGAGGTCGCATTCCTGAGAAGCTATGATCGCTTCAAGGCCGGTGTGGAAGCGCTTGTCGAAATGCCCGACAAGACGATTGATCTCCTCTACCATTTCCTCAGTCAGAACGATGGGCGGCTATCCAAACGGGCCCGTGAAGGAGAGTTCGCGTTGCTGACTGCGCCGGAGGTCGAGAAGGTAGAGAGCGTGTATTCAGAGGCGTTTGGCGGGGACTAGAAACAGCATTGTGAAAAGTCGCAAGGCCGCTTAAACGCCAAGGGCGCTCATCTGGTAACCCGCGGTAACCCGACCTACAGACATGAGCACTGTATTTTCGGGAAAATTCGGGCTCCGTGGTAACTTTGGTAACTTTTTCAAACTTGACCCAACAATGTATATCAAAGTGAGGCAAAACAAGAGCTGTTTTTATTGGATATTCTCAAATCGCAACAATGCAATTCAACCCCTGGTATAAATTCCTAATCTGTAGGTCGCGCGTTCGAATCGCGCCGGGGCCACCAAGCCTTTCGCGTGCAACTCCTACAGTTTCCCCGTTGACGCCCGTCACATCAGCACGTATTTGACCGCCTTCCTACCCCGTGCCCAGATGGCGGAATTGGTAGACGCGCTACGTTCAGGTCGTAGTTCTCGTAAGGGAGTGGAGGTTCGAGTCCTCTTCTGCACCAAACCGCTTTCCGAAGCGGTTTTGTTTTGCAAAACTCATCAAAATCAAATGTGTAGCAGCGCATAGCCCGAGGCCTTCCCCGTCGGTGGCCTGCGCCGGGGCCTTGGCGATGTGGCAAATCGAGTTACAAGCGAGACCAGTTTTGAAAGCCGCAGGCAGGACAGGTGACGTGCAGATGCTCAGGACATTATTGGTTTCGGTAAGTGCTGGTCTCGTGCTGGCGGCCTGTGCACACACACTGCCTCTCGGGGGTGATGTTTCCCCGATCAATACGGCGAACATGTCCGAAACTGTCAAAGTCCTGGCATCCGACGAGTTCATGGGGCGCGCGCCCGGCACCGAAGGCGAAACGAAAACGGTTGATTACCTGATCAAGCGCTTTGCCGCGCTTGGCCTGGAGCCTGGTGGGCGCGATGGCAAGTGGACGGATCCCGTGACCCTCAAGCATTCCGTCGTCACGGATGTGCGGACGCTTAATGTGCGGTACGGCGACCTCACGATACCCATTGAACAAGGCCGCGATATTGAAATCAGCTCTGCCAATCCCCGCCCTACCATTGCCGTGAAGAACGCACCGGTCGTTTTCGTCGGCTTTGGCGTTACCGCCCCTGAGAGGGAGTGGGATGATTTCGGCGATATGGACCTGACGGGGAAGGTAGCCCTTTTCCTGGTCAATGATCCTGATTTCGGTGTGGCCGAAGACGACCCTGTCAGCGGTGTGTTCGGCGGACGGCGCATGACCTATTATGGCCGCTGGGCCTACAAGTTCGAAGAGGCGGCCCGTCGCGGCGCCGTGGCGGCGCTTGTCATTCACGAGACCAAGGCGGCCGGTTATGGCTGGAATGTCGCGTCATCCTCCCCGGGGGAGAATTATGCTGTGGCGGGGAAGGGCGCCAAGGCGGCGTCGGTCGACCTGCAGGGCTGGCTGCACGAGGATATGGCGAAGCAATCGCTGGCCCAGGCCGGCTATGATCTGGACGTCCTGCGCACGGCCGCGCGCCAGCGTGACTTTAAGGCCATTCAACTGGGTGATCTCCGCTTCAATGCAGACCTCGCCCTATCGGTTGAAACGGCCGAAAGCCAGAATGTGTTAGGCAAGATCACCGGCAAGGCGCGGCCCAACGAGACGGTCATGCTGTCAGGCCACTGGGATGCTTACGGCATCGGCGCGCCGGATGCGCAGGGGCGGGTCGTGCGGCCGGGTGCCAATGATGATGCGCTAGGCCTTGCGGGGATCATGGAGATCGCGCGTAACCTGAAAGCCGGACCGCTCCTTGACCGAACCGTGGTGTTCGCCGCCTGGACGGGCGAGGAAAGCGGCCTTCTGGGATCAGAGGCCTATGCGCAGGATCCGATCTATCCACTGGAGACGACGGTTGCCAATCTGACGCTGGATATCCTCCAGACAGCGGGACCTGCGCGTGATGTGATTCAGGTCGGCGAAGGGCAGAGTGATCTGGAAGAGCTCATGGCGGAGACGGCCGCAGGGCAGGGACGGACCGTTTCGCCAGAGGGGCTGCCGGAGAACGGGCTTTTCTATCGGGCTGACCATTTCTCGCTCGCGCGCCGCGGTGTGCCGGTGCTGCTGATCATGGGCATCGCCGGTGGGCCTGACCTGGTCGATGGCGGCCGGGAAGCAGGCAATGCGTGGGTCAAAGGCTATACGGATAATCGCTATCACAACCAGTATGATGCATGGGATCCCGAGTGGGACCTGCGCGGTGCGGCGCAGGATGTAGAGCTCTTTCTCGACATGACGCGGGACCTTGCCAATTCGCAGATTTGGCCGGATCTCAAGGAGACTTCGGAATTCAAGGCATTGCGGGATGCAAGTGCCACGGCGCGCATTGTTGACTGATCTCGGTCCGATGGGGCCTTGTTTGGCCCATTCACGCCTCGCTAGTCATCCTTCAGCACGGCATAGTATCGGACAATCATGCGCGCGACTTCCGTGCTGATATGCTCGGCATCACGCTCAGGCTCTTCAAGCACCATTTCCATGGCCGCATAGGCAAGTTCTGTCGTTAGTCGGGCAGCTGCGGCATAGCGCTCGCGGGATATGCTGGGGTCGCGTTTGGACATCGCATCTGACAGGCGTTCAGCCACCATGTCGCGCGACGCGATGCGAACTTCCCTGAGCAGGGGAATGGCGCGAAGGGCTCGAAGCACAAAAATATTGCCCGGGAAGTTGCGTGTGATTTCGTTCACGCCTTCCTGCAACAGCTGGTGGCTTTCGACGGCTTCCTCAAATGTTGACGTATTCAGGCCGCCATTGTCGATCCAGACCAAAACCGCCTGATCCTGAAGGTCCATAAGACGCTCGCCCAGCTCTCGCAGGATGGCATACTTGTTCGGAAAGTAGCGATAGAGCGCGGGCGGTGACAGGCCGGCCCTTTTGCAGACCAGATTTGTGGACAGCTTTTCAAGGCCGACCTCATCCAGAAGGTGTCCGGTCGTTTCCAGGATAAGTTCAAACGTGTCCTGCGCGCGGGCTTGCTGCGGCAATTGCTTCGTCGTCGTGTCAACTTGTGACGCGGACTTTTTCAGAGGCTTTCCGCTGGCGGCCTTGGGCATGCTGCTCATTTCTTTGGCGGTCCCCGGAGTGAAGTTGCACATTTATCTCACATGAAAACGTAACATCATCAAATGGTAATAAAAGCTATTGTAAAAGATATAGCGATCGCTACCCTATCCCAAAGCCTCAGAGGCAGATTGAAAGGGATAGTGTAATGAGATTGCGTCTTCTTGGTACCAGCGCTGCGGCGCTTTTGATGGCCGCGAGTGCATATGCGCAGGCACAGGAAGCTGATGCGGGTGCGCCAGCGCAGGCGGAGACTGAAGACGCCGTTGCTGTGCTTGAGCAGATTGTTGTGACCGCTCAGAAACGCTCTGAAAATGTTCAGGAAGTGCCGATCGCCATTACGGCCCTGTCGTCGTCGACACTGGAAAAGCAGCGCGTGACCAATGTCGTCTCACTCGACAATCTCGTTCCCGGCCTGCGTATTGCCGCAGCTGATGCGGCTGCAAACCCGAAGATTTTCATCCGCGGCTCGGGCCTCAATGACTTCAACCCCACGTCTTCAAGTGGTGTCGGTCTCTATGCAGACGGCGTCTATATCGGCTCACCGCTCGCGCAGTTCGCGACATTCTTCGATCTCGATCGTGTCGAGGTGCTGCGCGGGCCACAGGGTACGCTCTATGGTCGCAACACAACCGGCGGCGCCATAAACGTCATCAGCAAGCGCCCGACCTTTTCGCCCGAGGGCTATGCCGCGCTTGAGTATGGCACCTTCAACGCTGTTGATGCCACGGCAGCCTTCGGCGGGCCGATCGTGGAAGACAAGCTCGCCTTCCGGATTGCGGCCAAATATGCCGAAGACGATGGCTTCAGCACCAATGCGGCAACCGGACATGACGTGAACTTCACGGAACAGTATGCTGTGCGCGGCTCGCTTCTCTTCACACCTGACAGCGACACGGATGTCATGTTCACGGTCAATCGTTTCATGAACCGTGGTGGCGCTGTACAGCCAAAATCACGCGCGCTCTTTCCATCGGCGCCGGAAGCGGCTGGCCCAGACGGCGTTTGCGCGCCGAATGCCTATCGCAGCGGACTCTGCACCGATCTGCTCGGATATGCCGATACCAATCCCGATCCATACAAGGTCGACTCAAATCTCGAAGGTCTCGATAAGGTTGATCTGACCTCGCTCATGCTGTCGGTTGACCGTAGCGTTGGCGACCTGACGCTGACATCAATCACGGCTTGGCAGGACGTTAAGCGTAACGCGCAGGAAAATACTGATTCCAGCCCGCTGCAGATGATTGAATCATCTTACATCAACCAGCAGACAGAGTTCTCTCAGGAGCTGCGTCTCGCTTCGGATGTTGGTGCGCTGCAATGGGTCGTCGGTGCGTATTACATGCGCGATACAACTGACAGCAAAAGCGCTTACGACCTTCTGCGTGCCTACCGTCCATTCTTTGTGACGCCCGAGAATCCAAATGGCGCAAGCCCTGAGAATTCGATCGGCGTCTTCGGTTATCCCTACGAGCAGACAACTGACACGTATGCCATTTTCGGCCAGGCCGACTATGAGCTGACACCGGACCTCATCCTGACAACGGGTCTGCGCTGGTCTTCGGACGACAAGACGATGGATTATGCTCGCACCATCGAAGAATCGATCGTCCAGTTCTCGGTCAAGGACAGCAAGACATTCAGCGACTGGTCCGGCAAGGTAGGCCTGAAATACAATCTCAGCGACCTGTCGAATGTCTACGCAAGCTATAGCCGGGGCTACAAGAGCGGTGGTTTCTTCGGCGGCAATGCCGATGACGCCTCGCAGATTCAGCCCTATGCCAACGAGACGGTGAATGCCTATGAGGTCGGCTCCAAGAGCGATCTGATGGGCCAGCGTCTTCGCCTGAACCTGTCCGGCTTCTACTATGACTATCAGGACATACAGGCTTACTCGACTGTGCTGCGTGACGGGGTCACTGTGCAGGTACTGGACAATGCGGCCTCCGCAGACATGTACGGTGCCGAAGCGGAACTGACCTACATGCCAGTGCGCAACCTGGACCTGTCTCTTGGGATGGCTTGGCTGCATGCTGAATATGGAGACTACAAGTCTCTGGGCGATGACTATTCCGGCAATCAGATGCCGCAGGCGCCCAAGTACAGCCTGACGTCACGCGCCCAGTACACATTTGAAATGCCAAGCGGCGCCACGATCACGCCAAGCGTTGACATCTCCTATCGCTCCAAAGTGTTTTTCGACAGCACGGAGCGTGAGCGCCTTTCCGATCCGGAGCTGTGGCTCGTCGGAGCCGAGCTTGCTATGACTTCCGCGAGCGGCCATATCGAAGGTGGCTTCTGGGGACGTAACCTCACAGATGAGGCCTACCTAACTTCGGCTAACCCGATCGACAGTCTCGGTGTTGATCTGCTGACTTATTCGCGCCCTCGCAGCGTGGGCATCTTCCTGCGCTACAACTACTAAGATGGCCCTGATGTCGGCAGGGCCCTCGGGTGAGATGGAAGCCTCACCCGAGTTTCCGGTCTCTGGCCGGAAACTCGACCGGAGTGCGTGGTCATGGGCGCTCTACCAGGGCGGCCGTGATCCCTATATCGGCCTTGTCAGCGGCTTTCTCTTCGCGCCCTACTTTGCGACGGAAGTTGTCGGCGATGCCGTGAAGGGCCAGGCGATGATCGCCCAGGTCGGCATCATTTCAGGATTGACCGTAGCCTTCGCCGGCCCTGTGCTGGGGGCAACGGTCGACTTGCTTGGGCCGCGCAAGCCATGGCTCGGGCTTTGCACGCTGCTGGTCATCCCGCTGATGCTAAGTCTGTGGTTCGCGCTTCCGGGCGGAACGCTTCTGTCGCCTTGGGTCGTTGCCGGCATTCTGGCCGCGATCGCAGTGTTGCTGTCCTGCGGTGAAGTTCTGTTCTCCTCTATGCTCACCTATGCCGCCAAGCCGCGCATGCAGCCGATGGCATCTGGACTCGCGCTGTCGCTTGGGAACGTAACGTCCATTGGGCTCCTGCTCTTCATTCTTTTCGCTTTCATGCTGCCGGAAACGCCCTTGCTTGGGCTGTCAAAGGAAACGCATGAGCCGGACAGGATCGTACCAATCCTCGTGGCGGCGACATTCGCCCTGTGCGCCATCCCCATGTTCCTGTTCAGCCGTGACGCGCCATCCGTGGCCAAAAAGGCATCGCTGAAATCCATTCTCGGCGGGGTTAAATCCCTGATCGGGCTAGTCAGGAATGCAAAGGATAATTCTGACGCAATGATATACCTGCTGGCCCGGACCTTGGCGCAAGATGCTGGTGGCGTTCTTCTTGTCCTATGTGGCGTCTATGCGGCCGGCGTGATGGGGTGGGGCGCAACTGAGATGCTGGTTTACGGCCTGCTTGGGTGTGTAGCGGGCTTTATTGGCGGCTTTGCGGCTGGCTTGCTGGACGAGATGTTCGGGCCGAAAGTGGCTTTCCAGATCGAGATCGCCGGATCGGTTCTGGGCCTGATCGGTATTATTGGCGCTGCGCCTGACCAGATCCTGTTCATTCATATCGCCGATCCGGTTGCCTTGTGGAACGGACCCATGTTCACGACAGCGCCGGAAATGGCATTCCTGCTCTGCGGCTTTTTCGGCTTCGTGTTCCAGATTGCGGCCTGGTCTTCCAGCCGCACACTGCTGACGCGCATCGCCCCGAAGTCTCAGATGGGCGCCTTCTTCGGCCTTGCTGCGCTGGCTGGCAACAGCACAAGCTGGCTTGGCCCGCTCTTCGTCGGCATATTTACCAGCGTGTTCAAATCGCAGCAGGCCGGGTTCATCCCCGTGACGGTGCTGTTTGCCGCCGGGTTCTTCCTGCTCTTTCTGGTGAAAGGCGGCGGGCGGGAAATCGATCCCGCCTGACGCATCGGCGCAAGGTGCCTTGGCGAAGGGTTTAGCCCTCCGCCCGGCGTGTCACGCCAAACTTGTGCAGGACATTGCGGGTGATCGCGGCGACGAAGGGGTCCTTCGCAGCCAGGCCGTGCGCCCATTCCGTCGTGCCGGAGTTGAAGACCTCGCCTTTGCCCCGCTTGAAGCTCGTGATCATCGTGTGGCCGCGCAGGACGCGTTGCTGCGATGCTGGTGAGCTGTCGCCATAGGTCACTTCGGCAATGACATCGAGTTTCTCAGGTGGGATCATGGCGGCGTATCCGGTTTCGGCGTCTTCACCAAAGGCAACCGGGGCCAGCGCAATGATCTCGAGGTTCGCTGGCACGCCCAGCGTCGGAATTGCGCGCGGTAGGCCGTCTTTTCCGAATTCGAACAGGCAGCCGTCGCTTTCGTAGCCTATGAGCGGAATGTCGCCCCCCAGCACATCACCGTAGAAGAGGTCAGAGCCTTCAAGCGCCCAGTGGCGGTCATTGTAAACGGTAAAGCCGCCCTGGCCGCGCGACACGCACATGCCGAGGCGGTGATAGCCGCCGAAATTGAAACTGAGGCCCGTGAGTTCTGCTTCCGGTGCGCCAAAGGCGGAATGGGACCAGAGGTGCGTTGCCTGGTCTGCTGGCACGTCTTCAGCCTCGAATCCTTTCCATTTGTGGCAGACATAGGTGCGGCCATCATCTTCCCAGCGCACTTTCCAGAAGCAGGTATTGCCCGAGAGAATGGCCACATTGCCGCCGGCGTCGACAAAGCGCTCGACCTGCGCGCGCTCGTTGCCGGACCAGTATTCACTGTGGCCGACAAAATAGGCGGATTCATAACTTTCGAGGATAGACTGATCGACGTCGAGATCATAGTCGGTCACGAAGTCCAGTGCGTAGCCTTCGGTCTCTGCCCAAGCCACAAACGCATGTTCCCATTTGTGCAGGAATCCGGCCGAGCCATCATAGGGTGACACACTGTGCTCACGCATGAATTTCGGATCCGCGGCCCACGGCTTTTCCTTGAACTCACGTTTGCGCATGTTGACGAGGCGCGGCGGATTTTCCGGTGGCGCGATGATCATCTGAACGAAGGGGCGCTGCGTGGAGAGAACACCGATAGCCTCGTCCATGGCCTGCGCAAACGGGACGGTGCCGTTCATTAAGCCTGTCACGTTCGAGTAGGCATTCGCGCCTCCCCACCAATTATAGGAATGGTACGTGTTGGTAGAGAGTACCATGACGGCTTTCGAGCCAGTCGTTCCGACGGTAGGGCGCACACAGACAAAATGGTGAGTCTTTTGCCCGGCGATGTCCGTCAGGCAGATGTCATAATATCCGGACTTCCAGTCCTCGCCAACTTTCACTTCCAGTGCTACGGGCCAGTTGCAGCCATCCCGGTCGACATGCGGCGGGACGGGATATTCGCCTGCCTCGACGCCATCCATGGTCAGAACGATTTCACGTGCGGCGCCGACGCGGGCGATCTCCAGGCGGCATGGCCCATTCGCAACGGTGGCATGCAAAGCAAAGGATTCGCCCGGGCGGACGCTGAGGCGATCAGTATAACAGGCAAGCATGCGAAGCTCCTAATTGGGTGCTTTAGTGATGGTAGCTATAGATATCTTATGTGCAAGGGCAGCGAGGCGCGCTGCGGCATTCAGCCTTGCTTCTTCTGCCCATAGGTCTTGAAGCGATCCAGGATGCGCGCCATTTCATCATCCGAAAGCAGGCTAGGTCCGCCGATGGCCAAAGTGCCCCAATAAATCGCAGCCTGCTCTTCGACTTCTTCGGTAATGAGGAGGGCATGCTTGAGGCTCGGCGCGACGACGACCTGCCCGTGATTGGCCATGAGGGCGGCATAGCGCCCGTCGAGCGTCGCGATCACGGATTCTGCCAGTTCAGCCGAACCGAATGTGGCGTATGGGGCCACGGGAATGCTCGCACCACCGCTGACCGCGACCATATAATGCATGGGGGGGATTTCGCGATGGGCGCAAGATAGCATGGTTGCGTGCCTGGAGTGGCAATGGACGACTGCATTGACGTCAGGCCGTAGTGCCAAAAGCTGCTGGTGCATGCGCCATTCGCTCGATGGACGCATTCCGTCCTGATCAAAGTGACCCTCCGCGTCGACCAGGACGATGTGTTCCGGTTGCAACGCGCTCGGCGGAATGCCTGTCGGTGTAACCAGAAGCGAGCTTCCAAGCCGCGCTGACACATTTCCCGATGTGCCTCGGTTCAAACCGCGGGCATCCATGGCTTGCATGACCTCGGTAATCTGCTCGCGCAGCTTGCTTTCAAGTGCCTTGTCCATCATGCGTCCTCGAGAATGGGTAATACATGCATCGCCGCTTCTGTCGCTGCGAAGCTTTCAAGCTTTCCGTAAGTTGCAAGTCCTTGTGCCACATGCGCTGCTGTCGCGGCGGCGAAACGAAGGGCATCGAGGTCTGCCCAGCCCTTCAGGTGGGCGGCGATAAAGCCGGCACAAAATGAGTCGCCGCAAGTTGTCGTGTCGGCCACCTTTACCGAGAACGCGGGCAGTCGGCCCGTCAGCTCGCCTGCGGCCATCACAGCGCCGGCGCGTCCGTTCTTGATGACGCAATTGCGTGCCCCCATGGCAAGGAAAGCCTTGGCGGCCATGGCAAGATCGTCTTCGCCGGTTATGCGGCGCGCTTCATCGGCACTTGGGATAAACCAGTCGACGTGCGGCAGTATGAGCGCCAGTTCGTCCCGCGCACCCGGGCCAGGCGCGATCAGGTCGCACACAACCAAAGCGCCATTCTCACGCGCGAGTTTCAGAAGCTCAGCGCCCGCGCCGCCATCAAATGTGGGGGCGCCAATAGCGCCGTAGTGGAGGCATTTCGTATTCTGTGCCGCTTCTTTTAGCGCATCGGTCAGCGGAGGAATCGATCCGGCGCCGGGGGCGTGGAGCGTCGGCCTGCGTCCCTCATTATCGATGGGCAGGATGGTGGTCGAGGTCGGGGTGCCTGCAAGTGTCTGAACAAGCTGTGTATCAACCCCGCCCTCCTCCAGCGCAAAGCGCACAAGACGTCCGGTCAGGTCATCCCCGACCGCGCCTGCCAGCGCCGTGCTCACCCCAAGGCGTGCCGCGATACAGGCCGTGCCGCCAGCCGTTCCTGCCGGCGCACAGGCGATCTGTTCGATCAGCCGACCGCCCTCATTGGCTGGAATTTCGGTAATCGGACGGCCGACCACGTCCAGCGTGATGAGCCCGACACAAATAAGATCCCGCTTCACTGAACTATCCTCCATAATTCGCCTTGCGAACCTAGACATAAATAGTAAGATAGTCAAAACTATCATTCATAATCTTTGCGAGGGCGCCATGTGTTCTAATTCTGTTGACAAGAATCTGCGTGAGCGGGCTGAGGCGGTTATACCGGGTGGCATGTACGGTCACCAGTCCGTTCGTCTCTTGCCGGATGATTACCCTCAATTCTTTGATCGGGCCTCGGGCGCCTATTTGTGGGATGTCGATGGCAATCGTTATATCGACTATATGTGTGGCTACGGTCCCAACCTTTTCGGCTATGGGCAACTGGATATTGATGCCGCCTATATTGACCGTATGAAGCAGGGCGACACGATGACGGGTCCTGCCGGGCTCATGGTCGAGCTTGCCGAACAGATTACGGCGCTGGTTACGCATGCCGACTGGGCAATGTTCTGCAAGAATGGCACAGATGCAACAACGATGGCGATGATGATCGCCCGCAACCATACGCGCCGCAAGACCATCGTACTCGCCAAAGGTGCGTATCACGGCGCGGCGCCATGGTGCACACCATTGCGAAACGGTGTTGTGCCGAGTGACCGGGCCCACCAGATTTTCTACGACTACAATGATGTTGAAAGCCTGGAGGCTGCCGTCCGTGAGGCGGGTGATGATCTGGCGGCTGTCTTTGCCTCGCCGATCAAGCACGACACATTTGTGGATCAGCAAGATCTCGACCCGGCCTATGCAGGCCGCGCACGTGAACTATGTGACGAAACCGGCGCGCTGCTGATAGTCGACGATGTGCGGGCTGGTCTGCGCCTCGCGCGTGACTGCAGCTGGTCACGCGTCGGAGTCCAGCCGGATCTGTCAAGCTGGGGCAAATCGATTGCAAACGGCCATCCGATCTCCGCGCTTCTCGGCGCCGAGAAGGCGCGCGCCGCAGCGGCCACAATCTATGTCACCGGCTCTTACTGGTTTTCTGCTGCCCCCATGGCTGCCTCGCTTGCAACGCTGAAAATGGTGCGCGAGACAGACTATCTTGAGCGCACCCAGATTTTGGGTGAACGTCTAAGGTCCGGATTGGACGAAGCGGCAATACGCCACGGATTTTCACTTCGGCAAACTGGCCCGGCTGTCATGCCTCTTATCATGTTCGACGACGATCCGGGGCTCGGGAAGGGATATCTCTGGAACGATGCACTGATGAAACGTGGCGTTTATTTCCACCCATGGCACAACATGTTCATCTGCGCGGCGATGACAGAAAAAGACATCGACGACACGCTCCAGGCCAGTGACGAGGCCTTCAAGATTGTTCGCGATGCAGGCGCGATACCGCCAGTCGAAAAGCTCGCTGTACTAAGCAAACTCACAAATGCTGACTGAACCAGCTGTGCGGCTGAATGAAATGGCTGACCGGATCGGATCATCCGTTCAGGTTGAGGCGGGCGTTCTGTCGATTGACCTCTCAGCGGTCATTGCAAACTATCGCTTCGTTCAGATGAAAGCGCCTGCGGCGCGCATTGGCGCAGTCGTCAAGGCGGATGCTTATGGGTTGGGCGCGCGTACCATAGCGCCTGCGCTCGCAGGTGCAGGCTGCCGGGACTTCTTTGTGGCGCATCTCGCAGAGGCGCTGGAACTGGTTTCAGGCCTTCCCGAATCTGCGCGCCTCTATGTGCTCAACGGTCTTGCGCCTGGCATGGAAGGTCTGTGTGCGCAGGCCGGTATATTTCCGGTACTCAATACGCTGGAACAAGCGCGACACTGGCAGAGACAGGCGGCCGAGATCGGCCAAAAATTGCCGGCTGTCCTCCAGCTGGATACGGGCATGTCCCGTCTGGGACTCGGGGTGAATGATCTGGAAACGCTCCTGCGGCAGCCCGGTTTCCTTGACTGGGTCGACCTGCGCGTTGTGATGAGCCATCTGGCCTGCGCTGATATGCCTGATGCGCCTGCCAATGCAGACCAGGCCAAGCGTTTTGCGGAGATGGCGATACGCGTGCCGGGAGCGCAGAGATCGCTGGCCAATTCTGCAGCCGCCATGGGAATGTCTGATCATGCTGGCGATCTGGTTCGTTCCGGACTGGTGCTCTATGGCATTGATCCCTTGCCCGGCCCGACGAAAGGTCTTCGTCCTGCGATCGCACTTTCTGCACGGGTGATCCAGATCCGGACTGTGCCAGCCGGTGTGGGGGTTGGCTATGACCATGACTATGTGACGCCCTCACCCCGGCGGCTTGCAACACTATCGGTGGGATATGCGGATGGTTGGCCGCGCGCACTTGGTGGCAAAGGCGCGGTATGGCTAAACGGCGTTTCGCTCCCGCTCGTGGGGCGTGTCTCGATGGATACGTGCACGGCGGACGTCACAGAAATCTCGGCGGAAAGCATAGAGCCTGGCGACATGGTTGAGCTGATCGGCCAGCATCAAAGCGTATCCGATCTGGCGACACTACTCGACACGGCGCCGCATGCGGTTCTCACCGGCCTAGGTAAGCGATTTGAGCGGCGCTTCACGGGTCAGGCTCAATAGGGCTTAGAGGTATAAAATGAAAGTTGTTGTTCTGGGTGCAGGCGTCGTCGGCGTGACGACAGCCTATTATGCTTCTGTTGCGGGGCATGATGTCACCGTGATTGATCGCCAGTCGGGCCCAGCCCTTGAGACGAGTTTCTCCAATGCAGGCGAGATATCACCAGGCTATGCGGCGCCATGGGCGGCGCCGGGAATACCACTCAAGGCGCTCAAATGGCTGCTTATGGAGCATGCGCCGCTAGTGGTTCAGCCGCGGCCTGACCCTGCCATGATTAGCTGGGGCCTCCGTATGCTGCGCAATTGTACGCCGCAGCGCTATGCCATCAATAAGGCGCGAATGGTGCGCCTCTCGACCTATAGCCGTGCGATGCTGCAGGCGTTGAGAGAAACGGAGGCCATTGAATATGATCACCGCACACTGGGCACGCTTCAGCTTTTCCGTACGCATGCCCAGCTTGATTCAGCTGAAATGGATATGGGCGTGCTGAAGGGTGAGGGTGTAAATTTCGAACTTCTGGATGCGGAAGGGTGCCGTCAGATCGAGCCCGGCCTGCGCAAGGCAGAGACGCCGATCGTAGGTGGTCTACGGCTGCCCGGTGACGAGACTGGCGATTGTTTCAAGTTTACGCAGGCGCTGGCGGCAATTGCGGAACAACGCGGCGTACATTTCATGTGGAATGCGCCGATCGAAAAACTGGAGCGTCAGGGCAACCGTGTCTCGGTGCGCGTTGCCGGCAATAGCATCAACGCTGATGCATTTGTCCTTGCTTGCGGAAGCTGGTCGCCTGTTCTGGCGCGTCCTATCGGGCTGCGCTTGCCGGTTTACCCGGTGAAGGGTTATTCCATTACAGTTCCTGTCGGCGACGACCAAAGCGCGCCGCAATCCACCTTGCTGGACGAGACATATAAAGTGGCCATTACCCGGCTTGGTGATCGCATCCGGGTGGGGGGAATGGCAGAGCTTGCCGGCTTTGACCGGAGCCTCAACCCTCGACGACAGAGAACGCTTGAGCATTCGCTTTTGAGCCTGTTCCCGCAAGCGACTGAGTCCACGGAGCGGTCTTTTTGGTCCGGTTTCCGCCCCATGACACCGGATGGTACGCCGCTGATCGGTAAAACTGGCTTTGACAATCTCTATCTCAACACAGGGCATGGCACGTTGGGCTGGACAATGTCGTGCGGGTCGGCGCGGGTGGTTGCAGACCTGATCTCCGGCCAGACGCCGGATATTCGCTCAGATGATCTGGGCCTGGACCGCTAGTTCGGTCAATGCATCAGTTGGAGGCGGCTGAATCCCGTATATCGGCATTCAGCTCTGCCAGTTTCAGGCTGACAGCGTAGGCCTTGCGGGTTTCCATGCTGGCCATAATAAGGCCGGCCTGTTCGCTGCGCATGAGGCGCAGGAAATTGCCGGCAAAATCAGGCTCCATCTGATTGAAAATGGCCGCCGCCTGGTCTGGCTTCATTGAGCCGTACATGCGGGCCAGATGCATGATGTCCTCGTCCGAGGTGGTCTGCATTTCCTTCCAGCGCGCTTCGAGTGTTTCCTGAAGGGCGTTCAGCTCAGCCGTTCGGCTATCGAGCTCGAGTGAGCGAGCCTTCAATGCAAGGGTATCTTCCTGCAGCTGGTCTTCCTGCGCGGCGATCAACTCCTGCTCTGCGGTGATTGCTGCTGCCGTCTCGGCGGTGAAGCAGACTTCGTCAATCGGTCTTGCTTCGGGTGCGGCGGCGGCTTCCACCACTTCATGCGCGTCTTCCTCGCTGGCATGCGTACCTGCGGCCAGTGCTTCTGCGGCAGTTGCAAGATTGCTTGGCAGGAAACGCACGGCGGCACCGACGGCAAAGAGAAAGCCGAGCGTCAGGAGGACATACGAGCCGCGGTTATTCAATGATTTCATCGCGTTATTCCGCCGGATACGGGATGGCGGGCCTGCGCGCAGGCGCAGAGGCGCGCCCGCGTTCCGCATCTTTTTCTGTCAGTTTACGGAACTCTTGCATCATGTTCGTCATCTCAACGATTCGGCTCTTCGACTGGTCGAGGATGATCCGCATCATGATGCCGAGTTCCGTTTGCGTGTTGGTCACCTGATCGACAGCGCTCTGCTGGGTGGTTTCCAGTGAGGACTGAACCGTCTCCAGGCGGGCGCAGGTGGCATTGGCTTCTTCGAGGAGGCCGGCAAGGCGGCCGGCCATCTCGCCGACATGTGACCGGGTTTCTTGCGTTGAACTCGACATGGCCGAAATCGACTTGGACATGGCCAGAATGGTGGCCCCAAGACCATCCTTTGTGTTCTGCAGCGCCTTCAGGCGCCGACTGAGCACGAAGCAGTAGACGCAGGCCGCACTCGACACCAGGATGATCGCAATGTCTGTGGGTTCGAAACTCATCGCCTTACCTCAACAGGAATTCTGTAATCAGGACGCCATCAGAAACGCCGCCACCGAGCACCAGTTGTGAGCGCCGCCCGAGTTGGTCCCGCATATGGGAATAAAAGCCGGGATTCTCGAAATCTGTCAGCTCCACAGACCGCAGGTAATTTGTGAAGGCGTCGATCAGCACTGGCTCCGCATCGGTGACGGCGGACGTGCTGCCCGAGTCGCATATGATCGCAATCTTCAACTTGATGTACCGCGTCGCTGGTTCGCTTCCGATCGTGACGAGAATATCCCGAAGCTCGACATAAGACTGGTTGGGCTTGATGGATGATTCGGCAACTGTAGGTGATTCTCCGGGGGCGCACACCGGTGTCGCATCGGCAGGGGCCGAAGGTGTAAGAAAAAAGACTGTGGCAAACGAGGTTGCGAGCGCGCCCACAGCGAGCAGCGCCAAGCCGACGACACCGCCGGATTTCGCACCAGCCGGTGCAGCGTCAACGCCATCTGTACTCGCGGCCTTCGAAGCCTTCTTCCCCGCCATAGGCAGTCACCTAATTTACCATCCCAGATGTCTGTTAAACAAATGTTGGGGTAAAGGAACCGTTAACAATTACTCGTAATAAATTAACCAATACCGGGAGCAGGGTTCAGTTCGGAGTTGGTGGGTTATGAGTTTTATCTCAACCTTGAGAGGGTTGCCGTTGTCTCGGCAAATCATGCTTGGGGTGGCTGTCCTTGGCGTTGCACTGGCAATGGCGTTTCTCGTGCGGGGCGCGACGCAACAGCCTATGTCACTGCTATACTCCGGCCTTGAGCCAGCGCCGACAGGCGAGATCATTGAAGAACTCGAAAAGCGTGGCACGCCCTATGAAATTCGCGGCGACGCGATTTTCGTTGGCGCAAAGGACCGCGACGCCGTTCGCTTTTCCCTCGCCAAGGCTGGCCTGCCTCAGCAGTCCGTGCAGGGCTATGAATTGCTCGACAGCGTGAACGGCTTTTCCGTCACGTCCGAGATGTACAATGCGGCTTACTGGCGTGCCAAGGAAGGTGAACTGACGCGAACCATCCTTGCGATACCCGGGATCGAGTCGGCGCGCGTGCATATTGGCGCGAGCCTGCGAAGCGGCTTTTCGCGCACTGCCCCGAAAGAGACCGCCTCCGTGACGCTGGCGACCAAGTATGATCTTTCCAGCGGGCAGGCGCAGGCGATCCAGTATCTGGTCGCGCTCGCCATTTCCGGCATGAGCCCGGACGAAGTGGCGGTCATCGATTCCAAGAAGGGCATCCTCGCCGGACCGGGCAACGACACTGCCAAGCAGCCGGGCGTGCAGGCGGAGACGCAGGAAGGCATGCTCGAGCAGAAAGTCATGCGGCTGCTGGAGGCGCGCGTTGGGCCAAACAATGCGCGCGTTTCTGTTTCGGTGGACGTCAGCCATGAGAGCCTGCGCACATCCGCCGTCACGTTCGATCCGGACTCCCGTGTTGTACGAAACCGGTCGACCGGTGATGTCAGCGAGTCGAGCGGCGGAACATCCGGCGCCGTCACGGCGGCGAGCAACCTGCCGCAGGCGAATGATGCGCCTGGCGGTTCGTCCAATAGCACAGCCCGTAATTCGAATGAGACGGTCTCCTATGAGATCAACGAGACGCGCACCGAAACGGAGCGCATGCCGGGCGCGATTGAGCGTATTTCAATGGCGGTACTCCTCAACGATCAGGTTCTTGGCATCGATCCTGCGGCCCCCGATGCGGCAACCCTTACCGAACAGATGGCTGCCGATTTCAAGCAGTTGATCATTTCAGGCGCTGGCCTCGACACAAGCCGCGGCGACGACCTGACGGTTGAATTCATGCCTTTCCAGGCGCTGCCAGAACCTGAAATGGTTCAGGCACCCAGCCTCGTGCAGCAGCTGATGGAGCGCTATATGTGGTCTGGCATCAAGATTGTGGTTCTCGGTCTCGTGGTCATTGTGCTGGCGTTCGGCGTGATCCGTCCCCTGCTCAGCCAGAAGCCGCAGCTGGAAGGCATGGCTGGCGGCGCGGGCGATCCTTTTGCTCTTGGCGTCGATGGCGCTGCCGCAGACCCATTCCTGTCACTCAAAGACTATACTTCTACGCGCCAGGATGATGCAGCAGCCATCCTTCAGGAATGGTTGAATGAAGACCGGAAGGCGGCTGTCAATGAGTGAAGGCTTCCTTGCTACTCGGCCGCGGTTTGATACGGACGCTCCGGCGCCTGTGTCCAATGCGCGCCGCATTCTTCTGAGACAGACGGTTGCTGAGCCTGAGCCGGAACAGCCTGTTCCGGAAGTAGCGGCGCCCGATCCCGAGCCTGAAATAATGGCGCCCGTTCACCCGGATTTTGCTGATGTCGAGATTGTCGTGGCGGCGCTCTCGGACACGATAGAACGGCTGGAAAGAGAGTCGCGTCAACAAACGCTCAAGACAACACAGGCCCTCGCTGCGCGCCTTTTTCCGGAGCTCTCTCGCGCGTTTCTGGCACAAGAGATTGCACAACACCTGAGTTCCATGGTGCCGACGACGGCTCCCGCCGTTGAGATTCGCGCGCAATCGCTCCTCGCCGAAAAGTTGCGTGAGCTGGTTGCTGCCTCGCCAGCGCTGAGTGAGCGATGTGCCGTCGTCGCAGCCGGATCAGACGAGAGTTCCCGCGTAGAGGTGTCGTGGGAAACCGGCGGTGTCACCTTCGATTTCGATGGGCTTCTAACGGCCTGCCTTGCCCAGCTGGATTCCCCTCAAGCACCGATCAAAGAGTAAAATCATGGCAAACCCCGAAGAAATTCAACAACCTGATACCGACCGGCGCGAAACGACGACGGCAAACAAGTACCGGCGCTCTATTTTCAACGTACCGGTCACCGTTACGGTGTCCATCGGGCAGGCGCGATTGAGTGTCTCGGAAATTCTCGAACTGCGCCCTGAATCAGTTGTCCCTTTGACATCGCGCATTGATGATCCTGTCAATATAACGATCGAAAACAAACTGATCGCGCGGGGCGAACTGGTCGAAACAGAAGACGGATCGCTGGGCGTCAAGATCACCGAAATATCAGAGCAGGCAGGCGATGCCATCGCTTAGGAGCGTCGGCGTCTATCGCTTTCTGGCAATCCTGATTGCGGCGCTTGGGTGCGTCGCAATGGCTGCCCATGCGCAAGCCGCGCCGCCGACGCCCATGACAGGCCTCGATGACGTCCTGAACGGGGCGGGGGGAGGGCTCAGCCGCTCGACAATCCAGCTATTCCTGCTGATCTCGGTGCTGAGCCTCGTGCCGGCGATCGCGATGATGGTCACATGCCTTCCCTTCATGGTGATCGTGTTTTCCTTCATGCGCCAGGCCATTGGCGTGCCGCAGGCGCCGCCGAACATGATGATCATGGCGCTTGCCATGTTCCTGACCTTCTTCGTCATGGAACCGGTCTTCAAGGATGCCTGGGAGACAGGCATCTCGCCTTATATGGATGGCGTGTCGACAGAGGAGCAGGCCTGGGTGGACACGACCGGGCCGTTTCGCGAATTCATGTCGCGCCGTATTGAGCCGGAAACGATTGTGGTGCTCGGTGAGGCTGTGAACCGTCCGGTTGTGGAAGGTGAGGCACCGTCTTTTTCCCTTCTGGCAACCGCCTTCATGCTGTCGGAAATCAAGCATGCCTTCCAGATCGGCTTTGTGATCTTCCTGCCCTTCATGGTGATCGACTTGGTCGTCGCGTCTGTCCTGATGGCGGTAGGCATGATGATGGTTCCGCCAACAGTTGTTTCCCTTCCGTTTAAGCTTGGATTCTTCATTCTGGCTGATGGTTGGCTAAAGATCACCGAAGCGGTGTTGAGAGGATATACCGGATGAGCACCCAGCCCCGTACGGAACTGGCCACGAGACTTTCAACAACGCCTGAGCCGGTTGTGCCACGGCTTGTGCCAGTGTCGACGATTTCGCCGTCGCAACGCGCCGCTGTTATCATCGCAATGCTGGGCGAGGCGGCTGCCAAGCCGATTGTCGAGAAACTGGATGATGCGGCGCTGGCAAAGGTGGCGGTAGCATTGCAGAATATCTCTTTCGTGGCACGCGACGAGATTGTCGCGATCGTCATCGACTTCCTGACCCATTTGCGCGGCTCCGATGGTGCCCTGCGCGGCGGACGGGATAAGGCCCGCGAAGTGCTGGCGGGCGTGCTCGACGCCGAAAAGCTTGCGATGATCATGGGCGATGAAAAAGCCAGCAAGCAGGCTGTGCCTGGAACGGCTGAAGTATCAGCCGACCCATGGGTGCGCTTTGCCCGCCGTGAGCCCAAACAGATCGCTGCCTATCTAGGCAAGCTCTCTCCCAACATCATCGCTCTTATCCTCCGCAAGATGGAGCTTGGAGTCGCATCGGAAGTCCTGGCCCTCTTGGACGATTCCAAACTGACGCCTGCCATGGGCTTCATGGTGCAGGCCCAGAGGGTGGATCCGGGAATCGACCAGGTTCTGGCCCGCATGATCGAGATGGAATTTCTCAACAATGAAGACGAAGGATCTGAAGAGAATGATGATCACCTGTCGGCGATTGGTGAATTGCTGAGCCTTATTCCGGCGGAGAAACGCGACACGCTGGTCAAGTTCCTCGAGACCTCGCATGAGGACAAGTTGCAGGGTATCCAGAAGTCACTCTTCACGATTGATGGCTTGCCGGACATGCTGCCGAAGAATGGCGTGCCTGTCGTTTTCCGCGAACTGGACGAGGCCACCTCGCTCAAATTGCTCAGCAGTCTGCAAGGGCCTTACCCTGCCGTGGCGGAATTTCTGCTGGGCAACATTTCCTCGCGTCTGGCAGACAAGCTGCGTGAGGAACTGGGGGAGGCCAAAGCGCCCTCGCCGGTCGAAGGCGAACAGGTGCAGCGCGAGTTCCTGAGCATGCTCATGACCATGAAGCGCAGTGGTCAGATCACGCTCGTGACGACCCCAGCGTCAGCTGAAGCCTGAGCTTCAAGTAACGCCCTCTAGCGTACGATCAGCTCGGCGTGGATCGCGCCGGCGGCCTTCATCGCCCGGATGATATCGGCCATTTCCTGAGGTGACACGCCCAGCGCATTAAGCCCGGTGATCAACTGGGACAGGGAAACGTTTTCATCAAGCATCGCGATATTGCCATTGCCGGTATTCCCGATCGTGATCTGCGAACGTGGTACGGTCGTGGTTTCGCCTTGCGAGAACGGATTTGGCTGGGACACGATCGGCGATTCCACGATCTTGATCGATATATTGCCTTGGGCGATCGCCACTTTCGAGATCGTCACATCTTCACCCAGAACAATCGTGCCCGATTTCTCGTCGATCACGATGCGTGCAGGTGTCGACACGGCGACCGAAAGGTTCTCGATGCTGGCGAGCACGCGGGAAGGGGAGTCAGTCACTTGCAGCAGGTCCAGGTCGATCGTGCCGGAGTCGCGCATCGAAGCCATCTGGAAACCAACGGATTTGTTGATCGTGTCTTCAATCCGGGCTGCGGTCGTGAAATCGGGATTGCGCAGGGCCAGCGTGACGATGTTACGGTCATTGAAGGCATAGTTGATTTCACGCTCAACACGGGCGCCATTCGGCACGCCGCCTGTGGTCGGCGAGCCGCGCGACTCGCTGGCGCCGGCAGCTTGCACATTGATGCCGCTGACAATGATGCTGCCCTGCGCGACAGCATAGACCTCATTGTCGGCGCCCTTGAGAGGCGTCAGGATAAGTGTGCCACCCTCAAGGCTTTTCGCGTCGCCGATCGAGGCAACGGTCACATCTATCGTGGAGCCGTTACGTGCAAAGGACGGGAAGGTCGCCGTAACAAGTACAGCCGCGACGTTCTTTGGTTTGATGTCTTCCCCCTGAACGTTCACGCCAAGGCGCTCCAGCATGTAAGACAGGGAATCCTCGGTGAAGGGGGAATTTTTGACGGAATCGCCTGTGCCGTTGAGGCCAACGACTATGCCATACCCAACGAGATCGTTCTCGCGCACGCCTTCAACATCCACGATGTCGCGAATGCGTGGCTCAGCGGCGGCCGACATGGGCAATGCAAAGAGGATTGCCGCGATCAGGGCCTTGAGTCGGGGGGCGCGGGTCATGGCATTACCTCAAGAAATTGAGCAGGGTCAGATTGGCGAGGCGCGACGTCAGCGTATAGGCGGCCTCAAGGCTGCTTTCGAGCTCTTTGAGTTCGGAGGCGGCTTCATACTGGTCGCGGGCTGTCAGCTCATTGAAGGCTGCTGTCAGAACGGTTTTCTCGACCCCAAGTGATTCTTTTTCTGTCTGCACGCGAGCCTGGGAAAGGCCAACCACTGCACGCACATTGATCAATGAAGTCTGCCCGTCAGTCAGGCTCTGCGCGGCAACAGCGACAGCAGAGCTTGCACCATTCAGAATGGGAAGGGCCTCGTCCGGCCCGGAAAGCGCCATGACGGCTAATCCGGAGATAATCTTTAACAGGCTGTCATTTGTGCCGGGAACGGACTCAGGATCAGACGCCGTTTCCGTTCCGGCATAGATATTTGCTCGCCACCCGCCCGTCGGTGAGTTGAAATAGGTGTCCAATTGTGCGGCAAAGTCAGCGTCATCTGTTGCCGTGGTCGCGATCTGCCGAATATCCGACAACAAGTCGTCGACCGAGGCAAAGGGCGGCGTTGTCGCTGCGTCGCCTGCAAATAGATATCTCTCGCCATAGCGGACATTGAGTGCCGAAAAGGTCTCGCTCAACGCCGACCTGGAATCTCGAGCGGTCGCCGTTTTCGACGCAACGTCATCAGACGCCAGGGCGGCCTGCATGCGTGCGGGAAGGCCACTGATGCTGCTCTGAACAACTTCCAGACTGCGCTGGGTCAGTTCCAGCCGCCCTTCGCGGATCTGAAGACGCACACCCTGTTGCTCAATGTCGTCGATCGCCTTCTGGCCAAGCATGGCCTGGCTGATCCGGCCCGAGAGGTGGCGCGTCATGTCTTCGTAGCGACCGGTCACCGTCTCCTTTGACGTCGTCTCCAGACGATCGCGAATGGCCTTTATCTCAGGACTGAGGCCCTGCGATGAGGTGAGAGAGGAGGGTGGCAGGAAACGAAGCATATCAGATATCCATCAGCCGCTGGATCATTTGGCTCGCGATCTCGATTACCCTCGCATTGGCTGCGTAGGCTTGCTCAATCAGCAGAAGGTCCTGCATCTGGGTGTCGACGTCGACGCCATTCTGCGCCTGTTCAGCCTGGAGAAGCATCGCGTGCTGAGAAGACGTGGACGACAGAACAGTCTCATTCTGAACGCGGCTTTGTCCGGCAAGAGAGGCAAATTGCGCGACCATCTCGACGGAAGAGAACGACCCCTGGATGCCTGAATCATTGATGGGGTTCGCGGATTTGAATGCGCCCAGCAGGCCGTTCAGAATTGTTGCATTGCCGGTCGGACCTGGCGCGGTCGCGCCGATGCCGTCACGCAGCCGCCATGTGCCGCCGCCCTTGTCCGGGTCTATGGCGGCGTTGATGGATATCCTGCTGGCAAGGCCGACGCCGCCTGCACCCGTTGAATCGACAAAAATGCCTTGCTCGCCCGGTGTCTTGGTCGGGTCGAGGGCGTCATCGGAGAAGCGTGTTATCAAGTCGCCTGCCAGCGCGTCCAGTTGGGCGCCGACCGCCGGCAGGTCCTGATCCCTCAGCGTGAAGAGCGCGCCGAATACGCCGCTTGATACGGCGCCATAGGAGGAGGAGCCGGGTGTGATCGAGATGCCGTCCACACTCATTCCGGACAGGGTCCCGTTGGCTAGCGTATCACCCTGGCCAAAGGCGGAGGTCGGGCTGAATTCGATTTTGCGCGCAGTACCCGCTAGCAAGAAGACGCCCTCGGGCGTCACGACATCAATGGCGCCATATTGGCGATCAACGGTTTGAACCGGCATGTATTCCGAAATCGTGTCGAGCGCGCGATTGCGCTCGTCGATCAATCCGGCTGCCTGGCTGGACGTCCGGTCCATACTCGACAAGCGACCGTTTATGTTCTGGATCGTCTTCAGAGCCGAATTTACGATATCAACCCCGTTGGAGATTTCGTGGTCTGCTTCGGATCTGAGGCTGTCGACCATTTGCGACAGGTTATGGAGTTCCTGAACAACGGACTTGGCCGAGCTGAGCACGGCTGCCGCATTCGAGCTGGATTCCGGCGACAGGGCGAGATCTGACAGGGTCGATTCAAGGCCGGAGAATGCCTTGAAGAGTCCTGTGCCTTCCGAAGAATTGCCGATCTGGGCGGACAGGGTTTTCCATGTCGAAGTCAACATGTCCGCTTGCGCGTAATCGCTCGTCAGGTTGCGCCGCTCTGCTGTCAGTGCGTAATTCTGCGAGCGGGATATGCCGATGGCCTCCACGCCACCTGCGGTGCCGCCAACGCGTCTTTCCGATACGACAAGCGCCCGGCTTACATAGCCGGGCGTTGAGGCATTGGCGACGTTGGTTGCAGCAATATCGGCCCTCAGACTTGTGATCTGAAGGCCGCTCTTTGCAGAATTGATAGCACTGGACAGAGTCACGTGTGCGGCCGCCTTTCAGCGCTGCTTATCAGCGTTTCAGATTGGTCGTTTCCTGCAGCATCTCGTCGACTGTCTGGACGATCTTTGCATTCGACGAATAGGCGCGTTGCGTTTCAATCAGGTCTGTAAGCTCAGCGGCGATGTCTGTCGTGGATTCCATTAGGGAATACCCGGCGACCGCGCCAACTGGACCGGCGCCAGCATCCCACAGGTACATGCTGCCGCTCGAACCTGAGACTTTATAAGCTTGGCCATCAAGAGCCTGAAGACCGTTCATGTTCGGTACGTCGCCAACCGGAATCTGGTAGAGCGTGCGGCGCAGGCCCGTGTCATATACGGCCTGCAAGTAGCCTTTCTCGTCGATCTCGACTGACTTAAGATCGCCAATCGGTGCGCCATTCTTGGAAACATTGGTTGGCGAGAAAGGGGCTGCCAGCTGTGTGATGCCCTGGCTATCATCAGGGCGGCCGATGTTTACCGATACGGGGCCGTGAGGAAGCGTGAGCGAGATAGCGCCGGACGCCGCGTCATAGGTCGCTCCGCCGCTTGCCGTTGCGCTCAGGATGCGTCCGCCGGAGACAGGTGCGTCGCTGAATTCCATGTCCAGGGTACCAATCGAGACGGCTGGGTCGCCAGCGCTGTCAAAGATATCGACTTTCCACTGGTTGCTGGCGCCCGTTGCCGGAACCACCGGGGAGAACTGGAACGTCAGCGTGTTGGCGCGGCCGAGATTGTCAAAATACTCGACCGGCAGGTTGAAGTCGCCTGTCGTGGAGCCAGCATTGGTCGCGTCGGCTGGCAGGTTGATGCCGATGTCCATTTCGGTTGTCGGTGTCGCAGTGAACTGCGAGGTCGAAATGTTCACGGGTGCCAGGTTCACACCGCTATTGCGGCTGACATTGCCGACTTCGCCAGACGAATTGGCGGGCCAACCAAGGAGGAACAGTCCGCTCTGTGTGCGTAGGTTGCCGTTTTCGTCGGCATAGAAGGAGCCGGTCGGCACAAGCATCATGTTTCTATTCGACGCTGTTGATGTCAAACCGCTTGTGTCGGTCACCGGGAGGAGTCCGCGTCCAGAGACTGCGATATCCGTTGCGCTGCCAGTCGAGATGAGCGATCCCCTGGCTGAAACGTCCTTGAAAGTATCCACACGCACGCCGCCAGCGGCGTAGGCGGATGATCTCTGCTGGATCACCATGCTTGAAAAATCCACCTGGCTGCGCTTGTAGCCAGCAGTGGATGAGTTCGCGATGTTGTCTGAAATTGTCGAGAGACGCGCGGAGTTGACGTTCAACCCCATCACGCCTGCGTTCAGGGACGAAGAGATGCTCATGTACGGTTGCTCCTGCAAGGTATAGCAACCAAAATTAACCCTTGATAGTTAATGAGCGGCTAACCGATCGGGCCGTTCTGTTAACGAGTCAGGATGGTGATCGAGATCCGGCGGTTCTGGGGTGCGGACGGATTACCCTGGATCAGCGGATCCGTGTCGGCCTTGCCGGAAACTTCGAGAATACGATTGGGGTCCATATTCGCGGCAAGCAATAGCTTGCGCGCTGCATTGGCCCGGTCCGATGACAGGTTCCAGTTATCATACACAGCGCCGTCGCGGTAGCTGAGGCTGTCGGTATGGCCAACGATCTTGATATCGTTCTGGAACGTCCCGAAGGACTTCGCTACCTGGCCCAGCATACCCGTGAGCAGGGGAGACGGATCGCTCTGGCCGATCGGGAAGAGCGGTGCGTCCTCGGAATCGGTTATCTCGAGGACAAGTCCCTCAGGCGACATCTTGATCATCATGTGCTCGGAAAGCTGGTGGCCTTCAGCGCTCATCGACTGCTTGAGTGTTTCAAGTTCGGCGGCGATCTTACGCTCGTTGGCTTCTGATTGCTTGCCATCGCTATGGTTGGCGATCGTTTCCTTGCGAGACGCGCCTGTTCCCATACGGGCATAGGTTTCCTCAGTCATGATCGAGGAGCCGTTCAATCCATCAGAGCCGCCGCCTGATATGCGGGAGATCGGGATGGTAGGGCTGAAATAGTCGGCGATACCTTTACGCTGCTCTTCCGTCGTGGCGTTAAGCAGCCACATCAGAAGGAAGAACGCCATCATTGCGGTAACGAAGTCGGCGTATGCAACCTTCCACGCACCACCGTGGTGCTCGGCGGCCTTAACCACGCGCCGGCGCTTGATGATCGTGGGTTGCACGATAGCTGCGTTTTGAATTTCCATAGGTCCCGCCAGTCGAATGATGGGACTCGTTTACCAAAGATCAGTGAAGGATCATTGCTTGTTCAATGCTTAACTTTAGGTCTTCCGTTAATTCTTTTTCAACGGGTCAGTCACCAATTGGAAGGGTTATTATCCCTCTAGTTGCAGGTGATTCGTGTCCGCCATTCTACGGAAAAAGATTGAAGCGGGAGCTGGTGTTCCGCCATCCATCGCAAATCTGCGTCCGTTCTGGGAGCAGGTGCAGTCCAGCGCAGAGGCGTGGGCCCATGCGAATTTGGGTGCGGAGACGATGGTCAAGATCATCGGTCGCCGCGTGATTGGTGCCAGTGCTGCAGACGATATCCTTGAGGATCCGTTTACCTTCTTTATGGCCGCCAACCTGTCGTCTGGCATTGCCTCGGTTACGCTGGATAATCGCATTGCGATACAATGTGCAGCCGCACGCCTGCATCAGGATGTCGAAAGTCTGGCAGACGCTTCCTCACTCTTTCTCAAGCTTCTTTGCGAGCAAACTTCCGTCGCCCTCTGGCAGAAGATGGGTGCGCCTCTCGAAGGACATGAAGTTTCTGCGAAGCAATCTCCGCTTTGCGATAGTGAATCGGCTGTCGGCGGGTTCGATAATGCCAGTCGGTATTTGCGGGTGGATCTCGAGCTTGAGTTTGGGGGCGGCGTTTCCGTTCTCAAGATTATGTACGCCTTTGATTTCATGCAGCAACATGCGCAAACCGAACTGCGGCACGAGGAAGTCAGGAAGCAGGAGGCATGCCAGCAAACCCCGAAATCTCTCAGCGCATCTATCCGGGCATCGGGAATATCGCTGGACGTGGTTCTGGAGCGCATGACGCTCACGATCGCCGAGTGTTCGCGGCTGGAAGTTGGCAATGTTCTGCCGCTTGCCAATGCTGACGCGAACCGTCTGTCGCTCTGTGCAGAAACAATAAATGGAAGTGTCGATATCGGCTTGGGAGAGCTGGGTGTGTGGAAGCGGCAAAGAGCCGTGAAGCTTCATACGCCAATATCAGAAAACTTCGCTCGTGAGTTAGTGGATTTGTGACAGCGACCCGCGCCGTTCGCGCGGGGATAGGGAGTTCTGGGGTGAATACGATATTTGGATTGATCATAACCGTCGTTATGGTCTTCGGTGGTTACCTGCTTGCTGGCGGCAAGATGGGCATCATTACCCATGCGCTGCCATTCGAAGGCATGATGATCGGCGGTGCTGCACTGGGTGCATTCTTTGCCGGTAACGATATGAATACCGTCAAACATACCATGGGTGATGTCACGGCGGTTTTTACCGGCGCAAAGTGGAAGAAGACAGACTATCAGGACTTGCTCTGTCTGATGCACGAATTGCTGAACCTGATGAAGCAGAACCCGGTTGAGGTTGAATCCCACATCGAGGCGCCGGGCGAATCCAGCATCTTCACGAAGTACCCGAAAATTCTGAAGGACCATTCGGCCATCGAACTCGTTTGCGACACCATTCGCTCGATGATCATGAACTTTGACAATGTCCATCAGGTCGAAGAGCTCATGCAGAAGCAACTCGATCAGTTGGCTGAGGACAAGCTTCACGGATCACATGCGCTGCAGAACATGGCCGATGCCTTGCCTGCGCTCGGAATTGTTGCGGCTGTGCTTGGCGTGATCAAGACAATGGCCTCTATCGACAAGCCCCCTGAAATTCTTGGCGGCATGATCGGCGGCGCACTTGTCGGTACATTCCTCGGCGTGTTCCTCGCCTATGGCGTGGTTGGTCCCTTCGCGAAAAAAGTGAAGGATATCCGTGTTGAAGAGCATGCCTTCTACGCTATGATCGGTGAGATCCTTGTCTCCAACCTCCATCTCAACCCGGTCAATATCTGCGTAGAAGTTGCACGCAGACATGCGCCATCCCGCGTCCGCCCGACGTATGACGAGGTTGACCAGGCCATTCGAAACATGAAGCGCGCTGCATGACGCGCCTTCCCTGCATCCTGATGCTCAGCCTCTGCCTGGTTCCCCAGAGCCTTGCGCTTGAGCCGGATACAGGGACGCCGGACCGTACATCCCGGGAATCTGATCTTTCATCCAATCTGGAACTATTTGTTCAAGGTGCGATCCGAGAGGGTATACTGACGCCAAAGGGGCCTGCTTCCGTAGAGTCGCATGGCGAAGATGAAGGCTCGGATCATCAACCCGCCCAGCTTGTGAAGAAGCGCCCACCGGGTGCCTCGGTGCCAGACCGCGTGTATGATGCATGTGATGCGGGAGATGCCTTCGATTTCACGGACTACAAGGACGTAACCGAATACCAGCAGGTCTACACCGCACGCGAAACAGCCGGCCGTCATGTGGAAAACGCCACGCCCGCTTCGTCAGGCTATGAGTTGGCGAAAACATATATGGTTCTTGGCCTGTATTCCGAAGCGCAGATGGTGCTCAAGCTGACACCTGGCGCTGAAGCCACGGCTCTCGGTAAGCTGGCGGATCTCATGGAAAACCGCGGCGCACCGGATGTCGGTTTCTTCGCCCAAATGGTTTCCTGCAAGTCGGATACTGCCATATGGCTGGCGGCTGCGGAACTTGTCTCGGGTCGTGAGGCGGGTGCTGAACGATTGCAGGGCGCATTGTCCGAATTCCGGAAACTTCCATTACGTCTTCGCTCGGATGTTACATTGCTGAGCATTCCAAAGCTTGAAGAGCGCGGCAAAAGCGGCCTGGCGCAGAAGCTGATCGCTGACTTCGATGAAAACGACTTTCAGGATTCACCGCAGTTGCAGTTTGCGCGTGCGTTGATCCAGATGGATGGTGGGAATACGGAAGCGCAGAAAACCGTGTCCGGCTTCCTGCGCAAACCACGGTTCCAGGAAGCGGCGCTCGCCGCCATGCAGCGTCATGGAATACCGGTGGAGCCCGCCTATGAGGAAGTGTTGCTTGGCGACCTTATGCAGAAGTTTGGCTATATCAGCAGCGACAAGGAACTGGTCGCCAGTTTGCAATATGCGCTGAGAGAATTGAGCGCCCGATCCAGCTACAAACCCCTCATGAAGCTTGCGGCCCAGCCTGCCCTACAGAACCCGGAAGCCCAGACAGAGGTCAGACGGCAATTGGTGGCAAGCCTTCATCGGGACCTCGAAAGCAGCGAAAGCGTGCGCAATCTGGCGGCAATCGATGCGATGATCGAAGAGCCTGATTTTCTTGCAAACGAGCCAGACCGGAATGCGCTTTACAGCCTTGCCTCGGGACGAGCTGTCCAGCTGGGCTTTGCCGATCTCGCAAGCAAGCTGTCTAACGGCGTGTCTATGACAGAAGGCGTTGCGGCCGAGACCGCGGAGCTGGCGTTTCGCCGCCGCGAATATGAAACGGTCTTCGCACTCGCGACGAAATATATCGGCGACCCATCGCTCAACCTGCTCGCTGCGCGCAGCGCAATTCGTGCGCATGCGCCGGAGCGTTTGAGGGTTTATGAAGATCGCCTCGAGATCGCCCCTGACGTCATTCTGGCGCTTATCGAAGATGATGCGACCACGGGCGACTGGATCGTTTCGGAATGGGTCTACACGGCAGCGCGCATGCTGACTGGTGACGATCACAAGCGTCGTGTCGCGCTGGTTGCAGAACTGCGACGAGCCGCACGCAAAGGCGCTGTAACACAGACCAAAGTCTCTGTCGCTCAGGCGCCAGCCATATTCAACCGCGCCAGCGGATCTGCGGTGCCGGTAGGAGGAGGTAACTGATGTCCAATGCGATTTATGCCACGCTCGCACGCCAGCATGGCCTGATGCAGGAAATGCAGGTCGTGTCCAACAACCTCGCGAACTCGAGTACAACGGGCTACAAGACAGACCGCGCCATATTCGCCGAATTCATGGTGAGCACCGGATCGGACACATCGTCCCTGTCCATGGGTAGCCTTGCAGGCCACTCCTTCGAAATGGAGCAGGGCGGGCTCAAGGTCACAGGTGGTCAGTTCGACCTCGCGGTGCAAGGTGATGGATACTTCACGGTCGACACGCCGCAGGGTACGCGCCTTACGCGGGCTGGTCAGTTCCAGCTGGCGGCCAATGGCAATTTAATCGACATGAACGGCAGTAACGTCCTCAATGCGGGGGGTGGCCCGATCACGATACCCCCCGAGGCGACCAATCTGGTTATCTCCGTAGACGGTACAATTTCGGCCAATGGCTTGCAGATTGATCAGGTCGGGATAGTCGTTCCGGACGGCGAGCTTATGCGGGATTCGAATACCTATTTCTCGGCCAAGGACGGTTTTGCCGCTGCCAAGGATTTTGGCATCGTGCAAGGTGCGCTCGAGCAATCCAACGTTTCGCCAGTCCTTGAGGTCTCGCGCATGATCGAAGTGCAGCGTGCCTATGAGGCCGGGCAGGCCCTTTTAGAAACCGAAGACCAGCGCATAGGTCAGCTTATTTCAGCAGTGCGCGAACGCTAGGCCATGATGGCTAACGAGAGGAGACGGACATGAAGTCCCTACAGATTGCAGCAACGGGAATGGCGGCGCAGCAAATGCGTGTCGACGTTATCTCAAACAACATCGCCAACATGAGTACCTCGGCCTATCGGCCGCGTGTCGCTGAATTTTCGGACCTCATGTACCAGCAATATCTCACGCCTGGCACGATTACCTCGCAGGTGGGAACGGTCGTTCCGGCCGGCATCCAGATCGGTACCGGCGTACGGCCCTCAACCGTCTCCATGGAGATCACGCAGGGCACACTCAAGGAGACAGGCGGGGAGCTCGATGTTGCGATCGACGGTGTAGGATTCCTGGAGGTCACACTTCCCTCCGGCGACTCCGCTTATACGCGTGATGGCAAGCTGAACCGCAGTGCCGAGGGTGAGCTGGTGACCATGGATGGCTATCCACTCGCCGATGGCATCACAATACCCAATGATGCAACCCGCCTCTCGATCAGCCGTGATGGTGAAGTCGTCGCCTACTTTGCAAACGCTGCTGCAGGCCAGGCGATTGGCACGATCTCTTTGACGCGCTTTGTCAACGAGAAGGGACTTGAGGCGGTCGGCGACAACATGTTCCGCGAAACCGAGGCATCGGGCCCCCCCACCCAGGTCGTCGCTGGCACCGAAGGTGCTGGTTATATCCGTCAGGGCTTTATCGAGGATTCAGGTGTCGACGTGGTGAAAGAGATTTCCGAACTCATCGAAGCCCAGCGCGGATACGAACTGAATTCCAAAGTCATCACGGCATCAGACGAGATGCTCGCGGCCACAACACGGTTGAGGTAGCGTCATGACCATGCTCGCTGCACTCGGACTGGGCTTGCTCGCCACTGTGTTCGATTCTTCATCGCTTGTTGCCGCCGAAGTCATTCGCGCTGGTGACCGGGTCTCCCAGGCGAACGCCGTTACCGAAGAGGGAGATGTCGTCGAAAGTGCCGATCCACTTATGGGACGTGAAGTCCGGAGGACAGTCTATGTGGGCCAACCGATCACCGCGAACAATACGCGCGCGCCGATGGTCGTGAAGCGTAACCAGACCGTATCCGTCAAATATATCAGCGGTGCGCTTGAGATCACGACGACAGGTCGTGCGATGGGAGATGCGGCCGCAAACGAAACAGTCACGGTTCTGAATCAGGAATCCCGGCAACTCGTCCAGGGCGTGGTCCAAGAGAGTGGATGGGTGCTGGCACAATGAGAACGCTTATTTCTTCCACAGTTCTGGCAACTGCGATAACGGCATGCGCAAGTGCGCCGCCCCCCACTGCGGTTCCAGACATGTCATACGCCACCCAATGGAACATCCCTGTCGACCAAAGTGCGGACGGCACAAATCCGTCGCTTTGGGCCACATCGCCAAACGCTCTGCTCAGCATGCGCCGCGCCAAGGAGGTAGGTGACCTTCTCACGGTCGTCGTCGAGATGGATGATCAGGCAAGCCTGAAGAGCTCCCTGACGCGGAGTCGGGACTCCAGCGAAAACTTCGGCGTCGACGCTCTGTTCGGATTGCCTGAAGTCGTCAACCGGGCCTTGCCCGGTGCGGCCAGTCTGTCGCCGGCAGTAGACTATACGCGGAATTCAAATCTCAACGGTGCGGGCGCGGTGAATCGCGCGGAAAAGATTGCCTTCACGCTTGCTGCGCGTGTCGTCGGGCTTGAGCCTAATGGCAACCTCGTGATCCAGGGCTACCAGCAGACTCGTGTCGGTAACGAGGTCCGTTATCTGAGCGTCGCGGGTGTTATCCGCGCACAGGATATAACGCGCACGAATACAGTGTCCTATGAGAAGATTGCGGATGCCCAGCTTTCATATGTCAATGGAGGCGACACGACCGGGATGGGGGGACGCGGAGTCGTTCCCAGGATGATTGATAAGGTTCTGCCGTTCTAGGTGTCATGATGAAGAATATCATTCCCGCCATTATCGTCATCCTATGCATCGTCGCAGGCGGCATAGGTGGCAATTTCCTGAAGACGTCAGGCGGAGGAGCCTCGGCTGACGCGCCAAATCATGGCGCCAAGGAAGCGAAATCCTCGCATGGCGAAGAAGCCAAAAGTGGGCATGGCGCACCTGAGAAGAAGAAGGATTCGCATGCCAAGGATTCTCAAGAGAAGGACTCCCATGGCGGCGGAGCCTCATCGGGCGTGGATTATTTCAAATTCACGCGAGAGTTTGTTGTGCCTGTCATGCGCGACGCGCGCGTCGACAGCCTGGTCATCCTGAACATCAACCTTGAAGTCGATTCCAGTATCACATCAAAGCTCTTTTCGATGGAGCCCAAGATACGCGATAACATCATGACGACGCTGATCGGGCTCAGCAATGACGGGGAGACGCTGGAAGCCATTTCCAATATCGATAACTATGAGTCGATCCGCGCGACGGTTTTGATGAACCTGCAGAAGATCATCCCGACAGGCATCGAAAATGTCCTCATAGTTGATATGGCGAAGCAGGAACTCTAGCCGCTCAGGAAGTCCGTCGCGGCTTAAGCTCTAGCCTGCCGTTACGCGCGGCGCGACAGTTCCGGCATATTCATCGCTGATATAGATATCGACGCCGAATTTATAGTTGCCTGCAGCGGACGGCTCTTCACTTGTCTGGTTCTCTCCGTTCCAGGTAAACGTTTCCGTTCCCGCTTCCAGTTCCTTGGTCCAAACTGTCTTGCCGGTCTCATCCTTCACCGAGAGGATTGCTGTGTCTGCATTCTCAGGTATGTCGACGGCGAAGGGCAGGGGGTTGCCCGAGAACGGCTCCCATGTGGACTCAACCGAAACGGTTTGGCCGATCCACTGGCTCGCGGCGATGGCATAGAGCTCATCCATGCGCGCGGCGATCGTTTCGAGGCTCGTGTTGGATTTAACATCCTGCTCAAGTGATGAGAACGTGGCAAGCTGTTCCACAAACTGTGTGGAATCGAGGGGCGCGAGCGGATCCTGGTTGCGTAGCTGCGCTGTCAGCAGCTGAAGAAAGCTGTTGAACTCCGCGCCCGTTTCGGGCTGCGCTGTCGGTGCCGTTGGCACATTCGATGCGTAGGGCGTTGTCCCGTTCACTGTGGTCATGGGCTGTTCCTCAGAGTTTGATATTGAGCCCGGCGATGGATGTCGGCCGTGACTGAATGGTGTTTTGTGCAACCAGTTCCGGAAGCGCAGGCGATGTCGAACCGGATGTGTTCGGTTGGGATCGGCTCGGATCGCGGCCAGCTTGCTGGCCTGGGTCCTGCGGGGTCTGTTGTTGTTGATATGACATGTTCTCGCTCGACAGGCCCTGACGCTCGAGCGCATTCACGAGTTCAAAATGCATCAGCCGCAATTGCCGCATGGCTTCTGGCGTCTCGCCAACAATTGTTACGTGTTGCAGGCCATGGGCGTCGAACTTGAAGTCGAGAGACACGCGTCCGAGTTCGGGTGGATCGAGCTGAATATGTACGTGGTTCTTCTTTTCGTCGGGCGACGCCAGCGAGTCTGAGAGAATATCGACAACTTCTGCAGGGGTCGCGGACACGAGAGCGTTCGTTGGTGCCATAACAGGAGGAGCGGTCGGCGCAGCCGATTGCGTTGCGACCGGTGGAGGTGCGGCCGCCGTCATCGTCATGGCTGCCGTGTCAACGGATGCGGCCTTGTCTTGAGTTGCGACAGCTTTGGTGGCGCTGTTCTGTTCGGCGGAAAGTGCAGACAGCGCAGCCGCGTCGGGACCATCAACCTCCATCTCTGGCGCCTCGGCGCGCTGCTTATCGCCGTGTCTCACTTTTGTGTCAGGCGTCGCCTCGGCAGTTCGGGGCGTGTGGGCGGCGGCTGGTGCTGCTCCAGCTTTCTCTGATCGGGGTACGGGCGTGTCTGCCACCTTGGTCGCCGCCACCTGCGCGACGCCGACTGTGGTCATATTCGCGGCGGGCGGCGTATCGGGGACGGTGTCTGCTGCGACTGGCTGAAGGGGCTCCGGGGTTTGCCCTGAGGCCTCAGCTTGCTGAGGCTGATTGCCAGGCAGTGTCGCCTGCGGCGAGGCTGCCATACTGGCATTTGTGGCAACCTTGTCGGATGACTTGGAGAGCTCACCGTCGGCCTGAGGTGAAGCCGTGACCGGTGCAGGGGAGGGGGCAAGATTGGGCGTTGGCGCCGAGCTCATCGCGGCGGCCTGCTGTGGATCAGTGGCCATCGATGCTTTATCCGCATCGTCGCCATCAGCCAAAATCAGCTCCGCGTCTCCCTCTGCGGCAATGCCGTCAACGCGAATGTCGCTTTTGACGTCGAGAGGCGTTTCCAAACCTGCAGTCTCATCCGGCTCCGGCACTTCTGCGGGGGCCTGTTGATCCATGAGAATGGAGGCGGCTCCAGACCGGTCAGGCGAAACTATTATAAGCTGTTTCGGCGCATCACTCTCAGGCGCTTCAGTCTCGGCGCTTGCGAGCGACCGTGCGAATTCTGCGCCGGAGCCAGCCTCCTTGGCTGTATCGCGGTTGCGCGAATTGGTTTCACCCGGACCGGTTTGCCGACGTACGGTGAAGTCCGTTTCGAGAAGGAATGTCATCGCGGGTCCGCTCTGGCTAGCATTAACCAAATTAAAACCAAGCCGCGTAAAAAGTAGGTTAATAATTCAAATGATTTTATTCACAGTTTGATCAGTAATCTGAATGCGGAATTTTAAATGACGGACCCGATAGGTATCCAGCTGGGAGGCATCGCGTCTCAAACGCCGATCAACCGGACGCCCGTCCAGAAGGGTATGTCTGAAGCGGAGAGTATCGGGCAGAAGTTCGAGCAAATGCTCTGGGCGGAGATGCTGTCGCATGCGGGCCTGGAAAAAGCTTTCTCCCAGGGGGGAGGTGAAGCGGCCTCCGCATTTTCGCGCTACATGGTTGAGTCTGTGGCCAAGGACCTCGCGGCAAGCCATCCCATGGGGCTTGCGGCATCGGTCGAGACCGAGCTGACCACCACAAAACGGAGTGAATAGACGTGCCGGCAGATTCCATCCGCGATAGGGCAACGCGCCTGCAGAACATACTCGCAATCGAGAAGGACATGCTCCTCTCTGGCCGCGCCCGTGATGCCATTTCCCTTATGGATGAGAAGCTCGATGCCATCACGTCGCTGGAAACCGCTCTGGCAAACCCTGAGATGCGCGCCATGATCGATGATCACCAGAGCATCCTGCAATCTATTGCAATCTCTGCAAAAGAGAATGCTGCGCACTTCGTTGCGGTTCGTAACGGGCTCCGGCATGCGATCGACCGACTTCAGTCCCTCCACGCAAGTGCCTATGTGGGTTCTTATGGCCGGGATGGTGGAAAAGTTCCTTTTGCGGAAGTTACCGGACGCTTCCACAGAAAGGCCTGACTGGTTAACCCAATTTACACACAAGGACCCTATCAGTGGTTGGACTGACCAAAGAATGGTTAGGTGATTTTCACTGTCAGGACGACGCGTGTTTGATCAATTCACGAGATGCTCGTGGAAAAAAACTGAGGTAACATACTGTGTCCAGTATTCTGACAAATAATAGCGCCATGGTTGCGCTCGATACGCTGCGCAACATCAACAAAAATCTTGCGTCCGTACAAAACGAAATCTCGACCGGCAAGAAAGTGTCGTCCGCCAAGGATAACGCGGCCATCTGGGCCATCTCGACCGTGATGTCGACCGATGTCGAAAGCTTCAAGACAATTTCCGACTCGCTGAACCTCGGTTCATCGACGGTTGGCGTTGCCCGTTCGGCCGCCGAAGCTGTCACCGAAAACCTTCAGTCCATCAAGAACCTGATCGTTTCGGCTCAACAGAGCAACGTTGACCGCGACAAGATCCAGGCTGATATCGATGAACTGACCAAAGGCATCCAGACCAGCGTTTCCGGTGCCCAGTTTAACGGCCTGAACCTGCTTGATGGCAGCTCATCGGCTGATGTTGACTTCCTTGCTTCGCTTGATCGCTCTTCGAGCGGTACGGTTTCGGCATCCTATATCAGCGTCGGTCGTCAGGACCTGTCGCTGAGCAACTCTGCCACTGCCGCTACTTTCGGTACGACGGCAAACGCTGATCAGACGATCATTGCTTCCGGTGTCAACTCTGGCACGGCAACAACGGCTGCTGCTGGTGGCACGCTCGACATCGACATCGCGTCGGTTGCTGATGGCTACAGCTATCGCATCCTTCTGAACGACTCCGCTACCAATAACTCACTTGGTCAGCGTACGTTTGAATACGTTGCGGGTTCTTCGGACAGTGCTGACTCGGTTGCTGCAAATCTGGCCAACCAGATTTCCACATACCTCTCGGCAACAGGTGAGACGAACTACTCTGTCTCGCGTACGGACGGCACGATCACGATCGCCAACGCTTCTGGTGCGGCACTTGCCGTCACAGCGACAGCGACAACGGGCGGTACCGCCGGTACGTCGACGGGTGGCCTTGGCAACCTGGCCACGATCGATGTCACGACGGATGCAGGCGCAACGGCCGCTCTGACAGCCATCGAAGGCCTTCTGCAAACGTCGATCGACGCTGCATCGGCTCTCGGTTCGTCGCAGAAACGCATCGAGAACCAGGGCGAGTTCGTGAACAACCTGGTCGACGCAATGACGACAGGTATCGGTGGTTTGACCGATGCCGACATGGAAGCAGCTTCGGCTCGCCTCCAGGCGCTTCAGGTTCAGCAGCAACTCGGTGTTCAGGCGCTTTCGATCGCCAACTCGGCACCGCAGCAGCTTCTGTCGCTGTTCCGCTAATACGACTATCCGACCCGGGCGTGGGACGCGCCCGGGTCACCCCATTACTAAGGTGTTCAGGAGGGCGCTTTGCAACATTTGGCATTCAGGGCTTACGGCGAAGTCCAACAGCGTACCGCCGGTCCCAAAGAGATCGAGTTATCTCTCTTCCGCCAGATTACCGAAGCGCTCGAGGCTGTTGCGGCAGTCGAGACGCCCCCGCTGGAAGCATGGGCCGACGCGCTCTATCGCAATCAGCAGCTCTGGACCATTGTCGCAACAGATCTGGTCAATCCGGACAACACACTTCCCGAAGAAACCAAGCGCAACCTTGTCTCGCTTTCCCAGTTCGTTCGCCAATGCAGCAATCGCGTGCTGGCCGGAAACGACGGAATTGCTGATCTTATCGATATCAACAAAAGCATCATCGCCGGCCTTTCGGGCATTCCTGTCTCGACAGTGACAGAGGAGGCTGCCTGATGTCCGGTCTTGTCCTGAAAATTGCCCCGGGAGAGCGCTTCATCGTTAACGGTGCTGTGCTCGAGAATGGCGACAAGCCGGCGCGCATCCGCATTGCCGATGGCGATGCGCGTGTTTTGCGCTGCCGCGACGCCCTGTTGCCGGAAGACGTCAACACGCCGGTCAAGCAGGTCTACTATGCCGTACAGCTGCTGATCACCGGTGACCTGAAAGAGGCAGATACGCTGCCCGCAATTGATGATGCCTGCTCAAAACTGCTCGATGTCTTCCGCGTGATCGATCCTGAGATGGTGCCGATGCTCCGCTCAATGATCAGTCGTGGAAATTACTATTCTGCGCTCTGCCACATGCGCCAGATGCTGATTCTGGAAGGCCAATTGCTGGCGCGCGCCGGTTCATCCGCCTCCTCGGACACGAAGGTCGCTTAACCTATGTTCCAGCCCGTCATTCCCCTCAGTGGAAACAGCGGATGGAAGTTTCTGGAAGCGACCTATGACCGCCAGCTGAAGTCCTATACCGACTCGCCTCAAGTGAAGATGGATCGTGACTATCTGATCGAAAAGTTCTCAGAGCCCGTCGCTGTTGAGGATTTTCTCAAGGACACGCGGCTCCTGCGTGTCTCGCTCACAGCCTTTGATCTTGGCGGCGAAGAATGGAAGCGCGGTTTCATCGATAAGGTGCTGAGCGAAGTATCTGATCCTGACAGTACATTCCTTACCAGGCTGAATAATCCGAAGTACACCGCCTTCGCAAATGCGATGAAGCCCGTGGATGGTAAGATCACCCTGACGCCAGCGGCGGTTTCGGCCATGGCGACGCAGTACGAGTCAGCTGCGTTTGAGGCTGCGGTCGGCGAGGTCGATGATAACATGCGCATCAGCCTCAACTACAAGTCTGAAATCGGCAGCATCGTCGGCTCCAGCTCGAGTGAATCGGCCAAGATCTATCGCATGTTGGCCAACGTGCCCGTGCGCACCTTGCTTGAAGGTGCGATGAATCTTCCTTCAGATATCCGTAAGCTGCCTATCGAGCGCCAGGCTGACATCTTCAAGGAGCGGCTCCAGAGCACGTTCGGTATCAGAGATGTGTCGGAGCTTTCCTCGCCGGAAATCATCGACAAGGCGATCCAGAGATTCCATGTCATGCAATCGATCAACGAGGGCATATCAAACTACTCGCCTGCTGCCGCAGCCCTGACGCTATTGGGCAATGGTCTCGGCAGCCAGGGCAGCCAGAACCTGTTTCTCAGCCTGCTCTGATCAGGATGGCACGGCCTGTACCGGGGCCGCTTGAGTTTCCACTGAAAGGATGTTGCGCAATTGCGCAAATGCATCGCTGATCCCGGCGGTGCTGCGTGTGGCGGCATAGCCATCAAGCGCCTGAAATAATCCGATCGCGCGGTCCGCTTCAGCATCCTTGCCGGGCTCGTAAAGGTTCGCCCGCAACATCGGCGATACTTCCTCATACAAGGCCAACATTCTGCGGGCGTCGCGGATCAGTATATTCTCATCATCGGTCGCCGCATGCGGCAGGCTGCGCGACACGCTGCGCAAGATGTCGATGGCCGGATAGCGGCCGCGCTCGGCAATCTCGCGCGAGAGGATGATATGCCCATCCAGAATGCCGCGGATCATGTCTGCGACAGGCTCTTCCATGTCGGATCCCGCAACGAGCACTGAATAGATCGCCGTAATGTCGCCCTTGCCGTCCGTACCGGGACCAGTCCGCTCGGCCAGTTCGGCGATCACCCGCACAGTCGATGGCGGAAAGGCGTTGAGCGCTGGTGTCTCGCCGGCGAGCAGGGCGGTTTCGCGATGCGCTTCCGCGAACCGTGTGATGGAATCGAACAGGAACAGCACATTGCGTCCCTGATCGCGGAAATGCTCGGCAGCGGCCATGGCGCAATAGGCCGCGCGCTTCTTGGCGCCGGGCGGTTCGCTCGCCGTTGCCGCCACCACGACCGTCTTCGACATGATCGCGGCCGGCAAGATATTGCGGACAAACTCGTTCACTTCACGGCTGCGTTCGCCGATCAGCGCGATCACCACGACATCCGCCTCCATGCCGCCCGCGAGTGACCCCAGAAATGTGGACTTGCCCACGCCTGAGCCGGCAAACAGGCCAAGCCGCTGCCCGCGGCAGATCGGCAGCATCGTGTCGGTCACCATCCAGCCTGAATCCAGGCGACGACCTATGCCGCGCCGTTCATGGGCGGGCAGGGCGGCTGCATGCAGCCGCCGTCCTATGGAAGGGCCGTGGGAGAGCGATTCGCCCTGTCCTGTAATGTCTCCGCGATAGTTAATGATCTGTCCGAGCCAATGGTCGCCCGGATTGACCCTGGCTTCCTGCTCGATCTGCACGGCATCCCCGATGCGGATGGCATCGCAAGGCGAAAAGAGCAGGGCCGTGACACTATCTCCGGAGACGTTGAGGATCTCTCCGAGAACACTAAAGCCCGGTTTTTCTATGACAATTTCATTTCCGACCCCGGCGAGTTCGCTTACGCCGGCAACTTTTATCATACCGGGTGCCACATCGGTGACGGTGCCCCATAGACGATAGAGATGAAGTGAGGTGGGGGAAACCTGCATGGGGAGCGCTCAGAACCTTCATCCTAAATTAACGGTTTCCTTAATATAGATTACCAAATCTTGTGATGGGGTTAACCAAAAGGGGCAGGTCATGATTTCAGAACTTCCCATGTTCCAGATCCTGAGCGCCATGGCCCGCCATGCGGCGGAGAGCCAGAAGGTGAGCGCGACCAATATCGCGCATGCCGACCAGCCGGGATACAAGGCCGCTCAGATTGAATCCTTCGACACCTTTCTTGATCGTGTCCGCATGGGCACCGAATCCGGTGGCCTGAACGGAAGCTTCCGCACAGAGGCCGCTGACACGCCCGCCGCGCCCAATGGGAATACGGTCAGCCTCGAGCAGGAATTGTTCAATTCAGCCGACGCCATGGGCCAGCACCAGATGGCCCTGACGGTCTATACCAAATCGCTCGACCTGCTTCGCACCGCTATCGGCAAGAGATGAGTAAGGAGGAACAGACATGAATCCCCTCAAGGCAGTCATGCAACAAGCCGTCGCCGGCATGGGTCTCGAATCGCGCCGTATCACGGTCGCGGCCGAGAACATCTCCAACGTCGACACGCCCGGATACCAGAAAAAACTTCTCGCCATGCAGCCCCAGATCGGCGGCGCAGACTCGTTTGCGGCGATGAAGGAAATTCTCGATGAGACGCCCGGCGAGCGCGACTACCAGCCCTCCCACCCGATGGCTGACCAGGACGGTTACGTCACCATGTCGAATGTATCGCTGGTCATGGAAATGGCTGACATGCGCGAAGCCAACCGAACCTATGAAGCCAACTTGAACGCGTTCCAGCAGGCGCGTTCCATGTATTCCTCGCTGCTCGATATCCTGCGTCGCTAGGGAGGCGATCGACACCCATGTCTACAGTCAGTTTCAACGCCTATACAGCGCTCAACACAACCCGGCCCGCCGATGGCGCGCAGTCTGCCGGCAAGGCCGATGCGGCCAAGAACCCTGTCGCAGAAGGCATTTCCGATTTCCGAACGGCGATGCAGCAGGCGGAACAGTCCACCATGCAGACCGCTGTTGCGGGCGCCGACCCGCACGCGATGGTGGCTGCCCTGGCCAATGCCGAGCTGATGCTGGATGCAGCTGTCACCATTCGGGACAAGGTTGTCGAGGCATACCAGGAACTTCTGCGGATGCCTGTCTAGGCGTGGGAGTAGGCCGTGTCGGAAGCTGAAGTCTTCGAGGTCTTGCGGGCCCACATATGGGCAGCCGCGATGATGGCCATGCCTATTCTTGTTGCCACACTGATTGTGGGTTTTGCGATTGGCCTTCTCCAGGCGCTGACATCCATTCAGGAAATCACCCTGACATTCATCCCGAAGATTCTCGTCGTCGTGATCGTGTTTTTTCTTTCGCTCGGATACATGACCAGGATCTGCCTTGACCTGTTCAACAATTCGGTACTGCCGCTGATTGCCCGATAGGTCCCATAGTGCACACTTCCATTCTCTACGGACTGTCCAGGCCAACATCCCTGCTGGCGATTGGCCTTATGCTGGTGATTCTGGTGATGATCCTGCCGGTTCCGGCATGGGTCATGGATGTCGGGCTGACCCTGTCCTTCGCCTTCGCCATTCTCATCTTCGCGACCGCCGTCTTCATCGAGCGCCCGCTCGATTTCTCGTCCTTCCCGAGTGTGCTCTTGGCCTCGCTGATCCTGCGCCTCGCGCTGAACGTGTCATCGACCAAGCTGATCATCGGCGAAGGTCATACAGGCACGCATGCAGCGGGCGGGGTCATCGAAGGCTTCGCCATGTTCATCATGGGCGGCAATCTGTTTGTCGGCCTTGTCGTCTTTGGCGTGCTCGTGATCGTCAATTTCATGGTCATCACCAAGGGTGCGGGCCGTATGGCGGAAGTCGGCGCGCGTTTCGCCCTTGATGCCATGCCCGGCAAACAGCTCGCCATCGACTCCGACCTTGCCGTTGGCGCCATCACGCATGAAGAAGCCAAGATGCGGCGCCAGCGCGAGCAGGAAGAGGCGGGCTTCCTCGGCTCCCTCGATGGTGCGTCGAAATTCGTGAAGGGCGATGCGATTGCCGGCCTGATGATCACCGCCCTCAATCTTGTCGCGGGCATCGGTATCGGGCTCACGGTCCACCATCTCAGTTTCTCGCAGGCGCTCAGCAATTATTCGATTCTGACAGTCGGTGACGGCCTGGTCTCGCAGGTTCCTGCGGTCATTGTCTCGGTTGCGTCAGCCTTGCTTCTGTCCAAGGGCCGTGAAGAAGGCGCTATCGACCTTGCCCTGCTCGCGCAGCTCGGCAGCAACGTCGCAGCCCTGATGATCGTGGCCGGCATCCTTTTCGTCTTCGCGCTGTTCCCGGGCCTGCCTTTCATTCCCTTCATGGCGGCGTCCGCCGGATTTGCGGCCGCATCCTTCTTTGTGCGCAAGCAGAACCGCGACAAGCGCGATGCCAAGGAAGAAATTATCGAAGACGAGGCACCAAAAGCAATCGTGTTCGGCGACTCCATCCATGCCGACGAAATCCATCTGGAAGTCGCACCTGACCTCGTGAACCTCGTCCTGATCGGTGAGAATGGCTTTGAAAGCCGTATCCACAAGATCCGCCGCTACATCGCGGAAGAATACGGCTTCGTTCTGCCGCCTATCCGCATGACGGATAATCCGACCCTCAAGAAGAATGACTATCGCATTCGCATTCAGGGTGTCCGCATTGATTCCGGCATGCTGCGGCCCGGTTCCATTCTCGCCCTGATGGAAGACGACCAACTGCCTTACCTGCAAGGCGAAAAGGTCAAGGAGCCGGTCTACAAGGCGGCCGCTCGCTGGCTCCCGAACAGCAAGAAGCAGGAGCTGGCCGCGACCGGCATTCCCGTTGTCGAGCCCATCGAAGTGCTCGCTACGCATATGCTGGAAGTCATCCAGTCCAATTTCTCGCTCGTGTTCACGCGCATGGTCCTGCTCGATACGCTGGATGCCCTGACCACGGTAAGCGACAGTGACCGTGCGGCCTCGAACCGCCGCTTCCTTGACGAATACATTCCCACCAAGGTGACGCCCGAGCTTCTCCTGTCAGTTGTCCGCCTCCTGCTTGAAGAGCGCGTCTCCATCCGCAACCTGTTCCTCATCATCGAGACCATTGCCGAAGCGAAGACTGCAAACCCCGGCCTGCCGCGCATGGTCGAACTGGTTCGCCAGCGCCTCGCCTTCCAGATCGTGGACCGTCTCCAGGACGATCAGGGCCGCCTGCCGCTCGTGCAGCTCTCCACCGCGTGGGAGCAGAAGTTCACGCAGTACGAAGTCGCCGGCGAGAATGGCAGCAGCGATATCGCCCTGCCGCCGGAAATGTTCGGCGAACTGACGAACGAGGTGCAGTCAAAACTCAATGAAGCGGCCAAGAAAGGCGTCATGGCCTCCGTGGCGACCTCTTCGCGTCGCCGCCGCTTCCTGCAGACCGTTCTGGCCAGCAAGGGCATTCGCAATTCCGTCCTCGCCTATGAGGAAATCAGCTCCAAGACCAAGCCCTATATTATCGGCGTCGTCTGATGGAGGCACTGGCGCCATTGGCGGGCCCCCTGGCCGGTTGGCTGGGCCTGTACATGGTGGTCATTGCACGGCTCTCCTTTGTCGTCTTCCTGATGCCCGGCCTCGGCGAGCAGGCGATTCCCGTTCAGATGCGTCTTGTTGTCCTGCTGGCAATATCAATGGCAATGGCAACGACCGGCGTAGTCGGCGTGCCGGTCACGTGGCCGCTCTCCAGCTATGCGGCCGTTCTTTTCAGCGAGTTGACCATCGGTTTCTGCCTGGGGGTCACCCTGCGCGTAACCATCTGGATGCTCAGTATCGCCGGTACGATTATCTCGCAGTCGATCGGCCTGTCCCAGCTCCTCGGTGTCGCGATGGAGCATGAAGCGCAGACAATGGCGGCGAACCTTCTCTCGCTGGCCGGCGCGGCGGTTCTACTCTCGGCAGACTTCCATATCAGCGTCGTTGCCGCGCTCCTGCGCCTCTACGGAGAAATACCGGTCGGCGCGCTCTGGTCCCTTGATCTGCGCATGCTGGCCGATCAGTGTTTCTCGGCGGTCGGCTTTGCTGTCCTGCTCGCATGGCCCTTCGTCGCTGTGAACCTCCTGTACAATATCTGTCTCGGCTTCATCAACAAAGCCCTGCCTCAGCTGATGGTTGCCTTTGTTGGTGCACCGCTGTTGATTGGTGGCGGAATGGTATTCCTCGCTCTCTCGGTCATTGGCCTTCTGGTCGTCTGGAAAGAGCGCGTCATCGATGTCGCGGGATGGATGTGAGCTAGGCCATGGCGGAGGAAAATGACAGCGGCGAAAAGGAATTTGACGCCACCGAGACCAAGCAGCGTCAGGCCCGGGAAGAAGGTAATGTTCCCCAGTCCAAGGAGGCCAACGCGTTCGCCTTGATCGTCGGCATTCTCATTGCCGGCATGGTGCTGCAGTTCACGGTTGGCAACGCGGTCTTTACCGACTTCTCATCGATCCTCTATCACGCGGATTCCTTTGCAAGCGACATCTTCGACTCTGGTGGGAGTGAAACGCGCAGCTGGCTTTCGGGCACTCTGATTCACTTCTCCCTGATCTATCTCCTGCTCGCCGCCGTCGTTCTCATATCCCTCGTTATCCAGCGGTCGATCTCCTTCTCGTTCAAGAAGATCAAGGTTGATGCCAAGAAGATTTCGCCAGTCGAAAATCTCAAGAAGCGCTATGGCGCGCGTGGCCTGACGGACTTCCTGAAAGACACATTCAAGCTGGTCATCGCGGCCGTCATTGCCGTGATGTTCCTCTCGCAGCTGGCCAAGGATTACTATGCCAGCAGCGCGATGCAGATGGACCAGTTCGCGATGTTCACTTTCAGCCAGGCGATGAAGCTTATCATCTGGTTCCTCGTCTTTCAGCTTCTCCTGGCCGCTGTCGACCTGCCGCTCCAGCAAAGGCTGCACAATAACAAGCTGAAAATGTCGCGCGAGGAAATGAAGAAGGAAATGAAGCAGAGTGAGGGCGACCCCCAACTCAAGCAGCAGCGCCGTCAGGCAGGCGTCAAGATCGCCAGCGGCCAGATGATGAAGAACGTGAAGACGGCCACGGTCATCATGGTCAACCCCGAACACTATGCCGTTGCCCTGCGCTGGAACCCTGATGAAGGCCTTGCGCCGGTCTGCGTGGCCAAGGGCGTCGACCACCTCGCTGCCAAGATCAGGGAACTTGCCATGACAAACGATGTTCCGATCTTCCGGGATCCGCCGACAACCCGCTCTATCTACAAGCTCGTCGAAATCGATCAGGAAATCCTTCCCGAGCACTTCGCCGCCGTCGCCGCGGCAATCAATTTTGTGGAGCGTGTGCGTAAGCACATGTAGTCAGATGACCCGTCGCAAACCCGACCTTCAAAAACTTGTCTCCCTGAAGCGTCAAAAGGCCGAGCAGAGCTATCTTGCCGCCCAGCAGGCCCATGCCGGCGCCGAGGCTGAGCGCGAGCGTCTCGCCGGCAGCCTCAAGGCAATGGATAAAAGTGCGGCCGATATCGACTCCCTGATCCTGTCCCACCAGCAGGGCCATGCCCGCAAACTGGTCCGTGACATCGATGATCAGCATCAGCGGGTGAATGACGAGGCGCTTCAGGTCCGGTCGGCCCACGACGTGCTCAAGCGCGCATTCGATTCCGAGCAACGTCTCAAGCGGGTGAAAGACTAGCACCACGTGGCATCGCGTGCCCCAAAAATCCGGCTGCGGAAGAATGGCGGATGGCTCGCCCCAAAGGCGCCTTAAAGTCGCGCCCTTTTATCGCACTTGTGAAATTCGGCGATCCCGATCATAAGCACGCGCCTGAGCGGAAGCGACCTCCATGGCGCGCCCGCAAAACCACTGTTTTTGGCCGGACGCATATTTCTGGCACGATTTGCGTCAGGTTAGTTGGGAACTCTTTGCCGGGGTCTCCTGTTCTCACTGAGGCATATCAAGCTGCTGCCCCGATAGGACCTGAAGATGCATGATCCGCGTAAACTTGCTATTCGACTGTTCCTGACGATGCCATTTGTCGTGGCATCGACGCCCGCAGCGATTGGCGCAGTGCATGGCATCGAAAGATCCAATTCTTCCGAGGGTCAGCAGCAACCCCGCGGCCACGGCGGCGTGGGTCTGACGGCAGAAGCAAGACGCACTGATGTCGGCCAGGATGACGCTGCCGACGCCGAATAGGCTGGCCGCTCCGACTGCCCGAACTTATTCGCGTTCAAATTCCAGTCTGCTGCGTACACGGGCCAGTCCATTCCTGTGGAATCCGTGACGCCCGGTAACCATGACAATAGTGAAAAGTGAGGGCTGGGTGGGCTTGCGCCCGCGAGCCCGGGAGGCCTGTAGGCATTGTGTTATGCCATCCGCTCCAATCCTTATCGCCTGGGCTTGAGCTGTTCACCTTGGTTAACAATAAATAGAATTCTGTTTACTTGGTAAACGCATGTAAAAATAAATTTAACCAAGCCGTACATTGAGCATATATTACATATTATCAATCAATTCACGTCGACGTGTGAAACAAGTATTTCGAATAGCGAAGTATAAAAAACACACCAATGAGTCAGACGTCATCACCTAAAGCGACTTTCACGCCGGCTTCCCGGTTTGCACCGCTGCGCACGATAAGCGCGGTAGTGGTGCTGATGTGTGTTGCCCTTATGGCAGGGGCACCGACCCCCGACTCTGTCCAGATCCAGCTCTGCATTGCCACCATCGCAACCTTTTTCATGATGACCTGGATCCGGCCATCCGGCGGCCCGTTCCGCAGCTTTGTCTCCCTGCTGATCGTGTTTACCAGTACGCGCTACATGATCTGGCGTGTCACCGAGACAATGCCGACCGATTCCGTTCTGTCGATTATCGGCGGCATGTTCCTGCTCGGCGCAGAAACCTATGGCTACATCCTGCTTCTCCTCTCCACTTTCCTGTCGGTGGACGTCTACAAGCGCGCCCCGCGTCCGGCGCCGATTTCGCCTGAAGCCTGCCCGACCGTCGATATCCTGATCCCGACCTATAACGAGCCGGACGATCTCATCGAGGTCACGCTGACAGCCGCGCTCAATGTCAATTATCCGGCAGGCCGGGTGAACGTTTACCTGCTCGACGATGGGGGCACGGTCGCCAAGCGCAATCAGGCGGACCGTGAAAAAGCGGACGAGGCGCAGGAGCGGCACGTCTATCTCAAACAGGTCTGCGAGCGCCTCGGCGCGCATTATCTGACGCGCGAAAAGAATGACCATGCCAAGGCCGGCAATATCAACGCCGCCCTCGCTCACACGTCCGGCGAACTGATCCTCATCCTCGATGCCGACCATGTCCCGTCAACCGACATCCTTACGCGCACCGTCGGCTACTTTGTCGAGGACCCGAAACTCTTCCTGGTCCAGACGCCGCATTTCTTCCTCAACCCCGATCCGCTCGAACGCAATCTCGGCACATTCCGCAAGATGCCGAGCGAAAACGAGATGTTCTATTCGGTCATCCAGCGGGGGCTTGATGGCCTTAATGCGTCTTTCTTCTGTGGTTCGGCGGCCGTGCTTCGCCGCTCGCTCGTCATGGAGATTGGTGGCATCCAGGGCGAGACAATTACGGAAGATGCCGAAACCGCGCTGGAACTGCACGCGCGCGGATACCGCAGCGCCTATGTCGACCGTCCCATGGTGGCGGGTCTCTCGCCAGAGACCTTCTCCGGCTTCATCACGCAGCGCATGCGCTGGACGCAGGGCATGGTCCAGATATTCCTGCTGAAGAATCCGCTGCTTAAGAAGGGCCTCACCTTCGGCCAGCGCGTCGGTTACTTCAATTCCTGCTTCTACTGGTTCTTCCCGTTGGCGCGCATGGCGTTCATCCTCGGTCCGCTGCTCTATCTCCTGTTCGGCATCCAGGTCTATGTCGGCGACCTGTCAGACTTCCTGATGTACGGCCTGCCGCACATTTTCGGTGCGCTGATGCTCTCCTCGATGCTGTACGGCCACACACGCTGGGCCTTTGCCTCGGAACTTTACGAAGTCATCCAGTCGATCCACTGCTCCGGCGCCATCCTGCAGGTCCTGCGCAATCCGCGCTCGCCGAGCTTCGCCGTGACGCCCAAGGGCGAGAGCCTCGACGAGAACTTTGTCTCTCCGCTCGCTCGCCCGTTCTACATTCTCATCGCCATTGTCTGTCTCGGTGAAGTGGCGGGTCTGGTACGCTGGTTCATTGATCCCGTCGGTGCGGGTGTGATCACGGTCCTCCTGTTCTGGAACACGTTCCACCTCCTGCTGCTCATATCTGCCCTCGGCGTCCTCTACGAACGCTCCCAGCAGCGCATCTTCCCGCGCTTCGAGACCAGCCGCGACATCACGCTCAAGCATTTCGGTGCGCCCGTGCCCGGCCAGATGACCGATGTATCGATCACCGGCATGGGCTGCAAAGTGCCCTATGGCGAAGGCAAGCGTTTCGTTATCGGCGACATTATCCAGGCCGATGCGCGCGACCTTGGCGCCACGTCGCCCTCACGTCTTGATCTGAAAGTCCTCTCTGCCACGGACACGCCCACGGGCCAGAAGCTCGGGCTCAGCTTCGTCATCGAGAACAATGAACAATGGTCGGCCGTCGTCGCGCTCATGTATTCGCGCAGCGAGAACTGGAAGACCTTCCGCGATGGCCGCGCCAAGGCCGACCATATGGGCACCAAGATCGCCGGTCTTGTCCGCTCAAGCATCTCTCACGCCATGAACCACATCCAAGCCGTTACCCGGGAAGCACGCTCATGATCACTCTTATCCGCTCCACAGCGTTGGCCGCGATACTTGCAGCCGCGCCCCTTACCGTCCCTGCGCACGCGCAGGAGGCCCCGTCTCAAGACGCCGTTTACGACGTGTATGCCCGCTTCCGGGATGATCCGCAGGTTGCGGTCGAGCAACTCGAGAACGGTCTCTGGCGCGCCCGTCTCCCATTGGCTGCGCTCCGGCCGGAGCAGGGGGCCATCCGCCTTGATGGCGCAAAGGCCAGCGAGAACATTTCCTTCGCAGTTGCGCCGCAGGCAAACGTGCAGTCGGCACGGCTGGTCATGCGCCATGTCAGTGGCCGCGCCCAGGAAGACGCACGTCCCCAGATCCGTGTCGGCCTGAACGGTCGCTTCGTCGCCCAGCTTGATGGCATCACAGAGCGCGCCGCCGCTGTGAACGAAATCCAGCTCGATCCCGCCAGCGTCATGTCCGGCTTCAATACGCTGCGCATCGATGCCGTCCAGCGCTACACCTATGGCTGCCAGGATCCTTCTGCAGCCGAGCTCTGGACCGACATTGATACCTCTCGCTCCTATGTCGAGATCACCTATGCGCGCCGCCCGTTTGCCGGCTCGCTGGCAGACCTTGATGCGCTTGTTACCGCGGGCGTTGGTGGTGTTGAAAATCTCGGCATCCTCATGGCTGACGGCGATATGACAGCTGACAACCTGCGTTGGGGCACGCTCGCCTCGCAGGCCGTCGCCAACCGTCTTGCCTACCGCCTGCCGGATATCACCCGCGTCCGTGTCAGCGAGATGAGCGACAAGGCCATCGGCGCCGATCTCATTGCTATCGGCACGCCTGAGCAGCTGGCCGGCATTGCGCCCGCTGGCCTCGCTGATCTGGAAGGTGAGGATTCCTTCCTGTCGATCAGTCCGTCCCCGGCAGATCCGTCCCGCTTCCTGATCGTTGCGGCCGGGCGCACCCCTGCAGCCATTGAGGGCGCCGTTCGTGCGCTCGCAGCCGCCCGCTTCCCGCTGTCGGACACAGGCTCGGTCATCCTCTCGCCTGCGGAAACACCAGCCGGCATGATCCTGGCGAAAAAGCACCCCCTGCAGCCCGGCACGAAATACGCCTTCCGCGATCTCGGCCTCGCTGAAACCTCGCTGCTCGGTCAGGAGCAGGGCGAGATCGGTTTTAACTTCACGCTGCCCGCCGATATTCGCTTCCGCTCCAAGAGCGAGGTCGAGCTGTCGCTCGATTTTGCCTACGGCGCAGGCCTTGATTCCAATTCCGTCGTGAACATCCTGGTCAATGGTGAGTTCCAGCGTGCCATTCGTCTCACCAATCCCGATGGTGAAGTGATGCCGGGCTACCAGCTCACGATCACGCCGGATGCACTCCATCCCGGCCAGAACCATGTCGCGTTCGACGTGGAACTTTCGACCGAAACAAAAGGCGAGTGCACGTCGCACAACATGAATCACCTCGCTTTCGTGATGAAAGACAGTTCGACCTTCACGCTGCCGGAGGCCGACACATTCGTTGAGCTGCCCAACCTGGCCCTGCTTTCAGAGTCCGGCTTTCCCTATTCCGGCATCGAAGGCACGCCTTTCGCCATTCGCGCAGGGGACACCGGCGACGAGACGGCCGCTTCTGTCTGGACCGTCGGCGCGCGTCTTGGCCAGATCTATGGCACAGTCTTCACCGATACCGATTTCGGTTTCGGCCTCGCCCTGCCGGACGAGCATACGCTTGTGGTCGGCACGCGAACGGCCCTTAAAGGCTTCCTCCCGGCCGAAGTCAGCCTGACAGGCCAGTCTACCGCGCTCGCGACCCGTGGCTCTGCGGATCCGCAGGTCACCGCAACCCGCGAGTACAAGTCGATTGATCTTGGCAACAATGGCCTCGTGGTCGCGGGCAATTCGCCGGATCATGCCGGTCGCCTCGTCACCGTGGTCACGGCTGAAACGCCGGGTCAGCTCATTGCATCGGCTCGCTCGCTCGTCCAGCCAAGTCACTGGACCCAGCTCAAGGGCGGCGCGGCTGTCTGGCGCACCAGTGCCGCGACTGTCGTGACGCAGGCTCCGGCGGTCACGTTCGAGATCGGCCAGATGCGCCCGGCCGAAATGGCCCGCATGAAGTCCGCCCGCTCGCCTCTGCGCTGGATCATCACGCTTGGCGCTGTGCTCTTCGCGCTTGCTGCCGTGCTGGCCCTCATCGCCCGCTACATGCGTGATCGGATGAATGAAAAGTGATGCTGCTTCGCCGCCTCCTGCGCGCGGCTGCGGTCGGTGCCCTCATCGCCCCGTCTTTCGGCGGCGTGATGACGGCCGCCGCAGACCCGGCGCTCGCAGGCAAGGCGGAAGGCGTCATTGCCATCGGCATCCCGACGGCCGATGAACCCGCACAGCAGCAGGAGGCACAAGCCGCCGCGACGCAGCTTGTCGAAATCGGTCCCGCGCCAGCTGATGTCCAGGCCGTCTGGGATCTTGGCGCCGCCAACCAGTGGAACAGCGCGGAAGACAGGCTGGCCGGCCTGAAAGCCGCCAATCCCGGCTGGCAGCCGCCGCGCGATCTAATTGCCTATGTCGCCAATGGCGCCCTCGACCAGCGCATCGCCGACGCCGTGGCAGAGCATGACTGGACCACGGTCCTCTCCGCCCTGCCGCCTGTCGCCGCAGATAAATGCGAAACCCCGTTCCGCCTCTTCGCCCGCGCTGACGCGCTCGAAGGGCTGGGTGAACCTGCCGCCATCAATGCCTTCTATGTCCGCGCGCTCACGGTCTGCGATGCGCCAGACAGCGTCGCCACTCTGGCCGCCCGCGCAGCCTCCGTGCTCGATCAGGACGGTCTGGCTGCCCTGCGCGCCCTTGCACCGCTGCAGCAAAGCGCCAGCGACAACGCGCAGATCGGCGCGGCCTACGCCAAAATCGTCCAGGCCGATAACCGCCTCCAGTTCAACACGGCCATCAATACCGGCCACATCGGCGCGGCTGTCGCACTTGCCGACACATCCGGCGATCCGGATCTCCTGATGCAGGCCGGCTGGGCCATGCTGGAAACCGATCCCTCCGGCGCTGGCCAGCGCTTCTCCCGCTCCCTCGCCGAAAGCGGCCCCGAGGACGCCCGCCGAGGGCTGGTGCTCGCCTCACTTGCCTCAGGCGATATCAGCGCCGCCCGCGCTGCCGTCTCTACCGCGCCTGACCCGGCCAGCCTTGCCGAACTCAGCGGCCGTATCGAGCTAGCCGACGCGCGCGTCCACCGCGAACAGGGCAGCTGGCGCGAAGCCGTCACGCTCGCCAATAGCGCCGTCACGTTTTTCCCCGCCCTCGCCGTTGATGCCGGCACGATCGCCGGCGGCGCCCTGCTGGATGCCGCTGGCGCTGCAACAGAGGCCGGCAATTACACCAAGGCCCGCGCCCTCGCACTTGAGGCCGCCGATTACGCGCCGACCCGCCGCGCCGGACGCATGCGCGCCGCCTGGTCAGATCTCCGCCTTGGCAATGACGCAGCCGCCGCCAGCCTCTTCAGCCAGCTCTATGTCGAAAGTCCGGAAGCGGAATCAGCTGAAGGTTACGCCCTCGCCGCACAGCGCACCGGCGGCATGGACACGGCCGCTGCGCTCGCCCGCACCGTCGGTGGACCGCTTGACGCACGCCTTACCGCCCTCAATGCCTCCGCCGCTTTTGATCAGGGCGATTATCTCACCGCCAAGGCTCTCGCGCCGGACAGTTTCCCGCCGCTCGAAGGCATCGACTCCAATTGGTATCGTCAGGCCGTCGCCGTCCGCAGCCAGGGCGGCACCAGCGGGCAGAACCGCTTGAGCGGCGTCGTCTCCACCACATCGGCTGGCCTCATCCGGGGCCGCAATCGCTATGAAGCCGGCGTGTCGGTCTATTCCCTCGATCCGGGCCGTAGCGCGCTCCCCGCCATAGACGCCTCCCGCGAGACCGTCGCCATGCCCTATCTCGCCTGGGCCCGCGAAGGTGACACCAGCATTGCCGTGCGTGTCGGCGTCACGCCGCTGAACGCCGATGTTGACCCGGCCCTTGTCGGCGAGATTGCCATCGCACACGAAGATGCAGGCCGCGCTGTCGAGGCACGCGCTTTCACCCGGCCGAAAATGGATAGCGTTCTGTCATTCGCTGGTCAGCGCGATGCCACAACCGGCGAGGCCTTCGGGCGTGTCATCGAAAGCGGCGTCGCCCTGCGCGGTCGGCTGCCGGTCGGAAAGTCCAACACGCTGCAGGCCGATATCGAAGCCACCAGCCTGCACGGCGAGAATACCGCCGATAACAGCAAGCTCGCGCTGGGTGTCGCGGCCAATCGCAATTTTGCCCGCAAGGGTTTCGCCTACCTCGTCTCGGGCCTCTTCTACCAGTTCCAGTCCTATGACGAGAACACCAACTTCTTCACGCCCGGCCATGGCGGCTATTTCAGCCCGCAGACTTTCCATCGCACGGGCGTCTCGCTGAATGCCCAGACCGATCCGATGAAACACTGGATCCTCAAGGCCGACGCCGCCGTCGCCTATGAATCGGTTTCGGAAGACCCGGCCCGGGCCAACCCGCTGATGCGTGGCACCCAGCCCCTCATCGGCGGTAGCGACAGTTCCGGCTTCGCAGCCGCGCTCGATCTCAGCGCCGCACGCCGTATCGCGCCTGAAATCATCCTGTCGGGCAATCTGTCGGCCATACAGTCTGAAGCCTATGAAGATGTCCGCGTCGGCCTCGCCCTGACATGGGTGCCGGGCGGGCGTGATGGCCTCGTCCGCAATGACCTGCCGCAAGATCCGTTCAATCCAACTGCCTGGACCCAACCATGATCCATACGCCACCGCCTGCAGCTGATACCGCACGCCCCGGCGGGCTTATGCGCCTGGCCCGACGGCTTGAGCGCAGCGATCCTTTCCTGATGCGTGCAGTCCAGGCGGCGGCGCTGATAGGCTGTGTCGTTGGTGTGCTGATATATGCCTGGCAAGTCGTTGGCGACGACATATCCACCACCCGTTCCGCGCTGGCCGAGACGGCGTGGACAGGGGAAGTCGCTGTCGAGGCAGATCTCGCGCGAATCTATGCAGCCGGCACCGAGGCTTCCCCGGTCATTGCCGCCGCCATGGCGGAAAATGTCCCGGCCAGCGAGCAGCGCGCACTCCAGGTGAAGATAAACCAGCAGCTTGCGGATACACCGGTCACCGCCATCATCATTCCCGGTGCAGATGGCGCCGCGCCGCGTGTTTTCGGCGAGATGCCGTCCGGGGCCGAAGGCGCGCTCGCACCGCGCCCCTATAGTCGGCGCGCCGGGCGTGAAGCGCTCGAACTCGAGCTCGTCTCGGTCGGGCCGGGCAGGGCGGCTGTCTACCATGACCTTGCCCTGACAGATGGCCGGCAGGTTCCGGCGGTTCTCGTTCTGCGCTCGGGTGCCTTCCAGTCGGCGCTTTCGGCGGGCTCGGTCGCCGGCAAGCACTGGCGTGCCGCGCTACTCAACCGCGATGGCGATCCCGTCGTCACGGCCTCTGATCGCGGCGCGACTTTCACGGCGGCCGATCTCAACCTTGCCTCAACGGCGCTCGGCTGGGTGCCGCTCCACGGGGACGATATCCCGGCGGCCAGCCAGGTGTCCGGCGAGGACGCTTCACGGTTCATCGAAGCACGTGGCATTGCGGGCGGCGCGCTCCAGCTTGTCTATATCGGCACCGAGCCACCCGTCGTCGCCGTGCTCGCGGCGCGGCGCTTTGAATTCATGGCGCTCTTCGGCGCGTCTCTCCTGGCCGTCCTGCTGGCGGTCTCGGTGATTCAGAACGAATGGCAACGTCAGGACAGGGAAGTGCGCGATGCCGACCTCTCGTCAGCGCTTGCAGACATCACCTGCGACCTCCTCTCCGCAGGCGTGATCGACTGGTCCGTCGCAGAGGGCACGGTCACCTATTCGGAAGGCTGGGCCGACATGTTCGCGCAAGGGGTCGAGCCGACCTCAGAGGACATCTTTGACTGGATCGCCCGCATCCATCCCGACGACCGTCTTGAAGCCCGGCATGTCTACCAGCGCATGCTGGAAGGCGACGCATCCGAACTCGTCCACCGTCTGCGCGTGCGCATGTCGACAGGGCTATGGGTGCAGGTTGTCGAGCGTGGCCGTGCGCTCCTCGGTGCCGGCGGCACGATCAAGCGCATCATCCTTGTCCAGACGACGGAACCGGTCGATGGCAGCATGCTGCGAAATGTGTTCGGGGAAAACAAGGTCGCTGACAGCCTGACAGGCTGAGCGTGGGGCCAGTGACTGCCGCGGGCCTGTGATCAGGCGGCGGTGTCTATCGGGTGAGGTGAAGGCTCACTCAGCCGCTTGATATCGCTCAGCAGGTCATCGAGGCCGCGTGTTGCTTGCGACAGTTCGCTATGTCCGCCGGTTACGCCGTTGCCATTCTCGGCCTGTGTCATGATATGCATCACCGCATCGCGTGCGCGGCTGACGCGGCTTTTGACCGTCCCGGCCGAGCAATCGCAGATGATCCCCGCTTCATCATAGGTAAAGCCTGCGGCCACCACGAGTATGATGGCATCCCGCTGGGTTTGGGGAAGGGAGTCGATGGCCGCCTGCAGGACGCGGAAGTCGGAACGCGCTTCCAGGCTCTCATTGGCCACCAGCGTACGTTCAGCCTGTTCGGGCTCAAGTTCGGTCGATCGCCACGCCCGGCGCGTATGCTGATAGAATTCGTTGCGAAGGATTCGGAAAAGCCATGGCCGCATGGCGGCGCCGGTCTGAAAGCGGTCGATTGCGCCCCAGGCGTTCAGGCAGGTTTCCTGCACCAGGTCATCCGCCAGGTCCCGGTTGCGGCAAAGGCTTCGCGCAAACGCTCTGAGCTCCGGCAAAAGGCGCTCAAGCTCATCTGCAAAACTGAAAGATCGATTCTTTTCTTCCTCGGCGATGATCGTGTCCCGCGGCGTGGTGTAGCTG
>NZ_ARYL01000022.1 GCF_000685295.1 Hyphomonas oceanitis SCH89
GGTAGTAGGTCTGTTCGGTCACACCGACGGCCCGCGCCGCCGAAGCAGCTGTCTCACCGCGTGCGAGGCGAACCTCCACCTCCCGCAGTTTCGCAATAATCTCTTCAGGCTTGGCTTTCTTGCCCATGTCTCAACTCCATAATCGGAGCCGGCACTAACTCAAATAACGGACCACTTTGCGGGAGGCAGAGCAGGATGTCTTGCCGACTGTCTTGAGCAGCCCGGCACCAAATTTCAGTGCGATTGCGCTATCGATTGCTCGTTGATTGCCGCAATCGTCCAGTATGATGCGAAGGTCTGCATTTGGCCCTCCCAGGACACCTTCGCCGTCGGCGCCTGCCTGCCGAAGCGTTCCGCAGCCTGACAGCAGCAAGCTGCTCGCGAGTACCCCGGTAAATACAGTCCGCATATGAATGTCCTTCGTGCACATTGTTCAGTTCAATCCACCGGACTGACATTTATTCCGAGCGCTCCCAGCCCCAACGACGCCGAGACTGCAGGCTGTACCGGTTGGTCGACGCTTGAATCGGTGCCAACATGAAATGCTATAAGGTTACCTGTGTATTCGTCGAAAATTGGCGCCCCAGAGCTTCCGCCCAAAGTCCCGCATGAATGGAGAAAATAGGCAGGTAGCTGGTCCAAACCCGACGACAGCAACCGGCAATTTATCCTCGACAGACGCAGCGGATAACCGTTTGGATGATGAAGGATAAGCAGTTCCTGTCCTTCGACAGCATCAGATACTGCCGAAATGCCAGTTACACGGTCAGCAGAACAGCTGGTCACTGAGAGGAGTGCGAGATCGATACCAGAGTCATACGCCGAGCCGCAAAGTTCCGCTGGACGCCACTCAGCCGTGGTCATGTGATTCATGTATCCGAATATGACGCCAATCTCGTGCGAAAGGTCATCGCCACGGTCGTCAAGCGAGGCGCCTGCAAAGCAATGACCCGCACTCACGATATAGTCATCTGAAATGCGCAGGCCCGTACACACGCTGAGCCGTCTCGAATCTTGCGATTTCCGATTTTCTCCGACGATCGTCGTCGTCGACTGGGACAGGATATCGATCCTCACGACATTCTCACCCCATTCTACGAAACGTGACGTCGAATTGAAGTCGGCGGCCTTTTCCAATGTCGGAATTGCATTTTCAGGCGGCGTTGCCACGATGCTGCCGAACCCGGCCGGGCAGTTGAGGTCGACGTTGCCAAAGCACCCGGGATGAAACAGTGATTTCTGATCCAGATTGTCCGCTTTGACCTCGGTCCGCTCCGACGTCGCTACGATGGCCAACACGCTCTCGACACCGCCGCCAACAAGCCGTCGTGCATCGGATTTGAATTCGGATAACAGCAGGAATCCCACGGAAAAGCCAACTACCGCGGACCCAGTCAATATCAGTGGTCTGGAAAAAATCACCATGTTTCTGACAGTTTGTCCCCCTCTAGTCCTGCAGCCAACCCCGCTGGATATCGGCTATGGATTCCCTGATGTCCGAAGAGAGGCGCACATACTTTCCGCCGTTTCCGCAGCCCAGCGAGCCGGCCGGAACATTCGGGGTCTCGACTGCCGAACTGGTCACCCCAGCCAACCGAAAGTCGGCACTGTCATAGGCGACTGCCCCAAAGTAACCCTCAACCGTGTAGTGTGTACCAGCCACCGGGACAAATAGCGGACCCCCGCTGTCCCCGTCACATGTGTCGGAATCGTAGGATGCGACGGGTTTCACAGCGCCAGCGACGATATGCATTCCCGGATGACATCCATACTGGGTGGCATCGGGTATGGATTGGCCGTCTGCGGGAAAAAACCCGCGGCAGTCCCGCGATGCGATCACCACATCTGTGAACATCTTGTCCCCAAATTTCAGCACCGGATTGCCGCTGTCAAATTCTCTTCGATACCCGAAGCCAACCACGCGGCCAGCCCGAGCATCATCAAGATCAGCGTCGGACGCCAGTCGGACGGGTTCGACATCGACGGGCTCCGAGAGCCGAAGGAGCGCAAGATCCAGGCCAGATGTGGCGTTCAGCGGATACGCAATATCTGCGACCCTGCGCACGCGGGAAAACTCACCCTTTCGAAAGGATTTTCCAAAAATCACGTAACTGTTGATATCAACTGCATTCCCGCTTCCGACGCAATGGCGCGCCGTCAGAACAGCAGCAGGCCCGACTAAGTTGCCAGTACAGATTGGTCGCCGCTTTCGAGATGATGAGACCAGAACGACAGTATGCGGCCATTCCGCAAGCGATAGTGCAGGCATACCATTAAACACCTCACCTTCACTACCATCGGGCTGAAGCGCATCGACCGTGTCGCGGATCCGACTATCCAACCCAATACCGTGCATCATGGGATGGTTGCACTCGGCGAATATTGAGTCTGCTCCATCGCAGTCCAGGTTTGCGTCGATCAAACCTGCTGACTTGAGCTGGTTGAGTGATACCTGCGGCTCCTTCAGATCCCCCACACGCACACTTTCGTCCGATCCGTCGTCTGCAAGTTCAAACGCTTCCGTCGAAAGCGTCTGAGGTGAGTGCAGGTTCGTTGTCGCAAGCTCAGTCGTACCGGACCCCTCTTCGGCGGTCGTGATGTCGTGCTCCAACATCTGAATTTCATCAGCGTCCGATCGGACCTCCGTGGGATCCGCAGCTTGTTGTTCCGCATTGCACGCGCAGACGAATAAAAGCAGAATAGCACCCACAGCCGCCTTCAACATAATGGTCGTCACGCTGCTACCCCGCCGTGTTGAATTATCCTGCTGAGATAGAAACGTATTTCAAGTATCTCCGCTTGGCAACATTTCGTTAATCATTTAGTTTGGCGTCCGTCGGCGGTGGGGTCGGCGCGTTCCGGTCCCTTTTCGACAGGACGCCGGCTAGGACTGGGAGCAGAGCGTGCGAACTCTAGTCGTCTTCACGATCACAATCGCTTTTGTGGTTGGCGCTCTGTTCGCGGCTCTCTCAGGCAGGGATATGTCCGGGAACGGACGTCATGATGACAGCATGGAGAGTGATGGACCCGAGCCGGTTGCCTATGATCGTCTTGTGACACTGTCCTTTGACCGGAAGTCGCCCTGCGCAAACGCCGACGATTGCTCCAGCCGGCGAAAGGCACTCACGGAAACTCAGAAAGCACGTTATTCCGATCTTGAACGTCTCAATCGATATACAGGCACGAGCAACAACTACGAACGCGTCGATGGAATAGATGTCTCGACACCCGCCCGGCGCCTCGCTCGTAGCGTCGGTCGCCTCGACTTGACCACAAACACGGAAACCTACCCTTGCACCGGAACGATCGTTTCCAGAGAATATGTCCTCACCGCGGCGCATTGCCTGGTCGATCCAGAGACCGGTGTCCTGCGGAGCGATATTGAGCATATCGAGCTTGAGCTTGGCTACCTTGAGGAGGATGACAAGTATGATCAGGATAGCGATCGCCGCAACACCCTGTTGATTGAAGTGCCGGACGCAGCTGACTTATCTCGCATATTCTACGCTGTACCCTTTCGAAAAGGTTCGCGCATGGAGACGGTTACGGGAGGAGCCTGCTCAGAACTTGGAATGACGTCGAGACACACCGATGGAGACGATGACCTCGAAATCTGTGGCGGATGCCTAGACATGACGGATTTTGCACTTCTGAAAATAAAGGATGGATACACAGAAGACGTAGAACAGGCATTTCCGGTCGCAAAGCTGGCCCGCATCGATCCGAGCGTGGGGCTGGATATGCAACTGGTTCATCACCCGGCAGGAGGCATCCAGCTATTAACGCGACGCTATTGTCGGCCTCAGCCTTCTCGATCGGGCGGCGTCATGCTGAACGCATCTGTATTCAGGCATACATGCGAAACCCAGCCAGGAAGCTCCGGCGCACCCATCTTTTCGCCCCGGCACGATACGATCCTTGCGATACACACTTGCTGCTCAGACCTGAAGGTTCGCACATCGAGCGCGGCGGAGTCCTCCAATCATGCGATGACGGTCTCCGCTATGGCCGCCCTATCGACCGAAATTTCTGACCTTCTTGACGACGATGTCGCTCCTGTCCGCGATCTGGAGCGAGCAGGGGAAGCGCGACGCCTGTCATTGGAGGCGAAGGCTATCATGGAGTCCAGCCCGCACGCAGCACTTGAGCGAGCACACGCAGCCATGTCGCTATTGCAGGCGACGGACAACCCGGCTCAGCAATACCGCATAGACGCCGAAACTCAGAGCGTCCAGAAAATCGCCAACGAAGTCCTCAACAATCCAGCCCTTCCCGATGTGAAGTTGACTTCCGGTTCGAACACGCAATGGGCGGAAATCGTTCCTGGGGGCAAATTCATGGTTGAAATTGCCAAAGACGAGGACAGGGATGACGCTCGAATTGTTCAGCTTCGGACACGCGCAACGGATAACTACCTGTCAACGGGCAAATTTGGATCGGAACTCAGCCGCACACGAATTATACTCAACGACAAAGCCGACCCGTTGTGGACTTCCAGCAAAAGAGAATACCTGGTCACGCCCTCTGGTAAATTCCTGATCGTTTTCTCCAATAGCACCGGACCCAATCATGGCTCAGCCTTGAAATTATACACTGTGCCTGCCTTGACGCCAGTCTTCTCGGTAAATGTACCTGCGCAGGAAGCCGATGTGGGCACGGCCGGTCAACCTCCAGCATCTGAGGGGTTCGGCTTCAACTTCGATCAAGATGCGATCCGCTCGAATAACCCTCTCCGGATACATCTTGACGACGGCCACTTCGTGCTTGGATACGACAATTACATGGTCTTGACCGGCCCGGAATGGCCGCGCGTCGTTCGGCTTAACTGCAAGGAGGCTGAATGCATTTATGGCGTGCGGGATGGGCGTGTGCTTGCTGCCGAAGCAGTCGCGGGCGACGACGAAACTTCAGACCGCGTAAGCTTGAATTGGATATCCGCAGACGGATCGCGCCAGCAGGTGATCCAGGCTGACGATCCCGCTGCACTCACAGTATCTCGAGACCTATTGCATATCGCGCGCGATATTCCGGATAGTGACCATAAAGTGGAAATACTCAATCTCGAAACGCTTGCGCGCGTTTTCGTGTTCGATCGTCCGGATGTCATGCTACGTAGCCAGAGTCCGGGAAGCGGCTACTATGACGGACCAGACTTTCCGATGTCGCGCTATGGTAATCGCGGCGTTGCAGTTTTTCGTGATAGCGCTTACGAGGCCTGGGCTCTTGCTACAGAACCATGCGCATTGCCCTGCAACTCAACTTCCGCCTTTGACCTGATCAAGATCGATCTGAAAACTGGAACGATATTGGCGCGCTACAAAGATGTTTCAGACGTCATTGGTGCAGGCGATATACTGGACGCGGGCTTGCTGAATCTGCCTGATGGGAGCACCTTGATTTGGTCTGCGAACAATTTGGCGAACGTTCAACCTGACGAAAAGTCTTCGGCACTCACGCTCGTGTGGGAGGCAGTCAAACGGGAAACACCAAACAGCTTGAAGGCAGGCGCGAACAGACGCCTTTCAGCGCCTGAGATAAGCCTTGTCGGAGACAGTCCGATCATTCTTATTCGCGGAGATACAGATACCAGTTTCTCCAATTTGGATTCAAAGGAATTTGTACCGTTCAGGCTGGAACCAGAGTTCAGGATTGCCCGTTCCGATCAGCTTATTCCATCGCCATCTGGCAACTGGATCTCCGTTACCAGCAGGGAATCTCGGCGTATTGAACTTTATGATGTATCGAACCTGTCGAAAACGCCTGGCACACAATCGCGCACCAACTTTTCCCCCATGGCAACTCTGAGACCAACAATCTCTTTCAGCGCCATGCGGTCTGGCGGGGATATTCCCGTCTGGCACTCCGCCGCAACGATGCAAAGCCAGGTCGATGTGATCGTCAAGAAATTCATTGAAGAGGACAGGATTGTCTGGGATGTCTACACGCCCTCGAATGAGCCACTCAGCGGCGCTTTCTTGCACCAATACGTCGAAGGAACCGACTCGGAATCCTATTTTTCATCGCTTGATCGTGGCACCCTCTTTCGGAGGTCAGAAACACAGGGATGGAGGCTGGGACGGGGATTGGGTTCAGACGTTTGCGTATTCACGCGTTTGAAGATGGGCCTTGGCGGAGCAACGTTACGGAGCGAACGCAGCCACGATGTTCCCTGTCAGCTTCGCAAATTTCATCTTACCGACACGCGATTATTGTTTTGGGAACCGACCAATGATGATCTGGCCCGCGTACACCGTTTGGAGTTCGACCCTCAGCAGAATTTCGAGCCGACAGAAGATATCTATCTTAGTCGGCAGTGTCGGTCCCAGTCGACCTCAGAACACGAACCAAACGCTACACGCGCCGTTGCGGAACAGTCTGAAAGAATGATCGTTTCACTCGAAAGTGACTTCGCCAGCAATGCCCGCAGCGCCATGGTCTCCTGTTACGATGACAACGGTTGGAGTGGCACGGCACTCCTGTCTTTCGCAAAAGACGAGACTCAAGTGCACAACATTGCCGACTTTCAGGACCCAGCCAACAGGTTCGAGCCTCTCGGCGCGGTCTTCCTGTCAGGTCGCTGGTTTGTAAATGGAATATTGCTTCTCGCTGATGAGACAGAAGTATACGCCGTTCGCATTATGGATGAGCGAGGCGTTGAGATTGACACCCTCGAGTATGAATTTCCAATCCGCTTGGCGGCGCTCCGCCAGCAGAACCGTATTGCCATATTTGGCGACAGCATCTCCAGGATCGAGGCAGACCAAACATGTGGGTGCAATATTGATTTGGTCGACCCACTTACTCTCAAAAAGCGATCCGTCAGATTGCCCATCCGCAGCCGAAGCGTTGGGGTCGCGGAAACCGGTAATGGCGACGAGCTGTTTGTTGTTCAGTATGATGGACAGGTGAGTTTCCTCGACCCGGAAATTGGAAACAGCGAGGGACAAGCTCCATCTGCTCTTACGGGTAAATCCATTAGCTCCCCTGGACTTGCGAAAGTTCTTGGGTACACAGCCATAACCGACGTCGCCGAACAGCGCTTTGTCACGATCAGGTCATCAGGTGGAGACCGGCCCAGGGTATTTGACTTGAGCACGGGTGCTGAAGTGACAGGTCTTGGTTCGGGAAAGTACCCTAGGGATATCATGTTTGATCGCGCTACGATGAAGCTGACTTCGCTTAGTGAAAGCGCCTTTGGTTACGATGCGGGCCAGGATTTGCTGGAAAAGCTGCAGGCTCGAAGTGATCTGCTCAAAGGCCTGCCGTAAGCCCGTGAATCTTGTTGCTAATCGTGCACCCACTTGAGCGAGCCGGCACGTCGGACCCAGCCCCTGATCCAGGCCGCTTATTTGGAGACTCCATTCACCTTTTTTTGGTTAGGTGGTGGTGGTCAAAGCCCGCTGATCGGAGCTCTTGCGTAGCTCAGGCGAAGCGGGCCGGGCCCGCCTGACATTATCACCGAACGTCGCCGCAGCGAGGCCGCCGAGGGATGTGTGTGAGCGGACGGCATTTTAATCGATCCGCCGGGCTTCGATAATGCTGCGAGCCTCGTGGAGGCTGTCATGCTGCGATCTCTGCATGGTAAGGCAGTGTCAGCGCAGCGGGCAGGATGGACTCCGGCGCCGATGGCTTCTAGCGGCGACCTGCAGCGCGTCGCGATTATCTGCTTTTCGAAGCGCGGCTCGCCAATGTCGGCGTTCAGGATCTTTGAGACCAGATGTTGGGTAGAACGCGCTTTCCGGATCTCAGATGGCTCCGTCGAGGCTGATGTGCGGATCCGGGCTTCCGCACGCGCAGGGCATATCGGTCAGGCGACCTGAAAATCCGGTTTTCAAACCACTGACAGGATCGATCCGGTGCTGGCGCGATGAAAGAACCAGCTCCTCATTGTCCACCACCACCTCCCATTCACGACCGTCGATATGCAGCCCCCCCTTGGCGCATTCCAGCGCGAGCGCAGGTCCAATAAGGACGACTCGTCGTGCCGCCACGCCCGGCATTGCCCTTACGGCATCATAGGCATCTGGCCGCGCCCAGACCGTGCGGCCTTTGAACACAGCTGCTGCGTCATGGCCCATCATTTTGAGCCCCTCCAGCACTTCGTTCCCGACGCCGCAGATAGCGACCGGATCAAACTGGCGCGCGAGCGATTCCACACGTCCTGCATCGAACGGGCTGAGATCGGCATTTGTGCCATAGAGTCCCAGCAATTGCAGCGCGAACTCAAAAGGTGCGAACTGAACCACTTCCTGTACAACCGACACCGTCAGGACATATGCACCAGGCTTGAACGCAAAACTGCGGAGCGTGCGTGCCATCTGAACGCCGGCACGGTCAAGCTCGGTGCGTTTGACGGAATAGAACTGCGTCTTTCCGTGTACGGTATAACAACCAATCTGGTCTGGATGAGATGTCGTCATGTCTTTGTCACCCTTGGAATCTTGTGAGGCGGTCCGAGCTTCAGGAGTTCCTGCTCGTCGACCAGTTCCAGCACGAGTGGCACCTCGATCGCGACGGATATCCGCTCGTACAGGCGTAGTTTGAGGGCGTCCTCAGAATCCTTGAGTCGAGTTACATCGTACCCGATGCGCAGTTTGAGTTCGTCCATCTCCCGGTCAGCACGAATAATCTGGAACAGGTTGGCGCGCGTCTCGTCATGTTTCTCGACCAGACCCATGATCTCGCGCGGCAGGATACTGCGGCCCTTGACCAAAATCTGATCTGTCGCCCTGCCGAGCAGCTTGAACCGCGCATGGGTGCGCCCGCATCCGCAAGGCGAACGGTCAATCGACACAAGGTCTCCCGTACGATAGCGCACGAGCGGGCTGAGGCGATCCACCAAGCTTGTCACAACGAGTTCACCGATATCGCCATCGGCAACCGGCTCCGCCGTGATCGGATCAACAGCTTCAATAAAAGCGATATCTTCATAGGCGTGAAAGCCATTGTGCTCCCGGCACTCACATGCTCCCGCGACATCACCCAGGCTGGTCGTCTCAAACAATTCAAGTCCCCAGGACCTGGTTAGCGCCTTCTGGCGGTCGCCCAGCGGTTCGCCGCCGAAGATCGCGCCCTTGTACGACTTGAAAACGTCGACAGGGTCTTCACCTGTCTTCTCGAAATACTGCTCGAACGCATTGATCAGCGGATTCGGGAAGATGCTCATCGACGTCGGACGGAAGCGTTTTGACGCGTCCACGATCCGCGGAATTTCGAAGGGTGAGATGCTGAAGCATATTTCGGCAATGCCGAGTTCACTCAAGCTGCGGCGCCGGTGCCCACCCCGGAACGTGAACAGCATGTGGCAGACATGGTCACCGGGCCGGACGCCAATGTGCCAATGGTCGCGCGCATAGGTCTCCTCAGCTGGCGTACGGCGCCAGTTCGGCACCGGCGTGGGGTCGCCCGTCGTACCGGATGTCGTGCCAACCGAAACAGTTTGTCCCGGGCTGTCAACACTCATCCCGCCCGTGGGATCATTGTGCGCATCGCGGTAAGCGCGGATATCGTCCTTGGTCAGGAAAGGCGCCTTCTCGCGAAAGTCTGCCACGGATTTTATGTCGCCCGGCTTCACGCCTGCGTCCGCCCATACCTTCCTGATCAGCGGTGCATTCGCGACCGCGTATTCGCACATCACGGCAAGCGAGGCTTCCTGGTGGCGATCAAGGTATTCACGGCTGGCTGACTCGATCGGATCGAGCACATCCGGATAGATAATTGCATTTGACGCCATTTTTGGTCGTCTCCTCCCTGACTGGCCGGCTAACCGACGCTTGGATATCCTCCGCCACCGAACAACTTGTCGACGGCTTCCCGGTCGACAAACCCCACCGCACTGCGCGGCAGGGATTCGGCGAACTCAACGATCTTCGGCTTCTTGTAGGATGCGAGCTGGGCCCGGCAATGTTCGATCAGTTGTTCAGGGTCGACACTGGCGCCCGGTTTGCGAACAACCACTGCCTTGACGTTCTGGTCCCATGTTGGATCGGGAACACCGATGACACAGACGTCTGCGACACCCTCGTGCTGGCGCAGACACGCCTCCACTTCGGCCGGATAGATGTTCTCGACCCCCGACTTGATCATCGTGGTTTTCGGGCCAACGAAGACGAGCGATCCATCCTCCAGGCGTTTGCCGAGGTCATTGGTGCGGTGCCAGCCATCAACAACGCGGCGGGCATTCTCTTCAGGTCGGTTCCAGTAGCCGCACATGACCAGCGGGCCGCGGGCATGGATCTCTCCGGCTTCACCGACAGGTAGCTCGATTCCGTCTTCTCCGGCGACCTTGACCTGAAGGAACGGCGATGGACGTCCGGCCGCCACGCCCCCCATCCAGGTTGCAATGGTGAGGCCGCCAATCTCCGTCTGACCGTAGCCGCCTGGCGCCTGCATCATCGGCGACGCGGCAGGCATTACCATGGGCATGCGATAGTCCGACATGCCCGGATCCGCAAACAGGCTGGACGTGTCGTACTTGCCGTCGGCGTTCAGTTCCCGCATCTGCGCAATCGTCGGCGCGGCGATGAACGCATGCGTCAGTTTCTCGGCAGAGATCATTTCAAGCAACTGCTGCGCATCGACGCGCGAAACGAAAGCATTTCGTCCGCCTGCCATGAACGTCGCCAGCGTGCCCATCAGCACGCCAAGATGGAACATCGGGCCCGAAACGAGGTAGCCGGATTTTTCCGTGACGCCCTGCGCAACCTGACTGAGCCACGCAACGATCAACAGGGACTCATGACTGAGCAAGGCCGCTCCCGGTCGACCGCTGAATCCTGCCGTATAGATCGCCAGCAGCGGTGTCGACGGTTCCACAGGCGCAAAATCTGTCTCAGGGTCAACTGACGCGATCAGGCCCTCATAATTGTCGCCATCCGCGCAGCCATCGTGACATATCCAGTTGGAATCCGGGCGCCACGCCTTGCGTGCACCGCGGTTGATCTCACCGATTTCCGCTTCCTGCCAGAAAACCACTTTGGGGTCGAAATCATCCAGCGCGAACGCGATCTCATCCGGTGACCAGCGCCAGTTCGCAGGGCACAGAATTGCGCCGACACGCGCACACGCGAGCAACGTCTCCAGCACCCGGAAACTGTTCTGCCCGAGCCAAAGAATACGATCGCCCCGTTCCACGCCGCGCGCACGCAATACGGCGGCCAACCGGTTCACACGTTCATCGAGCTGCGCATAGGTGAACCTGTGATCACCATCGATAACGGACGGCATTTTCGGACGGCTACGCGCCTGCTCATGCAGCAGGTCGCCAAGACCATAGGCGTGGACACCGAGATAGGGGGCGAGTGCATCGTGTAGTTTCATCGTATCAGGCCTTGTGAAAGATCGGCAGTTTCCAGCCGTCCTGGATATCGTTCCACTCGACTGCCACTTTCATGCCGATCGTGACGTCTTCGGCTGGCATGCCGACAAGATTTGAAACGAGCCTCGCCCCAGGTGCCCCATCGAGGTCCACGACGATCGGGACATAGACGAAGTCCGGCACATCCGGGAACGGGGAACGCGTGCAGATCGCAAAACTGAAGACTGTGGCTGTTCCCGGCAGTGTCGGCCACTTCACATCCTGGCTCTGGCATCCCGGACAGAACGCGGTGGGTGGCATGCGGAAATGTCCGCACTTCCCGCATTGGCATGCGGTCAGGCGCTCTTCCTTGGCCGCCTGCCAATACGGCTCGGTCCAGGTGTCTGTCGTTATCTGGATATGATCGCCCGGAACGGCCTGCGCCACGCCATACTTGATTCCCGACATCACGAATCCCTCCGAAGAATACAGCCCGACACAGGCAGTGAGGCTGGCCCGCCGGTGACGAGCGCAAATTCTGCGTCTTTCACTTGGTTGATGGCAACGCCGCGCAGCTGCTCAACGGCTTCGCGTGTATGTGTTGCACCTATGATATACGCTTCCGACAACTGGCCACCGTGCGTGTTCACAGGGGTCGAACCGCCCTTGTACCGTATGGCCCCGCTCTCTACGTACTCCCCGCCTTCGCCCTTCTTGCAGAAGCCATAATCCTCAAGCTGCATAACGACCATGGCGCTGAAATGGTCGTAGATAAGCGCCACGTCGATATCCGACGGCGCCAAGCCGGATTGTTGCCACAAGCGATCGCCAATCGGCTTGTGCCCCGACGATCCGAAGTCCGGATCCGGCATGCCCATCCAGGCAAACGCCCTGCCCCAGTTGCGTGTGCCGCCATGGGCAGCAGCGTGTATTAGAACCGGCTTTTGTTTCAGGTCTCTGGCACGCTCGGTCGAGGTCGTGATCCACGCCACAGCACCATCGGTTTCGAGACAGAAGTCGAGCCGGCACAACGGGTCGGCCAGCATTGGACTGGCGAAATATTCGTCGAGCGTCAGCTCGTTCCTTCGAATGGCCTGCGGCCGGTTCATCGCATTGAGGCGCTGGCTGATGACCACTTCAGCAAATGCTTCGCGGCGTGTTCCATAGAGATGCATGTGACGCCGAGCCAAAACGCTCATCAGGTGGCCCGGGCCGACCAGGCCTGATGGTTGCAAAAATGAATTTTCAGGGCTGGGCGCAGACGCGCCGAATACTGTTCCGAGCCGCTGGCGATACTGCTGGAGTGCCATGACCGTGACGACATAGTTCGCGTCCTCGTTCTGGATGGCCGCCGTCGCCAGCCCGACCGCACCGGCCGCGCCGCCGCCGCCGCTCGTTAGCGCAGCTGTAAAGCCGACCTCTTCGATTCCCAGCATTTCCATGAGCGAGGCCGTGTCGACCTTGTCGCCATAGCCCATCTGCGCGCCCGAATAATATGCAAACCCGTCAATCTGCTTGACGTTGATCCCCGCATCGTCGCACGCCTTGAGGATGGCTTCGCCGACCATTTCATTGATGGTTCGCGGATAGCTTTTGCCCCGGATGTAATAGTCCGTCGCGCCGACGCCAGCGATGGCGCATTTGTCCTGATTGACCCAGACCAAAACAGTCCTCCTGTTCCTCTGGCGCTATGCACCAGATATATAACTAGGTTATAATGCGCTTCTTTCGCCAGTGTCCAGACCTGTCTGTGGAAAACAAATGGCAACCTGATACTCAGGCAAAGTGAAGGCGACGGTACTTGCCTTTGAAATAGAGCAACGGGTCGCGACGCGGTTCGTATTTCGCGCGCTCCACTTTTCCGACAAGGATGACGTGATCACCGCCGTCGTGCAGGGCATGTCGCGAACACTCAAAATTCACCAGCGCCCCCCCGATCAGCGGAACATTCTTCTGGCCGCGCTGCCAAGGCGTCTTGGCGAAGCGGTCCTCACCCGGCCGCGCGAATGCATTCGACACAGGCTGCTGACCGATGTGAAGCACGTTCACCCCGAAATGCTCGGCTTCCTCGATCACTTTCAGGCTGCCGGATGTCTTGGCGATGCAGACCAGGAGCAAGGGCGGGTCGAGCGACACCGATGTGAACGAGTTGGCGGTGAGGCCGACAGGCTCGCCCTTGGGGCTCATCGCCGTCACAATCGTCACACCCGTCGCAAAGCATCCGAGCGCATCGCGCAGGGTACGCGCATCCGAGCCTGACCTGTAATCGGGCATGAAGCGCGGCACCCGTCGCTCGAGGAAATCAAGCAGCGTGGCGTTGAACAGGTCAGACCGGTCGAAGGCAACCATATGGCCAGCCTCTCTGATCTCCGCGAACTCGGCATTCTCGAACTTCTTCACATAGCGCCCGGCAGCATCTGCTGGCGTGAGTTCGCTCAGCGCCCCCCGCACGAACAGGACCGGCAGCTTGATGTTTTCGGCTGCTGCGGACACCCGGCGCGTCGCTGCCTCAAGATCCATGCCCTTCAGGAATTTCGGATCCCAATCTTTCTTCGTGTCTGTACGCTCGGCATACTTGCGCAAGGATTCGCTGACCTTGTGCGCTGCGGCGGCGTCTATTTCGGGTGGCGCATCGACGAGAACCAGTCCGGCAGCAAGATGCCCACCATCCTCGCCAATCGCCGCAGCTGCTATCCAGCCACCGAGAGAGGCCGCAACAATAACGGGTCGCGACGGCAATTGTGCCAGCACACATTTCAGGTCCTCAACGAATGCGTCGAGATCGTACCTGGCATCCGGCGGCCATTCACTGGTCCCGTGTCCACGCAGGTCGAGATTGATGACCTGCCGACCAGCCGTAACCAGCGACGCTGCCACATCGCCCCAGACTTGCCGTGTCTGGCCACCGCCATGAAGCAGGAGAACGGCCGGGTCGTCGGGAGAGCCGCTGACTTCAGCGCGAAGCGTAATGCCACCAAAGCCCTTAAATTCCTGTTCGGCCATCGGCCATTCCTCCCTCGGTCATCTTATGATTCTTTGGTCAGCCACTCGACGATCATGGCGGTGCGGCGCGCCATCAACAGGCGGGCGATCTCGGGATCGCCTGCGAGAATCGCATCACAAAGCTGAACCTGGAGGACGCGCGAGCGCTCCCGGTCTTCCGCCTGCTGGTAAAACCGGATGCTCTGCTCTTCACGGCCGAACGTGTAGCCAATCTCCATGAAGAGGCCGATCGCGGGGTTGCCGCTCATCTCGGACAGGAGGCGCGCGAGACGGGTCTCCTGTAGGATCGTTGATTCCGGCGTGTCATCCGCTCCGGTTATCGCGGCCAGCGCGTCCCGGTGTGCGCGAAGCGCCTCTCGCAGTCCGTCCTCCTTGCACGCAGCGGCAAGAGCCGCCGCCTCAGTTGCGATCAGGCGCGTGACCACATGCACATCCATGAGTGTGGCACCGTTGAGTCGCAGGTATCTGGCGGGGGCGCGGATCACGTCGGCCGCCGAAGGCCGTGTCGCAAAGAAGCCGCCACCCTGCCCCTTGCGAACGGAAATCAGCCGGTCACTTTCCACGATCTTGGCCGCCTGGCGCAGGGTTGGGCGGCTGACGCCGAGACGCTCCAGCAGTTCGACTTCGGCGCCGAGATGGTCGCCTTCATTCGCAGCGAGTGAAAGGTCGGCCAGCCGTCGCGCCGTCTCCGATACGCGGCTGCGTGGGGAAACTCCCGACTCGACTGTTTCGTAAGGCATGGCGCACTCCTGATCAAATTGGTTACCTATTTTGGCGATTTTGGTCAATAACCTAGTTGTATAACTCGCATTTTTGAATTATTAGTTACCTATTAGAAGTCCAAAATGACACGCAATGCAATCGGGAGACACTCCATGCAGAACTTTGTTTTCAGTGCCGACGCCCATGTGGTCGAACCGCCCACGCTATTCCTCGACGGCCTTCCCGCCTCGCTGAAGGATCATGCCATCCATGCCCGCAAGGAGGGCGACTACCTGATCACCGGAACCAAGGACAAGACGATCTACCGGCTGCGCGTGGGTGCCAAGGGCGACAAGGAACTCGGTGACCGCGAGCGCCGCGGCGTGAGGGAAATCCCGGGACGCTTGCTGGACATGGAGCTGGACGGCATCAATGCAGAGATCGTCTTCCCTTCGCTCGGCCTGTGGCTCTACTGCCTCGACGATGCCGAAGCCGAAGCGGCCTCGTGCAAGGTCTACAATGACTGGAATAACAATTACTTCAGCGGCAATCTCGACACGTTCGTGCGTTGCGGCGTCCTGCCCGTTCAGGACTTCTCCAATACGCTTGAGGAAATCAAACGCCTCGCCAAGCTCGGCTTCACCGCCGCCATGCTGCCGGCCGTCACTCCCCCGGGCATTCCGAAATACAATGACGAGGCCTGGGACCCGATCTTTGCCCTCGGCGGCAATCTTGGCATCGTCTTTGTCCTGCACACCGGCACGGGTCTTGAAACCGTCGTTCATGAACGCGGCCCGGGCGCGGCCGTCATCAACTATTCCAACCAGATGGGCGACGCCATCAACTCCTGCCAGTATCTCGTGGCTGGCGGCGTGCTCGATCGCAACCCGAAAGCCAAGGTCGCTTTCATCGAAAGTGGGGCAAGCTGGCTCTCCGCCATCGCCGAGCGCATGGACGAAGTCTATGTCGCCCACCACATGTTCGTACGCCCGAAACTCTCGATGATGCCGAGCGAGGTCATCAAACGCCAGGTGTTCGTATCGTTTCAGCACGATCGCGCCTGTATCCTCCACCGCAACGAGATTGGCGTCGAGAACTATATGTGGGCATCTGATTACCCCCACGCCGAAGGCACGTTCCCGAAATCGAAAGATATCGTCGAAGGCCTCTTCGCCGGTGTCGATATTTCAGAGACGGACAAGCGCCTGATCCTCGGCGGCAATGCTGCACGTCTGTTCCGCCTCGACAATCCTGCCGTCGCGGATCTCGTTACGGCCTGATACTCCGGTCCTCCAACTGGAACACCTTGACCCTCTCAGCCCGCAATGGCTGGGAGGGTTTCTTTTTGTGCTGCTTCGTCGCGACCAACCGTTCTTGCAGCCATGAAAGCCCCGAACGCGCCAACCAGCAGGCCGACCGTGATCGTTGCCAATGCATACCGTATGGACTGTTCTCCGAACGCCCCGGTATAAGCATCGCTCAAGGCGCCTGCCAGAAATGTTCCAAAACCGATACCACTCAGAATGATCAGCAGGTTGATCAACGCACTGACTGTCGCCCTCATGCCCGTCGGCACGATGGCAAATGCCATGGTCGTGACTGGCGCGATCCAGAGTGTCATCAGAAACTTGAGCAGGACAAAGCTGATAAGTGCCCCCACGGCACCTGGCAGAAATACAAAGGCCAGCGTAAACGGAAAGGCCGTCAGCAGGCTCCAGCCTGCAAGCCGCGCATTGAAGCGCAGGTCGTGCGTCCCGAACTTGTCACCCAGCCAGCCTGCCACAAGATTGCCCGTTACAAGTCCGGCAAGGATCGCATAACCGAGGTATTGAAGGTCCGCCTTCTCGAAATGATGCACGCGGAGCAGGAATGACGCGCCCCACATCAACAGGCCAAATCCGGTGATCGGGACGGAGACGCAGATCAGCGCGACCCAGCCAAGGGTCGGACGCTCCGCAACAATCCTGAAGACCTGCGACAAAGGGACGAACACGGCAGGTGCAACGCCCGCCACCCCCTCGCGCGCGCGCCTTGGCTCAGCGACAAACAGCCAGACGACCAAAGCCAATGCGATGCCCGGCAAGCCCAGAGTGATGAACACATGGCGCCATTCCATTCGGGCTGACAACAGGCCTGCCAGTATGACACCGAGGGAAAGCCCTGTCGCGCTTGCAGCCTGCATGAAGCCGATAACGCGCGTACGTTGTTCCACAGGGAAGATGTCGGTCAAAAGGCTGAATGCAGCCGGGCCGGCACCACTTTCACCGACGGCGAGTGTCATGCGCGCCGCCAGCATTTGCCAGGCGTTGCCAACCAGGCCGCACGCTGCCGTGGCCAGACTCCAAAGGCCAAGACTCAGCCCGATGACACGCGGTCGATCCGACCCATCGGCATAACGCGCAATCGGCAGTGCAGACAATGCGAATACAATCGCAAATCCGGGTCCTGCCAGCAGGCTGAGCATCGTGTCGGAAAGCGCGAACTCCGCCTTGATGTCATCCTGGACAACTGAAAACGCCTGCCGATCGACATAGTTCAGCACTGACACAAGACCCAGTAGGCCAAGCGCGGCGTAGCGACGTCCTGCCGAAATAGAAGGTGTCAATCGAGCGATCCTTTGCGGACGATCTGGGAAATGAGGCCGGCAACATCATGGTCGATTAGCGCGCCCGCGAGCGTCTGGCTGGACCGCAGCCGGCTTTCCGGCATGTGGCCGTATCCGCCGAAGACATAGCCCTTCATGTGGGCATCCCACTGTTCGAGAATGAACAGGCCATAGTCGCGCCACGCCTGTTCCGGATCCACCGTAACGCCTCCCGCACCGAGCCCTGCGACATAGCGGTCAAAGAGTCCTCGCCCGTGAGACTGGCGCATCTCATTCGGGATCGCCGAGTTGAGAAAATAGGCAAGGTCACGCAGGCCGTGCCCGCGGAACATGACCTGCCAGTCAAACAGGCCGGCTGTACCATCCGGCGCGCTGTATGTGTTTCCAAGATGCGAGTCGCCGTGAAGAACCGTCGGCGTCAGCGTCGCCCAGTAGCGATAGACGGCCTCATCGTTCTCGCTCCAGTATTTCAGCAGCTTACGAATGGCTTCAGGCTGCGCCGCGCCGAGTTCTGTTTCCGGATATTTCCTGCGCGCTTCTATGTACGATTTCCGATGCCATTTCCGCCCGAACTTCTGCAGGCGCGGGCGCAACCAGGCGAGATCGCCCGCGAACCGGTCTGAGTTCCAATACGTCGCGTGCAGGTGCGCCAGCGCATCGACGACGGCCCCGGCATGCTCAACCGAACACTCATGATGCGCCCAGTACGGAGTCAGCCCCTTTGCCTCCAGGTCCTCCATGATCAGAAGGAACCGCCCACCCGGGTAGAACTCCGCATGGAAGGCCTTCGGCGCGATCATGGAGACTTCGGGCTGGAGCTGGGAATAGAAGCGCATCTCGTTCTCGGCCATGTGCAGCATGGCCAGCGTTTCGCGCAGGTAGGGGCCGTGCGGCGTTGCCTTGGCGAATACCGACGGCGGCAGGCCCGCAGCAAGCCCCGCATCGTTCCATGTCAGTTTCCAGCGGCGCCGGTCGGTCATGCCGTCATGCCCGTCGATGATTTCGGCATGCTCCAGTTTGGCCCCGGGCACGCCTGCCCCGATGAGCTCGCCGAGCCATTCCGGCGTGACATCTGCGGCCCTATGCGGCGCCTCGATCTTCAGGCCTTCGGCATGCGCAAGGGCCATGTCGGCTGCTTCAAGCGCATCGAGGGCATATTCGGCGAGCGCTGTGTTGATACTCATTGTCATGATCAAATCCTCAAACAGGAAGGGCGAGACCTTTCAGTCTCGCCCTCCAGGAATGGTTTCAAACGCGGGACGTCCGCATTATTTGGCGCCGAAACGGTAGGTGCCCGTGATCCCGTATGTCGCTGGCTCACGGCTCTGGCCACTCACATAGCCGAAGTTCGAGATGTACAGGCTCGTCCGGTTGTCACGATTGTCGAGTACGTTACGACCCCATACGGCGAGTTCGAAACCGTTCCCGAAATCGATCCCGACCCGGGCGTTGAGGGCACCGCTGGCTGGCGAGGCAATCGCGTCCTGTAGCGCGTCCGACCCTGTCGACACTTCGCTGTTGAAGTATTCGTCACGCCAGGCGTAGTCGAGCCGTCCGGTGAGTTGGCCGAGTTCGATAGGCGCGCTGTAGATTGCGGCCAGGTTGAATTCGGATTCCGGAATGGCAATGAAGTGCCGGTCTGAGACGTCAACGCCTGCATCCAAGTATTCATCATACTCGGAATCAATGACCGATGCGCCAGCCTGTACGCTGAAATAATCATTCAGGATGGCCGTCAGTTCTACTTCGACGCCGGTATTCTTCACCTTCGCCGCATTCTGGACGACCGTCGCATTGGCGCCGCCGACAGCAATGATGACGGAGCGCTGGGCATCGTCGATCTCGTTGGTAAACGCTGCCACGTTCAGGCGCAGCCGGTTGTCCAGAAGATCTCCCTTGAAGCCGGCTTCGATCTCTTTCACGATCTCCGGATCGAAATCCAGGTCGCCAGTCCCATTCAGGCGCAGATTCTGGCCACCCGAGCGATAGCCGCGGCTATACTTGGTATAGACGAGAACATTGTCAGTCAGCTTGTAATCGACCCCGAGCGTATAGGACACGTCGTCGAACGTATCCGAATAGGTTTCCTGACAGTTCGGCGGCGTCTGGCCGCCAAGGCAAAAGAACACAACGCCGCTCGGAACGAAGGAACGCGAATTGTTCGTCGTGACGCCCTTTTCGTCTTCAGAATAACGGACACCAGCCGTCACCGCGAGCTTGTCCGTCACGTCATACGTGCCCTGCGCGTAGACACCGACACTCGTATTGTCGATGTCGCCGCGATAGTTGAGTTCAAACGGACCAGCCCCCGGGACAGCGAAAAGCAGCGTCCGTGTATTGGTCTTGTCGAACCCGGTCTCCTCGAAATAGGTCGCCCCGACAACATAGCTCAACCGGTCTTCTAGCAGGCTGCCAGCATACTGGCCTTCGATGGACGATTGTTCGAGGCTGATGCCTGAACCGGTTGCATGCATCGATGTCACATCAGTGCCACCAAGCGAGCCGCCATCAAGGTCGAGAACGCCCGCCGATTTCACTTTGCGCTGGCCGGCAATCAGCTTGAACTGGCCGCCCTCAACGTCCCATGTCAGTGTACCATTATACGTCTGGCTGCTTGCCCGCAGAAATGGGTTCGCATCAAGGGCAACATCGTCACCATCCGAGCCTTTCACCACATTTACATAGTCGGGAATAACGACTGGGAACGTCGTTCCGGGCGCCGCCAGAGGGTTGATCCCTGCAAGAAAAGCCCCCGTCAGTCCGGCAGCATAGATCGTGCCACTACCCGGACCATTCATGTTCTGGTCGAACCATTCGCCCGAAAGGACGAGTCGGATCGAATCTGTCGGCGTATAAAGAATCTTGGCGCGCGCGTTGCTGATATCGCGATTGTTGTAGTCTTCACCGGTCACAAGGTCGTTGATGTAACCATCACGTGAGCTCATTTGGATCGCACCGCGAACCGCAAGAACATCATTGATGATCGGGGCGTTGAATATCCCCTTATAGGTTTGTGCACTGAGATTTCCCAGGCTTGCTTCCAGTGTCCCCGACATGCCGTCAAAATTCGGATCGGCCGTTGTGATGAGAATAGCACCGCCGGTCGTGTTACGGCCAAACAGGGTCCCCTGCGGGCCCTTCAAAACCTGCACGCCTTCGATATCAAGAAGATCAATATTGAGGCCATAGGCACGCGCCCAGTAATAACCATCAACATAGGTTCCGACAGACGGATCGAGCGTCGCAAGAACGTCGTTCTGGACCTGGCCGCGCATCGAGAAGATCGAGGCCGTAGGATTGGAGCTCCCTTCGCGGATTGTCAGGCCGGGCGTGAAGGCTGCCAGGTCGTTGACCTGCACGACGCCTTTTTCTACCAGTTCGGCGCCTGTGAAGGCAGTGACAGCAACAGGAACATCCTGGAGGTTTTCCTCAACCTTCCGTGCCGTGACGGTCACGATTCCAAGCCGGCGTGCGGTCGCTTCTGCATCAGCCGCATCTTGCGCGACAGCCGGTAAACCGATGATCGCGGCACCCAGAGCCGCCGCCGAGACACCGAGAATATTGAATTTACAAGCCTGCGCGCCGGATGGCGACTGGACGGAGCTGTGGTTCGTATTGAATCTCTTTGTCATATTATTTCCTCCCACGAACCCACGTCATGGGGCTCTGTTTTACTTGTATAACTAGGTGCACTGTGAATGACAAGACTTTAGGGAATCCGGTAATCCACGTTGGCTCAACTGTGACTTTCGAGCATCAGTGCGAGATGCGGAACATCAGCCAGTGCCCGCAGGACATCATTGAGGTGCGTGCAGCCGAGTGTCCCGGGCAATTGGTCAAGAACTTCATTCCGGAAATCTTTTAAGGGCGTCCCGATCAGCCGGTCGATGTTCGCAGCCGCAGCAGGGCACTCGCGGTATGGCAGGACTCGCGGGTCCGCCGCGACCGAAAGCAATGCCATCCCGTTCAGATCGGCCGTTGCCGATACCCGGTATTCGTGAACGGCGTCCCTCCCGCCATGCGGCGCTGTGGAACTGTCCTGAAAGCCGGCTTCAATCCGGATCAGGCCCGCATCCTGCCAAATGTCGATCCAGCGCCCCCGGCGCATGCCCACACCTTCCTGCGCTGCAAGCGGGTGCCACCCGGCCGGGTCGTCCGGATTGACCAGAGACCCCACCCGTGCGCTCGACTGGATGTCGTGGCGGGGCCGCCCGAGCTCATCCAGCGATGTGGCACCCGGTCGGAACCCGGCACAGATGCCTTCCATTTTGGGAAAGTTGCGACGCGCCGATTCGCTCACACCCTCGGGGCTGGCCCAGTCATCGCGCCAGCGTGACCAGGCCCAGCCGGCAACCAGGCTTGCACCGGCAAAATCGTCGAGCAGCAGGTGCAGCGGTGTCGCGATCGCTTGCATGGCGCCGAGTTGAGCTGCGATTGCAGTCCGCGACTGGCCCCCTCCTCGCACCCCGACCAGGCTCGCAGCATCTGGAAGACGCGGTATTGTCTCAATCGCCCTGATCTCCCGGCCCATCGTCGCGACGATTTCGAACGCCCCCGTGGCAACGGTCGAACAATCTGCAAGATCTCGCCCCGTCAAGGCATCGCGCGCGTTGCCCGACATGATCATCGGTCCGCTTCGGCCTTCGGGCCAGGACGAGTCGATCGTGCTGGTACGGCGTACGGAGTTCGTTCGCCGCACAGGTGCGGGTCCGGCGGACGTGTTGGGTGCGTGATCGGGATCGGCCATCAAGAATATCCTGTCACCGGGGCGGCATCCTGATGGCGCCGTCGAGCCGGATATTCTGCCCATTGAAGTAGATGTTACGCACGAACTCAAGCACGAGCGAGGCAAACTCCGTCGGCTTGCCGAGCCGCTTCGGGAACGGTACCGAAGCAGCAAGGCTTTCAAGCACCTTTTCCGGCACGCCCATCATCGGCGGCGTCGCAAAAATTCCAGGCATGATCGAGTTGATGCGGATACCTTCGTTCATCAGGTCGCGCGCGATCGGCAGGACTAGCCCATTGATCCCGGCCTTGGATGAGCCATACGCCACCTGGCCGATCTGGCCGTCCTGCGCGGCGACGGAAGCCGTTAGTGTAATCACGCCGCGTTCACCATCTTCCAGTGGATCGAGCGACAACATGCCTTCGGCCGTCATCGCGGAACACCTGTAGGATGCCACAAGGTTCAGCTGCACAATCCTGTCGAATTCCTTTGTCGGATAGCGCTTGATCGCGCCGGTCTCCCGGTTGCGCGAGACGATCTTGCTCGCGCTGCCGCCGCCGGCGCAACCAACGAAAATTCGTTCCTGACCATTGGCCGCGCGCGCCTTGGCGAAGCCGGCCTCGCAGCTCTCTTCATCCATCACGTTGACCTGGCAAAACACGGCGCCAATTTCCCTGGCCGCCGCCTCGCCCTTTTCGGCGTTGATGTCGAAAATCGACACTTTCGCACCGGCGTCCGCCAAAGCGCGCGCTGTCGCGTTGCCCAGCCCGCTCGCGCCGCCCGTTACGATGGCGGCCGTGTCCTTGGTGATTATCATACTTGTCTCCGTCTCAGGTTCGGTGATGTTAGGGGGATGTCTCGAAAAGCTTGCGGATCTGCACCACGGCCGGCTTCATTGACGCCGTGCGCGGCAGGTCACGCACCGCCAGGAACCGCACCGGTGTCTGGTAGGGCAACAATTTGTCCTTCAGGTAGGCTTTGAGGTCTGCAACTGGTGGCAGCGTCGCGCCATCGGCGAGAATGATCGCAGCGACTGGCACTTCGCCGAGACGCGAGTCGGGTACGCCGACCACCGCCGCTTCACGGATCGCAGGATGCTGCTCCATCACGCGCACAACATCGTCCGGATGAATCTTGAAGCCGCCACGCACAATGGCATTATCGGCCCGCCCCTTGATGAACAGGAACCGGTCCGCATCCAGCACGGCCCGGTCAGTCGTGCGGCGCCATGAGTCTGCATCGCCAAGCTGCGGCGCCTTCAGCTCCAGCAAGCCCTCGACGCCTGCCGCCACCGGCTCGCCCGACTCCGCGTCCACGATCCGCGCTGTCACATCGTGATGCAACCGCCCCGCAGCGCCGCGCTTGTCACTCCAGTGCAGACGGAAATCCTTCAGGGACCAGCCTGCGATCGCTCCGGCGAACTCGGTCGCGCCGTAATTGCCCAGGATCGGCAGGTCGTAGCGCGTGAGGAATTCGTCGACGATGGCGGGGTCCAGCGGAGCCGTGCCGCTGATAATCGCCGACAGGCTCGAGAACGTATCCGCCGGCAGATTCGCTTCCAGTATCATGCGCAGCGCGGCAGGTACGCCTGGCGCGACCTTGGGCCTGTGCCGGACAACCGCATGCGCCCAGTTCTCCACCGAGAACCGCTCGACAAGGCATATCCGGCGTCCCGCCATCAGCGCGCCAATGACACCGTAGATCCCGCCAATATGCGTCACGGGATTGATGATCAGGGTCGTATTGTCCCGCAGCTTCACTTGCGGCGTCAGCTCACGTGACTTTTCGTACTTCGCCACGGCCGCAAAGCTGGCATCAAACGCGGCGCGTGTCAGCGGCACGCGCTTGGGCTTGCCTGTCGTGCCGCTTGTCAGCATTTCGATGGCGATGGCCTGAGACCCGGCCTCATTCGGCAGCTCACCGCGGCCCTTCGTCTTCAGAACCGTTGCGCCCAGCAAGGGGTCAATCTCGATGATGGCCGCGCCGGACGCTTCAAGCGCCGTCCGTATCCCGGGACGGGCGAGGTCCGACGCCTCACCGACGACGACAGGCACAGCGAGGCTGGCGATATCGCCTGCGAGCGTCTCGTCGGGATAGAGCGGGTTCAATGTGACGAGGCACCGGTCCGATGCGAGCACGGACAGGATCGCCGCCACGTGACCCGGCCGGTTGTGCAGCAGCACGCCGACGCGCCCACCCGCAGGAATGTCCAGCGCGGTCAACAAATCGCTGATCGCATCGACCTGCGCGTTCAGTTCGCCCCAAGTATACCAGACATCCTTGTGATCAATGACCGGCGCTGCCTCGTCGAGTGCCATGACGGCGCGCAGTGTGTCTGTGATGATGGCCATGGCGCCGCCTCCCGGAATTCAGAGCAGCGCTCACGCGCCACTTATATAACTAGGTTATACTCTGAGAGATACGCAATGCAATACGCGACGCGACGTCAGTCCGCGTCGATGATCATCTGCAGTGATCGTGCAAGCCAGGTTCGGACCCCAGGGGAAACCTGTCCTTCGAAGGGAGCTAGCGGCAACACAAGCCGGTAGGTGAAAAATCCCGTCGCAATCGCCATGATCTGCGCGGCCCGCGCTTCAGCATCATGGCCCCCGATCCACGCCTCAAGCGGCTTGAGCGTCGATTCACGCAGGAGACGTACAGCAATGGCCTGCGTGCCTTTGTCGGCCGCCGCGAAGACGAGCATGGGCAGGGGATTGATCCGCCCTTCGGGATCCGACGTGAACAGTCGCGCCACGGCATCACCAAAATCCTTGCGCGGCACGCCTGTCAGCAAGCCGGAATCGAGCACTTCACTCAGCGCTTCCTCGAACAGTTTTTCCTTCGATCCGAAGTAACGGCTCACCAGAGCCGGGTTCGCCCCGGCCTGCGCCGTGATCTCCTTCAGTGATGCTTCGCCATAGGGCCGCGTCGAGAAGACCTGCTGCGCCGCCACAAGGATTGCCTCGCGCGTGCGCGCCGCGTCCCTTTTTCGGATGTCCTGAACTTCGTTCATGCACTTGGTTATATATGTATTGACAGTTTTGTAAATCGTGATTTACTTAACAAAAATAGCCGGGAGAGCAAACATATGTCAGCCGTCGCAGCCCCAGATCACATCTCGCCAGACCGGATCGTCGAATTCGACTATCTCGATGATCCCCGCCTTGCTGCGGATATCCATGACGGCCTCCTCGCCCTCAAGACCGAGGCGCCCGGTATCTTCTGGACGCCCGCCAATGGCGGACACTGGGTCGTCTCGGATTCTGACCTCATATCCAAAATCCTGAAGACACCGGCGCTCTTCTCCAGCAAGCAGCTGCAGATTCCGCCACGCGATGACGCGCCCCGCATGATCCCGGAATCGCTCGATCCGCCTGAGCACCTGCTCTATCGCCGCCTGATGATGGAGTATTTCGAACGCTCCCGCATTGCCCACCTCCAGGCCCGCGTCGACCACTGGACCGACCTCGTCCTCAGCGAACTGAAGGACAAGCCCGGCTGCGAATTCGTCGATGCTGTCGCGTCCCGCCTGCCCATCTATGTCTTCATGGAGTTCGCCGGCTTCCCGCTGGACCGCGCGGAAGATTTTCGGGGCCTTGTCGAAGGCATGTTCCGCTCCACTGATCCCATAAAGCGCCAGGAATACGCCATGCGCATCATGGGAGAGCTGCAGCAGGTCATCTCCGCCAAGATGGAGAGCCCAGGGGAAGACATCCTCAGCAAACTGATCCAGGCCGATTTTCAGGGCCGCAAGCTCACCTTCGAGGAACTGATGTCCATCGGCTTCCTCATGTTTATCGCCGGCCTCGACACGGTCACCAATGCCATGACCTTCGGCATTCGCCACATGGCCCGCGATGTGGACTTCCGCCGCAAGCTCACCGCCAATCCCGAGCGTGTTCCGGAGGCTGTCGAGGAACTGATGCGCCGCTACACCTTCCCGACCCTTCCGCGCCAGGTCACCGAAGACATGGAATTCGGCGGCGTGACCATGAAGGCCGGTGACATGGTGCTTTGCCTGATCGCCCTGGTCGGCATCGACGAAGACCTCAACCCCGACGCACTCAAGGTCGATCTCGACCGTGACAAGCGCACGCATTTCGGCTTCGGCACCGGCGGCCACACCTGCCTCGGCCGTCACCTCGCCAAGATGGAACTGGAAACGCTCTACCGCCGCTGGCTGGAAGACTTTCCGGATTTTGAAATCGATCCGACACATGCCCCCGCCACCCCGCGCGGCGGCGCAGTCATGGGCATACCGGAGCTCTGGCTCCGCCTGAACGCTTGAACCCTGGGAGAATAAGAATATGGCCGAGACAACTCTGCCCGACGTGAAGATATGGATCGGCCACAAGGGCCTCAGCAGCGGATCCGGCGGCACCCACGCCCACCTCAACCCGGTGACCGGTGAGAAACAGGCCGACATTCCGCTCGCCGGCAAGGCTGAGGTCGACCAGGCCGTCGAAACGGCTGCTGAAGCGTTCAAGACCTGGCGCATGACCCGGCCCGAGCAACGCCGCGACATCCTCAACAAGTTTGCCGAACTGATCGACCAGCACAAGGACGAGTTCGCCGCCCTTGCTGCCAAGGATGGCGGCACACCCCTGATGGGCGGCATGGGCATGGCCATGCTCTCGGTGCAGTGGACCAAGTATTATGCCGGCTGGTGCGACAAGCTCGATGGCGATCTCTATTCCACCTATGATACGCGCGGCGAGTTCGCCTATTCGGTGCCCGAGCCGCTCGGCGTCGTCGGCATCATCATCACCTGGAACGGCCCGCTCATCTCGCTTTCAATGAAGGTCGCTCCCGCGCTCGCAGCCGGTAATTGCGTCGTCGTGAAGCCTGCCGAGATCACGCCCTTCGCGCCGGACCTCTATGCCCGCCTCGCAAAAAAGGCCGGCATTCCGGATGGAGTCCTCTCGATCATCCCCGGTGGCATTGAAGCCGGCGAAGCCCTCGTCACGCACCCGAAGATCGAGAAGCTCAGCTTCACCGGCGGTCCCATCGCGGCCCGCAAGATCATGGCCGCCTGCGCCGAGAACATCAAACCCTCCGTCATGGAACTCGGCGGCAAGTCGGCCAGCCTCATGTTCCCCGACGCCGACATCGACGCCGCTTGCGCCCGCGCCATCCAGTGGAGCATCGGCGTCATGGCCGGTCAGGGGTGTGCCCTGCCGACCCGCCTTCTCGTCCACAAGGACATCTATGCGGAAGTCTGCGAAAAGCTCGTCGCCATCGCCTCGCAATACAAGGTCGGCGATCCGTTCGAGGAAGGCGTTACCGTCGGCCCGGTCATTAACCGCGCCGCCTGCGACCGGATTGTCGGCATGCTCGACCGCGCCAAGGCTGAAAAGTCAGGCCGCATCCTGATGGGCGGCAATCATTGCGGCGGCAAGCTCGCCAATGGCAATTTCGTCGAGCCGACGATCATCGCCGACGTCGATCCCAGGAGCGAGATCGCCCAGATCGAAATCTTCGGCCCCGTCCTCCTTGTCTTCAAGTTCGAAACCGAAGACGAAGCCGTCGCCCTCGCCAATGACACGGAATACGGCCTCGCCGCCTATATCCAGTCGAACGACATCAAACGCATCCACCGCGTGGCCGAGCGCCTGAAAGCAGGCGGCGTCTACGTCAATGGCGCCGTCCAGATCAATCCGCACACGCCGTTTGGCGGCCTTGGTCTCTCCGGCTTCGGCAAGGAGGGCGGCCGCGCCGGCATCGACGAATTCCTGCGCTATAAGACCGTCGCGATCGCTTAAGCTTCAAGGACACATGACATGACATTCTCAATCGACCAGTTCCGCCTTGACGGCAAAGTGGCCATCGTCACCGGCGCCGGTGGGCGCGGCAATTCCATCGGTCGCGCCTACGCCATGGGCCTAGCGGCCGCTGGCGCCTCCGTCGTCGTTGCCGACATCAATGAAGAGGGCGCCAAGGCCGTCGCCACAGAAATCACCGCCGCAGGCGGCAAGGCGCTCGGCGTGCGCACCGACATCACGGACCCGGCCTCAGTCGCTGCCATGGTCGCTGCAGCCGAGAAGGCGTTCGGCGGTGTCGACATCCTCGTCAACAATGCGGCCCTGATGGTCGAGATCGTGGCTACCCCCGCCATCCAGCACACGACCGAGCAATGGAACCGTGCCTTCGCGGTCAACGTCACCGGCGCCCTGAACTGTTCGCAGGCCGTCGTGCCGCTGATGGCCAAGCGTGGCGGCGGCAAGATCATCAACCAGGTCTCCGGCGGCGCCTATCCGCCCTCCACCGTCTACGGCATAACTAAGATCGCCCTTGTCGGCCTGACCACCACGCTCGCCCGCGAGCTCGGCAGCCAGAACATTAACGTCAACGCCATCGCCCCCGGCAACACGATGTCCGATGCCGGCGCCATGCTGACACCGCCTGACTCGCCTTTCATCAAGGCACTCGAAGCAAGCATCGCCATGCGCATGCGCGGCGAACCTGACGAACTGGTCGGCCCGCTCCTCCTCCTCTGCTCGCCGGCAGGCGCCTGGATGACCGGACAGGTTCTCCATGTCGATGGCGGCTGGATTATCCGGCCTTAGTCCTCAAGGAACACCAGGACGATATGGATCCTCCGCGCCGTCCTGCTGGCCGCCTGGCCTGCCATGGTCTTCGTCAGCGTCCGGGAGGTTACCGGTCTCGGCGCTGCAAAACGCCTTCCGGGACCGCGCCGATCAGCAGCATGAGAAGGGCAGTTCCACGAGGTTTCCATACACCGGTCCATATACATCGCCTGGTTCTTCGCGGGGGCCTTCCGCATACAGGCATGGGCTGGCCGGGAAAGCATTCCCGACATCTTTCGCAAACCACCCGGGCGCGTCATTTCGCCCGCATGGTTGAACGCAATCGGGGGCGTGTTCAATTTCACCGTCGCGTTGGCGCTCCTGTGACCTGAGTCCGGCCCTTCGGATCCCGGACTGGCTTTGCTGTCTTCGGCGCCGGCTGGCTGGTGATGGGATGGTGTCTCTCGACCCATATCACCTCGCTGAAGCGACTCGGTCAGGCGATCGATCCAAGCACAGACGCGCTGTCGCTCATCGTGGCGACGAGCGGCAGGTGCATCGTCACCTGAATCCTGTGCGTCTCCGCCGTCCCGCCAGCCGTACAGTCTTCAGCGATCACCACATGATACCCGTTCCCGACCGCTTCGCACGATCCGCCCATCAAGGCGACATTTGTCGAGACGCCCGCGAATACGACTGTGTCCACATCGAGCCCGCGCAATGTCGCGTCCAGGTCCGTCCCGGTAAAAGCGGTCATGCCATGGTGGCGTTCGCTGACAATATCGCCCGCACCAACACGCACATCCTCATGAATGGCCGCCGATGGTGTGCCCTTCATCAGGTAACCGCCCTTCTCGATGCGCGCGGCCAGCACGCAATTGCGGTTCCATCCCAAACCCTGCGGCCGCATCGTCACGATGCAATGTATGACCGGATGGCCGGCTATCCGGAAGCCGTCAGCGAGAGCGTTGATCCTCGGTACGATCCCACGTTCGGCCACCTGCTCCACAAGCGGCGACTGGGTATAGGCCCCATTCGCGATGCCATTCTGGATTTCCGAAATGAGCAGCGCTGGCCGCCTGCCCGGTTCCAGTCCCCGAACGCCCATCACCCCTTGTCCTCTTCCACAACTGACCTCAGCGCCGCATTTGGGTTCTCGCCTCTGGGTCGCGGCGGGTTGAGGTTTACCCGCCCGCCATCCACCAGGATCGTCTCGCCTGTCACATAGGACCCCGCCCGGGATGCGAGGAACACCACCGCCCCCGCCACATCCTCCGGCTCACCCGGCCGCTGCAGGGGAATGCCGCTCACGATCTGCGCCAGCGCTTCAGGCCGATCGAAGACAGGTCTAGACGACTTGCTCCGGATGAAGCCCGGCGAGACACAGTTCACGCGAATGCCGTCGACCGCGAACTCATCGGCCAGTATCCGGCTCATGTGCGCGACACCCGCCTTCGAGACCGAATAGGCCAGCATCCCGGCATTGACCGAATGTCCCGCCAGCGAGCCGATGAGGATCATGCTGCCACCCCCCTGTTTCGCGATCACCGGCCTGAAGGCCTGGCAGAGCCGGAAATTGTTGTGAATATTGGTCTGCAGCAGCCGGTCGAAGCGCTCCGGCGGTGTGCTCGCTGCCGGCCCGATGAAAGACAGGGCCGCCGCATTGCAGACAAGGATATCCACCCTACCAAAACAGGCCGTTGCTTTCTCGGCAAACTGATTGATCCCAGCCCGGTCATCGAGGTCGAACGGCACGGCCCTGGCAACCCTCTCGCCTGGTCGGCCCGGTGTCCGGTTGATCGCCTCGGCGGCGTCTTCGCAGCGTTCCGCATTACGGCTCGACACGATCACATTGGCACCCTGCCTGACCAGCTGTTCCGCAATGCCACGGCCGATCCCCTGGGTCGACCCTGTTACCACGGCTGTCTTGCCTGTAAGATCGAAGAGGCTCACTTTGCGCGCCTCATGCGCCGGGCAGGAGGAAGTCATCGACGTCGATACCGGTAATGCTACCGGTCACATAGGCCGCAAAATCGCTGACGAGATAGGACGCCAGCGCGCCGAGTGAACGCAACTCCTGCTTCGTACCTCCGCCAACGACACGGCTGGCAATCGTGTTCACGCGAATGCCGTCCCGCGCCCATTCCACCGCCAGCGTCTTGGTCAGGTTGCCCAAACCGCCGGACGCGGCCGCCTGCACCGTCCCGCCGCCGTCTTCGGGCAGGTCAAGGAACAGGATCGATCCCGTCAGCCCCTGCGCGATCAGGCTTTTCGCCAGCTCCGCCGCATAGAAGAACCGGCTGTCCAGCCCGGCTTGCATGCCCGCGCGCCACGCTGCAAGGTCAAGCTTCTCCGCACGCATAGTCGACACCGGCCCGCCCGCATGCACCAGCAGAGTCACCGGGTCGCGCGCCGCTGCGCTTGCCGCCACTATCGCTTCAGCCGCCACCGCATGGCTGCCCGCTACCGGCCCACGCGCAATCGTCGCGCCGGCCGCCGCTAGTTCATGCGCCACGGCTTCCACGCCCTCGCCCTCACCAATGACAATCGCCACCGGGTCTTCTAGCCAGCTCGGCACTGTGCGGCTCATGCGGTATACCCCCAGACATTCGATCGCTGGTTCGGCGGCACAAAGTCCGGCGACATCAGCGCCCGCCTCAGGCTCTCGCCCCCGTCAATCATCATCACCTGCCCCGTTATGGCCGATGCAAACGGCGAACAGAGGAAAGCCGCCGCCCAGCCGAATTCCTGCATCCGCCCCGTGCGCCCGGCCGGGATCATCCGACCGAGGTTTTCCACCACGTCCGGGTCATCGCCATTCGTTGAGGCGCCATGCGGGAAGAAGCCCGCCGCCACGCAGTTCACGCGGATACCGCTGTCCTTCCAATCCCTCGCGAAGGCTCGTGTCATCGTCGCCACGGCCGTCTTCGCCGCAGCCGAGTGCGCATCACCCGGAAACCCGGTCCAGATATATTGCGCGCTATTGTTGACGATCGCGCCCCGCGCACCCAGCGCCAAGCGCCGCCGGGCAAACTCCGTCGAGCACAGGAAGGTGCCATCAATCGCGATCCGCGTGATCGCGTTCCACGCATTCGTCGACAGGGCCTCTGCCAGCGCGGGGAAATTCCCGCCCGCATTGTTCGCCAGGATGCTCACCGGCCCCAGCGCCGCTTCCGCCGTATCGAACGCCGCGCTCACCGCTACCGGGTCACGCACATCAGCGCTCACCGCCAGCGCCGTCTCACCCATGGCCTCGATCTCGGCCACCACGGCTTGCGCCTTTTCAAGGTCTCGGCCGACAATCGCCAGCTTGGCACCACCCTGCGCAAAGGCCAGCGCCATGCCACGCCCCATGCCTGAGCTGCCGCCAGTCACCATCACGACATCCTCGGAGAACACCGCCTCCGGCAGGAAGGATCGCTCCGCAAAGGGCGGCTCCACGATCCGGTTAGGTCTCTTGGTCGCCATCAGGCGCCTCCCTCGATTTTACGTATCTTGCGCCGTCTGTGGACATCATGCCATTGATCTGTAACCTGGTAATCGAAGCGACCACATCCATGCCCCACTCCGAACAAGCTGAACGGGCCGCCATTACCCAGCTCATGGCGCGCTACACGATCAACGGCGACCGGGGCGACGTCAAAGGCCTCGCCGCCTGTTTTGCACACGACGGCGTGCTGGAATTCCCGGGTGCGCGCGCCGAAGGCCCGGATAACATTGTCAAGGCGCTTACCAGCGGCACACGTGATCCCGCCCTCAGCCTCGTACGCCACCATCTCACGTCGTCCCTGGTCGAACTCGGCGGGTCGTCCGGCGCCACAGGCCGCACCTATTTCCAGGTCTTTTCGAATATCGGCCTGGACCATGCCGGTGTCTATGTCGATCGTTTCGTCCGCCTCCCCGGGGGCTGGTATTTCCACCACCGCCAGGTCCGCATCGACTGGCAGTCGCCGGACTCCCTGTTCCGAAAGTTCGAGACGCGCCACTAGAGCCCCCGTGCGATCAGCACTTTCATGATCTCGTTCGACCCGCCATAGATCCGCTGGATCCGCGAGTTCTTCCACTGCTTGGCAATCGGGAACTCGTTCACGTAGCCATAGCCGCCATGCAATTGCAGGCAGGCGTCCATGATCTCCCATTCGGTGTCGGTCACCCACATCTTGGCGATCGCTGATGTGTCATTATCCAGCGTGCCATTGCAGGCCTTCTCGATACAGTCATTGACGAACGTACGCGCCACGACGGCTTTCGCCTTGCAGGCGGCGAGCTGGAACTGCGTGTTCTGGAATTCGAAGACTGACTGGCCGAACGCCTTGCGGTCCTTGGTATAATCGAGCGTCCAGTTGATCGCCTTCTCCATCGCGATCACGGAATTGACTGCGATGATCAGGCGCTCGCGCGGCAGCTCCGCCATCAGCTGGAAGAAGCCCTTTCCCTCGACGCCGCCCAGCAGGTTCTCAGCCGGGATATAGACGTCATCGAAGAAGAGTTCCGACGTGTCCTGCGCCTCGTGCCCGATCTTGTCGAGCTTGTTTCCCCGCCGGAAGCCCTCGACCTTGTCTGTCTCCACGACCAGAAGCGACACGCCCCGCGCGCCCTTGCTCGGATCGGTCTTAGCGACGACGACAATAAAGTCGGCAATCTGTCCGTTGGAGATGAATGTCTTCGACCCGTTGATGCGATAGCCATCACCATCCTTCAGCGCCGTCGTGCGGATCGCCTGCAGGTCGGACCCTGCGCCCGGCTCGCTCATCGCAATCGCGCACACACGTTCGCCCGATACCAGTTTCGGCAGCCAGCGCTGCTTCTGTTCCTCGGTGCCGTGCAGCTGGATATAGGGCGACACGATCACATTGTGCAGCGTGATGGCAAAGCCGTCGAGACCCAGCCGCGCGCACGTCTCGCACAGGACGATATCGTGCCGGAAATCCCCGCCCGGCCCGCCATATTCCTCCGGCAGGCTGACGCCCAGGAATCCGGCCTCGCCAACTTCGGTCCAGAACTCGCGCTCGACCTGCCCGTCATCGACCCATTTCTGAATCCGTTCGGGCGGCGCGGCCCGTGAAAAGAAGCGCTGCGCCGCATCGGCGAACATGCGCAATTCCTCGTCCTGCATGAAGTCGGGTAGGGGCAGCGTGAGCGTGGACATGGGCGGCAAACCTCGCGGTCAAAGGGTCAATGCCCGCAGGCGGGCCATGATCCTTAAAAGCACACCTAGTTATATAACTCAATGCCCGGCGGCACGCGTCCTCAAGTCCGCCTTCAATACCTTGCCTGTCGCGTTGCGTGGCAACGCCGCAATCAGCTCTACCACTTCCGGCGTCTTCTGCTTCGCGATGCCGAGCGCCGCGAAATGCGCCTTCACGTCTTCGAGCGAGGGGGCAGCGCCATCGGTCATTTCCACATAGACTTTCACCCGCTCACCCAGCCGCTCGTCCGGCATGGCCACCGCGGCTGCGTCAACAATGCCTGACATGCGCCGCATCGCATCTTCCACTTCGCGCGAGGAAATGTTCTCACCGCCGCGGATGATGATGTCCTTCTTTCGGTCGGTGATGTGCAGGTACCCGTCAGCATCCACATGCCCGACATCGCCAGTGCGATACCATCCACCCGGCAGGAACGCTTTCTGGTTCAGGCGCGTGTCAAAGTAGCCGAGAAACAGTTCCGGTCCGCGCGTCACGATCTCACCGTCACCCGTCTCCAGCACCTTGTCGTCTTCATCCACGATCAGGATTTCCGACCCCGGCATCACACGTCCTTCGGTATTCAGCCGCGACTCCAGCGAATCCTCCGCCTTGCCCATCGTCACCGTCGGATGCTCGCTCGAGCCATACGCGTGCACGACACTGATCCCGAGATCGACGCAACGCTGCACCAGCGCAGCCGGCACTGGCGCGGCTCCGAGCACATAATTCTGCAGGCTCGACAGGTCGCGCCCGTCTTCGGCCGCCGCATCCAGCAGGCCGCTCATGTGAAACGGCGTGCCGGACGATGCGGTGATCTTGTACGTGTCCACTAGCCGCGCCGCCTCTTGTGCATTCCACTGGTCCATCGCCACAACCGGCGTACCGTGCGCCACAAAGCGCAGCAACTGCAATGCCCCCGCGACATGTCCCGGCGGCCAGGGTGACAGGAAAGTCTCCTCCTCTACCGGACCGCGCGCCTCCGCCTGCGAATCCAGCTCCGCCAGCAGCGTCGCGCCGGAATGCATCACGCCTTTCGGATCCGCCGTCGTGCCAGACGTATAGACCAGGAAGGAAAAAGCTTCCGGCGCCACGCGCGCAGGGTCGCCGCCTGGTTCACCGGCTTCGAGCACGGCATAGCTGTCGCCCGCAACAAAGTGATGTTTCAGGTCCGGCAGGTCGCCACACGCCGCCAGCAACGCCGCATAATCCGTGCCCCGAAATTCATCCGGCGTGACGATCGCTTTTGCGCGCGACTGGCGCAGCACGAAAGCCAGATCCTTCGCCTTGTAGATTGTCACGATCGGCAGGAATACGGCGCCCGCATAGGCCGCACCGACCAGCGCTGTCAGCCATTCGGCCCAGGCCGGCAGCATGACCGCCACGACATCGCCTTTGCCAATGCCCAATTCCCGGAAACGCGCACCTACCGCCTCGCCACGCTGAAACAAATCGGCCAGCGTTGTGATTTCAGGACGCACATCGGAATGCACGACAAGGCGCGCCTCCGGCTGTGCTCTGGCCGCCAGCACAAACGCATCATGCAAACTTGAATGAAATGCCATGTCGTCTCCCGATCGAATTTTCAGTCGCAGGCGTTTCACAATGCGCGAGCCCGGACAAGCCTGATGAATCCATCTTGACCTCAAAATAGATCGTCGACAGGACTTGCTATACTATGTTTAGTTAGTACACTAGGTTTAACAACTAAAAATTGACGGCGGGTCGCTCGGAATTCCGGGTGTCCCGAATATTCACAGGGGAGAAACAAAACATGTTACGTGGCCATAGGACTGTCGCATCCGCATCGCGGTTTTTGATCATGCTCGGCACGGCATCGGCTATCGCCATATCTGCGGCGAACGCTCAAGATACAGCGGAGGAGGTCCTTGCGCCGATTGATGAAACGACAGACCGGGTCAATCGCCTTGGCACGATTGTGATTACCGCGCAAAAACGCGAGGAAAACCTTCAGGACGTTCCAATCGCCGTAACAGCCTTCTCCGCCGACTCAATCGAGAAGCTTGGTTTTGATCAGATCAATCAGGTCGCATGGCAGACTCCGAATTTTACGGTCACCGGGCTTCAGGGTGAAGGTGGAGGCGGATCGACGAATGCTTGGCTCAGCCTCCGCGGTATCAGCTTCGTTGACTTCTCGAACGTCAATGATGGACCCGTCGCGCTGTATATCGACGAAGTTTTCCAGCCCGCGCAGGGCGCCGCACTGAGCCAACTATTCGACGTGGAGAGGGTTGAGGTCCTGAAGGGTCCGCAGGGAACCCTGTTCGGCCGCAATACGACTGCGGGTCTGGTCCACTTCATCTCGCGCGACCCGGGCGACACACTCAATGGGTATGTCAGTGCCGAGGTCGGTGAATTTGACAAGCGCGTTCTTGAAGGCGCCATCGGCGGCCCCGTCACGGACGGACTGAAAATGCGCCTGTCTGCCCGTTATAGCGAAAATGGGGAACTGCAGACCAATCCGATCACAGGACAGGGAGGATTCGGCGAGTCGGAAGTTATCGCCCTTCGCGGTACCCTCATGGCAGATCTGACGCCAGATGCGGATCTTACGATCCGCGCCAATCACACGCAATCACGCGGCACCACCACAAGCCCCGTCTTCTTCGGAATCCTCGAGCAGGATGGCGTCACGAATTGTGCCGTCGGCAATGTTGAGGCAGGCAACTGCTACACCCGGCTTGGATTGCAGATTCCCACTCAAGACTTCGAAGATGCGTATGCCGAATTCCCGCTGCCGATGAATTACAACAAATCCGGCGTTTCCGCGCGGGTGCGCTGGGATTTCGGATGGGCGGATTTCACGTCCATCACGAGCTATGAACAATACGACACCGTAACGCGTTACGCCACAACTCCAGGTGCCTATCTCTCAACCGGAGGGGCCTCCTATCTTGCGCCATTCTTCACTGCCGACACAGAAGCGCTCAGTCAGGAATTCAGGCTCAATGGTGCAAACGAAAATGCCAAATGGGTCGTGGGTGCATATGCCTACAAGGACGAACGCAAGATTGAGAACACGACGGCATTCGTGTCATCGAATTTTCCGGGCAACGAGCTGAGCCTTGGCAGCGGCAATGGTCAGGTCGATACCAATGCCTGGGCTGTATTCGCCCAGGTTGATAACGAATTGACTGAAAAATTGTCACTGGTTGTCGGCGGACGCTACACCGATGAAGAGCGGACACTCGAGGAAATGATGACACGCGGCGGCGATTCGATCGCGGCTCCGGAATCAACATCGTTCAGCAATTTCTCCGGCGACATCACCCTCAACTACAAGCCCAGCGACAATATCCTGACCTATGCCAAACTGTCTCGCGGATTCAAGAGCGGTGGCTTCGCCGCAAACGCCACCAGTCTGGCCGCCCGTGGTCCGGCTACGGCGGAGAATCTCACGGCCTGGGAGGCGGGACTCAAGTCGGACCTGTTCGGCGACCGGTTGCGCATAAACGGAGCGGTCTTCCTGTATGATTTCGAAGGCCTACAGGCGAATGCCGGCACGTCTGATCAACAGGGAAATATTGTCGTCGACTTCCTCAATGCCGGTGATGCCACGGTTACCGGTGCGGAATTGGAGATCACGGCGGTTCCCACTGACTCCCTGTATCTCTCATTGGGCGTTGGACTGCTTGATTCCGAGATCAAGTCAGATCTTATTTTTGACGGCAGCGTGGTGAACGGCAACAGCCTGCCAGGCGCTCCAGAATTGAATGCGAACGCCTTGATTCGTTACACCCTCCCGCGCACCAGTGTTGGCGAGTTCGACCTGCAACTCGATGGACGGTATCAGACGGAAACAAGCCTGAATATCGACGCTAACCCTTACGAAATTCAGGGTGCCTACGGAATCGCCAATCTGAGACTTATGTGGACATCGTCTGATGGCGGACTCAACGGCCAAGTATTTCTCGAGAACCTGACGGACGAAACATACTACACGAACAAGTTCTATTCGCCTGGCCTTTTCGATGTGGTCTTTGCCCAGCGAAACCTTCCCCGGACCTGGGGCGTGCGGCTCGGCTACAAGTTCTGAACCCGATAATCGCAGGTATGTCATCACCGCGCGCCACAATAATCAGGTGGTTGCGCGGTAGGTGGCCCGTACACCAGATCTTGGATGGAGGCAGATATGGTCGAAAAGACGCATGTCCGGAATACAGACGAACAGACTGAGTACGCTTTTCCTCCCGCAACGCTGGCATGGCTCAGCGTTGCAGTCCTGCTCATCATGGGACTCATGGCGTTTCTGGACCGTCAGATAATCGCGCTCCTGGTGGACTCCATCAAGTTGGACCTAGGGGTTTCCGATTTCCAGGTAAGCTTGCTGCAGGGTCTGGCATTCGGAATTTTATATGCAACGGCAGGATTGCCGCTTGGGTACGCTGTTGATCGATATTCCCGTCGCTGGGTCATTTTTTGGGGCGTGATGGCCTGGTCGATATGTGCCATGCTCTGCGGGCTTTCAGAAACGTACGGCACATTGCTCGCAGCACGGATAGGGGTTGGATTGGGCGAGGCCGCGCTAGGGCCAGCGGCCTATTCGATACTGAGTGACCTGTTCCCGAAAAAACGCCTCGCGCTGGCACTCTCGGTCTACTCGATCGGGTCGCTGCTCGGAGCATCGGTTGCTTATGCGATTGGTGGCGCGGTTGTTACCTGGGCTGCCCATGGCGGCACCTTGCCGCTCTTGCCGGATCTTGAAATATGGCAGATTGCCTTCGTGGTAACGGGCTTTCCGGGCATTCTGATTGCTTTTCTCGTCTTTGCCATGCCGGAACCGAAGCGCCGACACCTGTTGGCGGCAGAAGCGGCGCCGCTAAAGGCCGTGTTCGCTTTCATGGGGGCTCATGCCCGCTTCATCATCTGCCTGATCGGCGGCTCTGCCTGCATGATGGTGTGTGCCTATGCCGGAATGTCCTGGACCGCCGTCATCCTTCACCGCGTCTACGGCTGGTCGATCGCAACAGTCGGCATGTCGCTCGGGGCCTGGTCCGCCGTGCTCGGTGTATTTGGCTTGCTGATGAATGGGGCATTGGTGGACTTGCTTTACACGCGGGGCGTTCGTGATGCGCACCTGCGTTACTATGTCTATGGCATGGGAATCATCGCATTCGCAGCACCAGTCATTCTCATTATGCCTTTTGGCGCATTGGGTTTCCTGCTTGCCATGGCGCCCGTCAAGATTTTGGGCAACTTCATCGGCGTGTCTGCTGCAGCGCTACAGATCGCAACTCCCGCAGAGTTGCGCGGTCGCATGTCGGCTGTATTTATCGCATCGATCTCGATTGCCGGGCTGACGATCGGTCCGTCATTTCCAGCATTCCTGACAGACTTCGTATTTCAAGATCAACTGGCCGTGAAGAAATCTCTCGCAGCGACTTATATCGTGTTCGCACCACTTGGCGCGGCGTTCTTTTTTTTCGGGATGAAACCGTTCCGGAGCTTCACGCCGGTTGAAACGGCGCGATGACTCCGGGCGTCGAACTAAACGTTCAGCGCGTCGACAACCCGCTCACCTTCGCCGGGACCCGCCCAACGCGCATGGGCGTTCTTGAGGTGCAAGCGCCAGTGCGCAACGGCAGCTTCTTCTTCGTGCGCTTCGATCAGCTGAATCAGCTTGCGATACGACTTCATACCACCCAGGAGACGTTTCTTTCGGGTCTCGGGATCGATCGGATCGCGGCGCATGACGTCAGTCTTGTGATTGGCCATCAGGTCCAGGAGCATCTGGTTGATGAAGGTAAGCGTCTGGTTGCCGGCCAGCTTGACCAGCAGCAGGTGGAAATCTGCAACGCCGCGGGTGAAAGCCTCGATGCGCGACCCGTCGACAAGCGACAATAGGTACTCAAGATGCTCGCTCAGGGCCGCTACCGCATCCGTGTTGTTGCGCATCTGGCACAGTGTGCGCACGACGTATGGCTCAAGCGCCATCTGCGACGCATACAGATCGGCAATCGTCGTTCCCTGCGATTGCAGGACATACCCGGCATAGCGGGACGCCACTTCGGCGCGTGGGCGGTGCACCTGCGCCCCGGAGCGCGATCCGCGTGTCACGGAGATAAGGTTCTCGGCTTCGAGGATGCGATAGGCTTCACGCAGGGTCGGGCGCGAGACACCGAGTGTTTCCATCAGCTGACCTTCCGGCGGCAGCGTGTCGCCCTCAGTCAACTCGCCGCGTACGATCTGGCCACGGATCTTGTCGGCAACGACTTCGGAGGTTTTTGGCGTCCGGATACGCTGTTGCGCACCACCGTTCGGCCGCAGGTCTTCACGTGTCATCGTCGATTTCGTTGTCATTTCGTCCAACTTTCTGTCGCGCCCTGAACCAGGCGCTTTGTATCGCCCAGTAACCTATAATAGTTTACCTAGTGTAACATCTCAGGCAAAACTCTGCCAGATCAACCAATCCTGTACAATATTGACGGAATTACAAATGTCTCACCCAAGACTCCATGCAAGTGTCGCGCCGGACAAGCCCGCTGTGATCGTCGCCGAAACCGGCGAATTTCTCTCTTATGGCGATTTGGAACGCTCGGCAAACCAGGGCGCCCATCTCCTGCGCCGTCTCGGGCTGCAGTCAGGCGATACGATCGCCCTCTGGCTGCCGAACATCCCGGCCTACTTCACCCTCTACTGGGCCGCCCAGCGCGCAGGGCTCTACATCGCCCCCGTGGCAACCGCGCTCACCGCCGAGGAGGCCGCCTATATCCTCTCCGACAGCGGCGCACAGCTCCTGGTCACGCATGAGGCCGTTAAGGGCGCAGCCGACCTTCTGGCCAGCCACCTTCCGTCCTCCGTCGCGCATGCCTATCAGCTTGGCGCGGGCCTGGCAGGTCTCGCCGACTGGAACACGGCCATCGCACAAGAACCCGCCACACACATCGCTGACGAGGCACCCGGCTTCCACATGGTCTATTCTTCCGGCACGACCGGGCGGCCCAAGGGCATCCGCCAGCCGCTCGCCACCGGCGCGGCGACAGATCCCCATCCCCTCGCCGAGCGCATGCGCGCCGCCTACGGCATGGACGAGACCAGCGTCTACCTCTCCCCGGCGCCCCTCTACCATACCGCGCCCCTCGCCTTCTCGACCTCATGCCACCGCCTCGGCGCCACCGTCGTGATGATGCAGAAGTTTGATCCCCAACGCGCCCTGAAGACCATCGAGACGTACAAAGTCACGATCAGCCAGATGGTCCCCACCATGTTCGTGCGGCTCCTCCGCCTGCCGGAGGTCATACGCCTCGGTTATGACATCTCGAGCCTGAAAACCCTGATCCATGCCGCCGCGCCCTGCCCGGTCGATATCAAGCACCAGATGATCGACTGGCTCGGTCCCATCCTGCTTGAATATTACGGCGGCTCGGAAGGAAATGGCGCCACTAATATCACATCCGAAGAATGGCTGGAGAAGCCGGGCTCCGTCGGCCGCGCCAGCGTCGGCATCCTGCATATCTGCGATGAAGACGGCCGCGAGCTCACCCCGGGCAAACCAGGTATTGTCTATTTCGAGGGCGCTTCCGATTTCCACTACCACAATGATCCTGAAAAGACGCGCAAGTCCCGCCATCCGGATCACGCCAACTGGTCAACGCTCGGAGATATCGGTTATCTTGATACGGACGGTTATCTCTTTCTCACAGACCGCAAGAGCTTCATGATCATTTCCGGCGGCGTGAACATCTACCCCCAGGAGGCCGAGAACGCACTCGTCTCGCACCCTGCAGTTATGGATGCCGCCGTGATAGGTGTGCCCGACCCGGAAATGGGTGAACAGGTCAAGGCCGTCGTCCAGCCGGTCGACCCAAAGGATGCCACACCCGAATTTGCCGCCGAACTCATGGCCTGGTGCCGGGCAAAGCTCTCGCCAGTCAAATGCCCCAAAAGCGTGGACTTCGACCCGGACTTGCCTCGCGGCGACAATGGCAAGCTCTACAAGCGCCAGATCCGTGACCGCTACTGGCCAGCCCGTACCGACACCTGATACCCTGACCTCAGGAGACACACGCCCATGACAGACACACCCATCCACCCCGCCCTCACCGCAGGCCGCTTGGCAATCGTTACCGGCGGCGCCAGCGGCATCGGCCTTCCCGCCGCCCACCGGTTCAAGGATCTTGGCCTCACGGTCTGTATCCTCGATCGCAATCTCTCGTCCCTCGACATCGAAGGGCACGGTTTCATCGTCCACGAACAGGACATTTCAGACGCGCGATCCGTCAGCGCGCTCGCGGCATCCCTCATTGCGGAACATGGCCCGCCCGCCGTCCTGATGAACAATGCCGGCATCGGCGGCGGCGGCGACATACTCGCAGACATCGATGCGTGGGAGGCCGTCATCGCCACCAATCTCATGGGCATGGTCTATGGCCTGAAGGCGTTCCTGCCGGCCATGCTGGCGGGCGACCAACCCGGCCTCATCATCAACACAGGCTCCAAGCAGGGCATTACCCAGCCGCCCGGCAACACCGCCTACAATGTCAGCAAGTCCGGCGTGAAAGCCCTGACCGAGGGCCTCGCCCACACGCTGCGGGACAAGACCGGCAGCCGCATCACTGCTCACCTCCTGATCCCCGGCTTCACTTATACGGGCATGATCGCCCGGCACATCCCCACCCAGCCGCCCGGCGCGTGGTCTTCGGAGCAAGTCGTTGATTTCATGATGCAATCGCTTGACCGCGGCGACTTCTACATCCTCTGCCCCGACAATGACACGCCGCGCGAAACAGACGAGAAACGCATCCTCTGGAACGCCGGCGACATCATAGAGAACCGCCCCGCCCTGTCACGCTGGCACCCGGACTATAAGGATGCGTTCGACGCCTTCATGGTGGACTGACTGCCCCAAACGCACACGCCCGCACAAGTGGCGGGCGTGGCGTATCCTGATATCTGTGTTGGGCTTGTTCCTCAGGCGTCAACCAGCGCGCGCGCCCGTTCGGCCACCTTCGCCTCGAGGTTCGCGCGCTTGAACAGCTTCGCCGCATTCCCGCCGAGCACCGCGATGAAATCTTCCATCGTGGCATCGGCATTCTCTGCCATCATACGGTCCACCACCTTGCCCGAGAACGGGAACGTCCCTTCCGAGTGCGGATAGTCCGTCGCAAACAACAGCGCGCCGATGCCCACACCCTTGCGCGTGGCAACAGAGCCGACGTCATTCTGCAGGGCACAGTGAACCTGATCGCGGACGATCTGGCTCGGCAGGCGTGACAGCTTAGGGTGGATAACCGGCGCATGGCCATGATAAATCTCGTCCATCCGCTCGGCGAGCCCCCACAGCCAGCCGGCCGAATGTTCGGCAAACAGGATGTGCGCCTTCGGATTGCGGTCCAGAACGCCGCCGCCGACCAGCTGCGTGATGATGTCCACCGCATCGTTCATCTGACGGGTATAGTTGAACATGCCCGAGCCCGGCCCCTTCAGGGCGCGAATGTTCACGTCGCCGACGCCTGTATGGAACACGAGCGGGATATTGTTTTCGCCCGCAAAGGCAAAGATCGGGTCCCAGCGTTCGTCATTGTAATTGTTGAGCCCTTCCCACAGGCAGAAGGCCGCATAGCCCATCGCTGCCGTCCGCTTGCACTCGGCCAGCGCATCCTCGAAATCGATACAGGGGATCATGGCTGCGGGCACCAGGCGCCCCTCGGACGCTTTGCAATAGTCCCACGCCCAGTCGTTATAAATCTGGCAGGCCACGCGCTGGCCTTCACGATCGGCAATGCGCGGCAGCATCAGGCCCAGCGACGGGAAGACGAGTTCGGCGTCCACACCGTCGCGGTCCATGTCCTGGAAGCGCAGCGCAAGGTCGCGCGCGCCAAGGCGCCGCGTATCCACCGCGCAATCGCTCACGAAATTGTCCCTGGCGTCCGTGCAGGATCTGTCGTCCGCCGTCTCCGATTGAGCCGAGAAGGATGCATCCTTCTGCCCTGTCTTGTGCGCATGGAAATTGGCCTTTACCTTCAGGATCACCTGGTCGCCGATCCGCGTGATCCGGTAGTCGCCGTCCTTTTCACCATGAATGACGAACTGGCTGAGATGCTCCGGCATGTTCTTGAAAAAAAGGTCTGCGGGTTCCGCGATATGGGCGTCGCAGCTGAAGAGAAATGGTTTCATTGTGTGCTCCCTGAATGCGTCCTGATGGATGTCTATCCAAGCATGACGCTACAGGTGGGAACCTGCTAAAACTATCCGGAAGACTACTTAATAGATACCTTTATAATGAGTAACGTCAGATAATATCTGCTGTTTTGAGCATTTTAATCTTTTAACAGGAACCCTTTATGCATTCCTGTGCATACCCGCCAGCCGCTTGTCGAGGATCGCGTCGGCTTCGCCGATGATCCGGTCGATCAGTTCCTTCACAGTCGGAATATCGTGGATCAGGCCCTGCACCATGCTGGCCCAGAACACACCCTTGGTCAGGTCGCCCGTCTGCAGCAATTCGCGTCCCGCCGTGCCCGCCACCAGCTCTGCCACGTCCCTGAACTTCGCGTCCGGCTGGGCCAGCCGCCGCGCGACCTCGTCGGAGACCTCGCTCTTGCCCACCCGCGCCGTATTCTTGAAATTGCGGAAGATCAGGTGCGTGCCGCGCTCGTCATTGTCGACATAGGCCTGTTTCACATTGGGGTGGATCTGCGCTTCCTGCGTGGCGCAGAAGCGCGTGCCCATATTGATGCCCTCCGCGCCCAGCGCCAGCGCCGCAACAAGGCCGCGCCCGTCACCGAAGCCGCCCGAGGCAATCATCGGAATCTTCACCTGGTCCGCCGCGCAAGGGATAAGGACCAGTCCCGGAACGTCGTCCTCGCCCGGGTGTCCAGCGCATTCGAACCCGTCAATCGAGATCGCATCGACGCCCTTGCGCTCGGCCGACACAGAATGGCGCACCGAAGTGCACTTGTGCAGGATGCGAATGCCGTGCGGCTTCATCATCTCCCAGAATTCGGCCACGGCCGACGTTCCGGCCGTTTCGACAATCGTGATGCCGCCATCGATGATCGCTTTGACATATCCGGCATAGTCCGGCGAATTCATGGTCGGGAACACGGTCAGGTTCACGCCGAACGGCTTGTCCGTCATGCTGCGGCAGCGCTCGATCTCCTCGCGCAGCGCCTGCGGCGAGGGCTGCGTCAGGGCCGTCAGCAGGCCGAGGCCGCCTGCATTCGACACAGCCGAGGCCAGCTCGGCAACGCCAACGCTCTGCATGCCGCCCTGAACGATCGGATGCTCGATATCCAGCAATTCGGTGATACGTGTCTTGAAGGCCATGGTCGCTTCCCTTTTCGTCCGGACTAGTTATTATACTAGGTTATATACTTGATGTGCGAGAGAGGCGAGCCCTTGTCAACCAGGATCGACCGTTTCAGCCTCCGGCTGCCCCTCATGGCGGCGCCCATGTCCATCGCCTCGAACGTGGCCCTCGTCAGCGCCTGCTCCCGCGCCGGCATCATCGGCTGCTTCCCCACCCATAATGCCGCCCGTGATGGCGGGCTCGCCAGCTGGATCGACCGGATCGAGACCGCCCGCCACAAGCACGCCGATCACGGCGGCGACCCGGCCCCCTTCGCCGTCAACATCAACGTCTCCCGCCACAAGCCGGCGGAATCCCTGGCGGGCGAAATCGCCGCCTGTCGCGCCGCGCGCCTCCCCCTCATCACGACAAATGCCGGCGATCCTTCGGAACTCGTCAAACAGGTTCACGACTGGGGCGGCCTGGTCATACATGACGCCACCACCGTCGAGCAGGCAGAGAAGGCCGTCGCCGCCGGGGTCGATGGCCTTATGCTGGTCTGCGCCGGCGCCGGTGGTCTCGGCGGCCTGCTCAGCCCCTTCGCCTTCGTGCCCAGGGTGCGTCGCTTCTTTGACGGCATCATCCAGCTCGCGGGCGGCGTCGCCACTGGCGAAGGCATCGCGGCGGCTGAATTGCTCGGCGCCGACATGGTCTGCATGGGCACCCGATTCATCGCCACCGAGGAGTCAGGCGTGGTCCCCGGCCACAAGCGAATGCTCACGGAAGTGTCGATGAGCGATGTGCTCTGGACCGACGCCATCTGCGGCATCAGTGCCAATTTCCTGCGCCCCTCCATCGCCGCCAATCAGCTCGACCCCGACCACCTTCCACCCCTCTCCCACACCGGCCGCCCCACTCTGCCCCCCGGCGTAAAACCCTGGAGCATGGTCTGGTCCGGCGGACACAGCGCCGCACTCATCGACACCATTCCGACTGTCGTCGCGCTCGTGGAAGAGCTGGAACGGGGCTATCTGTCCGCCCGGCAAAGCCGGACGCGATAAACTTGCCTTCCGCGTGGCCGCCATGGGTACAGGCGTCTTCGACTGGATCGGCGGGCGCGCACTCCCCACGAGGCCCCTCAGGCTAGCCTGTGATCACTTGAGCCTCATTGAAGATATCGCAGGAGAGGCACTGTACAGGCGCTCTTCAAATCAGATCTCGCAACAGCCGACAGGCTCCACTTTTGCGGATTTTGATGCTGGAAAATGTCGTTCATCCCGAAATCCGGATACAGCACACCTACCAGCCGCCCATGTCAGCTGCCCGTGCACGGTGTACCGCCGGGCTGCCCAGTACGGCGCGATCGAACACCGACCGTCGGAACCAGATGTTCAATCCGTACTCCCACGTATACCCAATACCGCCATGGGCCGCGATCGCATCGCGCGCAACTTGCGTGAACCGGTCGCAGATATGCGCCTTGGCGATCGCTGCGGCCCGCGAAGCGTCCGGTAGTTCGCTGTCCCACGCATAGGCCGCATACCACAGCAGGCCGCGCGACGGCTCCACACTCAATGCCATCGTCGCCAGCTGGTGCTTCAGCGCCTGGAACCTTGCGATCTGCTGGCCGAATTGCTGGCGCTCCTGCGCATAGGCGACCGACAGGTCGGTACAATACTGCGCCCCGCCCAGGGCATCGGCTGCGACCAGTACAAGCGCCGCATCGAAGATGCGCTGCACCATCGGGTCTTCTGCCTCGAACAGGATGTCCGCTTTCGCGTCCTTGAACAGGACGCTGGAGGCCGGACGTGTCCGGTCGGTGGAGGCAATTGGAGTCACCTCCACCCCGTCGCCAGGTTGCACCAGCGCCAGCGCGCCGCCTTTCAAACCAACGAGAAGCGCTCCCACACTCCCCGCAGACGGCGCGAACCGAACCTCACCATTGGCTTTTCCGTCCTTGATTTCGACTGTCCAGCTCTCCGGCAGCCAGTCGCCACCAAAGGCAAAGCTCGCCACCGTCTCACCGCTCGCCACGCCCGGCAGCAGCGCCTCGCGCGCCGCCATATTGCCTGTCTTCGACAGGGCCAGCGCCGTCAGCATCTGCCCGATCACCGGTCCCGGCGCTGCACCGCGCCCGAGAGCCTCGACCGAAATCGCCGCTTCCAGAAGGCCAAGACCGCTGCCTCCGGCTTCCTCGTCGAGCATAAGCCCGGCCAGGCCAAGCTCCATCAGGGCGTTCCAGCTCTTCGGCTCGAAATCGCTTTCATCATCCAGGAAGGCCATCAACGCCTCGCGCGGCAATGCAGCCTGCAGCGCGCCCTGCACGGTATCCTGAATGGCAATCTGGTCGCTATCGAGATGGAACCTCATTTGCCCTTCTCCATGGCCAGGTCGCGCGGCAGGCCAAGGCCCCGTTCCGCAATGATATTGCGCTGGATATTCGTCGTACCCCCAGCGATCGAATTGCCAAGCGAGCCCATGATCTGGTCCAGCCATTTCTCGGGCCCGCGCCCACGCGTGCCTGCCGGGGCCGGCTCGACCAGCGCCTCGTCGCCGAGAATATCCTGCGCCGTCAGGGCCATGTCATGACCAATTTCAGTCAGCAGCAACTTCATCATGAGGCTGATCATTCCCGGCGATTCCCCCGCAATGGCATTCGACATGATCCGGTAACTGGAATAGCGGTGCGCCATCACCCAGCCCTCGATCTTGCCGAGCGCCTCACGGATCAGCGGGTCTTCGATGGCCGGCCTGCCATTGCGCTGAACGTCCCTGGCCAGTTCGACCAGTTTTTCGAACTGGCTGCCGAGTCCTGCGGCCGAACCGATGCTCGCCCGCTCATGCTTCAGCGTCGTGCGCGAGACATTCCAGCCTTCGCCGCGTTCACCGACAATCCAGTCGGCCGGCGTTTCGGCATTGTCGAAGAAGAATTCGAAGAAGCCGCTCTCACCCGTCATCTGGCGGATCGGGCGGCGCGTGATTCCCGGCTGGTCCAGGTCGATCAGCAGGTAGGAAATACCGTCATGCTTGCCGGCGTCCGGCTCGGTGCGGATCAGAGCGAACATGTGCGTCGCCTTGCCGCCCTGGCTCGTCCAGATCTTCTGGCCGTTAATGATCCACTTGCCGTCAACCAGTTCGCCCCTGGTGCGCACCGAAGCGAGGTCAGAGCCCGTACCTGGTTCGGAATAACCCTGCCCCCAGACATATTCACCCGCCATGGTCGGCCGGATGAACAGGTCTTTCTGCTTCTGTGTCCCGCGCTCCAGCAGGGTCGGCACCAGCATGTTCATGCCATTGCCAGCCACTTCCATCGGCGCATAGGCGCGGGCGAATTCCTCGCGGATCACCTGCGCCGTGATCACGTCTGGCGCCTGCTCCGAACCGCCGAATTCCTTCGGGATACCGCGATAGAGATAGCCCGCTTCAGTCGCCTTCAGACGGAATGCCGAGACATAGGCCCCCATGGCTCCGCGTTCGACGCCCTTCGGCGCCCAGTTCTCTTTCAGGAAGGCCCGCACATGCTTGCGGAAGGCTTCCGCCTCTGCGCCATAAGTCAGGTCCATCCGCTCAGCCCTCGCCCATTTCTTTCGTCGCCTTGTAGATGCGGCCTGCGGCCTGCGTGGATAGGCCCATGTAAAGGCTCTCCTGGTCGAGGTGCTGTTCGAACATTCCATCCTCGGCATTGTTGAGATTGGCTTTCATGTAGCGCCAGCCCATGCGCGGCCCCGCCGCGAGGCGTTTCGCCACTTTCAGCGTCTCGTCCCGCAATGTCTCGTCAGGGAACAGGCGCGTATACAGCCCGAACGCCAGCGCTGCTTCCGCATCCAGCTTTTCGCCCATGAAGAACAATTCGCGCGCCTTGGCCGTGCCGAGGATTTTCGTCCAGAACCAGGTCGACCCGAAATCACCGCTGCCGCCAATCCGGTCAAAGGCCGACAGGAAGGTTGCGGATTCGCCAGCCAGCCGCAGGTCGCATGCCCCGGCAATACCAATGCCCGCACCTGCCACCGGCCCGTTGACCATCGCTATGGTCGGCTTGCCCATCTCGTGCAACAGACGCGCTGTTTCCATGTGAGACCTGAGCCGCACATGACCCTGCTCGGTCGGTCCGCCCACTTCCGGCGTTACCTCTGCGGGGGCGCGATTGCCTTTCAGGTCACCGCCAGAGCAGAAACCCCGGCCCGCGCCCGTCACGACGACGCAGCCGACCGTCGCATCCTTCGCCGCATCCGCCACGGCCACCGCGAGCGGTGCCATGATGGAATCATTGAGGGCATTCAGCCGGTCCGGCCGGTTCAGCGTGATGATCCGGACACCACCTGTATCCTCGACAAGGACGGTCGCTTCCTCGCTCATTTCTTCGAGAGTTCCCAGTGACGCGCCATCATGCGCGCTGCTTCCTCGGCGAGCTCAGCCGGCACTTCGGGATACATCGCCAAACGCCCCTTTTTCGGCAGGGCTATGGTCGCCGTCCCTTTCACCGTCACTTCATCGCGCTGGTTCATGAACTGGACCATGACATCGACCAGGTACTGGCCGTTCTCCTCGCGCTTGGCGACTACTTCGCCGGTCACGAACTGGGTGTCGCCCATATAGTTGAACTTGCGGATTTCATCATGCACGTGGGTGACGATGCCGTCATCGCCGGCCCAGTCCTGCAGGTAGTGGAACAGGTAATTTTCGCGCATTACCCCATAATCATAGGCCATTGGGTTGCCGATGGCCTGGGCCCATTTCGGGTCCCAGTGAAGGCGTTGCGCAACGTCCGGAATGCCCTGCTCGTTCTTCACGTAGAAGGGCGCAATGCGCTTGCGGTTCTTGTGCGCCAGGCGCCCCACGGTCGGCGCATAGGGCACAAAACCATAACCGCCCGAATGGAAACAGATCACGTCGGTGACCGTCAGCGGCCCCTTGGCCATGTTACCCAGCGACTCGCCGACCTTGACGTCGTCGAAATAGCGCGTCTCGGCGCCGCGCACGGTCTCGGCAGCATATACCGCCTCAATCTTTTCAAATTCCTCGTCTGTATAGGTCGCCGGCTGGATGGCAGAATACTTGCCCTTCTTGGCGGCGGTCTTGCGCTCGGTCAGGATGCGCAGGATGCGGTAGACGGCGACCACTTCGCCGCGCTGGTTCACCTTGACGTCCTTGCGGGTGCAGATCACGGACCGGCCACCAAACTCGGACGATTTCACGTCGCAGGTCTCGTCGCCATTATAAGAATAGATCGTGTCGCCCGGACGCATCGGACGGTAGAAGTCCCAGGTCGATCCCGACACGAACACATGGATCCCGCGGAACAGCGATTTGCGCAGCTTCTTGATCTCGTCAGGCGTCGGATCGCCCAGCATCGGCGAATTGACGGAGCCGATCATCATACCGGGGGCAATCACGCCGCCCCAGCGGGTGCCAGCGGCATAATCCGGATCGCAGAACAGCGGATTATCGTCACCGCAGCCGTGCGACCAGTTGCGGATATTGTCCTCGGTTGCAGTCTGGTTGTATTCGCGATGCTTGGACGGCGACATATGCCCCAGCAGCTTCATCTGCCGTTCGATGTCTTCGTCCGTAATGGCGTAGTCGACTGCTTTCTTCCACTCGTCGCTCTCGAGAATGTCGTCCTTGGCCTCGGCCATAATGTGCTCTCCTTTGGATCCGCGCTCAGGCGGTGGCTTGAATTGGGTCTTCGAACAGGGCGCGCACATCGGCGAGCGCCGGTTTCAGCGACGGGGTGCGCGGCACGTCGTCGACAAACATGAACTTCACGGGCACCTGGTAGGCAATGAGATGCTCGCGCGCATAGGCTTTGAGTTCGCCGGCATCCGGCTTCGCAACGCCGCTCTTCAACATGATCGCCGCGACAGGCACCGCGCCGAGGCGTCGATCGGGAATGCCAACCACGACCGCTTCACGCACGGCCGGATGGCCTTCCAGCACCTTGTTGACATCATCCGGATGAACCTTGAACCCGCCGCGCAGGATGGCATTGTCCGCCCGCCCCTTGATGAACAGGAAGTCGTCCTCATCAATCACTGCCCGGTCGGTCGTCCGCAACCAAGCACCCTCATTGCCGAACTGGCGCGCCTGCATTTCCAGAACGCCCTCTTCGCCGCGCGGCAGTTCTTCCCCGGTCTCTGCATTGACGACACGGCCTTTTACGCCCGTCTGGAACTTGCCGACGCTGCCAGGCTTGGACGCATAGTATTTGCGGAAATCTCCAAGCGACCATCCTGCCACCGCTCCGGAAAACTCCGTTGCGCCATAGTTCTGCAGAACCGGCAGGTCATAGCGGTCGAGGAATTCCTGCGTGATCGCCGGGTCCAGCGGCTGGGCCCCGGTCCGCAGGGCCACGAGGCTCGCCAGGTCTTCACGTGGCAAATTCGCGTCGAGGATCATGCGCAGGCCTGTCGGCACCGCCCCGGCTACTTTCGGCCGGTGGCGCACGATCGCATCGCGCCAGACGTCGACTGAAAACTTCTCGATAATGCACGCCTTGCGACCCGCCAGGATGGTCGACAGCGCATGCCAGAGTCCGCCGATATGGGCCATGGGCCCGCCCAGCAATTGCACGCCGCTGCGCAGGCGCGGCGGATCGTCCGGGCTGCGGTCGGATTCATAGGACATCGCCGACTTGAAGCTCTGCAGGAAAGCGTCGCGCTGCAGCGGAATACGCTTCGGCGTACCCGTCGTACCGCTGGTCAGCATCTCGATGATGACGCCCGGCTGCTCGCGGCGAATGTTTGCACCGGTGATTTTCTCGAAGCCGGGACGCAGGCGCGCGCCCTTCAATACCGGCTGCGTCTCGATAACCGCCGTGCCGGCTGCCTTCAACGTGTCGAGCAGGCCGGGCCGCGCGAAATCCTCGTCGATTCCGATCACGACTGGCAGGTCGAGCCGTTCAAGGTCGGCGCGCAGCTTGTCTTCCGGCAGCATATGATTGATCGACACCATTGTGCCATCGACGCTCACCGCGCTCAGAATTGCCGCGACCACGTCCGGATGGTTGCGGATCATGACGCCTATCCGCGCCCCTTCACCCAGGCCAAGCTCCGTCAGGGCGGCCTTTATGGCGTCGATGGACCGCTTCAAATCCCCCCATGTCGACCATGTGTCATGAAAATCGATCACATCAGCCGATGGATCGATTTCCAGCACACCGTTCAGAAGGTCGGAGAGAAAGGACATGCGTAAGGCTCCCTGCAGCTGCAGCGCGTCGCTGCAATTTTCTATCTTATACAACTAAGTTGTATATCTGGAAAGAGCGGATGCGCGATTTGCCTACTTCAGTTCGCTGAAAGGCACGCCCTTGTCGGCCCGCATTTCACCCGGCATGCCCAGCACGCGCTCGGCGATCTGGTTGCGCAACACCTCGTCGGCGCCCCCGGCGATCCGTAAGGCGGACGCCCAGATATAATCGTGCCAGATCTCGCCTGTGACGGAATCATCGGCTTCGATCGCCAGCGCGCCGGCGCCGCGGATCTCCATCGCCAGGGCAGATGTCTTCTGAAGGCGGCTCGCATAGGACAGCTTCATCATCGCTGCGAGTGCGCCGGGACTCTCCCCGCGCGACACCATGGTCCGCAGCCGCGCCTGCAGGTAGTTCTGCGCCTGCTCCTCGGCATAGGCTGTCGCCAGCGCCAGCTTGACCGACGCATCGTCCAGCTGCGTTCCCGCACCTGCCGGCGTGTCGGCGGCATAGTCCATCAGGCTCGCGATCTTGCCCTCTTCGCCCTGATTCAAGCGCTCCCCCATCAGCACGGTCATGCAACAGGCCCAGCCCTCGCCGACGCCGCCGATCATGTCGGTTTCGGGAATGCGCACGTCGGTCAGGAATGTCTCGTTGAAATCCGACGCGCCGGAAATCTGCCGGATCGGCCGCACCTCTATGCCGGGCGACTTCATGTCGACCACGAAGAAGGTCAGCCCCTTGTGCTTCACCACGCCCGGATCGGTGCGCACCACGAGGATGCCCCAGTCGGAATGATGCGCCCAACTCGACCAGACCTTCTGCCCGTTGACCACCCAGTCGTCGCCATCCTTCACCGCCCGCGTCCGCACAGCCGCAAGGTCGGAGCCTGCCGAGGGTTCGGAGAACAGTTGGCACCAGGTCAGCTCGCCCTTGAGGGTGGCATCCACGAACCTTTCGATCTGTTTCGGCGTACCATGCTTGCCGATCACCGGCAGCGCCATGCCCAACCCGATCCCGATATAAGGCCCTTTCGGCAAGTGGTAGCGGCCCTCTTCCTCGTCGAAGACGACCGCCTCGATGATCGTGCCGCCACGCCCGCCAAGCGTCTTGGGCAGCGTGATCCCGGCATAGCCGCCATCATATTTCTCGCGCTGCCACGCCTTGCCGCGCGCAACCTGTTCAGCATCGGACAATACCTGCCCCGGCGCGATGGCATGTTTCGGCGCTTGCGCCGCCAGCCAGGCTCTCACTTCGGCGCGGAAGGCCGCTTCGTCTTTGGTGTCGTTGAAATCCATGATCCTAAGCCGCCTCGCCGTCTTGTGCCCGCACCGCAGTGACCAGCTGGTCCGCCCAATAGCCTTTCGGCCCAAGGGTCAGCGCCAGCGTCCGTTCGCGCCGGTAGTAAAAATGGCAATTGGCCTCGAACGTGTAACCGATGCCGCCATGCACCTGCAGGTTCTCCCGCGCCGCTGCACCGAAGGCCTCAAGCGAACTCAGCCGCGCCGCCGCTGCGGCCAGCGGCAGGTCGTCCGGCGCCTCATTTGCGGCCCAGCCCGCATAATAGGCATTCGACCGGGCGAGCTCCGTTGCCATCAGGATATCCGCCAGCTTGTGCTTGATGGCCTGGTAGCTTGCGAGCGGCCTGCCAAACATCTGGCGCTCCATGGTATAATCCCGGCCCATGTGGACACACGCCTCTGCCGCACCCACCGCCTCGAACGCTGCCTGCACGGCCGCGCGGTTCAGCACGCCGTCAATCACGTCGCTGTCCGCGCCGTCCAGCAGTTCGGCCTTGGCGCCGTCAAAATCGATCCGGTAATGCGCGCGCAACGCATCAAAACTGTCGAGCCTGGTCCGCGTCACCCCTGCCTGGTCCAGCTTGACCAGCGCCAGCGTCTCGCGCCCGTTGTGTGCGCACACGACAATGGCGACGCCCGCAATCCCCGCATCCGCCACCGGCGTCTTCGTCCCGATCAGCTCGCCACCGGCAAACCGCACGCCCGGCTTCGCCGGTCGCCAGCCCGTTTTTCCTTCCGCGTTGGCAAACGCAGCAACAACCTCACCGCTGGCCAGCAAAGGCAGCCATACCGCCTTTTGCGCCTCGCTCCCCGCAACTGCCAGCGCATCGGCAGCGCACACGATCGACGAGAAGAACGGCAAGGCGCAATTCGCCCGGCCAAGCTCCTCACTGATGACGCCAAGGTCGAGATCGGCCAGTCCCAGTCCGCCATATGCTTCCGGAATGCGTGCTCCAAGGAATCCCATTTCCGCCAGCTCGCGCCACAATGGTTCGTCCCATTCGGCCCCTGCATCGACAAGTTCGCGCAACCGGTCGTAGGGTGCGCGCTCGGCCAGCAGGCCCCGCGCCTGTTCGGCCAGCATTTTCTGCTCGTCAGAAAGATCGAAATTCATGAATTCCTCGCCCGTATTTCTTTTGTCCACAATATCTACTTATATAACTAGGTCAATTAGCACTGGTGACATGCCGTTGCGCCAAGTAGGATGCCCGAAACACTAGCACCACCCGGAAGGAAACCCATGACATACGAGACCATCACCCTCGACATCTCGGGCCATATAGCGACGATCACATTGAACCGCCCCGACGCCATGAACTCCTTCACACGGAAGATGATGGACGAATGCGCGCACGCCTGGCGCCACATCGCTGAGACCGACGATATCCATTGCGCCGTCCTCCGCGCGGCTCCGGGCCGGGCCTTCTCGACCGGTGTTGACGTGAAGGCCGCCATGCAGCCGGGCGGCTCGGTCATGCATGACAATATCTGGACGGCCGAAGATCCGGGCGAAAAGCTGGGCCCCAAGTCGAATCGCTGCTGGAAGCCCGTGATCTGCGCCGTGAACGGGATGGCCGCCGGCGGGGCTTTCTACTGGATCAATGAAGCCGACATCGTGATCTGTTCCGAGGACGCCACCTTCTTCGACCCCCACGTCACCTATGGCATGACCGCTGCCCTTGAGCCCATCGGCGCCACCTACCGCATGCCCCTCGGCGACGTGCTGCGTATGGCCCTGCTAGGCAATGACGAACGCATTTCCGCGATGACCGCCCTGCGCCTTGGCCTTGTCACCGAGATCACCCCCAACGAGGCCCTTTGGGACCGGGCCCAGGCCCTGGCCGAAATCGTCGCCGCCAAGCCGCCCGCCGCAACAGCCGGCACGGTCAAGGCGATCTGGGAATCCCTCGACATGCCACGCTCCGTCGCCCTGCGGACGGCCCTCAAATATTGCCAGATCGGCAATCCCGTCGGTACCGCACAGGTCGATCGTGCCGCGCTCATGGGCACGAAGCAGGGCTACACCGTCCGGTAGGGCGCTTGCGAAAAGCGCTAACTTATGTAACTAGGTGATATAATTACGCCGCTGCGCGCGGCCGTCCCCTTTTACATCAGGAGATACAGAATGGCTGACGCCTATATCATCGACACCGTTCGCACGCCCCGCGGCATCGGCAAGGTCGGCAAGGGCGCCCTTGCCCACCTCCATCCCCAGCACCTCGGTGCAACCGTCCTGCGCGCCCTGCAGGAGCGCAACAATATCAAGACCGGGGAAGTCGACGACATCATCTGGGGCTGCGCCACGCAGGCAGGCAAGCAGGGCGCCGACCTTGGCCGCATGTCGGCCCTCCTGGCAGGCTATGACGTCAAGGCGTCCGGCGTGACGCTCGACCGCTTCTGCGGCTCCGGCATCACCACCACCGCTTTCGCTGCGGGCCAGATCATGTCCGGCATGGAAGACCTGGTGATTGCCGGCGGAACGGACATGATGAGCTACACGTCCACGCTCGGCGACGGCAAGACACTGCCCCTCATGGACCGCGACAACCCGGCCCTGCGCGAAATCCACCCGCAATCGAACCAGGGCGTGTGCGCCGACGCCATCGCCTCAATCGAAGGTATATCCCGCGAGGCCACAGAAGCCCTCGCCGTCGAGAGCCAGCGCCGCGCCGCTCGCGCCATCTCTGAAGGCCGGTTCTCGAAGTCGCTCGTGACAGTCTATAACGAGGACGGAACGGTCGCGCTCGACCATGAGGAATTCCCGCGCCCCCAGACCACAGCCGAAAGCCTCGCAGCGCTGAAGCCCTCCTTCGCCATGCTGGCCGACCTGCCCATCAATGAAGACGGCATCACCTACCGCTCGCTGGTCAACAAGGTCTACCCGGACGTCAAGATCGAGCACATCCACCATGCCGGCAATTCCTCCGGCGTGGTCGACGGCTCCGCTGCCATCCTGCTCGCCTCTCCCGAATATGCGAAGAAGCAGGGCTGGAAGCCACGCGCCCGGATCGTCGCCGTCGCCAACATGGGCGACTGCCCGACCCTGATGCTCAACGCACCCGTTCCCGCCGCGAAGAAAGTGCTCGAGAAGGCCGGCCTCACAACGGCCGATATCGACGTCTGGGAAATCAACGAGGCCTTCGCCGTTGTCGCCGAGAAGTTCATCCGCGACCTCAATCTCGATCGCGAGAAGGTCAACGTGAATGGCGGCGCCATGGCCCTCGGCCACCCGATCGGCGCCACCGGAGCCATGCTGATCGGCACGGCCCTCGACGAGCTCGAGCGGACCGGTGGTCGCTACGGCCTCGTGACCATGTGCGCAGCAGGTGGTATGGCCCCGGCCATCATCATTGAACGCATGTAATTCTGAAAAGAGAGTCCGGCCATGCCGTATGAAAATGTGCTGCTCGATATGTCCGGCGGCGTGGCCCACCTCACCCTGAACCGGCCGGATGCGGCCAATGCGATGAACCTGGACCTGCTCCGGGAACTCGCAGAGGCGCTTCTCGAGTGCGACGAGTCGCCCGACGTGCGTGCGGTGATCCTCACCGGAAATGGCCGCTTCTTTTCCGCTGGCGGAGACCTTGCCGCCTTTGCAGGCGACCTTGACCGCCTGTCCTTCCTCCTGAAGCAGCTGACGTTTCACCTGCATGCCGCTGTCTCCCGCATCGCCCGCATGCGCCAGCCGGTCATCGCCGCCGTCAATGGCCCCGCTGCTGGCGCGGGCATGGCGCTCGCTGCGGCCTGCGACCATGTCATCGCGGCGGACACGGCCAACTTCACAATTGCCTATACGGCTGCCGGCCTCTCGCCTGACGGGTCCAGCACCTGGGCCTTGCCTCGCCGCATTGGCCCCGCCCGCACGCGCGAGCTGATGCTCACCAACCGCCGCCTCTCGGCCGCCGAAGCCCTGGACTGGGGCCTCGCCAATGAAGTGGCCCCCGCAGCCGACCTCGCCACCCGCACCAATGCGCTGGCTGCCCAGTTCGCCGCCGGACCAACCGCCGCCTATGGCCGCGTCAAGGAACTCCTCGCCGCCTCGGCCACCAACAATATCGAAACCCAGATGGAACTCGAAGCCCGGGCCATCGCGGACTCCGCACGCACGGCAGATGCCCGAGAAGGCATCGACGCCTTCCTCAACAAACGCAAACCCGCGTTCCGTGGCGAGTGACAGGATGAGCCACAAACCCTCCTTTCGTAATTTAACCGATCTGTCTCATAGTCGCTGAGGGGAGCATCTTTCACCCAGCTGGAAATGTTTGCGAACCGCATGCTGCCACCGCCAAAAGGGCAGTGGTGAGCAGTAAACTTGTAAATCGCATTCTTCCCGATCCACCCGATATTTTTTGCTTACGGGTTTGCGACCCAACTCAACGCCAGAACTCCAGCCCCCTCCAAAAATGGAGGGAGAATGTGCCGGGTGTTAGGATTTGGAGACCGGGACAAACTTGCCCTTCATCGTCGTGTCACCGGGAGCGCGCTCGACCCAGGCTTCGCCCGCACCTCCGCCCGTCCGGCACAGATACGCAGTTTCGTCCACATAAAGCGGCGCAAGACCGCGATAGGAAAAGCCGATCCTCGAATGCCCCAGGGATGCCGCGACATCATTGATCAACAAAGTGGCCTGAAGCGGACCATGCACGACAAGGTCTGGATAGTTCTCGACATCCTGGGCGTAGGAACGGTCGTAATGGATGCGGTGGGAATTGAATGTCAGAGCCGAGTAGCGGAACAGCATTACACTGTCGGCCCGGAACGGCCGGCCAGTCCCCTGCTCCCGACCAGGTAATCCCCGGCCCGCCGGCATGCCAGGATTCCGGTAGACCAGGGTTTGTGTCTCGGAAATATGCGCGCGTCCCCGAACTTCGATTTCGTGAGACAGGGTCACAAAGATCAGTGTCCCGGACCCGCCCGCCTTTTCCTCGATACGGTCCACCTTGGTGTGCCGAACCACTTCGTCACCGATGCCGAGCGGCGAGCGGAACATAACATCGCCACCTGCCCACATACGCGAAGGCAGCGGCATTTCAGGAAGGAGACCAAGCGATCGCGTATGGCCGTCTTCGCCAAGATGGGCTGAAGGCACCATTGGCTGAAACAGAGTCCAATGAAATCCTGGTGGCACTATCTCTTGATCTGCATCGACCAGATAGTCTTCAAGCGTGTGTCGAAACTGCCTGACAGCAGGCTCGCGCACACAGTCTGTGAGTGTTTCCTCGGTTCCAACCCAGTCCTGCAATGTATCGATATCAATAGCGGTCATGTGAGCCGCTCCAGGCGTTCCAGAATTGCGCGAGCCCGCTCAACGAGCGGTGCATCGATCATTTCTCCATCGACAGACCTGGCCTCACCGCCACTACCGCCGGACATGACTTTGCGAGCCCATGCAGCATCTTCCGGCGAAGGAGAAAATCCCTGACGCGCTGGCGCGATCTGATTGGGGTGGATCAACAGCTTGCCACCGAAACCCAGCATGTTGGCATGTTCAGCGTCTTCTCGGACGAGTGCCACATCATCCATCCGGCTTGTCACCCCATCAAGGGGGGGCGCAATTCGTGCCGCCCTTGATGCCATGACCAGAGTTGAGCGCGCAACAAGGCAGGCCTCCCGCGTCGGCTGACAGCTGAGGTCAAGCGCGAAATCGATGGACCCGAAGATCAGCCGGTCGCAGCTTTCCGCCAAGTCGAAAGCAGCGCGCACGCCCCTTGCAGACTCGACAAGAGCGATCAAAGCCTGTCCAGGCCGTAACTCACTGCGTACCTTGGTAAGCTGCTCGGCGCATTCGGCCTTGGGCAATACGATGCCAGCGATGCCGCTCTGCACCGCAACGGCAATATCGGCCTGATGCCACGGGGTCTCCGTCCCATTGACGCGCAGCCAGATATCGGCGCCCTCCAGGCCAGCAAGCGCGTCACGCGCCTTGGTGCGCGCATCGTCCTTGTCGTCTGCATTCACGGCATCTTCGAGATCCACGATGACAGTGTCAGTGCCGGATGCAGCCGCCTTTGCATATCGGTCCGGCCGGGTGGCGGGCACAAAGAGTGGAAAGGAATAAGGGCGCATTGCCTGACCGTAATCAGAAAGAGCGTGGCATGCCAAGAACATGTTCGGCGACATAGGAAAGGATGAGATTCGTCGAGATCGGCGCCACCTGGTAGAGCCTCGTCTCACGGAATTTCCGTTCGATGTCATACTCCTGGGCAAAGCCAAAGCCGCCATGAGCCTGCAGGCATTCATTCGCCGCTTGCCAGCTGGCATCCGCAGCCAGCAGCTTCGCCATATTGGCCTGTGCCCCGCAGTCCTGCCTTGCGTCGTAGCGTCGGCAGGCATCAAACCGCATAAGATTAGCCGCCTCGACATTCACGAACGCGCGCGCAATCGGGAATTGCACACCCTGATTTTGGCCTATCGGGCGGTCAAATACGACGCGTTCACCTGCATAGTTCACGGCGCGGTCGATGAACCAGTAGCCATCGCCGATACATTCCGCCGCGATCAGCGTTCGCTCCGCGTTCAGGCCGTCGAGAATGTAGCGGAAGCCTTTGCCCTCTTCCCCGATCAGATTCTCTTCGGGGATTTCGAGGTCATCAAAGAAGACCTCATTCGTCTCGTGACCAACCATGTTGTTGATCAGCTTGATCTGCATGCCGGACCCGAGCGCCTGCTTCAGGTCGACAATGAAGACCGACAGGCCTTCGGACTTGCGCTTGACCTCGCTGAGCGGTGTTGTGCGGGCAAGCAGGATCATGAGATCGGAATGCTGGATCCGGCTGATCCAGACTTTCTGACCATTGACGACATAGCGATCGCCTTTCTTTACAGCCGTCGTCTTCAGTTTGGTCGTGTCCGTTCCCGTCGTCGGCTCGGTCACCGCCATGGACTGCAGGCGCAGCTCGCCGGTCGCGATCTTCGGCAGATATCGCGCCTTCTGTTCGGCTGACCCGTGACGCAGGAGTGTTCCCATATTGTACATCTGGCCATGGCAATGGCCCGCATTGCCACCATTGCGGTTGATCTCTTCCATGATTATCGAGGCTTCTGTCAGGCCGAGACCGGAGCCGCCAAACTCCTCCGGAATCATGGCCGCAAGCCAGCCCGCTGAGGTCAGCGCGTCGATAAACTCCTCGGGATACGTCTCAGCCGCACCGTGCCTGCGGTGATACTCAGCTGGAAATTCAGCGCAGAGCGCGCGCAGTGCCGCGCGCAGCTCATCGTGCGTGTCTGGGGCACAGGTCTTCATGGTGGAAACTCCCTTGGCGTCTTCTCATGGTCGCCGGACATCAGAGGCTGCCCGTCCGGGCGCCTTGAGTCCAGACGACACCTATTTCAGCATGTTGCGTGCGATGATGACCTGCTGGATCTGTGACGTGCCCTCATAGATCCGCAGCAGCCGGACATCGCGGTAGAGGCGCTCGATCTGGTAGTCGGCGATGTAACCAGCCCCCCCATGGATCTGGACGCAGCGGTCGGCGATACGCCCTGCGGCTTCGCTCGAGAACAGTTTCGCGCATGACGCTTCCAGCACCGCGCTGCCATCCCTGTCATACTTTCGCGCCGCCGCCCGGCAAAGGTGCCGCGCCGCCAGCAGATCGGTCTGACTGTCTGCAAGGAGCGCCTGGACGAGTTGGTGCTGGCCGATCGGAACGCCGAACTGCTTGCGCTCGCGTGCATACTCGGTCGCGATACTGACCATGCGCTGGGACGTCCCGGTCGCCACGGCGGACAAATGAATTCGGCCACGATCGAGCACTTTCATCGCCGTGTAAAAGCCTTTTCCGAGATTGTCCGGGCCGCCGATAATAGCCGAAGATGGCAGGCGGACATCGTCCAGCAAAACGTCACAGGTCCGCGTTCCGCGTTGACCCATTTTCTTATCGGTTGTTCCGAGTGAGATACCGGGCGAACCTGCGGGCATCAGGAATGCCGTGACACCGCTTGCACCCTCCTTGTCCGGGTCCGTCCGCGCGAGCAGCGTGAACATGCCGGCGCGGCTTGCATTCGTAATGTAACGTTTGGTCCCGTTAATGATGAAGTCATCGCCGTCGCGGCGGGCCGTGGTCTGGATGTGGGCCGCGTCCGAACCATGATCCGGCTCAGTCAGTGCGAAGGAGGAGATGATCTCACCGGTCGCAAGCCGCGGCAGGAAAGCTTGCTTCTGCGCCTCCGTGCCGTCCATGACGAGCCCCTGGGACCCAATTCCGACGGTCGTCCCGATCAGGGACCGAAACGCAAGCGAGGCATTGCAGAGCTCTTCAATGACAAGCGTCTCCTGCGCCATGTTCAGGCCGATGCCACCATAGGCTTCAGGAATGGAGATTCCGAACAGGCCGAGGTCCCGGATTTCCTGGATAATGTCTTCGGGAATGTCGTCAGCCTCTTCCACAGCTGCTTCTGCGGGAATGAGGCGTTCCTGCGTGAACCGCCGCACCACCTCCAAGAGCTGATCAAAAACGTCGCTCTCAATACCTGCATTCATGGTTCTTGTCCTCGCCACCCACAACCGCGCTCACCTCAAATCGACTCGGCAGTAATTCCGCTATGCGAAACTATCATTTCATTTTTGCTACACAAGGCTTCATTTTTAAAATTGTGTGGGATAAACTTCCAGGCATCCCCTGCGGCCTTCGGATGGAAAAATCGTCGAAAGAGAAAGCATATGTCTTCGCAAAAGCTGACGAGTTCAGACGTCTCACTGACGGCCGGACTCCCTCGCGCCCCTGAACTTTCAGATTTGGAACTATCCTATGGTGAAGACCGGAAATTTATCTGGTCGGTCGCGCGAACCTTGCAATTGCTGCAGGCTTTCCGCCCGGAAGAAGGCGCGATGGGAAATGGTGACCTGTCCGAACGCACCGGAATCGCCAAGGCAACGGTCAGCCGGATTACGTATACTCTGACCGAGCTCGGTTATCTTGAGCGCACGCGCAACCGGCAATACTTCCCGACGTCCAACCTTCTTTCGCTTTCTCATTCCGTGCTTGGCAGCTTCCGGATTCGCCAGCTCGCCCAGCGAAAAATGCAGGAAATCGCAAACCTGGCTGGCGGCACAGTTGGTATTTCATGGCCCGACAAGGACACCATGATCTACATCGCGGCCAGTATTGCCACGACGTCAGATGATCTGATGCCGGAGATCGGCACTCGCATGTCCATGGCAAAGAGCGCGGCGGGTCGCGCCTATCTATCGACTTTGGATGACGATGCGCTTCGCATCCTCTTCGCCCGATGGGCGGTCTTTTACGGTGCCGAATGGCCGGAGCTGGAAGATCGGGTCCGCGCGGCCATCGCCGACGTGAAGGACAAGGGCTTCTGCATCGTCGAAGGTGAATGGCGCAAGAATGTTCGCGGCGTTGCGACGCCCGTCCTCGACCGGGACCACGACACCTGGCTCGCCCTCAATTGCGGCGGACCGGCCTTTGATCTCGACCGTGAACGCATTGAAGCCGACATCGGCCCACGGATGGTTCACTTCGCTCAATCCCTTTCGTCGCGCCCCTGACCGCGCATCAACAGCTATTCCAGGAGAATCCCGCCATGCCTCGCGCCGCCATTGTCAGTCCCGTCCGAACGCCTGTCGGCGCGTTCGGGAAATCCCTTCGCGACATGCCCGTCGAGAAACTCGGCGCCGTTGTGGTGAAGGAAGTCCTGAAGCGGACCGGCATCGATCCGGCCCTGATCGAGGATTTCGTATTTGCCCAGTCCTATGCCAATAGCGAGACACCCTGCGTCGGACGCTGGATCGCTCTGGAATCCGGCCTGCCGGTGACGGTTCCGGGCATGCAGCTTGATCGTCGGTGTGGTGGCGGCCTTCAATCCATCGTCACCGGAGCCATGATGGTTCAATCCGGCGCATGCGATGTCGTCCTCGCCGGCGGCATCGAGAGCATGTCCAATATCGAGTACTACACGACCGATATGCGCTGGGGCGCCCGATCCGGCACGACCCGCCTCTATGACCGCCTCGACCGTGGCCGCGAACGCTCCCAGCCGGAAGAGCGGTTTGGCTACATTTCCGGAATGATTGAAACAGCAGAAAATCTTGCGCGTGACTACCAGATCGAACGCGAGGAGGCAGACGCCTATGCCGCCAGAAGCCACCAGCGCGCTGCAGCAGCCTGGGACCAGGGAAAGTTTGATGCAGAAACTGTCTCCGTCGAGGTCCCGCAACGCAAGGGCGCACCTGTTATCTTCGAACGCGACGAAGGTATCCGCCCGGACACCACCGCCGACGGCCTGAGCCGGCTGCGCGTCCTGATGAAGGACGGCACCGTAACCGCTGGAAATGCGGCCCAGCAAAATGATGCTGCGGCCGCATGCCTTATTGTTTCCGAAGACAGGCTTGATGCCCTTGGACTGAAGCCGATGGCTTTCCTGAAAGGCTGGTCAGCAGTCGGCTGCGAGCCTTCGCACATGGGCATTGGCCCGGTCAGCGCAACACAAAAGGTCCTGAACAAAACCGGTCTGTCCATGCAGGACATCGGACTCATTGAAATCAACGAAGCATTCGCCACGCAGGTTCTCGCTTGCCTGAAGGGGCTTGAATGGGACGATCAGTCTATCCTCAATGTCAATGGCTCTGGCATCTCTCTCGGGCACCCGATTGGCGCGACCGGCGTTCGCATCATGACAACACTGCTACACGAAATGGCCCGCCGCGATGTCCGCTATGGTCTGGAAACCATGTGCGTTGGCGGCGGACAAGGCATGGCCGCGATTTTCGAACGGACGTAATTGCGGAGGGGGTCTGTGCGATCATGTCGCGAAATGCCTGTTCACTGGAGGCCGACATGATCAGCAGGGCTGGTAATCATGGACGGAGCCATGCCTCGGCGTCCTTTTGGGGAGAACGAACTGATACTGGCCAAACCCGCTTGATCGGGGTCCTTTATCTTTAGCAGCGCGTTTCCGGAACACCGGACTGCACCCGTTCCACCTTCCCATTCCGGTTGCAATCGGATAGACGTCCACCCCGGGTGGGCCGGCACAGCGATAAGGTCTCCGGATCAAAACCTGTGCCCCGTTGCGCATGCTTCGCGGTTTTCCGACGGCCCACCTATTTCTTTTCCAGGTTGCAAACATGCGCCTCCTCCCTTAGAATAATCCTCAGCATCTTTGCATGAAGAGGCTCGGGGCGTCGGAAACCCTGGCAGAGCATGATCCCACCACATGTGCATTCCAGCACACAAGGTCTCATTGCGACTGCCGCTATCCGTGCGCGCATCCGGGGCTCCTGGTTCACAGGTGCTCAGGGCGTCGGAAACCCTGGTGAAGCATGGTTGACCTCACCTGCGTGATCACGCGCGGGACCTGCCGCCTTGCACCAGCCCTTCTGACGAAAGAGCTGAAGCGAGGGTCGTCTGGCATTTCCAGACCGTCCACCATGATCTTTGGGACTATGATGTTCCAGCCCAGCCCGGTCTATATTCGGTCTGGCGCGATGGCGAAGTTCATGATGTCGTCGCACAAGTGACCAAGACCGGCCTCGTCTTCGTGCTCAACCGAGAAACGGGTGAACCTTTTCTGCCTGTCGAAGAACGCCCCGTTCCACAAGGCGGCGTCCCCGGTGAAGTTCTGTCCCCAACTCAGCCGTTTCCGGTCAACACAGCGCCTTTGGTAAATAACCGTCTTGATCCGAAGGATGCGTTTGGCATTACGCTTTGGGACAAAAGAGCATGCGCGAAGAAAATTCGCAGCCTTCGCGGCGAGGGACTGTTCACTCCGCCGAGTACAACCGGAACACTGACCTATCCTTTCCCAGGCGGCGGCGGAAACTGGGGGAGCACTGCATTTGACCCAGCCCGCAACCTTCTCGTCGTCAACATGAGCAATGTCGCCAGCTTTGCTCGCTTGGACGAGCGGTCGGGCGAGGATATCAAAACGTCCGTGATTCGTGACGGCGCAGAGTTTGCGCCAATGGAAGGCGCGCCCTACACACTCGCCCGTGGCCTCCTCAATTCTCCAATTGGTCTGCCGTGTAGCCCGCCGCCCTGGGGTGTGATGGCCGGCGTTGACTTGAGCACTGGCAACGTTGTTTGGCGCCGAACCATAGGCACAACCAAAGATCTCGCACCGGGCGGCATTTCGCTAAATTTTGGCACACCCAATATCGGTGGCCCAGCCATCACCAAAGGAGGCGTGATTTTTCTGAGCGCGACGCTCGACTACTACCTCCGCGCATTTGATGTTGAAACCGGAAAGGAGCTCTGGAAAGGCCGATTGCCCGCTGGCGGTCAAGCAACGCCTATGACATATGAATATGAGGGGCGGCAATATGTGGTGATTGCTGCAGGTGGCCACGCGTTTACAGGAACCAAGTCCGGTGACTATGTGATCGCTTACGCATTGCCAAATACAGATTAGCGCAGAAGCGATTTTCCAGTGTTTCCGATAAGGGCCCTCGCTCTGTTTGCCGAAAAACAGAACGGCGAGTCGTTATCGTGCTCATCATCCGTTCTGAACGCGTATCTCGTCCAGGCGTTGAAAGTCGACCATAAGGAAAGTATCGACGCCCCCTTGCTCCCCACCTATATGCAGGCGCATCGTGAACCCCTGAACTGCGAGTCTGCGCCGTTCACTTGGTAGAACCGCTTTCCAGGATCAATGGTTGCCCATTTTTCTGGCCACCTGTTCAATAAAGTAATCAAACCGTCGCTGGCCAAGCGCATGCGCGGCATCTCGCTCCCCTTCAGGGATCGGTTCCGTTCGTGTCAGCCAGTAGAAGATATAATGCTGCAGCGTCTCAAGCCCGATCGCGACATCCCGCTCGATGTCGACGATACTCAGCTCCATCCGGTCCAGCCGCCGGATGACACGGGAATCCAGCGGTTCAATTTCCTCGGTGTCGAAATAGCGTTGCAGGGCCGTCTCGATGATAGCGGTCATTGTGACGCCATGCCCATGCGCTTCTCGCTCAAGCTGGCGCAGCATAGCGGACGTCACACGAATGTTCAGGCGGTGCGGTTTTTTCATCAGAACCCGGGAAGCGTTTTATCGTCGGCCACATCAAGCGTAGCGGCGCGCCGGACGGTCTCCAGAGCCTCATCCAGGTCCGGCTGCACACCTTCTTCAGGCTTAATCCCGATCTCCGGTTCAGGTTCGGGCGAAGCCGTCTTGTCCGGAAATCCCAGATCCACCGACCGCTCCCGTCCGCCACTCTCCTGCCCGGTCACCGTCATCGCCCCTGCTGGACAGATCTGAGCTGCCCCGGGCTCCTGCCAGTGGATGCGCTGACTGATTGGCTCGATCGCACTGGGTGCGGGCGCCAGGACGCGGGGTATAAAGTTCCGGTCCTCATAGTAGCGAAGCTTGTCTGCCATAACGGGCGGCACACCTGCCACCATGACCACTTCCCTTTCTGGCGGCATCTGCATCACCTCGCCCGGCGTCATAAGCTGGCGGGCCGTTTCCTGGCGTGAGACCATCATGTGACTGAGCCAGGGCGACAGCCGGTGTCCGGTATAGTTCTTCTGGGAGCGAAGTTCGGTCTTTGCCCCTAATGAGTCCGATATCCGTTTGGCCGTCCGCTCGTCATTGCTGGCAAACGCGACGCGGACATGACAATTGTCGAGGATCGCGTTGCTGGGCCCATAGGCCTTTTCGATCTGATTGAGGGATTGCCCGATCAGGAAGGCCCGGATGCCATAGCCTGCGAGGAACGCGAGCGCCGTTTCGAAGAAGTCGAGCCGTCCGAGTGCTGGAAATTCATCCAGCATCAGAAGGACCTTTCGGCGACAAGGATCTGGCAGCCGTTCTGTCAGTCTGCGCCCGACCTGATTCAGGATCAGGCGCATGAGGGGCCGCGTCCGCGAAATATCGGATGGTGGAACCACCAGATAGAGCGATACTGGCCGTTCAGCTTCCACCAGATCCATCACGCCCCAGTCGCTGGTCGATGTCAGATCTGCAATGATGGGATCGCTGAACACTTCGAGCAGGGTCAGCACGGTCGACAAGACCCCTGAGCGCTCATTGTCTGACTTGTTCTTCATCGCCCGCGCGCCTCTCGCCACATAGGGATGAACGCGCGATATTCCGCCTGCATCAACGAGATGCTGTGTTGTCAGCATGGTCTGAAGTGTCTGGGCGATTGTCCGTTCCGGATGCGAGAGAAACTCGGCGCAGCCGGCGAGCGACTTGTTCTCTTCGGCATAGAGGACATGTAGCATGACGGCCACGAGCAGCGCGTAGCCTGTCTTGTCCCAATGGTCGCGGCTTTCATGACTGCCGACCGGGTCCACCAGAATGTCTGCAATGTTCTGGACATCACGCACCTCGAACCTGCCCTTGCGCACTTCCAGGAGCGGATTGTAGCGGGGCGACAATTCATCTGTCGGATCAAACCGGATACAGGGACCAAGCTGTGAACGCCAGCCCGAGGTCAGCTGCCAGTTCTCTCCCTTGATGTCGTGAATGACCGCGCTGCCCGTCCAGGACAGCAGCGTGGGCACAACCAGGCCAACACCCTTGCCCGAACGTGTCGGCGCAAAGGCCATGACATGCTCTGGTCCGTCATGACGCAGGTACTGACCTTCAAACTGACCCAGAAACACGCCGTCTCCGCCAAGCAGTTCGGCCTTGACCAGATCAGTCTTCTCCGCCCAGCGGGCAGAGCCGTAGGTCGTCACCCCCCGCTCCCAGCGCGACCGCCAGACTGATCCGATGACCGCTGCCACAATGCCTAGCAAGCCGCCGCTCGCTGCGATGGCCCCGCCTTTTGCAAACACGATGGGCGCATAGGCCTCATAGGCATACCACCACTGAAACAGGCGCCAGGGTTTGTAGACCGGCCAGCCGTCCAGCAGGAACCATGGCCGCCCAAGCCCTCGCTGATAGCCAAGCTCATACGCGGTCCATTGGGTCGCCCCCCACATGGTCAACACGATGATTGTGAGCACGATCAGGAACTGACCGATCAGGATTTTGGAAGGTGACATCAGGGCAGACTCCGACACAGGACAAACGCGGCCAGTGTCTGGCCTCCAAGCGCTCGTAACCAGTGTGAATGGCTGCAAACGTCTGCAACGCTCGAAGGCAAGTTTTCAACCGGCGGTAAACGCGTTACCCACCGGATCAGATCAGAATGCGGACTGCGTCATTGACATATGCGTCATTGACGTATATGTGGAGCAACACGAATGGCGCATCAAACGGTTATCGAAACACCAGAATTCATAAAGCGCGCGAATGCTGTTGGAATGTCAGATGAAGACCGGATGGATGTCATCGACCAGCTGGCCGAAAATCCCGAGGCTGGCATCTCGCTCGGGGGTGGTCTGCGGAAGGTTCGCATTGCGAGACGCGGCAGCGGAAAGAGCGGTGGCTATCGTGTGCTCCATTTCTACCGCGCCCCGGACATGCCGCTGTTCCTGCTGACTGCGTTTGCCAAGAACGAGAAGGCGAATATCTCCCGGTCTGAAAAGGCCGATCTCATTAAGCTCTGCGATCTGATCGCGGAAACCTATGGAGCCAGAAAATGAGCGACGCATATAAGAGCATCAAGCAAGGCCTTGAAGACGCCCTGGCCCACGCCAAAGGCAAGGATGTAGGAGCGCGCGTCCATCAGGTTGACGTCCCGGAGCCGGATGTGGTCGCGATCCGCGCCCGCGCCGGCCTCTCACAAGCAGAGTTTGCCAGGAGTATTGGCGTGGCGGTCGGGACCTTACGAGGCTGGGAGCAAGGACGGCGCAGGCCAGACGGTCCGGCAAGGGTATTGCTGGCCCTGATTGAGAGACGTCCTCGCATTGTTCAGGACGAATTACAAAGCTGACCTAAGCAGACCACCAGACCGACCTTTCACTCATCTCGATATACCGCGTGCCCTTCCGGGCTGGAGTGTCCATCCCGTTCCCTTAGCCCTTTGCTCCAGTATGAGGCTCTGTCCCCGATAGCGTTCCAGATCATGTCGCCATGGCACCAGGGCGAATGCCTTTTCGTTTCCAACAAGCGCCATGCGCCCCTGAGCAAGATCCATCGTCCGCTCAAATTTCCCTTCAAAGGCCTGACCATCGCCAGCCGTCACCTGCGCGCGCCCCGAGCGTCCAGCTTCACGCGCCCCTGCCCTATCCAGTTCCTCTGATCTCAACTGGACCCGCGCTGCGTTTGAGAGTTCTTGCGCATCCGGTCCGAGCAAACCTTCCTGCTGAAGGAACGCAAGACGCGCACGTCTGGCGGCCACGACCCGTTCGGACAGCTCCCCATCCCCCGCAGCGTCGACACCGTCCAGCCAGGTCAGCGCCCGTGCGTTCACCTGGCTTTCCAGCGCCATCCATGATCGCACCCGCACCGACACGTCTCCTTTGGTAGCCTCGAACGCAGCTGCCCGCTCAAGATAGTCATGCGGAATCTCCCAGACCCCATCCGCCCGCCGGTCGGCAATCCCTGACCTGCGAAGCGCCTCCAGGCGTCGCTTGTATGCCAGCCGGTAAGCTGAAGAGGATACCGGATCTTCCGCCAGATGCACCGCGTCAGAATAGAGCCCGCCCGACCGCTCCGCGATGCCCGCGATCACATGATCTGCCTTCCGGGCCTCAGCCCGCATGTCGCCGACCTCAACAACCGCGCCTTTGGTTGGCATCTCACCCGGACCCAGGTTGCGTGCAGGAACATACCAGGCCGACCCTTTCACATCTTCGACGATCAGAAAGCGCGTATCGCGTAGCTCATCGACAGGACCTTGCGAAAGCACCACGCCGGAAAACGGCGCGCGATCTGCACCTCGCTCCTCCAGAAACCGGACCCCGACAGATGCATGCTCGGGAGAGAGGCCCGCCGACAAGGACCGGATGATGTCGCCGCGACGCCCCATGGCCTGCAAGGCCTTTTCCCAACCAAGTTTCAGACGCCATGTCGCCTGCCCCGTCTTCTCAGCGAGATGGAGGCCCTCAAGATGCCTCATGCGTTGCCGGTGCAGCGCCTGTCGGAAGCGGTCAGCTGATCCGCTCGCGCCCACGACCGCTACCTCCCCGCCCTGCGCCAGATTTGAGAGTTCCCGGTCCAGCCCCGTAAACCGGTCCTGACCGACCTCACGGCGCACAGCATTTGCAATGTCCATGTCGCGGCGGGGCCCGAGGGTCTCGGTCACGACCTGCTGCGCCCGTCCGCGAAGCCCCTTCATGAGATAGTCCGGCGCGATGACGAGATCTGCGCCGTCTGCACCGCGTCCTCGCACGATGACATGACTGTGGGGATGGCCGGTATTGTGGTGATCGACCGCTACCCAGTCGAGCGGCGTGCCGACATCCTGTTCCATCTGTTTCATCAGCTGGCGTGTGGTCGCCTTAAGGTCCCCGAGTGCCGTGCCATCCTCTGGCGACACAATGAACCGGAACTGATGGCGATCCTCGCTGCTGCGCTCCAGAAACGCCTTGCCATCGGCGCGTTCACCGTCCCGGTCATAGAGCTGGCCTTGCCTGCCGTCCC
>NZ_ARYL01000023.1 GCF_000685295.1 Hyphomonas oceanitis SCH89
TTGCAATGACGGGGCGGACCATACATTTTATGAAGCGCATACTTGCGCAAACACTATCAAGGGGAAAGCAGGAAAGGTCCGAGGAATGATTGAACAGTCCCGGCCGCAGCCAAGCGGCATACACCACATCGCCATCATGTCGTCCGACATAAAGAAGCATATCGCCTTCTTCTCGGAGGTCATGAACTTCCCGCTCGTCGCGCTATTCGACATGCACGGCGTGCCCGGCGGCCTGCATGCCTTCCTGCGCATGAACGATCACAGCTTCTTCTCGATTGTCCAGCTGCCGGACGTCGACAAGATCCCGGTTACGCTCGGCGTCACCCATTCCGGCAATGGCGCATTGCCCAGCGCCGCCGGCACGATGCAGCATCTCGCCTTCCGCGCTGATGATGAAGAAGGCCTCCTCGGCATGCGCGACCGCCTGCGCAGCCACGGCATCAACGTCATCGGCCCGCTCGATCACGGCTTCTGCAAGTCGATCTATTTCGCCGGACCAGACCAGATGACGCTCGAAGTCGCCGCGCCCGCAACGCCCGTCGACCCGCAGCAATGGATTGATCCCACAGTGCTCGAGAAGGCCGGTATCTCGGCGGCAGAAGCGGAAAGCTACAAGGCGCCAGCGCCTTATGCAGGAAAGGGCAACGAGCCGCAGCCGCCCTACGACCCCGCCAAGCCGCACATGGTCTACCCGCCGGAAATGTACCAGGCCATGCTGAAGACGCCGGATGACGTTCTCGCCAATGCTGCGAAGTTCCCCGGCCCGCCTGTGCCAATCCCCGCCTAAGCAGGCCGACCCAGCCAGCGCTCAAGAACTGCCGCCGTGTCTTCGCCGACACTGCGCGGTGCCTGCTTGCGGATGGATCCCGGTGTCGCAGAGAATTTCGGGAACGTGTTCTGCATCTTCACCGGCCCAAGCTCCGGGTCGTCTACCGTCACGATGGCCTCGCGCGCTGCATAGTGCGGGTCGCTCACCATGTCGGCGGCGGTGTAGATCTTGCCCGATGGCACCGCATTTTTCAGCAGAAGCTTTTCCAGTTCCGCCACCGTCAGCGTGCGCGTCCAGTCACTGATGATCCCGTCCAGTTCCGCCTGATGTTCGCCGCGTGCAAGATGCGTCGCATAGCGGGCATCCGTCGCAAGCTCGGGCTGGCCCATCGCATCACACAGGCGCCTGAAGATCGGGTCCTGGTTCGCCCCGATAAGGAACTCCCCATCCTTGCACGGATAGACATTCGACGGCGCAATCTTCGGCAAGATCGCTCCTGTACGCTGGCGCATGAAGCCAGAAGTCGAATAGTCCGCCACATAGCTTTCCATCACCTGGAGCACGCTTTCATACAGCGCCACGTCGATGATCTGGCCATCTCCGGTCTTGTCCCTGTGGTGCAGCGCCGCGAGAATGCCCATGGCGCCATAGGAGGCCGCCAGCGTATCCCCGATGGAAATGCCCACACGCGATGGCATCCGGTCCGGCTCGCCGGTAATCCCGCGCAGGCCTCCAAAACCCTCGCCGATCAGGCCGAAGCCCGGCCGGTCCGCATAGGGCCCTGTCTGGCCATAGCCTGACATGCGCGCCACGATCAGCCCCTGATTGGTCTCGCGCAGCTTGAGCGGGTCAAGCCCCCACTTCTCCAGTGCGCCCGGCCGGAAATTCTCGACCAGCACATCCGCCTCACCAATCAGGTCACGCGCCAGCTCCTGGCCTTCCTCGGTGCGCAGGTCCACCGCCACCGAATACTTGTTGCGTCCGATCACGCGCCACCAGGCAGGCTTGTCGCCCTGTCCCCATTCGCGCATCGGGTCGCCCTTGCCGGGTGGCTCAATCTTTACGACTTCCGCGCCCATGTCGCCCAGCAATTGTCCGCAGAACGGGCCCGCAATCAGCTGGCCCATCTCCACGACGCGCAGGCCATGCAGCGGCCCATTCGTTTTCGGTGTATCGGTCATGCCTGCCTTTAGCGCATTCGCAGACGCCACAACAGGCGCGCCTTCGGTCTAGGCTTTCTCGGCCTGCTGGACAGCAAACGCCTTGATCGTCTTGTAGTCCGCCTTGCCGTTCACGGCGCGGCCAAGGTCCGGCTTGAAGAAGATGCGCTTGGGTGCCTTGAAGCGGGCGATCTTGGTCGCCACGAAAGCGCGTAGCTCTTCCTCGCTCACCTCACCGTCCGTGGACACGACGGCCGTCACGGCCTGTCCCCACTTGTCGTCCGGAAGGCCCACGACCAGCGCGTCGATCACCGCATCATGCAGCTTCAGTGCCTCTTCCACTTCTTCGGGATAGACCTTCTCGCCGGCAGTATTGATGCAGTTCGACCCGCGCCCCAGCAGCGTCATCGAACCATCGGCCTCCACCGTGCACCAGTCGCCCGGAATGGAATAGCGCATGCCATTGATCGTCGGGAAGGTCTTCGCCGTCTTCTCCGGGTCCTTGTAATAGCCGAGCGGCACCGCGCCGCCGCGCGCCACAAAGCCTGCTTCGCCGCTGCCCGGCTGGATTTCGCGATGGTCCTCGCTGAACACCTTGCAGTTCGGGCCGAGTTCGAACTTGGAGGTCTTCACCTCGCCATCCGCCGTCATCGCGGAAGAGCCAAAGCCCACCGCCTCAGACGCGCCGAAACTGTCCATCATCGCCGCTTGCGGCATATGCTTCAGTAGCCCGCGCTTGATCTCGACAGACCACATCACGCCGGAAGACACGATGGCCACAACCGTCGACAGGTCATACTTGCCGGGGTTCTCTTCCAGTTCCTTCAGCATCGGCTTGCCGAACGCGTCGCCGACAATTGCCATATTTGTGACGCCATTCTTCTCGACCGTTTCCCACAGGTTCTGCGGGCTGAAATTCTTGTTCTCGGTCAGCGTCACCACGGTGCCGCCGTTCAGCATCACGCCCATGGCCGTGAACAGGCCCGTGCCGTGCATCAGCGGGCAGGCCGGAATGATCCGCGCGTGACGGCCAAGTTCGAGCGCATTGGCGACATGTGCCTCCAGGTCCTTCGGCACAACGCCGCCCGCCTTGGCTACGCCCTCCATGCCCGCCTGACGCCAGATGCCGTGTGACCACATCACGCCCTTCGGCATGCCCGTCGTGCCGCCGGTGTAGAGGAACAAGAGGTCATCGCCCGACCGTTCAATGCCCAGCGGCGAGGCATCGCCCTTGCTGGCGAGGTCTTCATAGGCCACCGCAAAGTCCGGCACGCTGTCGCCGCCGATCTGCACCCAGGCGAGCACGCCCGGCAGTCGCCCGCGTACGCGCTCCACCTGTTCGATGAATTCCACGTCGTAGAACACGACCGTCGAATCCGAATTGTCGAAAATGTAGACCAGCTCGTCGTCGAGATAGCGGTAGTTGACGTTCACATGCGTCAGCCGCGCCTTGAAACAGGCCGCCAGCGCCTCGGTATATTCCGGTTGGTTGCGCAGGTAGAAGCCGGCCTTGTCGCCGGTCTTCGCGCCCATCTCGCGCAGGTTCCGCGCCAGCCGGTTGGAGCGCGCCGTCATTTCCGGCCAGCTCACCACACGGTCACCATGGATCAGGGCAGGGGCATCGTCACCGAGCACCTCGCCCAGCGCATCCAGCATATCCCCGAAATTCCAGTCAAAAGCCTTGGCCACGGTGTTTCTCTCCCTGATTATTATTTTGCGCGACTCTACGACCTTGCCGCCGGGGCAGCAAAGCCTGAAACGTCGATGGACGCAGCGTCCGTGGGATCAGCGCGGCGCCATCCGGATCGCGCCGTCGAGGCGGATCGTCTGGCCGTTGAAATAGCCGTTGCGCGCAAATTCCATCGCCAGCGAGCCGAATTCCTTCGGATTGCCGAGCCGCTTGGGGAAGGGCACGGAGGCCGCAAGGCTGTCCAGCACGCTCTGCGGCGCGCCTAGCATCAGCGGCGTGGCAAAGATGCCCGGCATGATCGAGTTCACGCGGATGCCAAGGTCCATCAGGTCACGCGCCAGCGGCAGAACCAGCCCGTTCACGCCCGCCTTGCACGAGCCATAGACCACCTGGCCAATCTGCGCGTCCATGGCCGCCACAGAGGCCGTCAGCGTGATACAGCCGCGCTCGCCATCCTCGGTGATCGGCTCGGCATTTGCCATGCCAAGGGCAGAGATGGACGCAACGCGATAGGACGAGATCAGAATGCCCTGCGCGCCAAAGGCATAATCTTCGGTCGGCAGGCGCTTGAAGGCGTGGGTTTCCTTGTCGAAGCGCAGCGTCTTGCCGCCCTTGGCCGTCATCGCGCAATGCACGGTGACGCGTTCCTGCCCATGCGCCGCGCGAGCTTTCTCGAAGCCATCCAGCACGGATTGTTCGTCGAGGATGTTCACCTTGCAGAACAGGCCGCCAATCTCCTTGGCGACGGCTTCGCCCTTTTCTTCGTTGATGTCGAAAATGGCGACAGGCGCGCCAGCTTCGGCAAAGGCTTCGGCCGTGGCACGGCCAAGGCCGGATGCGCCGCCGGTTACAACGAGCGGTGTGTTCTTACTGATCTGCATGGGGTCTCTCCTCCGGATTATGTTTTGCCGAATTTGTAGACCCACTCTTTCATCCTGAAAACGCCTGCCGCAGCGACAGGCCGTTACGTCAGCTCATTCCGGCAGCGCCACCACGGGCAATTCGATCCGCGACAGCGCCGTGGGCCCGTGATGAACCGCATTTGTCGCCACTGCCGTTTCGGTCGTCGTGTACGGGTCGCCCGCCGTGTTCAGGCTGCGCGCATAGGTCGGGAAGTTGCTCGACGATACCTCCACCCGCACCCGGTGCCCCTTGAGGAACACGTTCCCGGCCAGCATGGGCGGCGGCGTGATCGCATAGGTCTCGCCGTCGGTCATGAATACCGCTTGGTCCGCGCCCTCACGATAGCGCATCCGCAGAATCGTGTCGGCAATGTTCCAGGCTGTCCCATCGGGCGCGACATCCACCAGCTTCACGGTGAAGTCCGTGTCCGGCGCATCGGAAGAAACAAATAGCTCGGTATTGATAAAGCCGAACACCGGCAGGTCTTCCTCCAGCACGTCGCTCGTATAGACCAGCACATCGTTGCGTGCCTCGATTCCGCGTTGGTCGAAGGCGCCGTCTTCCTGATCGGGCCCTAATCCCGAAATCTCGCCGCCATGCGAGATCACCGGGTCAGCCGGGTCATATTCGAATGTATCCGTCGCCGCGTCGTCCGGCGCATCCGCCAGCAACGCCCCGTCGCCCTCCAGCGTATTCGCTGCGCCCCCGCCCGAAAGATAGAAAGTCCGCGTCTCGCCCGTTCCTGCTTCGGGCACGGCATCAAACGAGACCCAGCGGTTCACGCCCGCCATGTAGACGCTCACCGGCTGCGCAGGCAGCGCCGCCTCGGCTTCGCCTTTCAGCCAATGGTTCAGGAAGGCCAGCTCCCGCGCCGTATAGTCAAATTCCATGTTGCCAATCGGCCGTTCGCCAATCGTGCCGTCTTTCTTCTGCTGTCGGTAGGAACAGTGCTGCCCATTGATCAGCATCAGCGCCTGCGTGCCCGGCGCGCTCGCCTTGCGCGTCTGCTCGAAGCGCGCGGTGCCAGACCGGGCCGAAATATCATACAGCGCCTCGGCATAGAGGCCCGGCACTTTCGGCGTCTCGCCATTCGTGATCCGGTCATCGTCCCAGGCCGGGTCAGACGGCCCACGCCTTAGATAGTCTTCCAGCTCCGTCTGCGGTGCGCCGAGTACCTCGCCAAGCTCGATCACCGGCAAGTGCATCCGCGCCTTCAAGTAATCTTCCTGCGTAATGGCGGTGTCCTGCTTGATCGAGAAATCCCGCATCAGCCGCTGGCGTTCCTCATCCGAAAGCCCGGCGGGCAATTGCGGCTGGTTTACCTGCATCTCGGCATAGAAATAGTTCGCCCAGCCCATCTGCCACACGCCGCCGCGCCAGAAATTGCCCTGCTCGCGATAGGGTCCTGCCTCGGCAATGCCCACACCTGACGAATAGGCGATCACTGCCTTCAGCGCCGGGTGTCCCAGCGTCGACAGCTTCAGCTGGTTCTCGGCGGATGACGAACAGCCCGACGTCGCCACGCTTCCGTCCGACCAGTCCTGCGCCGCAATCCAGCTCAGCGTGTCCCAGCCATCCTCGTCGGCATTGCCCAGCATGTGCATCGCACCTTCCGACAGGAAGCGACCCCGTTCGTGCTGTTGCACCACCGCATATCCTGCCGCGAGGAAGGCATCATACTGGTTGCCCTTGAGGCTCAGCTCACGCTCATAGGGCGTGCGGATCAGCACGGTAGGAAACTTGCCCTCCGTTTCGGGCAGGTAGACGTCCGTGTCCAGCCGCGCCCCGTCGCGCATCGCCACCTGTACGTGCTGCATCCGCACTTTCGCAGCGGGCAGCACCTCCGTCGCCGCCACCGGCGCAGCGGCTGGCTCGGGCGCAGCAGGCGTGGCCGCCGGCTCCGGCGCCGCCACACAAGCGCCCAGCGCCAGCGCAGAACAGGCGGCCATCAGGCGACGAAGACGCTTCTTTTGCATCAGGGCAGCTCCCATAAGTTCACCCGTGAAACCCTAGCGCCTGTCGGCAAGCATCGTCCAGAGCCTGACCATGCGGCACCCATAGGCAAGCGCCCGCTAACGCCTTAGCCTCAGCCCCAGAAAAACAGGGAGTAAATGACAATGGCCATCGATTTCACCATTCCGGATGACGCAAAAGAAGTCCGCGAGCGCGTGCGCCAATGGGTGCAGGATGAATGCATCCCCGCCGAAAAGGAAATGTCCGCCGGCAAGGCCTACAAGACCGTTCTGGCGGAACTGCGCAAGAAGGCCCGCGCGCAGGGCCTCTGGCTGCCCTTCATTCCGGTCGAGCATGGCGGCATGGGCCTCGGCCCTCTCGCCAACGCCCTCGTCCAGATGGAACTCGGCCAGAGCCATCTCGGTGCGCTCTCAATGAACTCGCAGGGCCCCGATGACGCGACCATGCTCACGCTGCTCGCCCACGGCACCGATTTCCAGAAAGAGAAATACCTGAAGCCGCTGTTCAATGGTGAGAAGCGCATCTGCTACTCGATGACCGAGAAGGCCGCCGGCGCCGATGCCACCGGCATGCAGACCACCGCGGTCAAGGATGGCAAGGGCAACTATGTCCTGAACGGCGAGAAATGGTTCTCCAGCGCCGCAAGCGCCGCTGACATCGCCGTCGTCATGGCGAAGACCAACCCGGACGCGCCCCGCCACCAGCAATACTCCACCTTCATCGTCGAGCTGCCTAATCCCGGCTACAAGATCCTCCGCGACATTCCCACAATGGCCGTACACGGTGCACATTATGAGGAAATGGGCGGCGGCCATGCCGAGGTGAAGATCGACAACCTCATCGTGCCGGAAGAAAACCTGCTCGGCGGCGAGGGCGGCGGCTTCTCCATGGGCCAGCACCGTCTCGCCTACGGTCGCCTGCGCCACGGCATGCACAACGTCGCAATGGCCCAGCGCGCGCTGGACCTCGCAACAGAGCACGTCACCAAGCGCACCACGTTCGGCAAGGGCCTCGAAGACCGTCAGGGCGTCCAGTTCATGCTCGCCGAATGCGCCAGCGAACTCTACATCGCCCGCCTCATGCTCATGCACATCGCCTACAAGGCCGAGAACGGCATGGACCTGCGCCAGGAGAACGGTATCGCTAAGGTCTTCCTCGCTAACATGGTCCACAAGGTCGTCGACACGGCCATCCAGCTCCACGGCGCGCTCGGCTACAGCCTCGATACCCCGCTTGCCGCCTGGTACACGCACATCCGCTCCCAGCGTCTCGTTGACGGCCCGGACGAAGTGCACAAATGGATCACCGGCAAGAACGTCATACGCGCCTACAAGAAGGATGGCACAACAGCCGCTGCCGCTGGCGGCGACCTGCTCTAGGCCAGCTCGGAATCGGCGTCAGGCGTCGGCGAACTTAATCGTCTTGCCGTCCCTGATGATCGTTTCCGTCCGGATGACCTCGGTGCGGTAATCGGGCAGCAGCACCGTGTCCATGGCTACAAAGGCGGCGTCCGCCTTCTCGGGCGTCAACACCACGCGCACATAGCCTTGATGGAAATTGTCGGTCCAGCGCACTTCATCCAGCGCCTGCTCGAACACGCGGTCCAGTTTCTCCGCAGTCTCGGCGTCCCAGCCGGTATCCACAAAGTCTCCCGGTGAGGATACGCCGGCCGTGCCAAGCTCGATGCCCATCGGGCGGCCTTCATCGTCAGCCACCTGGTTTGCCCAGAAGCTGTGGCTGTCGCCTGTCAGGAAGAGCAGGTCTTCGGCCCCGGCATCGCGGCTCAGCGCATAGAAGGCTTCGCGCGCCGCGGGATAGCCATCCCAGGTGTCGGTATAGAAGGGCAGGTTCCACTTGGCTTTCCAGAGCATGTTCGGCCCGTCACCCGGCGCTTCGCCTTTGGGCGCCTTCGCAGGGTCGATTCCAAGAGCCACGACGTCCGGAACGCGCATGCGTGCAATCGGGCTCGCATTGCCGATCAGCCGCCAAGGCTGGGCATTCGCCACGGAAGCCATCAGGCCCTTGGTCAGCGCCGCTTCCATTTTGGGCGAGATCATCTTGCGGTCCGGGTCATCCATCACGTCGTGCATGAACGCGTCACGGGCTTCCGGTGATGTGATCGTCGCGTAGTATTCGGCATAGTCGACCTGCTTGCCACGCGCGGTATGGCGCGATTCCAGCGTCACCAGCGTCGCAAGATCACCGAACGCATAAGTCCGCCAGAATTCTGCGCGCGTGAAGCCGGGTGCAGGTTCCCGGATCGGCATCCACTCATAATACGCGCGGATCGCCGCCGTGCGCCGATCATCCCACGCGCCTTCGGTATCGGGTTGATGGTTCTGCGCGCCGCCCACCCACGGATTGTTCGCGCTCTCGTGGTCGTCCCAGCAAGCGACGAAGGGATGCGCCGCATGCATGGCCCGCGCTCCCGCATCGGTCTTGTATTGCGCGTGACGGGCGCGATAGTCGGCCAGGCTGACAATCTCGTTCGCGGGCACATGGACCCGTCCGATGCTGGCGCCGGTTTCCGCGCCCCAGCCCTTCGCACCATATTCGTAGATATAGTCGCCCGTGTGTAGCACCACGTCGATCGCAGTATCCTTTGCGATGGCGTCATAGGCATTGAAGTGCCCGAACGGATAGTTCGAGCAGGACACCAGCGCGATGCCCAGCTTTTTCAGTTCGCCCACCGGCAGTGTGCGTGTCCGGCCCACGGGCGACATCGCACCGTCAAACACGAAGCGGTAATAGTAGGTCGTGCCGGGTGTCAGTCCCGTCGGGATCAGCTTCACTGTATGATCGGCGTCGGCAGTCGCGACCGCGGCGCCTTCAAGAACCATCTCCGTGAAAGCGTCGTCCCGCGCCAGCTGGAAGGTCCCGGCAAGATCGCCTGCATCCGTCGTCACGCGCGTCCACAGCACCACACTGGTCGCCTGCGGGTCGCCACTTGCCACGCCATGCTCGAACATCGGCGAGACAGTCGGGGCGAACGCCGTCGCTGTCTCGGGTGACGTGGCGCACGCGTGCAGCGTGCCTGCGGCCATCAGGGCCAGTGTCTGTCGGCGATCCAGTTTCGGCATCTCGGCCTCCTCGGCGGTGCCGCACAGTGCGGCCTTGTTATCGGAATGTGAAATGGAAAAAGGCAGGCCCGCGCGGGCCTGCCTTCTCAATATACAACTCTACTAGAAATCAGCCGTGACCGTGAACACGACCGTACGCGGCGCGGAGATCCAGGCACCGTTGCCTGAAATGCCCGCCAGGTAGTTCTGGTCGAACAGGTTGTTCACTGTCAGCCTGAAGTCGACATTCGACAGGTCGTCCGACAGGGCTGAACCGGAGATGCCGGCATAGAGGTCAGCCTCGACATGGCTGTCTGCCACCCAGGTGTTCGACAGGTTCACGAACCGGTCATCAATCCATTTCGTCGACAGGCCGGCATTGAAGTTGCCCTGCGTATAGTCGGCGCTGAGAACGAACATGTTCTCGGGGATGTTCGGCACCGTGTTGCCGACAAAGATTCCAGCCGCTGCGTCGAGCACTGTGTCGCCAGTGCCGAGGATGGTCGCATCATTGTATGTGTACGATGCGAACAGCGACAGACTGTCGGTTGCACGGAACTCGCCGGCCATTTCGATGCCGCTGGAGTCGATACCGCCGCCATTGATGAAGCCGCCATTCGACGATTCCAGGTAGTCGATGCCATCGACCGACTCGGTCGGGGCAGGGAACAGGCGGTTCTCGAAGGTCGATTCAAAGTACACGACCGAACCGCGAAGCCGGTCACCGACATAGCGCACGCCAGCTTCCATGTTCTTCGAGGTTTCCGGATCAGGCACGCCCGTACCACCCAGCACTTCCAGCACGCCATCGGGGATGGCCTTGAAGTTCTCGGCATAACCGGCGAACAGTTCCACGCCCGGCATGGCCGAAGGTGTCCAGGCGGCACCGCCCGAAAACAGCACGTCAGAGTCGCTCGAGATCTTGAAGTTCAGGGTCGGGTCGTTCGGCGTGAAATTGTCGACGCGCTCGAGTTCGTTCGAGAACTGTTTCACACCGACGCGGAAGGTGAAGTCCGCCACTTCCACGACGTCCTCAGCATACCATTTGAAGGTCGTCTGCGGGAACTCGCGATTGTACTGCACCCAGTAGGCCGTGTTGTCATAGTCGGCACCGATGCGGGCATCGATCAGCTTGTGCCAGTCACGGTACTCGAAGCGTGTTGCGTCTTCGTACCAGACACCGCCGCGAACCGTGTTGTTGACCGCGTCACTGATCTGGGTCTGCCATTCCACATCGCCATAAACGCCCGTGCGTTCCTTCTGGTAATGCGTATGACGGTAGGACTGGACCGGAACAGCGCCCGATTGGTAGCAGGCCGGGTCATACTGAGCGCCAGCGCCGCCATAGGGGAACGTGATCGAAGAAACGCAGCCGTCCGTGGGGCTCAGCGGCGTGCCGCCAGCGTCGACATAGTAGACCAGCGGATTGGTCGAGGCACCGAACTGGCCGACGTTCACGAGGTAAGGTGGCACCCAGTCGCCGCGGCCCGCATTGTCATGCCGGTAGACGCCGGCTTCCAGCGTCACGCCGTCAAACAATTCCTTCTCGCCCTTGAGGTAGAAAAGGCTGTTTTCGCGCAGCGTGCCCCAGGCTTTCCGGTAAAGCTGGTCGATATAGGGAATGCCGGTCCATTCAGCTGTCAGCTGGTCCGAGTTCGGATCAGTGGCATAATCGGCAGGCGAGAACAGGCGCTGATAGTTGTTCTCGGTCGTGTCATCATAGGAAAGGTAGCTCGTCCAGTCGATGCCGAACTGCTCGGTCTGCAGCTTGGCTGCAAAATGGTCGCGCTGGTTGTCGGCAGACTGGTTCACATGGTCGGTGGCAGATTGCGTCGACAGCGACACCCAGAACTTGGTCTTGTTGTCAGCCAGCAGGCCGCTATCATAACGGCCATAGAAGCGCTGTGCATCATAGTCGCCAAGCGAGGCTGAAACGCGGACGCGGCGCTCATCGAGCGGGTTCTGCGTCGTGAAGTTCAGCGTGCCGCCCAGCGCTTCGTTCGAGCGTGTGGCAATGTCCGCCGTGCCTTGCGACACTTCGATCGCCCCGGCGTTCTGCGTGTCGATGAAGCGGTTGGCTTTCGAGCCGCCGCCATAGCCCGAACCGCCGTTCGGAATGCCGTCGACCGTGATGCCGACTTGCTGTTCGCCAAGGCTGTTCTGGAAGCCGCGAACGGCAACGCCAGTCGACCAGTCGTCAAAGCCGAACGCGTCGCCTTCGGTCACCAGCACGCCGGGCAGGTTGTCGATCTGTGCCAGAAGGCTCGTGATCGGCGACTGTTGCAGCGCCATGGCCTCTGTTGATTCAGCTGACGAATAGGTCTGCTGCGAGCCGAGCACGATGATCGTGTCGAGCGACCGGGACTCATCCTCGGTCGTTGCAGCATCGTCGGCATAGGCGCCAAGAACCAGGCCCATGCTGACACCGGCCAGAAGGCCGGCTTTCCAGTAAGTATTCATCTCTATTCCCTTGTTTAAGACGTATGATCCGCGCGCGCACTTCCCCGTTCACGCAGGCCACTGGCCTGTGTGTTGGGGTCCCTTCCGCGACTCTGCGGAAGGGATGATCTGTGCTGCTGATTTGGTCAGCTACGACCTCTAGGTGACGATCACGTGACAGTTAGCTTACAAGTAACTGTCGCCACAATTTATTGTCCGTTCCGTCACAAAAGCTCCCGTGATCGGGCTTCAACGTTTCGTGCTCACCGCGCGCCACGCCGTATCCAGAACAAGTGCGGCAAACAGTGTCACACCCGCCATCGGCAGGAGTAATGCAAGGCAGACAATCAGTACAATGACGCCCGCTGCGATCCGCCGGTCCTCCGGCATGGGCGGCACGCCGATCTGGCCCTGCGGTTTCCGCTTCCACCACATCACGCCGCCTGTCACGCTCAGCATCACCACGCCCAGGGCGGCGATCACGCCTAGCACCTGGTTCGGCCAGCCAAACAGCGCGCCCTCATGGAAAGCGACGCCGTAGGCCACCGTCTGGTCAGCCACGTTCTGGTCGGCAAAACGGATGCGCATTACCTCGTCGCCGCTCCACTTGTCATAATGCACGGTCTCGTAGCGTGGCCGGAACTGCGGCATCGCCCGCACTGTCCACACGCCATTCTCTCCGCGCGGCGGCTGGATGTTCACCGGCGCCCAAAGGCCCTGCGGCACCACCTTGTCCACCACGTCCTGCAGCGAAATCCCGGCCGCCGCCATCTCGCCCATCTCGGCAATCATGGCATTCTCGTCCGCGTCGCTGCCGGTCTTCCAGAGGGCCGCACCGCCCATGTCGTGGCCCGCATGCGGATCACCGGACTGCAACGTCACGAACCATTCCTGCCCCGGCGTCTTCAGCCCCGCGAGCGCCTTCGCCCGCGTGAAGCCCGCGCCCCACACCTGCGTCCACGGCAGGCCCGACAGCAGCATGACCAGCACCAGCACGCCGATCCATGCGCCCGTCGCGCCATGCAGCTTCTTCCACACATCCCGCCGCCCAACGCGTACCGAAAAGTCCGGCACGAACACGCGCCACCACGCCACGCCGCGCGGCCACCACAGATACAGGCCCGTCACGATCAGGATGATCGTCCAAGACGCCATCGTCTCCACCACCAGCGAGCCGCGATTGCCGCCCAGCAGTGTGCCATGGATGCGCGATACGAATGTCATGATACGCGCATCGGATTTCACATCATGCAGGATGGCGCCCGTATGCGTGTCGAGCCAGATATAGCGCGCCGGGCCGTCACCCACGATCTCCGCTTCCGCGGTCAGGTCGTCCGGTCCGTCCGGCAACACATAGCGTTTGAGAACATAGCCCTTATGGGCAGCGAGCGCATTCGCGACCAGCGTGTCGGCCGGCACAATGGTGCCCGCCTCCCGTGACGCCGTCGCATTGATCCCCGCTTCAATCGCGGCCTCCACCTGCGGCTTGAACAGGTAGGCCGACCCCGTGAGGGCCAGGATCACAACGAATGGGATCACCACCAGACCGGCGATGAAATGCCAGCGCCACACACGGTGCTGAAGTCCTGATCGGAACGCACTCGCCATGGTCCTAGAACCTCGCCCGAATGCCGCCGAACACTGCCCGGCGCTCTACAGGATAGTAGATTGCCGACGCATCGGTCGCCGTGATCGCCGCGCTGGCATCGCCAATGGCTTTCTCGTCGGCCAGGTTCCTTGCATCAAGGAACAGGTCCATGCGGTCATTCACGCTCCAGCTGGCTGTTGCGCCCAGCAACACATAGCCGTCGACCTTCTTCGTGTTGTTATAGTCGGCATAGGGTCCCTCGGGCACCCATTCCACGCTCGGCGCCACGTGCAGCCGTTCCGTCCCGATGCGCAGCTCGGCGCGGTAGACATGCTCTGGCACAACCGGCAGCTGGTTGTCGCCATATTGCACGTCGCCATCAAACCTGAAGTCTGAATAGGTGTACACCTGCCGCAGGCGCAGCCAGTCGTTCAGCTGCAGCGACAGCCCGGCCTCAATGCCCTGGTGGATCGTCTGGTCGCTATTGAAGGTCGATGCGGGGATTTCAGCATTCACTGTGTACTGAAGAAGTTCCCCGTCGATCTCCGAGCGATAGGCGGTCACATCCCATTCCGCGATGCCGTGGTGGCCGCGCGTGCCGGCTTCCATCGTCCATGCGGTCTGCTTCTCAACCGGAACGAAACCCGCCACTTGCGCCAGTTCGGCATAGCCAGGGAACTCGGCAGACTTGCTGTAATTGCCATAGACCTGAATGTCTGGCGTCGCTTGATAAAGCGCCCCGAATTTCGGCGAGAAGGCATTGAATTCCTTTTCGCCCTTTATGCCGGTCGCGCCACCCGAGAACAGGTTGAATTTCTCGAACTGTTCGCGCTTGCCATTGGCATAGATGCCGCCGCCGATCAGCGTCAGCCTGTCGGTCGCATGATAGCGCACTTCGGAATAGACATTGCTCGTATAGGCCTTCTGGTCGGCATCGAAGCTCAGCATGCCGCTCGCGCCATTATTGTTGATATAGCGCTGGTAATCGACATCGCCGAAGCGGGCCTCGCCGCCAATCGTGGCTTCCCACCTGTCGCCCGCCCAGTCCCAGCGCGCAAAGGCGCCGCGGTCCTGCGTGTCCTGCTCGATCACCTGAAAGATCGGGTGGTGCAGCGACTTGTCATTCATGAACACGCCGACCTTCAACTCGCTGTTGTCGAAGGCAATCACCGTCTGGTTCTGCAGACGGACAGACTCGATATCGCGGCCCTGGTCGCCGACGAAGTTGCCGGTCTTCGGATCGGTAAGCGCAACCGCTTCGGTCAGTGCGCCCGGCAATTCCTGGTTCAGCTGGTTCACGCTGGCATAGAAGCGCGTCGTGATCCGGTCCGTCACCGCATAGCCCACATTGCCATTGAAACGCACGGACTCGCGCTTGGCGTGGTCGCGGTCACCGTCGGACGTATCGGTGCTGATCGCGCCCCACGCATCCAGCCGGTCACCCGCCATGCCGCCTGAAACCAGCAGGCGCGCCGTATCATTGCTGCCCACATCCGCCCGCACATACACGCCCGGCGCTGTCCGGCCCGTCGGCGTCACGCCATTGATCGCCCCGCCCAGCGTGCCCGAGCCAAAACGCAACGCGTTCGATCCCCGGAACACTTCGAGATGGTCGAAGAAGATCGGCTCCAGTTCCTGGAAGTCGCCATTGTCATCGGCCAGGTTGATCGGCACGCCGTCCTGCAACAGCGTCAGGCCGCGCATGTGATAGCCCCGGCTCAGGCCCGATCCGCGAATGGAAATCCGTACTTCCTGCCCATAGCGTGGCTGCGTGTAGACGCCCGGCGAGAAGGCCAGCGTGTCGCGCAGCGAGACGAGGAACCGGTCAGCATATGCGTCATGCGACACGACTTCCGCGCCGCCGGCCGTCTTCGCCACCAGCGCTTCGGCTTCCAGCGTGCTGGCATTGGAGGTCACGATGATCGTGTCCTGATAGAGCGTTGCATCATCCGCAGCAGCAAATGGCGCACAGCCGAGCATGGCACTCAGCGCGATGAGGCTCACATGGGAGCCCGATTTGAGATGTTTCATTGAAAGGTATTTTCTCTTCTGGCGCGGCCATGGGCGCGCGCTTGGTCTGGCAGGATTAAAGGCTCAGTGTCAGCTGAAGAGAGGGGGGCCGCGTGCGGGCAGGGGGGCGGTAATGACGCGCGATGCAGGCGGTGCCCGCAGTGGCGGCAGCATGCGGTCATTGTCACGGCGCATTGCAGGCACATCGAACACATGGCCCGAATCCGCCTGCACCATGATCGAGGCGACCGCAAACGGACACGGCGCCATATGGCCCGGGTCGCCATGGTCGCCATCAGGCGCGCTATCGGAAGGCGTGTCTGGCTGCGCGTCGCCATGCAGGCCGGTCACCTTGCGGCTCACCGGATCCAGCACAACGGTCCGCCCGGAGCACAGCTCGATCGTGAAGCCGGTGCCTGCCTCGGCGGGGGCAATCATCCAGCCGGTCGGCACAGCGGCGCGCACCAGCAGCGCCACCAGCATCAGGGTGGCGACCGCCCGGAACATGGAAAGACGAGAGAGCAGGCCCTTGCGCATGCGGCTCCCTTAGCCAGCCGGCATGAAACCGGCAATTGCGATAGTGTCGCACATAGCAAAACGGCCCTCCGTTTCCGGAGGGCCGTCTGTTCGTTTCGGTAGGCTTGGGGCCTGGACTAGAAGCCCATGCCGCCCATGCCGCCCATGTCAGGCATGCCGCCACCGCCGCCGCCCGAATCTTTCTTCGGTGCTTCGGAGATCGAGCATTCCGTCGTGATCAGCAGCGCTGCGACCGAAGCTGCGTTCTGCAGGGCAGAGCGGACAACTTTAACCGGGTCGATGACGCCCATGGCAACCAGGTCGCCATATTCTTCAGTCTGGGCGTTGAAGCCGTACGAGCGCGACTTGTTCTGCAGGATCGCGTTGACCACGACCGAACCTTCGACGCCTGCGTTTTCGACGATCTGACGAAGCGGAGCTTCCAGTGCCTTGCGGACGATGTCGATGCCGGCTTTCTCGTCATCATTCAGGCCAACGACCTGGATGTTTTTCGAGGCGCGCAGCAGGGCCACGCCACCGCCGGGAACAATGCCTTCTTCAACAGCTGCGCGCGTAGCGTTCAGCGCGTCGTCGACACGGTCTTTCTTCTCTTTCACTTCGACTTCGGTCGCACCGCCAACCTTGATCACGGCAACACCGCCAGCCAGTTTGGCCAGGCGCTCTTGCAGTTTCTCACGGTCATAGTCGGAAGACGTATCTTCGATTTGCGCGCGGATCTGCGAAACGCGTGCTTCGATGTCTTTCTTCTTGCCAGCGCCATCAACGATGGTCGTGTCGTCTTTCGTGATCGACACGCGCTTGGCTTTGCCGAGCATTTCCATGCCGACGTTCTCAAGCTTGATGCCGAGGTCTTCGGAGATGACCTGGCCGCCTGTGAGGACAGCGATGTCCTGCAGCATGGCTTTACGACGATCGCCGAAGCCCGGTGCTTTGACAGCAGCGATTTTCAGGCCGCCGCGCAGCTTGTTCACGACCAGCGTGGCAAGTGCTTCGCCGTCGACGTCTTCAGCGATGATCAGCAGCGGCTTCTGCGACTGAACAACAGCTTCGAGGATCGGCAGCATTGGCTGGAGCGAGGAAAGCTTCGACTCGTGAAGCAGGATGAGGACATCTTCGAGTTCGACGTTCATCTTGTCAGCATTGGTCACGAAGTAAGGCGACAGGTAGCCGCGGTCGAACTGCATGCCTTCGACGACATCAAGTTCGGTTTCGAGCGACTTGGCTTCTTCAACCGTGATGACGCCTTCGTTGCCGACTTTCGCCATGGCTTCAGCAATCATCGCGCCGACTTCCGTGTCACCGTTTGCGGAGATCGTGCCGACTTGGGCGATCTCTTCGTTGGTTTTCACTTTCTTGGAGCTGTGTGCGAGGTCGCGAACGACTTCCGCAGCGGCTTTCTCGATACCGCGCTTCAGGTCCATTGGGTTCATGCCAGCGGCAACGCGCTTCATGCCTTCGCGAACGATGGCCTGTGCGAGAACCGTGGCCGTCGTCGTGCCGTCGCCGGCAACGTCGTTGGCCTTGGAAGCGACTTCGCGCAGCATTTGTGCGCCCATGTTTTCCAGCTTGTCTTCAAGCTCGATTTCTTTAGCGACGGTGACGCCGTCCTTCGTGGTGCGCGGTGCGCCGAAGGATTTTTCGATGACGACGTTGCGGCCTTTAGGGCCGAGCGTGACTTTCACGGCGTTAGCCAGCGTGTCGACGCCTTTGAGCATCTTTTCGCGGGCGTCGGAGCCGAAAACTACATTTTTGGCAGCCATAGTGAGTTACCTCTTTGAATGGTTTGGAATTTCAGGAGATCGCAGCAGGGGCGGGAGCCTATTTGGCGTCCAGCACGCCCATGATGTCGCTCTCTTTCATGATCAGCAGCTCTTCGCCTTCGACCGTGACTTCGGTACCGGACCATTTGCCGAACAGGACACGGTCTTTCGCTTTCACGTCGAGCGGGATGCGCTTGCCGTTATCATCAAGAAGGCCTGCGCCAACGGCGACAACGACGCCTTCCTGTGGTTTTTCCTTGGCGGTGTCGGGAATGATGATCCCGCCTTTGGATTTCTCTTCTTCCTTGACGCGGCGCACGACAACGCGGTCGTGGAGGGGACGAAGTTTCATATTGAGCCTCTCGCTTTTCTACGTAGGTTCGGGGTTGAATCTGGGGCGTTGGCTCAGGAACGGAGGGCACTGTTAGCACTCACCCGTTCCGACTGCTAACGCTGCAGCGGAAGTAGGAGGGCCGGAGGCGCACGTCAACGGGCCAACCGTGAATTTTTTGCTCAAACAGGGCGTGCAGATGCTATAAAAACAGGCATCTAGAGGGGCAGGGCATGGTTAAACTCGCATATGATGCTTCGGGCCAGCCCGTTAAAGTGCCTGCACTGGAAGCGATTGCGCTCACACGGCCCGAATTCTTCTCCGGTCCGCGCATCTGGGGCGAAACCCTCGCGCCCGCCCTTCAGGCCCGCGAGGCCGACCGGCGCACGACCGTCAAAAAGGCCTGGCGCAAGACCATCATCGCCGGTTTGCTCCCCATGCTCCTGCTGCTGGTCCTGTCGGTGCCATACCCGTTCCTGTTCGGCGGCTGGCCCATCGTGCTCTTCTTCGGCTCCGGCATTTCCGTCGTCCTCGTCGCCGGGCTCGACTGGCTCAAGGTCTACCATATGAAGGCCACCACGAAGGAACTCGTCCTCGGCGCCGCCTGCCAATGCTTCGACTTCACCTACGAAACCCTCTCGCCCGATGTCTCCCGCATCACCGACCTGAAAAGCTTCGTCGCCGTCGGCCGCGCCTACCAGAAGAAATACGGCACGCCGGGCGCCAAGACGGCGAAGAAGCGCAAACGCGGCGCGCAAACGCGCGTCACCACGCCCTTCGGCAGCGCCAGCTTCGGCAGTTCCAATGCCTCCGGCCCGGACTGCCCAACCCCCGCTTACGACATACTCGAAAGCGCCAGCCTCCTGCCGGGCCACGATTCCCGCGCCTTCGAAGACCTCATCAAGGGCACGCGCGCCGGCGCCGACTTCGCCCTCGTCGAATGCCGCCTCGAAACCAGCGGCGACAATGGCGGCACCGTCTTCCAGGGTCTCCTGTTCCACGTCCAGTATCCCGAACGCTTCCTCGGCCGCACGCTCCTCGCCCGGTCGCGCTGGTGGAAACGCGGCAAGGCCTCGAAAGACCTCAACAAGGTCCGCCTCATCTCCGCCGAACTCGACAAGGCCTTCACCGTCTATTCCAATGATCAGGTCGAAGCCCGCATCCTGCTCACGCCCGACCGCCTCGAACGCCTCATCGCGCTGGAGCGCCATTTCTCCGGCGGCAAGCTGCGCGGTGTGTTCGAGGACGGCCACATGACGCTCGCCCTCGAAGCCCCCAACCAGTTCGAGGCCGGCTCCATCTTCAAACCCCTCGTCGACCCCGCCCGCTTCGCCACCGCCCTCATCGAACTCGGCCTCGTCTGCGACGTCATCGATGGCTTCCTCACGCGCGACTGGGTGCAGGACAAACTGTAGGAAACAGGGCAGGTTCGCGCCCGCTGCCACGTCTGCAGGCAACACGCTGCGATATTCCCGAACGCCGCGCCATATCGCTTGCCGTGCCGCGTGGCCCGCTGATTAGGTGATCCCTGTTTTCCCTAATCAGACAGGTCTGCCCGCATGCGTCTTCTTCCCCGTCCATTCCTCGCCGCGCTCGCCCTCCTGTCCTGCCTCGCCCAGCCCGCCCTCGCAGACACGCCCGTCGAAACCGCCACAAAGGACAGCCTCAAGGAATGGGTCGCCTTCCTGCGCCTGCCCAACATCACCAAGCGCTCCACAGCGGAAATCCGCGCCAATGCCGACTGGATCGAGGATGCCTTCCAGCGCTACGGCTACACCGCCCAGCAACTCGAAGACGGCGAAACACCCATGGTCTATGCCGCGTGGCCGACCCAGTCGCCGGGTCGCAAGACCGTCCTCTTCTATGCCCACATGGATGGCCAGGCCGTGAAGCCCGAAGAATGGGACCAGGAGAGCCCGTTCTCCCCCGTCCTCAAAACAATGGCGGACGGCGCGTGGACAGACTTGCCCCTCGACCGCCTCCTGAACGGAGAGTCCGATCCCGACGACCGCCTTTTCGCCCGCTCCGCCGCTGACGACAAGGCGCCCATCATGATGTTGCTCGCCGCCATGAACGCCCTGAAAGCGGAAGGCCGCGGACCCGCCATCAATATCAAGATCCTGCTCGACTCCCATGAAGAGGGCGGCCCGCCCACGCTCAAGGATGTCGTCAAACGCAACGCCGACCTGCTCGCCGCCGATGCCGTCATCATGCTCGATGGGCCCATGCACATCTCCAACCGCCCCACCGTGGTCTACGGCCACCGGGGCGGCGCTGGCTTCGAACTCACCGTCTTCGGCGCCCGCACCGAGCTTCACTCCGGCCACTATGGTAATTACTCGCCCAACCCCGCCCAGCTGCTTGCCGCACTCCTCGCCACGTTCAAGGATGAATGCGGCCGCGTTACGGTCGCGGGCTTCTATGACGGCGTCGTTTTTGATGATGAGACCAAAGCCGCCTTCGCCTCGGTGCCCGATGATGAAGCCGCCATCAATGCTCGCCTCGGCATTGCCCAGCCCGATTGCGTCGGCCTCTCCTATCAGGAGGCGATCAACTATCCCTCGTTCAATATTGCGGGCCTCAAGGCCGCTGATGTTGGCGCCAACCGCCGCACGATCATTCCCGAATATGCCACCGCCGCCATCGGCATGCGCACCGTGCCTGCTACGCCGCCCGAGCGCCTCATCGCACTCGTGCGCACCCATATCGAGGCGCAGGGCTACCATCTGGTCGACGGCGAACCGACCGAAGAGGAACGCATGAAATATCCCCGCCTCGCCTCCATGAAGGGTGGCGGCGGCGGCAAGGCCCTGCAAACGCCGCTCGGCGCCCCCGTCGGCAAGTGGATCACGGCCTCTCTGAAAGAGACATTCAACGCCGAGCCCGTCCGTATACCGCTCATGGGTGGCTCCGTCCCCACGTCCGGCCTCCTGTCGCTTGACGCGCCCATCATGCTCCTGCCGCTGGTCAATGCCGACAATAACCAGCACGCCGCCAACGAGAACATGCGCGTCGGCAACTACTATGACGGCGTCCGCGCCCTCCACGGCCTTTTCCTCACGCCCTTCGAGACTATTCCTGCGGACTAGTCAGGCCACATCGCCCGGCAGGGCAGGGAAGAGGGGGAGGAAAGAGGGCGCTCTCTCCACCCCCTTCAAAACCATGCCTACAATGCCTCCATGTTTCCGCTCGATGATCAGGATATGGACATTGTGGCGCCCGAGAGCTGGCTGCGCCTCGGCTCGATCGTGGCCATGGCCCTTGCCTTCTTCGGTGAAGCCCTCGACGTCCTGCCACGCGGCCTTGCCGCGAAAGTGTTGGCAGTCCTCAAACCCGGTGAAGCCATGGCCCGGCGTCTCCTCTACCTGATTGCACCTGAAATGTCCGTGCCTCTTATGAAAGCCGGCCCCTCCGGCCACGCGGTTAACGCTCCCACTCACCCATCTCCCGTGTCCCCTGCGCAGGCAGGAGCGGCATCCCGGAAGGCCACATTCCGCTTCACAGAACCCCTCGGCTCCGCACCGAAACCCCAAGGCCCCCGCATCCGCTTCCTCGACGGCCCGCCGCTTCCCCCCAGGCCGCAACGCCCCCCGCGCGCGCCGCAGTCCGGTGCAAGGCTTCTGGCCCGCATCATGGCCCTGCGGGATGTCATCAATCATCCCGACGCCCACGCCAAACGTCTTGCCCGCTGGCTCGCCCGGCGCCGCGCTGCGGGCGCCACGCGCCCCGTGCCCTTCAATTTCGACAATGTTCCGGGCCTCAACCGCCAGCGCCTCGACCCTGACCTGCGCGCCGACGCCGAATTTCTCAACGCCGCCGCCCACTACAAGGCACACGCCCCGCCAGGCTAGCCCCTATCGCCCCATGTCAAACTTGTCGGTCTTCCGCTCGCCCAGCAACATGCGCTGTTCGAGGCGTTTGCGCAGGGCGGCATAATAGGCCTCCAGGAAAGCGAGGTCCGTCTCGCCCGCCGTCCGTGCCCAGCCGATCTTGTCGCGGATTCGCCCGGCCACCTGCTGTTTGATTTCAGGCGTGGACTGGCGCAGCACATCCTCCAGGACATGCAGCTCATGAATGCCATAGGCATCCGCCTGCGCCGGCGTGAAGGCAAAGCGCGCGCCCTGTTCCGGCGTCATGATGGCCGAGGTGATGTCGCTCATCAGCTGCGCCTTGGGCGACTTGATCACCCATGTTCCGGCCAGCAGGTCGCCCACCCGCATCTTGTCCCTGTTGAACACCGGGAAGAACAGGAACACGCAGGACCAGCAAAGCCCGAACAGTGCCATCCATCCGCCGACCTGGTCGCCGCCCAGTCCCATGAAAACGAATTGCAGCGGCAGGCCCAGCTCCACCTCCCGCATGAAATTGCGCGCGAGCACGGCATCCGCCGTCAGCCGCCCGCCATCGCGTGTCGCCACCCTCAGGCCAAGCGCCCGCTTGCCCGGCGTCGCCGCCTTCCGGCCGATCTCGAAGAAGATGTAATAGAAGTTCCGCACGAAAAAGTAGAACACCATCCAGAAGGCAAAGGCGAAATTCGCCTGCTCCATGCCCATCGCGCCCATGGTGAAAATCATGCCCAACAGCACGCCGATCACGATGGCCCACTGGATCGCTACGTCGATGGCAAAGGCCCCGGCGCGCTCGGCCACACTGGCCAGCTTCAGCTTTATCTCAGCGCCTTCCGGCGTCACCAGCGTGCGCGTCATCTTGCCCACGCGCATCTGCTCGGCCATGCGCGCCCGGCGGCGTTGGGCCGCCTCCATGCTGATGCCCGGACGACCGGGAGGAACAGCAGTGTTCGTCATGTGTCACGCCCCGCACGCGGCAGGTAGAAATAGGCGCACCAGAGGAACAGGCTCACGCCCGCAATCGTGTAGCGCGCCACGTCGGAATTGATCAGCTGCCGCCCGAAACCTTCCAGCAGCGCCGCAATCACCAGCATGATCACACAGCCCATCGCGATGGTTGCCGCCTTTTGTCCCGCGGCCCGCGCCGAGTCCATCCGGGTCATCCGCCCCGGAAAGGCCACCGCCCCGCCAATCACAAAACCGGCCGCGCCCGCCAGCGTGATCGCGAACAGTTCCGTCACGCCATGGATCATCAGCCAGCCGGTAAACTCGAAGCCGAGGCCCTTCTGCCAGAACACGGCATAGAGCGACCCGATTGTAACGCCATTGTATAGCAGCAGCCACGCCGTCGGCAGGCCGAAGGCAAAGCCGAGTGCAAAGGCGAACAGCGAAACCCGCGCATTATTGTTGAACAGGAATCCCGAAAACGCGGCCAGGTCACTCTGCCCGTGATCGTTCGGATCGGTATAGATGGTCGAGCGCAAATATTCGACCGTCGCATCCGGGTTGCGCCCGTCGAACAGGCTTTCATTATGGAAGGTCCAGAACCAGTCCATATCCTGCATGCACAGGAAGAAGGCGAGCGCGATGCCGCCAAAGAAAAACAGGAAGGCTAGCAAGGTGGGCCCAACCGCGCCGCTCACCGCCTGTGGCCAGCCACGCCGCAGGAAGTCCATGATGCGCTCGCCCAGCGTCGTGCGCGCGCCGTAGACAAAGAAATAGGCCCGCGTGCACAGGCTCTCCAGATAGGTGATGACGTTCTGGTCCAGCGAGATCGACCGCGCCACGGACAGCGAACTCACCGCCTGCCGGTACAGCCGGGGCAGGGCCGTCATGTCTTCGTCGCTCAGCGCGTTGACGCCGCTATTCTCGGCCCGCGTCAGGATCAGGTCCAGCTTGCGCCAGTCGGCTTCGCGCTCCTCGCGGAAGCGATAGGATTTCAGCGTATCGCCTCTCACAGCATGTCCCTCTGCTTGATCTGCAGGTAGCGCGAAATCAGCGCGCCACCAAAGGCTTCCGGTTTCGTCTCGATGATCTGCACGCCCATCCGCTGCAGACGCCGGAACACGACGTCCCGCTCGGCCAGTAGCCCGTCTGCGATCACCGCGCGCGTCACGTCCTCTGTGGTTTCCGGCGGTGCATCCACCATGCCCGACAGGGCTTCGTCCTCGAAGGTCGCGAACAGCACCAGGTGCCGGTCCGTCAGCCGTTTTACATTTTCCAGCATCAGCTCGGCCGAGATCGTATCGACGAAATCAGAGAAGATGATGACAAGGCTGCGCCGCTCCAGCCGGCTCGCCAGCGTGGAAAGGGCCAGCGTGTAATTGGTTTCCTGCGTCGAATATTCGAGGCCTGCCGCCATGCCCTGCGCCTTGGGAAAGCCGCGTGGCCCGCTCAGGAACCCGGTCGTCAGGCCGGGCCGGGAATCGAAGCCATAGAACATGGTCCGGTCGCCCTGGCGCAGCGAGACATAGGACAGCAGCAGGCCCGCATTGATTGCCCGGTCGATCTTCGGAACCCCGCCCAGCGGCTCGCTCATCAGCCGCCCGGTATCGAAGGCGAAGACGATATTGTGGTTGCGCTCGGTGCGGAACTCCTTGGCGAGCAGGTTTCGGTGCCGCGCCGAATGTTTCCAGTCGATGGCCCGCCGGTCCATGCCGCTGGAAAATTCGCGCAGCGCATCAAACTCGCTTCCGTCGCCGCGCTCGATCTGCGTCTTGATGCCAAAGGCTGCGTCGCGCGAGAACAGGCGGATCGCCTCGTCCTTCACCCAGCGAATGTTCGGCGTCACAGGAATATCCCGGTCCAGTTCGAGTATGTGCCGCTTCTGGATGAGGCCCAGCGGCCCCTGCCACCGGCTCCACAGGCGCACCAGTTTCGCCATGCCGCGGCGCTTCGGCGTCAGGTCAAACTCATAGGGCCGCTCATTGCCCTCCCAGCCACGCAGGCCCTTGGCGGGAATGTCTTCCAGCAGCTCATTCATCTCCAGCTTCACCTGCACCCGGCGCGGCAGCGGCCCCCCGTTGAAGCGCAACACCAGTGGCAGCGGATCGCTCCCGCCGACATAGAGCAGCGGTGGTATCTCCAGCTCAGGCGCATAGGCGCGCAGCGAGGCGCCCATCATTGCGTCCAGCAGGATCAGCGCCCCCACGCCCACAATCCAGCCCGCCGACACGATCCACAGCGCAGGCGCCATCAATGCGATGGCCAGCATCAGCGGTACGCCGAGCAGCATCAGGAAGATCGCGCGGGGCGTCGGCGAAATCACCGGGGCGCCGCCGTCTGTTCGATAATGCCCGCCAGCGTTTCGTCGGTCGTCTTGCCCTCGATCTCGGCGCCGGGTGACAGCAGGATCCGGTGGCGAAGTGCGGGCAAGGCCAGCGTCTTCACATCATCCGGGATCACGAAGTCACGTCCGTCAATCGCCGCACGCGCCCGTGCTGCCGTGGCCAACGCCGCCGCCGCGCGCGGGCTCGCGCCTGTCTCCAGCGCCGGTGTCTCCCGCGTCGCCCGGATCAGGTCGACAATATAGGAGATGATATCATCCTTCAGCTTGACCCCGGCGACCGTATCCACGGCCGTGTCCAGCTCCGCCGCGCTGATGGCGGACTCGATGCCGAACGAGGCTGGCGTGTTCATGCCGGTGCGCGTGCCGTGCTGCGCGACGATGGCGAACTCTTCCTCACGGCTCGGATAGGCCAGCGTATGTTTGAACAGGAAACGGTCCAGCTGCGCTTCGGGCAGGGGATAGGTGCCCTGCTGCTCGATCGGGTTCTGCGTCGCGATCACGGTGAAGCGTGGGTTCAGCGGATAGGCGTCGCCGTCGATCGTCACCTTGCGCTCCTGCATCGCCTCCAGCAGCGCGGCCTGCGTCTTTGGCGGCGTCCGGTTGATCTCGTCGGCCAGCAGCAGGTCTGTAAAGATCGGCCCCTTGGTCAGGCTGAATTCATTGGTCTGGAAATTGAACAGGTTCGTGCCCAGAACATCCCCCGGCATAAGGTCCGGCGTGAACTGGATGCGGCCAAAGTCCAGCGAGATCGCCTTGGCAAAGCATTGCGCCAGCAGCGTCTTCGCCGTTCCGGGCGGCCCTTCCAGCAGCACATGTCCGGACGAGAACAGCGCCGTCAGCAATATGTCGACCGTCGTGTCCTGGCCAACCACGGCCTTGCGTACCTCGCCGCGGATCTTCGCCGCCAGGTCCTTGATGTCACTTACGTTCATGTGTGCCTCTCCTGAGAATGTCGCGTCGCCAGCGATAGAGTTCGCGGGCCTTTGTCATCAGTTCCTCGCGGTTGGCGGAGGGATTTCTGAGGCCCGCCTCCATTTGCGAGAACCGCTTGCCGGATTGTTCTTCGGGACCGAGCCGGTCGAACAGGTCCGACAGCTGTGCCTCGGTCATTGTCTTCGGTGCGGCGATCTCGCGCGCAACGCGCCGCCGCATCATGGCGAGGTATCCCGGCGCCATCCGCGTTTCACGATGCGACATGGTGAAAAGCCCGGCTGAATTGTCCACCAATGCCTGCTTGCCCAGCGCGATAACGCGGCCATCCCGCACGGTCGGGCCAAAGCGAACGAGTGCCGCCCATCCGAGCAGGAAGGCCGCTGCCAGCGCCGCCAGCGTCGCGCCGACATAGGGAATATCGAACATCATCTGCATCAGGTTTTCCGAGCGGACGAAGCCGTGCAGCGTCGCATCGAAGATGATCGGCTCGGCTTCGTCATAGCGAATCCAGTCCATCAGCTGCACGGCGAAAAGCGCATTCTCCCGTTCGGCCAGGCCGAACGTGTTCAGCATGTCGGGGTCGGCGAGAATGTAGATGTCCTCGTCAGCCATCTTGCCCAGAAGGATGCCATCCTCGGTGCCGGCAATCTCGACCAGCGTGTCTGACTTGATCACCTGCATCTTCACGTCGGGCTTCAGCTTCATGTCGCCAAACGGAGTCTCGGTCAGGCGCGGCACATCGATCCGCCCGATCTCGCCCGTCACATTCAGCTTGCCCAGCAGGTCGTTCACGGCGCTGGCATCGGTGAACTTGGTATCGCGCTGGCGCTTGGTGTTGAACGGGTCGGTCTCGCCGTTCCATTTGGGCAGAACGACCAGCGTCGTCGGTTGCATGACTGTATTCTCAAGATCGCCAGCGCCCCGTGCGGGCAGAGTCAGCACCATCACGCCCCAGTCACGATTGCTCAGTCGACTTTCCAGCCGCGAGACTTCCACCGGATAGCCCTGCGCCTCCAGCAGCTGGACGATGCCATTATAGCCTATGGCAGAGGTCGAGAAGGGATGGTCGCCCGCATGGTTGCGATCCCGCAGCTCCGGCGACCAGCCAGCCAGCACCATCACCGCGCCGAACGAGACAATCGCAATTGTCAGCATGATCGCCACGGTCCGCGCCGCGAAGGGAGAGCCGGTATTCGTCTCGCTCATGCCCAGCCCTCACCGAAGGCGAAATGCTCATAGGATTCGCGCGCCGTCTTCCAGCCTGCCGCGTCCACGTCACGTCCGCCAAAGAAGCTGTGCTCCACAATCTGGATGATCGGGCCAAGGCCGCGCTTCGCCCGCTCCGGCAGGTGACGCAGGCTGCCAATCTCCCGCGCCGTCAGCGAGCGCGGGACGCCGCCTTCAAGGCGCTGCTGGATGTCGTTGATCGAGCGGAAAAGCAGCAGGTGCACGGCCTCGGCAAACTTGCCAGCCCTAGCCAGCGCATCGGCCTCTTCCAGCAGGGTCAGCGCCTCCTGCGTGTCGGGCCGCAGGTCAGGCAGCACATCATCCGGATTGTCCACCTTTCCCTTGCCGTCACGGCCAAAGCGCACGCGGAGCGCCTCGCCAAACAGGAAATAGAGCACGCCGACAATAACCAGTGCCAATGCAATCCAGAAGACCACCTGCAAGAGTGGCCCGAGGTTCCCGATAAATCTGAAGATCGCCTGCAGCCAGCGTGGCGGCGGCTTGGGTGGCTTGAAGTCCTTGGGCGGCGCATCATATTCCGGCCGCTTCAGCTGCAGGTCCGTTTTCTTCAGATAGGCCGCATGGGCCTGATCCAGCGCCTCAAGGTCGGTCTGCGGGCCGTAATCGTCGTCTTCATCATAGACATAAGTGTCGTCATCATAGGTGTCGACGCTGTCATCGTGCAGGCCGTCCGTCGCGGGGGAGGGTGTCATTTTCGGCAGCGTGTTTTGCGCCAGTCCCACGGGCGAGGCCATCGCGACGCAAAGCGCGAGCAAGGCTCCCATCCGGACCGGAATGCGCACGTGTCGACCCTCCTGCTTCAGGCACCCCGTTTGCCTGCGCGTCTGGCAGACTATTCCAGAGGTTGCGCGCCGCTTCAACGACCTATTGCCCTATCGGGCCATCCACCCGATATAGCCGCTCCACGGCAAGGATGAGGCGGAATATGGACAAGGCAGAACACTATCGCGAGTTGAAGGCCGAAATCGACAGCGTCGTGGCTGGCGAAACCTCAATTACGGCGCGCTATGCCACGGCGGCCTGCATCCTGGCCCAGGCCATGGCGCCGCGTTTCTTCTGGACGGGTTTCTATGTGGTTGACCCGCTGAAGGAGGCTGAACTCGTGGTCGGGCCCTATCAGGGCACGCTCGGCTGCCTGCGAATTCCCTTCGGCCGGGGCGTCTGCGGTCATGTCGCGGCCACAGGCGAACCCATCATCGTGCCGGACGTGCACGCCTTCCCGGGTCACATCGCATGCGATTCGGCCTCGAATTCGGAAATCGTCGTCCCGGTCTTTGATGCCGAGGGCAAACTGGCGGCGGTTCTGGATGTGGATTCAACCTTGCTCGACGCGTTCGATGATGTGGATCAGGCAGGTCTAGTTGCTATCTGCAACAGCCTCCTCATCGCCTGACACCACGGCCAGCGGGTCAACGTTCAGCGCCATGTCGCGCGGGGCCACAACTTCGGTCACCATGTCGATCCGCTCGTTGAGCTTTTCTTCAAGGATATCAAGCTTGCGGGCGCGCAATTCGCGGTGCGGCGCCAGCGGATAGTGCAGCTCCATCCACGTATCCGTTTCGGACGTGTAGGGCGGCCATACCGGCACGCCATTGCTGTTCGGATTGCCCGTCTTCGCGAAATTGGTCCAATAGGTCACCATCGTCTCGGACAGTTTCTCGTCGCTATGCGTGACAGGCAGAAGCGGGAAGGGCTTGCCGAAAACGAACGGCACTTCGGCGGCATGGTAGGCGCCAAGTGTCTGGTGTTTGGAGGGCGGCACGCGCGAGAAAATATACATCCAGGTCGGTTGGCCCTTATCGGCATTATGCTTGCCGAGGAAGCGCATGTGCACGCCGAACGTATCATCGCCCAGCATGTCCACCGCGCCCTTGTCCCAGGTCTCCAGGCTCTCCATGCCATAAAGCGACTGCAGCGCCTTGGCCGGATTGGCGCCGAACACATCGGCCAGCATCTCTTCGCGTTCGTCCAGTGTGCCCGTCATCGGGCCCGCCAACAGGGTCGGCGACCGGATGCCATCATAGAACAGTGTGCCTTCATCGGCATTGTAGCCTGCCAGCATCGGCAGGTGGGGGACTTCGCCATCACGGATGGCCTTGCCGATCATTTCCGGCAGCACCTTGCCGTCAACGACGGGAAGGAAATAGTCGCCGAGGTCGCCCCGCACCTTCGCGCGCGAGATGATCGCAGCCGCCGGAATTGCGCGCAGCTCAGCAGCGGTCGCGGCAGGCGGCGCAAGGGTCGACAGGAATTCCGTGCCCACATCCTCGGCGCTGCGCACGCTGGCCAGTGGGGATTTCGACAGGTGGATGGCATTGCCGCTGCTTGATCCGCTTTCGAGGATCACCTTGTCGAACAGGCCGGCCGACATCGGAGAGGCCATGAGTTCACTCACCGATCCGGCGCCGGCGCTCTCGCCGAACACGGTCACGTTTTCAGGGTCGCCGCCAAAGCTTGCAATGTTCTGGCGCACCCATTTGAGCGCGGCCATCTGGTCCAGCAGGCCGTAATTGCCGGACGTGCCGTCGACTTCCGTCAGCGCCGGATGGGCGAGATAGCCGAGGGCGCCGAGACGGTAATTGATCGTGACCAGAACGACGCCTTTTTCGACAAGGCCGTTCGCCTGATAGAAGCTGGAGGAGCCCGAGCCCGCCTTGTGTGCGCCGCCATGGATCCAGACCATGACAGGAGCCGGCGCTGCGCCGCTCATGTTGCCCGTGCGGACATTCACGAAGAGGCAGCTTTCGGATTCCTGCGGAGCGGGCTGTGCGGCGAGGTATTTCTCGGCCACGAACCGTTTCCACCAAGGCAGGCCATTGCCCTTCAGGATGTCATCGACAAAGCCGGTGAGGCTGTCACGGCCCTGCAGGCATTCGGGACCAAAGGTGCGGGAATCGCGGGGGATGGCGCCCCATTGCGGCGGTATATCCGGCGCGCTCCAGCGCTGCGCGGTGGCATAGGGCAGCCCATTATAGACCTGAATATCTGGGTTATCCTCGTCCACGCCGCCGATGATCACGCCTTGCGCAATGCGCAGCGGTTCGGTGCGCTCCAACGGCGCGGCCGGCTGGTTCAGTTTGAACCAGCCCCAGGCCACTCCGGCGACCAGAATAAAGAAGAGGACTATACTAAGACGTTTCATTGCGTGGTTCCCACCTGCAATTCGCAAGAACTATACCAGATTGAGAGCTATGTCACGATAACCGGTCCGTCTCAGGACAGTGTGTCGAGGGCCCGCGTCACGGCGGACACAAGATCAGCGGTCGGCTCAATACCCGCGGCGAAGCGGATGAAGCCCTCCGGCACGTCGTCGCCCCATCGGGCGCGGCGCTCCGCACTCGAATGGACGCCGCCGAAACTGGTGGCCGGAGAGAGCAGGTGGCAGTCTGCGATGAAGCGTTCGGCATTCGCCTTGTCGGCGAGTACGAAACTCACAATCGGCCCGAAACCGTTCATTTGCTTCAGCGCCACCTGGTGAAACGGGTCATTCCCCAATCCGGGGTAATGCACGGCATTCACGGCCACATGGCCCTGAACGGCCTCCGCCACGGCCAGCGCATTGGCGTTCATCCGGGCGAGGCGCACCTCCACGGTCGCGAGCCCCCGATGAAGCAGGAAGGCATCGAACGGGCTGACAATCGCCCCCGCCAGTCGCCGCCATGTCTTCACGCCCTCGAACAGTTTCGCGTCGCGCGTCGCCACATGGCCGCACAGCACGTCCGAATGGCCTGCCATGGCCTTGGTGTCCGACATGACGCTGAAATCGGCGCCAAGGTCGAGCGGTTGCTGGATCAGCGGCGATGCGGTCGTGTTGTCGACCATGACCAGCGCGCCCGCCGCTTTCGCGCGTTGGGCGGTTTTGGCGATGTCACACACAGCGAGGCCCGGATTGGACGGCGTCTCGATCAGCACCAGCTTGCAGCCCTTGAAATCCGCCTCGGCCATCTCCGCCGTCGGACAGGTGCGCATGGTCACGCCCATCGGCTCGAACTGGGTGCTCAGCAGGTTGCGCACATTGTAATAGCCATCGGACGGCACCAGAACCGTGTCGCCAGTCCGCAGCACGGAATAGAAAACCGAGGCAATCGCCGCCATGCCGGACGGGAAGCAGATCACGTCCGCCGCTTCCAGGATGCCGATTTCAGCCTCCACCGTTTCCACGGTCGGGTTGCCGTTGCGGCCATAGAAATGGCTGCCGTCCGGGTCACCGGGCAGGTGGAACGTGGATGAGGCATGGATCGGCAGCGCCACCGCCTCGCCCTTTGCAAGGTGCTCGGTGCGGTAATGCAGCAGCCGGCTGATCGGCGATGTTGTGTCAGTCAAGCAGGGAGGCTCCTTTGCCAATGGCGGCAGAAAGGGCTGCCTTGGCATCGCTGTCCAGTGCGGCCCATTCGCGCTTCAGGGCCTCAAGGCATTTTGCCTGATACTTGAACACGCCCTGCTCATAGCGCCCGCCTTCGACGGTCAGGCTGAACGTCTCCGCTCCCGCCGCCAGCGCCTCCACATTGGCCTGCAGGAAGGGCAGGTAGGTGTCGCCGCAAATCGCCAGCAGGTCCTTGACCGGGTCGCTGAGGCCGTCCGTCCAGCCGCCTTCGATGCCGCCCGCATCATCGGCATGGTCCAGCCAGCGATAGAGGTAAGGCGTCTCGGCGCGCAGCCACGCCATCGGCGTCGGGTCATAGGACATGACCTTCAGCTGCCCGTAAAAGCCGAGGTCCGCCAGCGACACCGCATCGCCGAACAGGAAGCGCGTCGGCCCCAGCGCCATGGCCTCGAGCGCCCGGTTCACCCGCTTCCAGCTCGCCTCGATCAGCGGCGCGGTTTCCGGCGTGCAGCCGACAAGCGCCATGCGCGAAATCTGCCGCGCGCGGATGCCCGCCGCCGTCTCTTCAACGGCTGCGCGCCCACCATTCGGCAGCGTGTCAAAGATCAGCCAGTTGGCGCACCATTCTGCGTCGTCCTCGTAGAACCAGCGATAGTGGAACATGGCCTTCATGAACCATTCGTCCGCCATGTCCTCCAGCAGCAGGCAGGCAAAACGCTGGGCCGGGTCCGGCGGCAGCAGGGAGCGGCCCTCGCTTTCGATTGATAGGAGGAACGGCGTGGAATCATTCGTCCACGTCCCATCAGGGCGCTTGATGACCGGGATGACCGGCGCCTTGACGTTCGGCATGATCTGCCCGCGTTCCTCGCCCGTCATGCCGGTCCATGTGTGAGGCAGGCGCTTCGCCCGCATCGCCGCGCGCACTTTCATCGAATAGGGCGAGCCGAGCGCGCCGTAGACTTCATAGCCGCTCATGTCTTCTCTCCATTCACCCAGCTCGGCCGCGTCACGATCAGCTCCTGGCAGAGCAGGCCTGCCTCGCGGTGGCGCGACATTGATTTGTAATCCTTGTGGTTCAGCGTGGCGATGAAGGCCTGCCGCGTCGGGAAGTGGTTCACCAGCACGCCGTCCCAGTCGCCCTGTCCGATGAAGTAGCGTTCGGTCGATGCCAGCAGCAGGGTCGAGCCGCCGACTTCTTTTGCGGCTTCCGTGAAGGCTTCGGAATAGCGCATATAGGCTGCCTCGCCGCTGATCGCCTCGCCATGTTCCGGATCGTCCGGCCCGTATTCCGCCTTCACGCGGAACTTGAGCAGGTTCACCTGCGCGACGGGCCCGTCATGGGGGTCATCTCGGAAGGCGCGGAACTGGTCGGCGGTGGGCTGGAAGGCTGGCATCTTGTTTCCTCGTGGTGATGGCCCTTAAGGGCGTTTGTCCGGATGCTTGCCGAAATAGCGCTCGGTGTAAAACAATGCCGCCGCGTGAAGGCCGTGCTGGGCGTCGAGGTCTTCATAGGCGAGAAATTCCTCATACGGCATTTCCAGCACTTCGATCTCCTCGTTCGGGTCGAGCGACTGCGCGTGCGTCTTTGTGCAGCCAGTGGCGAGGAAATAATGCACCTGATTGTTCTGCAGCGCCGGGTTCGCAAAGCAGGTCCCGACATGCACCATCTCGCGTGCGGTATAGCCGGTCTCCTCCTGCAGCTCGCGCCGCCCCGCCGATTCCTTGTCCGTCTCGCCCGGATCCATCACACCGCCCGGAACGCCGAGCAGCACGATGCCGCCCGCATGGCGATACTCGCGGATCAACACCACATTGCCTTCATCCGTTATGGGGATCAGCGTCACCCATTCGGTGAATTCCAGCACATGATAGGTCGGCACGACATGGCCGTCATCGCGCTCGCACCTGTCTGTGCGCACCGACAGGAACTTGTCCTTGAAGGTCTGGTGGCTCTCGAGTGTCGTCCAGGGTTTGATCATTGACTGCCTCATGTGAGCGCTCATCCTGAGCGACGTCGAAGGACGGGCGCGCGCGAGACGTGTGTTAGCCCGGCTCGCCCTTCGACGTCGCTCAGGGTGAGCCTTCGGGGATATTGGGTGACTTCAGGTGCCTGTTCAGGAACGCCATGCGCGTTCTCATCAGGTGCACCTGCAGTTTCTCGCCGCGAATGCCGTGGCGCTGGCCGGGATAGGTCATCAGCTCGAACGCCTTGCCCTTCTCCTGCAGCGCGGCCATCAGGCGGGTCGTGTTGTCGAAGGTGACATTGTCGTCGGCCATGCCGTGCATCAGCAGCAGGGGCGTTGTCAGATTGTCGACATAGGGGAAAACGCTGGAGGCCTCGTAGCCGTCCGGATTGTCTTCCGGCGTGTCCATGTAGCGCTCGGTATAGAACGTGTCATAGAGGCGCCAGTCGGTGACGGGCGCGCCGGCGGCGGCAGCGGCGAACGTGCCCTCCGGAGCCTGCAGCACCGTCATCAGCGTCATGTAGCCACCGTAGGACCAGCCCTGAATGGCGATGCGGCTCGCGTCCACGAAGGGCTGGCTTTTCAGCCAGTCGACGCCGACCAGCTGGTCGCGCACTTCCGGCCCGCCCGTGCGGCGATAGATGACGTCCTCGAACTGCTTGCCCCGGTTGGCCGAGCCGCGATTGTCCAGCCGGAAGAGGATGTATCCCTCACGCGCATAGAACTGGTCCGACACACGGGCCCATTCATTCACCACGGTCTGCACATGCGGCCCGCCATAGACTTCGACGATCACGGGATACTTTTTGGCGGGGTCAAAGCCCGGCGGCTTCAGGATGGAGTAATGGAGGTCCTGCCCGTCCTCGGCTTTCAGCGTCCCGAATTCCGGTTCGGAATGATTGGCAAGAAACGGCGCATAGGGATGGTTTTCGTCCAGCCGGTTTTCCTCGATCCACGCAATCAGCGACCCGTCGGCCCTGTACAGCCCGACCTGCGGCGGCTGGCCCGGCGAGGAGCTGGTGCCGACGAAGGACTTGCCGTCCGGCGCCATGGTGATCGCCCATGACTTGCCGGGTTCGGTGATGCGCGTGGGCGCGAGATCGACATCACGCGACAGGCGCTGGGCAGTGGTGCCGCCAAGCGCCGGAATTCCAGCCCGGTACAGGTGGCGTTCAAGGGGAGAATCCTTGAAGCCCGTGAAGTGGATATCCATGCGCGCGGCGCTGGCCATCTTCAACTCGTCGACCGTCCAGTCACCACCGATGTGACGGGGCGGCGCGCTGCCTGAAGCGGGAAGCAGGCAAATCTGACGATAACCAGTCGTTTCGTCGCTGAGCGCGCTGCCCCATCCGCCAAGGCTCTTGAAGTCTGTTGAGAGATTGATCCAGTTCGGCTGCCGGTCCAGGGTTCGATGGGAGGCCTCGTAGAGGCGCACGCCTTTTGACGGATGCTGGAAAGCCATGAATTGTACAAGATCGAGATCCGTCTGATCGCGGTTCACACGTTGTACGAAGAGCGTATCCTGCGCCCAGTTCACTCGCGCGAGATACTGGTCCGTCGCAGGCCCCCAATCATCTCTCCGCCATTTGATCTCGACAGTCTCCCCCGTCGCCATGTCGCGAACGAACAGGTCCACCACGGCATTTGGCCGTCCGGCGCGCGGATAGCGCTGTTCGATGACGCTGACCTTATCCGCCTCTATGTCGAAGCGTGGTATGATGTCGACCGTGGATTCGTCCACGCGCGTATAGGCGACATAGGGGTCGTCGGGGCTCCACCAGTAACCGGTGAAACGATGCATCTCTTCCTGTGCCACGAATTCGGCGACACCATACGAAATGGCCTTGTCCGGCTCGGCGGCGGGGGAGAGGCGGGTCTCCTCACCGCTGGGCAGGTCAATCGCGTAGAGTGTCCCGTCGCGCACAAAACTGGCATACCGCCCGCCCGGCGAGACCTTCGCATCCGTCTCGAAAGCGTCGTTCTCGGTCAGCTGGCGAACCTCAGGCGCCCCGTCGCCAAGCGTCACCAGGAACAGGTCGCCGCCCATCGGGACCAGCAGCGTATCCGCCGTGCCCCAATCGTAATCAACGATGCCTTTTGCGCCTGCAATCCGCTTGCGCTCGCGCGTGGCTTTCTCCATTTCGGAGAGTTCTGCTTCGACAGGTTGAAGCAGTTGCGAATCGATCAGGCGGCTCTGCAGGCCCGTTTTCACGTCAAACTGCCAGAGATCGAACCGGTCCTGTTCGTCCGGACGGCCTTTCAGGAAGGTCACGCGCTGGCCATCCGGCGAGAATTTTACTCCCCGTGGAGCCGGGCCTGACAGGGAAGGCGAGCCATACAGGCGTTCAATCGTCAGGACTGTAGGGGATTCAGGCAATGGTGCTCTCCGCGTGTTCTGTAGCGCACACTAGCGATCATCGGGCTTGTGTCATCCCGCAGCCCTGAAATCGCGCACAGATTGATAATTTGTGGCGAAACTGTGTTTCCTGTCTGGTCAGGTTGAAGACGTGAATTAAAGTACACCTATGGATGAGGGGAACGCCATCTACGAACACGCTCAGGCACTGCTCGCGGGCAGTGAGGGGGGCGAGTCGCTCGTGAAAGCGGCTGAGGCGATGCGTAAGGCGGCGAATGCCGGCCACGCAGCGGCGGCCAACAATTTCGGAACCATGCTCCATCACGGTCGGGGGGTCCACAAGGACCTCGCTGCGGCCCGTGCCTATTACCATCAGGCGGCCGAAACCGGCTTGCCCACGGCGCGCTTCAACCTGGGTTTCATGCTCGTGCGCGGCCTCGGCGGCGAGAAGGATTTGCCCCGCGCGCGCACCCTGTTCCTGCTGGCGGCAGAGGATGGCGAGGTCGACGCGATCACCCACCTTGGCGCCATGATGATGACTGCAACGGGCGGTGATCAGGATTTTGGCGCTGCCCGCGAATGGTGGACACGCGGCGCCCGGCTGGGCGACAGCCGCTGCGCCTTCAATCTTGGCATCGCCCATGCCGGCGGCCATTGGGGCGAGTCCGACTTCATCGCCGCATGGCACTGGTTCCGGGAAGCTGAGAGGCTCGGCAATGCCGGGGCAGTCGTAGAGCTTGAGCGGCTGGAAAGCGTCATGTCCGACGAGGAACACGCCGCCGCCAAGGCTTGCGCCGCGCGCTAGACCGGCCCGCGCTCATAGAGCCAGGCATAGCCGATCACGAAGGTCGACAAGGCGATGAACAGGTCGCCGCAAAGCGCAACACACGCGAACAGAAGGCTGCGCCACGCCCGGCCCATCTTGCTCACGGCCGCAGGCAGCCCCCGGAACACAGTCAGTGCATAGATCACACCTGTCAGCACAAGCGCCGGCATGAGTGTCCGCTCGAACAGGGCCACATCCAGCAGGGGGATGGCCACCGTCGACAGGACGCCCAGCAACAGGCCCGGCAGCAGGGCCGCGAAATAAAGGCGCAGCCGCACAGGTGCGCCGGTGCCTTTGCCCCAGATCCGCACCACAAGGGCCAGCAGCCCGTGAACGAAAAAATAGCTGAACGGGAACATGATCAGCCACAGGCCGAGATAGTCCTGGGTGAACGTGTCCATGTCGCCATAGCCGAGCACATTGGAATCGGTGAGCCCTGACTTCGTCATCTCGTGCAGCGCGCTATTCGCGCCGCCCCAGAGGAAGCGCAGGAAGACCATGGCGGCGATCAGCGTGAAGACCAGCCGGATCGACGGCGTATACTTGCCAAGCCAGTCCGCATCCCGCGCCGCCGCGAACACTTTGCGGGGCGTGGCGAGGATGGCCCACATCGAGGCCAGCGCCCGGACATTCAGGCCGAACAGGTCGTCCAGCAGCGCGTCCCAGCCGGACGCGCGGCTCATGTCGTCATCGGCCGGTCTGGCCTGTGTCACCGGTTCGCTCATAGCGGGACTCCTCAGTCCATTGGAGGCTATTTGCGCGTGAAATCAAGCATGGGGCAAAAGGCTCTGAACGATAAACAAATTTTACCCCGTTCAGAATGCTGCTAGGCTACCAGCGGGAGGACACAAAATGCTGAAATGGATTCTGGGTATCGCCGGAGCGCTTGTCGTCGTGGCGGCAGCAGCTGGCTGGTGGCTGTTTGTCGGGTTCAGTCACGCGCCAAAGGCAGCGGCGGGCCTGATGGACATGGACCAATGGCGCAGCATGGTGCGCGAAGGCGGTGGCACGCTGCCGACAGAGGTGCGCGTGCTGGAAGTCGGCCGGGATTCCGCGCCCATGGTGGCGGCGCGTGCCGGGGCGTTCGGCGGCAAATGGCAGACGAGCTACAATTCCGTCCAGCTGGTCTATCCGGACAAGACCATCATTATCGGTGGCGCCCTCGACCGTCAGACATCCGAAGGCATGGTGGCCGCCCCCAAGGACTGGTCATTCGATGACGCAGCCTATGAGCAGCTGACGGCGGCCATGCTGCGCGCCGATCAGGTGCTGATCACGCATGAGCATCTTGATCATGTCATGGCCATTGCGCGCCACCCGCAGCCGGACGCACTGGCCCCGCGACTTGTGCTCAACGCGCCGCAGATTGCCGCCATGCCGCAGTTTGCGATTGGTGAGCTGGCGCCAGCCGTGCGCGATGTTGCCCCGCGTCTCGATGGTTCGGTTCAGCTAGTGGCGCCGGGTGTCGTTGCGATCCCCGTGCCCGGCCATACGGCGGGCAGCCAGATGGTCTTCATCACGCTGGAGAATGGTCATGAATACCTGATGATCGGCGATATCGTCTGGACCATGACTTCGCTCGACGAGCTGGTGATGCGTCCCGTCTTTACCCAGTACGCCGTGATCGATCCGAACGAGGACCGCACAGCCGTCAAGGACCAGATCCGCGCCCTGCACGACCTCTGGGAGGCCAATCCGGAACTGACCATTTTCCCGAGTCACGACCGCACATGGCTGGAAATGCTGGAGCAGCAAGGCCTGATCAGCTGGAGTTTTCAGGACTAGCATTGCCATTGACGGCTTGATTTTCCGCTGCGCGCGCGCGAGTAGAGCGCATTCTCCCTCCCGCTCGAACAGGAATACGCGCCATGGCCGGTCCCCAGATTGTTTTCCACATGCAAGGCCTCACAAAGGCCTATCCTGGCGGCAAGAAGGTGTTCGAGAACATCCACCTGAACTTCCTGCCTGACGCCAAGATCGGTGTGGTCGGCGTCAACGGTTCCGGTAAGTCGACCCTGCTGCGCATCATGGCGGGCGAGGACAAGGATTATCAGGGCGAGGCCTGGGCCGCTGACGGCATCAAGGTCGGCTACCTGCCACAGGAGCCGAAGCTCGACCCGACGCTCACCGTGTTCGAGAATGTCGCCTCCAAATGCCCTGAAAAGCAGATGCTGGAACAGTTCAACGCCATCTCCGAAAAACTCGGCGAAGACTATTCCGACGAGCTGATGGAAGAGATGACCAAGCTGCAGGAGCAGATCGACGCCGCTGACGCATGGGACATCGATTCCAAGATCGACATGGCGCTGACGGCGCTCGGCTGCCCCGAGAATGATGCCGACGTGTCGGCCCTCTCCGGCGGTGAAGCCCGCCGCGTGGCGATCTGCCAGCTGCTGCTGTCCAAGCCCGACATGATCCTGATGGATGAACCGACCAACCACCTCGACGCCGAGACGGTTGCCTGGCTGCAGAACTACCTGATCAATTTCCCCGGCTGCGTCATCCTCGTGACCCACGACCGTTACTTCCTTGACGATATCACCAGCTGGATCCTCGAACTCGACCGCGGCCGCGGCGTGCCCTTCCAGGGCAACTATTCCGGCTGGGTCGAGCAGAAGGCCAAGCGGATGGAGCAGGAAGCCCGCGAGGATACCGGCCGCAAGCGCACGCTGGCCAAGGAACTTGAATGGGTCCGCTCCGGCCAGAAGGCCCGTCAAGCGAAATCCAAGGCCCGTATCAACGCCTATGAGGAAATGGCCTCCAAGGCCGAGCGCGAGCAGGTGATGACCGCGCAGATCCGCATCCCGCCCGGCCCGCGCCTTGGCGGCGTCGTGCTGGAAGCGGAAGGCCTCAACAAGGCCTTTGGCGAGAACGTGCTGATCGAAGACCTCGATTTCAAACTGCCACCGGGTGGCATTGTCGGTGTGATCGGCCCGAACGGCGCTGGTAAATCGACGCTGTTCAAGATGATCCTCGATCAGGAAAAGCCGGATTCGGGCAGCCTGCGCGTCGGCGAGACGGTGAAAATCGGTTATGTCGACCAGAGCCGCGACAAGCTCGATCCGGGCAAGAACGTCTGGGAGGAAATCTCGGGCGGCACGGACATGATCGACCTTGGCGGTGTGCAGGTCATGTCGCGCGCCTATGTCGGCGCCTTCAACTTCAAGGGCACCGACCAGCAGAAGAAGGTCGGCCTGCTCTCAGGCGGTGAGCGCAACCGCGTCCACCTCGCCAAGATGCTGAAGGGCAGCCACAACCTGCTCCTCCTCGATGAACCGACCAACGACCTTGACGTGGAAACGCTGCAGGCCCTCGAAGAAGGCCTCGACAATTTCCCCGGCTGCGCCGTTATCATCTCGCACGATCGCTGGTTCCTTGACCGCATGGCGACGCACATCCTCGCCTTCGAGGGCGACAGTCACGTTGAGTGGTTCGAGGGCGATTTCTCGTCCTACCTTGAAGACAAGAAGCGCCGCCTCGGCGAAGACGCCGTCAATCCGAAGCGCCTGAAATTCAAGAAGTTCGGACGGTAGTATAGGTTGCGTTTGTAGGATCTTTCGCATCAACTCACTTCGATTTTATTGGGGAGAGGTTGATGCGGTGGATCATTTCAGCGATCGGATTAATGGTTGCGGCCTGTAGCCCGGCGGACAGTGACGAGCATTCCGTAATGCGCGAACATCTTTCGCGAGCTAGTTTCACCCAAGAGGCGATGTCTGCGGTGAAGGCGAACGAGCAGGTTGCGTGCGTTGAGCCGATAGACGATGGCAGTTTCAGTTTCGGAGCGGATTCGGAAGACTGCCAGACCCACACCTTTTTTACCGACAACATGTATGAAGCTTATCTGGCCGACCCTTTAGCCAAGGACGCGGTGATAGCCAGGCTTGTGTCTATGTCGGTCGCATCACTGACAGACCAGGATAAGATCGGTTTGATGCCCGATGATTTTCGCGAACGCATCGTCGTCCTGTTGCGGCCAGCAGGATATGGCGAAAGCATACCCGGCGTACCGGCCATTCCAGTCGTAAAGAAGCCCTTCGCTGGTGACATGGTCGTCCTGCTGGCACTCGATAGCCCGGATAGTCTCGCGGCTGTGACTAAAGAGATGTTAGGCGATGTCGATATGCAGGAAAGCGAACTATATGCGCTTGCGTTTGAAAACACGCGCGAACGTGTTGATGAACTTCAGATACAGACGGATAAGGACATTGAGTTCGTATCGGCTGTTTCAGGTTTGGCGACTGGCCATCTGTCGCTTCCTGAATCATGTGACGCCGATACGGCGCCCTACTATGCCGTTGTTCTGGACAGGGATACGTATGCTCGAACGCCAGCTTCTGCGACGAAGGGTGTCGCAGCACTGGCGAGCTATCTGGTGAAAGCCAGAAAGCAGAATGCCGGTTTTTCCCAGACGTTATTGAGCTGCGATTCTGGCATATGGTCCGCCGCTGACGTTTACGCACTGGCGCAATAACCGGTAACCGCAGGCGCAGTTCTATTCCACAGGACGGTCGGAATCGAGGAGATCGGTCTCCTTGGTTTCGGCGCGTTCTTCATCGACCTTTTTCTCGATGTGATCATCCGGCGCGACGCTGAGCGCGTCCGAGCCTGTCGGCAAGGTGGGGCGTTCCGGCTTGCGGCGCTCTGTCGTCGTGCCGCCCATGTCCTGCACGACCTTGGCTGCATCGACCGGGCCGTCAAAGCGCAGGCGATAGATGGGTTCGGGCAGGGTGAAGCCGCCGGTTTCGAGGGCATCCTTCGTGGCGCTGATGGCAAGGCCGCGCGCCTTGTTGAAGTCGGTCTGGTTCTGGTTCACCCAGCCCTGGAAGCGCAGCACGATATTGGAATCGCCAACCGTCTGTATGAAGGCGCTCGCGTCAGGTTGTTTCAGCACGAAGGGCAACGTGTCCAGCGTGTCGAGCCCTAGGTTCATCGCGGCGATCGGGTCATCTTCGGCATCGACGCCAAGGTCGAACTCGAAGCGGCGTTCGGGGTTGCGGCTGTAGTTCAGGATCACGGCCTTGAAGACCACCGCATTCGGAATGCGCAAATGGTTGCCGTCGAGCGTCATCAGCACCGTGGCGCGGGATGTGAGGCGGACGACCTTGCCCTCCTGATCGCCAATCACGACATGCTCGTTGGCGCGGAAAGGCTGGCGCAGGCTGAGCATGATGGACGAGATATAGTTCTCAAGACTGTCACGCACCGCAAAGCCCACCGCGATACCGAGCACGCCTATGCCGCCGAGCAGCGTACCCATCAGCGCGGTAGCGCCGACAAGGCTGAGCGCCAGTACCAGCGCTATGCCGATGGCAATGACACGGACGGCCTGCGAGACGAGTTCGGCGAGGAAGACGTTACGCAGCAGGCGGCGCCACAACCACATCCAGCTGGCCAGAAGGTGGCCCAGAAGGCTGATGATCAGGAAGAGCGCGAGGCCAAGGCCGAGCAGGGGCAGGGCGCGGTAATAGCTCTTGAGCCGGGCATGGAACGTGTCGACGAGGGGGGAGACGTTGCCTTCAATGTCCAGCGTGCGGTCAATCTTGTCCTCGACTGTCACGACGCCCACGAGCCGTCCTGCAATGTCGATGGCACGGTTCGCGGCAGCTGAGTTCGAAACGCCGCCGGAAAGCGTGACAACGCCCTCGCTGACATCGACCTCAACGCGCTTGAGCGAGTCGATCTCCGAAAAGATCGCGACGATACGGCTTTCAATGGCATTGTCTGACGGAGCATCGCTCGCCGTCTGGACGATTTGCGGCGCGGGCTGTTCGACGGGCGCCTGTGCGTGTGTTTGAAGCGTGGGCATGATGGCGAGCAGGCAGAGGCCGGCCAGCAAGTGGGTCAATCTTTTTGTCATTATGGCCATCGCGCCGTTTCCCTCAGCCATGTGCTGTAAAGGCATGAGCGACGCATGTGTTCCGCAGGTTTGCGTGGATCGCTGTCAGGCCAGTTGGTCTTCGATATCCGAAATTGTCGGCGATGACACATCCAGCGGGTCGTTTTTCGGGTCTGTGGACGGGTTTTCGGACGCAACGCGGTCATAGAAGGGGTCGTAAAAGGCCGCGGAAACGGCGGGGGAGAACATCTTCTCGGCCGTCAAACGGGCTGCGCGGCGCAGGGGCAACAGCTTTTCGGGCGCGCCGATGTAGGGCCGTATCGCTGCCAGCGCGTGATCTGCCAGCTTTTCGATTTCGTCCGCAAAGAAGTCCTCGTAGGCGTTTTCATTATGCTTGACGCCGACGGGTTGCTTCCAGTGGCCAAGCTCATCGACATCAAGTGGCAGCATCAGGCCGTTCAGTCCGTCCTTCACAAATTCCGGGATCGCCTGAACTGGCGTGGCAATGGAGGGCGTGTGCTCTGCCATGGCCTCAATGATTGAATAGCCGAACGTATCGGAGAATGTCGGGAGAAAGCCGAAGTGCGAGCGGCCCAGCATCTGACGGACGGCGCCATTTGGCAGGCCTTCAAAGCGCGTGACATTGGGCAGGTCGAGCAGGTCCATGTAAGGCTTGAAAAAGGCTTCGGAGGCCGGGTCCGTCCAGACGGATGCGCCGACGGTCATCGATGAGACGATCTGGATACGTACGGGCAGGTTCTGTTCAAGCGCCTTCTGCGCGAGCTTCACCGCGACGCAACCGCCCTTGCGTGCAAAGTGGGCGCCGACGAAGGTGATCACGAGTTCGTCCATACGGCCGTCTCTCAGCTCTGCAGCGAGCGGGTCGACATCCGGGCCCATGAGCACGTTCGGGTGGCGCACCAGCAGTTTGGCCTTCAGGGCTTCCGCCGTGCACGCGTCCTTGGTCTGGTCGATGAACTGATTACGGGCGTAGTGCGACAGGGCAATGATACGGCGACAATGCCGGCTCGAGATCTCGCGCGTCATCCAATCCGTATAGGCGTTGTCCCGTGCAATGCTGAACCGGCGGGGAAGGTGGCTCTCGAACGAGATGACATATTTGCGCTCGCCGATTGGCACGCGGTTGAAGGCGTGGACCAGATCTGCGTTGTGAAAAGGCGCCATCCAGGCGATGCCGTCGAGCTTGTTGAGCAGTTTGTCGAAGGGCAGGAACAAGCGACTATTGATCTGGTGCCCGCTACGACGGGGCACCACGAAAGAGGTGGGATACCTGTCTTTGTAAACTGAGACTCTCATCGCAACGTTGTACCCATCCGGAAATCACCCCCGGGGTGTGCAGGAAACGGGCCAGACGCGCCAAATGTTGAGGTAAACGCCGCACTGACCATTCAATTCCCGAGTTCTAGTCCAAGTATATGACTAAATCGCGAATTTTTCCGGGAAATGCAGGTTAATGCACTGAAACGTATAAAGTTTAACAGAATCTAGCTGCGTTTTGACGTTTTCAGCTCAGTGGTCCTGCTCTCGATCTTCTTGATTAATACTTCAGCCGACCCGTTCGAGCGGTCGAGCAGGGCGATAAATTGGGCCCTTTGTTCTATGCCGAGCCAGATCAGGTTTCCGTCGAGATTGAGGGCCACATCGACGACCTGATATTTGCCGTCGCGGTTAAGTACGCGCCAGCGAACATCCATATCCTTACCGTCCTGGCGCTTGATGACCGTATTCACGATGGAATCATCGGCCGAACGGTCAACGGAATCCTTCACGATCACTTCCTTGCCGCGATAGTCATCAAGCTGGGATTCATAGACAGCCAGGGCGTAGGCGCGGAATGCCTTGCGATAGGCGGAAAGTTCCGCGTCTGTAAAGCGGCGGCTATATTTGCCAATAACGAAGTTGGAGACGGCGTCGAGGTCGGTGAACTTGTCCATGTACACGCTGAACGCCTTCGTCCGCTCTTCAGCGGTCAAAGAGGGGTCATTAAGCGTTGCCAGGACTTCGCTCGCATTGGTCTGGACGTAGGCCTCTGTCTTTGCGTCTGCTGCTGCAGGCAAAGCGGTGAGCGCCAGACCGACCATGGCCAGACCTAGTGTGATAGTGCGTTTCAAGCGACTGCTCCTGCTTTTCGTAAGCGCCTTGCTAAGTCCCAAATTAGTCAAAATCAGGGAGATCTTCGTACGCATCCGCGTCATCGACCGGCTTACCATTACGGATGTCTGCCTGACGCTGAGATGAATAGATTCTACGAAGGGCGATGTAGGGTTCGGGCTGCTCATTGAGGGTCTTGATTTGATCATCAAATTCGACCCGCGCGTTGAGGCCGCCCAGTACACGGCGGCCCATGGCGATCTGGTCATCGAGATCGGGTTGGCCTTCGAATTCGGTCCAGTTCAACGGATCGAATGCCACATCGACGCCGGTTCCGAGAAGATCGCGGGGGTTTGTCGGGCCGAGGAGGGGCATGACGAGGTACGGGCCGCTGTCGACGCCCCATACCGCGAGCGTCTGGCCAAAGTCTTCGGAGTGGCCTTCGAGGCCGAAATAATGCGCCGCATCCCACAGGCCGACGAGCCCGATCGTGGTATTGAGGGTGAATCGGAAGAACGTGTCGCTTGCGCGCCCTGGCTCGGCCTGCAGCACGTCATTCACAAAGATGACAGGCGATTTGAGGTTGCTCAGGAAGTCACCGACGCGGTCGCGCGCGAAGGATGGCGTGACCGTCTCATAGACATTGGCAGCGGGCTCCAGCGCGTAGCGATCAACACCGTTGTTGAAGGCGAACATCTGGCGATTAAAGCCTTCATAGGGGTCGGCAATCGTGCCGGGTTCGGGCGGGGGAGCCGATGCGCAGGCGCCCAAACCCAGTGTCAGGGCGGCGCCAAGGAAACGTATTTGCATGAGGAAAGCCCTCTGGGAGGTTGGGTTGGATTATTAGAATGGTAATTCGAAACCGCTCCATCAACTCATAGTTTGGTAAATTCATTCTGCATGAACACATGAAATGTTTATTGCGGAACATATAAACCCATGTTTATATAATGATATGAAGCCTGATCTCGTTCCCATCCTCGACCGGCTCCGCGCAGCGGGCGAGCCAACGCGGCTGCGCATCCTGGCGCTATTGCGGGGGCGAGACCTGTCGGTTGGTGAGCTTGTGCAGGTCCTTGCGCAGTCCCAGCCGCGATTATCTCACCATCTGAAGGCCCTGACGAGCGCGGGACTGGTGGAGCGCATGCCGGAGGGCTCGTTTGTTTTTTATCGCGCGGCCAGCCGCGGCGACGGGAGAGCCTTTCTTGATTCCCTGTTCGAGCAGATCGCTGTCGAATCGCCGACATTCCAGCGCGATTCAGAGCAGCTTGAAGAAGTGACGGCCCTGCGGGCAGCCTCGGCTGAGTCCTATTTTTCGGAGTTGGCCGGTACATGGGACACGATCCGTTCGCTTCACTATCCGAACGAGGCCATCGAAGCGGCGCTTCTGGACATGGCTGGTCCCGGACCGTTTGAGCGGGTTGTTGATTTCGGCACAGGCACAGGCCGCATGCTGGCGCTGTTTGCACCATTGGCACGCGAGGCCGAAGGCATCGACCTTAGCCACCAGATGTTGACCGTGGCGCGCGCCAATCTTGAGCGGGCGGGCATAACGGGCGCACGCGTGCGCCAGGGCGATGTTACGTCTGCGCCGTTTGAGGATGCGTCGGCCGATCTCGTCATTATTCACCAGGTGCTGCACTTCATGGATGCGCCGGGCAGGGTGATTGCCGAGGCGAGCCGGGTGCTGAAACCCGGCGGGCGCCTGCTCGTGGTTGATTTTGCCGCGCATGATCTCGAATTCCTGCGCTCCGAGCACGGTCACCACCGGCTCGGGATGCGGAACGATAATATGGAAGCCTGGGCCCAGGATGCGCAGCTGAAGCTGTCCCAGCCCGCTTCATTCGCGCCGCCCGAGGCCTCTGGCCCGGGACTGGTGGTCAATATCTGGGTCGCTGATAAGCCGGCCCTGCCTGAGGAGGCCAAAGCATGAGCAGTCTGTCGATTGCCAACCGTCAGAAGGATGCAGCGCCGTCCGTGTCGTTTGAATTCTTCCCGCCGAAGAGCGAGGCCATGGCGACGCGCCTGTGGGAGACCGTGCAGCGGTTGGAGCCGATGTCGCCGGAATTTGTGTCGGTGACCTATGGCGCCGGTGGGTCCACGCGTGAGCGCACGCATGACACGGTGAAGCGGATTGCCAGTGACACGGCACTGCGCCCGGCGGCGCACCTGACCTGCGTGTCGGCGACCAAGGCCGAAGTGCTGGACGTCGCGGATTCCTACGCCGCTGCTGGCGTACATCATATCGTGGCCCTGCGCGGCGATCCGCCCGAGGGCATGGGCGCTGCTTTCACGCCTCATCCGGACGGGTTTGCCAATTCGGTCGAGCTGATCGAGGCGCTGTCGGAAGCTGGCAAGTTCGAGATCTCGGTGTCGTGTTACCCGGAGCCCCACCCCAACAGCCGGGGTTGGGACGAGGACCTCGCCTTCCTGAAGGCGAAGCAGGATGCAGGCGCCAAGCGCGCGATCACGCAGTTCTTCTTCGAGCCGGATACTTACCTGCGCTTTGTCGAAAAGGCGCGCGCGAAGGGCATCACCATGCCGCTGGTGCCTGGCATCATGCTGCAGCCCAATTTTGCCGGCTTGAAGCGGATGGCAAGCATGGTGCAGGCGAGTGTTCCGGCTTGGCTGGACCGACTGTATGACGGGCTCGACAGCGATGACGAGACAAGAGACCTTGTAACAGCGACTGTGGCCGCCGAACTGTGCCACAAGCTGGCTGATGAAGGCGTCAGCGACTTTCACTTCTACACGCTGAACCGGGCGGGGCTGGCGCTGTCGACCTGCCGCCTGCTCGGCATGAAACCCAAGCCTGTACAGGCTGCATGAGGCCCCAAATGACACGCAAAGACCGTATCGCCGCGCTCAAAGCCGCCGCCAAAGAGCGCATCCTCATCCTCGACGGATCGTGGGGCGTGATGATCCAGCGGCGCGGACTGGACGAGGCCGATTTCCTCGGAGACCGTTTCGTTGGTCATGAAGGGCAGATGAAGGGCAACAATGACATCCTTTGTCTGACGCGACCGGATATCGTGACCGACCTGCACAATGCTTATTACGAAGCGGGCGCGGACATCTCCGAGACCAATACGTTCTCGGCGACGACCATTGCGCAGGATGACTACAAGCTGGACGCTGAGGCCGTGCGCGACATCAATCTTGAAGGCGCCAAACTGGCACGAGCGGCGGCGGATGCGTGGACGGCGAAGACACCGGACAAGCCACGCTTTGCGGCCGGTTCGATCGGGCCGCTGAACAAGATGCTGTCCATGTCGTCGGACGTGAACGATCCGGGCCACCGCGCGGTGACATTTGATGAGGTCTATGAGGCCTATCGGATGCAGGTTCAGGCGCTGAACGAAGGTGGGGTCGATCTTTATCTGATCGAGACGATCACAGACACGCTGAACTGCAAGGCCTGTATCAAGGCGATCATGGACCTTGAAGCCGAGGGCATGGATCAGTTGCCGATCTGGATTTCAGGCACGATCACCGATCGGTCCGGACGCACGCTGTCCGGCCAGACGGTCGAAGCGTTCTGGAATTCGGTGCGACATGCGAAGCCATTCGCCATCGGGTTCAATTGCGCACTCGGCGCGGACCTGATGCGGCCGCACATCGCGTCGCTGTCGCGGATTGCCGATACGCTGGTGGCTGCCTATCCGAATGCGGGCCTCCCGAACGAGATGGGCCAGTATGACGAGACGCCTGGCCAGACATCCGGCGCCGTGGGCGGCTGGGCGAAGGACGGGATTGTCAACATCCTGGGTGGCTGCTGCGGCACGACGCCGGAGCATATCGCGGCGATCGCCAAGGCGACGGCGGGCCTGAAGCCACGTGACCCGGCGCCGACATCGCATGACATGCGTCTTTCCGGGCTTGAACCTTTCGTGCTGGCATCATGAGTGGCGGAGCGGTCAAAAAAGGCGACCTGTTCGTGTTTTACGGCCTGCTGAAACAGGGCTCGGCGGGGCAGCCGGCAGATTTGCCGCTGGAAGTGTCGGGCAAGTTTCTCGGGGCCTGCCGGTTTCGCGGGCGATTGCTGGACCTTGGCGGCTTTCCGGGTGTCGTTGAGGGCGAGCAGCTGTGCCATGGCGTGCGCTATGAGCTGAACGATGTGTCGATCATTGACGCGATGGATGAATTCGAGGACGTGACGGACGATCCAGCAACGTCGCTTTATACGAGACAACAAATTCCGCTGCTGGATGACCATGGCGCGCCGACCGGCGAGCGGGCCTGGATCTACTGGTACAATCAGCCCACAGAGGGCTTCACTGACATTCCGGACGGCAACTGGCCGCTCGACAGGGGACGCACCCGCAAATGACTTCATCTGCCTCCACCCGCTTTATCAATATCGGCGAACGCACGAACGTGACCGGGTCTGCCGTGTTCCGGAAGATGATTACCGAAGGGCGCTATGCTGACGCCGTGGAAGTGGCGCGCAACCAGGTCGAGAATGGGGCGCAGATCATTGATGTGAACATGGACGAAGGCATGCTCGACGGGGCCGAGGCCATGCGCACGTTCCTGAATCTGATCGCGGCCGAACCTGATATCGCGCGCGTGCCGGTGATGATCGACAGCTCGAAATGGGATGTCATCGAGGCGGGCCTGAAATGCGTGCAGGGCAAGGCTGTGGTCAATTCGATCTCCATGAAGGAAGGCGAGGACATTTTCCGCAAGCATGCCAGGGCGTGCCTCGCCTATGGCGCAGCCGTGGTCGTGATGGCATTCGATGAGGCAGGGCAGGCCGATACAGCCGCGCGCAAGATCGAGATCTGCCAGCGGGCGTTCAAGATACTGACCGAAGAGGTTGGCTTCCCGGCTGAAGACATCATTTTCGACCCGAACATCTTCGCGGTAGCGACGGGGATTGAGGAGCATAACAATTACGCGGTGGACTTTATCGAGGCCGCAAAGGTGATCCGCGAGACGTGCCCGGGCTGTCATATCTCGGGCGGGCTTTCGAACGTGTCGTTCAGCTTCCGGGGCAATGAGCCGGTGCGCCGGGCGATGCACTCTGTGTTCCTGTATTATGCAATTCCCGCAGGCATGGACATGGGCATCGTGAATGCAGGCCAGCTGGATATTTATGACGATATCGAGCCCGCGCTGCGCGATGCGGTCGAGGATGTGATCCTCAACCGGAACCCTGAAGCGACAGAGCGCCTTGTCGATATTGCCGAGACATTTCGCGGCCAGAAGGGCAAGGTTCAGGAGAAGGATACGCGCTGGCGCGAGGCGCCGGTCGCCAAGCGGCTTGAGCACAGCCTTGTGCACGGCATCACGGAGTTCATCGAGGTGGACACGGAAGAAGCGCGCCAGTCGTTCGAGCGTCCGCTGCATGTGATCGAAGGGCCGCTGATGGACGGCATGAATGTCGTCGGCGACCTGTTTGGATCCGGCAAGATGTTCCTGCCGCAGGTCGTGAAGTCGGCCCGCGTGATGAAGGCGGCTGTGGCCTATCTCGAGCCCTATCTGGAAGAAGAGAAGATTCGTCTCGGGACGGTTGATGTGTCCAATGGCAAGGTGCTGATGGCGACCGTGAAGGGCGATGTGCACGACATCGGCAAGAACATTGTCGGCGTAGTGCTCGCCTGTAACGGATACGAGATCATCGACCTTGGTGTCATGGTCGCGGCGGAGAAGATTCTCGACACGGCCATTGAGCAGAACGTTGATATCATCGGTCTGTCAGGGCTGATTACGCCAAGCCTAGACGAGATGGTCTATGTGGCCTCCGAGATGCAGCGGCGCGGCATGACGCAACCGCTGATGATCGGCGGGGCGACGACGAGCCCGGCGCACACCGCGGTGAAGGTGGAGCCGGCGATCCAGTGCGCGCCCGTGATCCATGTGTCCGACGCGAGCCGGGCTGTGGGTGTGGTGAGCACATTGCTGAGCGAGACGGACAAGCCCGGTTTCCTGGCGCAGACCAAGGCGCGCTACCAGCGTATGCGGGATGCACGCAAGGATGGACCGCCCAAGCCGCGCCTGCCGCTGGCAGAGGCGCGGGCCGCCGCCATGAAAATCGACTGGGACGCCTATGAGCGGCCTGTGCCGACCTATTCCGGTGTGCGGACATTTGACGACATCGATCTGGCCACATTGGCGCGCTATATCGACTGGACGCCCTATTTCTCGGCGTGGGATTTGGCGGGCAAGTACCCGGCTATCCTGACGGACAAAGTGGTCGGTGAGGCGGCGAGCGGTCTCTGGCGCGACACTGAAGCCATGATGCAGCGCCTTGTTGGCGAGGCTTGGTTCCGGCCGAAGGCGGTTGTCGGGTTCTGGAAAGCAAATGGCGACGTTGACGACATCCATCTCGAAACAGGCGACGTGTTCCATACGCTGCGACAGCAGATGGTGAAGGACAATACGCGCGCGAACTTTGCGCTGTCGGACTTTGTCGCGCCGGAAGGTGAAGACTGGATCGGCGGCTTCTGCGTGACGGCTGGGCCGGAGGTCGAGGCGATCGCAGCGGACTTCGCGGCGCAGGGCGACGATTATTCATCCATCATGGTCAAGGCATTGGCGGACCGGTTTGCCGAGGCCATGGCGGAATATATGCACGAGCGCGTGCGTAAGGAGCTGTGGGCTTATGCGTCCGACGAGGACATGAGCCCTGCCGAGTTGATCGCTGAAAGCTATCGGGGCATCCGCCCGGCCCCCGGCTATCCGAGCCAGCCGGAGCACACGGAAAAAGCGACCCTGTTCAAGCTTCTCGATGCCGAGAACCAGATCGGCGTTTCGCTGACATCGAGCTTTGCGATGACGCCAGCGGCCAGCGTGTCGGGCATGTATTTCGCGCACCCGGAAAGCGTCTATTTCGCTGTCGGCCGGATCGAACGGGACCAGGTTGAGGATTATGCGCGCCGCAAGGGCTGGGACATGCGGACGGCCGAACGCTGGCTGGCGCCAATCCTGAACTATGACCCGCTGGCCGTTCTGGCGGATGGTGTCGCCTGACATAAATGTTTGCGCTATCATGACTACTGGTGGCCGGGCCACGAGTCGCATATGACGTAACCAGCGCACCGCGCGGCAGGGGAGATGAAGAATGGGCCAGAACCGACTACGCGCTGAGAATGCAAAGATTGTCGCAACGCTTGGGCCGGGCAGCCGCTCGCGCAAGGAGATCCGTGCGCTGGCTGAAGCGGGCGTCGATGTCTTCCGGCTGAACTTCAGCCATGGCGAGCACGAGGCCCACCGTGAGGCGCTTGATTCTGTGCGTGCCGCCGAGGCGGCGACGGGCCAGCCACTGGCTGTGCTCGCCGACATGCAGGGGCCAAAGGTGCGCGTGGGCAGTTTTCCCGGTGGGACGATGCGGCTGGGCTTCCGGGCGGAATATGACCTGATTGCGGCCGAGAACACGGACCGCGATGATGCGATCCCGGTGCCGCACGCAGAGATCGTCGCGATGCTGGAAGAGGGCGATACGATCCTGGTCGATGACGGCAAGCTGATCCTCACGGTGACACAGGCCGGTGACAAGCCGCGCGTGCGGGCCGAAGTGCCCGGCAAGTTGGGAGATAAGAAGGGCTTTACTGTGCGCGGCAAAGCGCTGCCGGTGCAGGCGCTGACGGACAAGGATCGCCGCGATCTTGCGTTTGCGCTCGAGATCGGCGTGGATCTTGTTGCGCTCTCGTTCGTGCAGACGGTGGAGGACGTGATGGAGGCGAAAGCCATCATTGCGGGCAGGGCGCCACTGGTGGCGAAAATCGAAAAGCCGGCGGCGATCACAAACCTGTTGGCCATCGTTGAGGCGGCGGATGCTGTGATGGTTGCGCGGGGCGATCTGGGCGTGGAGTTCGCGCCCGAGGAAGTGCCAGTTATCCAGAGGCGCATTGTGCGGGCCGCGCGCGCGGCGGGGCGGCCAGTGATCGTGGCGACGCAGATGCTGGAATCGATGATCGAGAATGCGGCGCCGACGCGTGCCGAGGCCAGCGACGTGGCGACGGCGATTTATCAAGGCGCCGATGCGGTGATGCTGTCTGCTGAGACGGCGGTGGGGCGCCATCCGGCGACGGCGGTTGCGATCATGTCCCGTATCATCCGCGCGACAGAGAATGCCGAGGACTATCGCCGGTCGATTGAGCAGTTCGACGGGGATTCCGTGGGTGAGAGTGCGGTCGATGTTGTGGCCCGCACAGCGCAGGCGATGGCGGAGGCTGCGGGCGCGTCGGCGCTGGCGCTGCGTACGGGAGCGTTTGACCGCCTGGCGCGATTCTCCCGCGTGAGGGGGGCGGCGCCAATTCTATATGGTTCGCTCGACGACCAGCGCCTGCGTCAGGCCTGCCTGCTCTGGGGCGTGCATCCACAGAAGCTGAATGCTGGCGAAGCTCACTGGTATCGTGACCTCATGAATGCGGCGGGTCTGGATGGGCGCGTGGCCTATGCGCGGTGGGCCGGAGAGGACGGTCGGTTTGCCTGGGAAATCGGTATTGGCGTCGGCAAGGACGGCACGCCTGTTACTGGCGTATGACCAGTTGGCTCTTGCGGAACTCGTAAGAGTAAAGTTCGCCGAGGAAGGTCATACCCAATAGGGATTGATCGAGGCCTTCACGCAGGACCATAGCCTCGACATTATCGACCTCGACCCGGCCAATGCTGATCTTTTCCAGTGTGACGGCGGCGCCGTGGACGATTCCACCGGCTGTACGGATTTCCCATTTGAAATCGAGGTCTTCCGGTTTCAGGCCAATGCGCTGAGCATCCCGGAACGTGATGGCGACTGTACTGGCGCCAGTGTCCACCATGAATTTGACGGCTGTGCCGTCGACGTCCGCACGGGTCCAGTAATGGCCATCCGCTTCGCGATCAATGATGGCGGCGTTGTCAAATGCCGCCCTTGGAGTGGAAACGACGGCGCTGGCGACGATGGGCGTTTCGGCGGCCGCGTGATTTTCCTGCAGCTTTGGCACGATGAAAATGACGACACCGGCTGTAATCATGGCAGCTGCCGCAACCATCGAGACCGTATTTGCGACCCAGCTGCCCACGGTCAGCGTTTTCCCATGGCCTGGAGTTTCGAGATGCGCTCAGGAAGCGACTCCATCACCAGGTCACGCGAATCGCCTCCCATGGCCATCCATCCGCCGATCTCGGGCAGTGTGCGGCCACAACCGAGGCACCACCCTGTGGAGGCGTCGATTGCGCAGACTTTGATACACGGGGTCTTTATTGGTTGGTCGGTCATCAATATACAGCGTAATTCATGGAGCAGAATGGGCAAGTATGCCATGCTTCAAGGTAACAAATCCTTGTCGTGCAATAGCCGTTTTCTCTGATAGATTCGCACTGTCCCCATTTGCGCGGGACCGGGAGACTTACTGACGTGACTGAACCTGCCAATTCCGCAGCGCCGCTTGATGATGTTCGTGCGCTCGTTCTGAAGCGGATTCCGCTTGATACCGAGCCGGGCAAGCAGGTGCGCGAGGCGCTCCTGACCATGGGGCGTGAGGGCGATTTTGGTCGCTTGGGCGAAGCGGCCGAATGGCTGGCCAACTGGCAGCGCCGGTATCCGCCGCGCATCGAAAACCCGGTCCTGGCGATCTTTGCCGGTTCGCACGGTCTTGTGGACGAGGGCGTGTCGCTGTCGAGCGATGTCGACACCCGTGCCCATGTCGATGCGCTTCGTGAGGGCAAGGCCCCGCTGTCGGCGATCGCCACCCAGGCGGGCGCCAATATTCGGGTTTTCGAGCTTGCATTGGACAGGCCAACGCCAAGCATTGCCGAGACGGCGGCCATGTCTGAGCGCGAATGTGCCGCCACGATTGCCTTCGGATTTGAGGCTATCGAAGACAAGCCGGACCTTCTGGCCCTTGCCGTGTCCGGCGCGGGTGTTGGTACGGCAGCTGCGGCTGTTGCCTGTGCGCTCTATGGCGGTTCGCCGGATTACTGGGTGCGGCCGAGCAACCATACACCGCCGGCCATCTCGAAACGGCGGAGCGAACTGGTGAGTCGCGCCCTGACCCTGCACCGGGGGCACCTGTCAGACCCGCTGGAAGCCTTGCGCTGCCTTGGTGGGCGTGAGCTTGCGGCCTGCGTGGGCGCCATCATTGCTGCGCGTCATGAGGGTGTGCCTGTTGTGCTGGACGGGTTCGCGACGACGATTGCGGCCGGTGTGGTTCATGCCATTGACCCGAAAGCCATCAGCCATTGCCTGGCCTCGCATAGTACGCAGCGCCCGGCGCATGAGGCAGCGCTTGAGCGCCTTGGCCTGCGTCCGCTCATGCAGCTCGAATTCCAGACGGGTGGCGGACTCGGATCAGCTTCGGCCATCGGCCTGCTCAAGACCGCATGTGCACCGTTCATTGCGGAACCGGCCGCCTCCTGATTCTGCATGGTTAGTTTGCGAAAATGCAGTGAAAAGCTGCGGCAAAGTTTACGTTTACGTGCGCGTAACCTTGCCACGGGCCACATTTGACTGACATAGAGGGTTCAAGTCACCCCACTCAAAAATTGTCCGGAGGAGTCGTCCACCCATGAACCTTGAATTTTCCCCCGAGGAAATCGCCTTTCGGGATGAAGTACGTGCCTTCATCAGCGAAAATTATCCCAAGGAACTCGCAGGCGTCGGTACGCGCGAAGACCTGACACGCGAGCAATTCCTCGCCTGGCACAAGATCCTCGGCAAGAAGGGCTGGTCTGCAGCCGCCTGGCCTAAGAAGTATGGCGGCACGGGCTGGACCTCGACGCAGCGCTACATCTGGTCCGAAGAGAATGCGCGCGTTGACGCCATCATGCCGCTTCCGTTCGGCATGGCGATGGTTGCGCCGGTTATCTACACGTTCGGCACCGAAGAGCAGAAAGAGAAGTATCTTCCGGGCATCCTCTCGGGCGATGTGTGGTGGTGTCAGGGCTATTCCGAGCCTGGTGCCGGCTCTGACCTTGCCAGCGTTAAGACCACCGCTGTTCGCGATGGCGACGAATGGGTCATCAACGGCCAGAAGACCTGGACGACACTCGCCCAGTTCGCTGACTGGGGCTTCTTCCTTTGCCGCACCGACCCGACGGCTGCCAAGCCGCAGGAAGGTATCAGCTTCATCCTCGTCGACATGAAAACACCCGGCGTTGAAGTGCGTCCGATCAAACTGCTCGATGGCGGCCACGAAGTGAACGAAGTCTGGCTGACAGACGTTCGCGTGCCTGTCGAGAACCTTGTCGGCAAGGAAAACGAAGGCTGGACATGCGCCAAGTTCCTTCTCGCTCATGAGCGTTCCGGTATTGCGGGCGTTGCCCGTTCGAAGCGCGGTGTCGAGAAGCTGCGCGCGATTGCAAGCACCGAGCTTGTTGATGGCGAACCGCTGATCCAGACCAATGATTTTGCTCGCAAGATCAGCCAGCTTGAGATCGATCTGACGGCGCTTGAATTCACCGAACTTCGCACACTTGCTTCAGAATCGGCCGGTAAAGGTCCCGGACCTGAAAGCTCGATCCTCAAGATCAAGGGCACCGAAATCCAGCAGCGTCTTACCGAGCTGACGCTTGAAGCGGTGGGTAATTATGCCGAGCCTTACACGGCTGGTATGGAGTCCGATGGCTCGAATGAACTGGGTGTTGGCCCGGATCACTCGCACTTCGTCGCAGAGACTTATTTCAACATGCGCAAGACGTCGATCTATGGCGGATCGAACGAGATTCAGCGCGGCATCATCAGCAAAATGATCCTGGGCCTTTAGGGCACTCGGGGCAGGGAGAAACTTTATGGATTTCAATTTCACCGAAGAGCAGACCATGATCCGCGACAGCCTCTCGAGGTTGATCCGGGAGCAGTATGATTTCGACACGCGCCGCAAGGTCGTTGCGTCGAAAGACGGCTGGCGCCCGGAAATGTGGGCCCAGTTTGCCGAACTCGGGCTGCTGATGGCGCCGTTCAGCGAAGAAGACGGCGGCCTCGGTGGCGGCCCGATCGACGCCATGGTGGTCATGGAAGAATTCGGCAAAGGCCTCGTGGTCGAGCCCTATTTGCCGAGCGTTGTGTGCGGCGGCGGCTTCCTGAAGCGCGGCTCTGATGCGCAGAAGGCCGAGTATCTCGGCGGCATCATGTCAGGCGAAGCGATCTTTGCATTCGCTTATGCAGAGCCACGCGGCCGCTATAATCTGGCTGACCTCGAAACCACCGCCAAGAAAGACGGTTCGGGCTTTGTCCTGAACGGTCACAAGGCCGTGGTTATCGGCGCACCATGGGCCACGCATTTCGTCGTGACAGCTCGCACATCGGGCGATCGCCGCGATGCCAAGGGCGTGACTGTGTTCGTTGTTGCCAAGGATGCCAAAGGCGTTTCGACGCGTGATTATCCAACGGTCGACGGCCGCCGCGCATCGGAAGTGTATTTCGAGAATGTGGCTGTCAGCGCCGATGCCGTGATCGGCGAAGTCGACAATGGCTTGCCGCTTATTGAGCTAGTCGCGGACGAGGCGATTGCCGCCCTATGTGCAGAGGCCTGTGGTGCGATGAAGGTTGCCCACGCCATGACGGTTGAATACTCGCGTAACCGCAAGCAGTTCGGCACGGCGATCGGCAAATTCCAGGTGCTGCAGCACCGCATGGTCGACATGTTCATGGAGCACGAGCAGTCGGTTTCCATGACCTATATGGCCACGCTGAAGCTTGATGAAGACGAAGTGATCCGCAAGAAGGCTACATCAGCTGCCAAAGTGCGTATCGGCCAGGGCGGGCGCTATGTCGGCCAACAGGCGATCCAGATCCACGGTGGCATGGGCATGACGGACGAGATGGCTGTTGGCCACTATTTCAAGCGTCTGACCATGATCGATGCCGAGTTCGGAAATGTCGACCACCACCTGAAGCGCTACACGGAGCTATCGGCTGTAGACGTGCCCATGGCGGCTGAGTAGCCGTCAGACCTGATCCTGAGTGGGCGTTATCCGTAGAGTTCCTGTTCCTTGACTGACAGGATTGATGTGATGACGCCCAAATGGAATACGGCTCTCAGGAGCCAGAAATTACGCTTCGTGCTGGAAAAGACTGCCAGCACGAAGCGTAGAATACAGTAGGCAATCTTCAGGATTGTTGCGCACAGTGAAACGGCCGCCTTGGCGAGGGATAATCTTCCTCTTTCAAGGCGGCCGTATGTGATTCCGGACCGGAACTTACGCTTTGCGATCCAGCGGAAGGCGAGACGGGCAGGGTCAACGGGCTCATATACCTTAGCGTCCTCGGAAATGGCGAAACGGGCACCGGCGCGCCAGGCGCGGAAGAAGAATTCGGTATCCTCGCCGCCGGTGCGCCCCTTCTCCAGCAGGAAGCGCTGTCCTGCGAAGCTGGGCGCTTGGGTGCGGATCAGGGCATTGCATGTGTGGCCGGTCTGGACCGTATCGTTCCGGCGTGTGGGTACATTCGAGTGATAGTCGCCTTGCTTGATCCAGTCAGGGGTTGTGTCCGGATATTCCGCCATGGCGGCGCCAAAGACCGCGTCATAGGGGCCTTCGACCAGCAGGGCATAGAGGTCGGCAATCCAGTTCGGCGGAGCAACTTCATCATCATCGATGAAGGCCAGCAACTCGCCCTTAGCAGCGTCCAGACAGGCATTGCGTGCCAGCGAGATGTTCCGGCTGGGGGCGTGCACATACTGAACGGGGAAGGGCAGGTCCTGAGCGACGCGTGTCACCAGGTCTTGCGCTGAAGGCGTTTCGTCATTGTCGGCGACGATGAGGCGAAGCGTGATCCCTTCGGGCACGACTTGCTTTCCCAGCGAGTGGAGCGTTCCCGCCAAGGAGGCCCGGCGGAAGGTGCAGACACAGATTTCAATCAACAATGGCTTCTTGTCCTAAAGGTCTGCGCGGTGGGGGTCAGGCATCATGTGTCTCCAGGCTGTCGGCAACATATTCTGCGATTGCCAGAGAACTTGTCAGGCCGGGTGATTCTATTCCGAACAGGTGAACGAGGCCTTCATGGCCATGAAGGGCGGGGCCGTCGATGCGGAAGTCGGCTGCGGGTTCATTCGGCCCCGTCAATTTGGGGCGGCAGCCGGCATAGTCAGGCACGATGGCGCCATAGGGCAGGCCCGGCCAGTAGCGGCGTACGGCTTCGTAGAAATCATCCGAACGGGTGGCATCCACGCGGTAGTCGATGAGGTCCGGGTTGTCGTGGCCAAGCCATTCGACATCCGGCCCGAAGCGCATCTGGCCAGCGAGATCCAGTGTGACGTGAACGCCAAGACCGCCATTGACGGGTACGGGGTAGATGAGGTGCGAGAAGGCAGGTCGCGTCTGGCAGCTAAAATAATTGCCTTTGGCGAGGGTGAAGCCCGGAAGTGTTGCGGCGTCATAGCCCTCCATCTCGCGGGCCAAGCGGTGCGCGTAGAGACCGGCACTGTTTACAAGACGGCGGGTAGTGATTTCGTACGGCTCGCGACCGCCAATGCGCAGCTTGAAATGGCCATCTTGGAGGATCGTGATGCCGACAACCGGCGCGTCGAGTACAACCGCACCGCCGAGATCCTCCAGTTCGTTCCTAAGTGCGGTCATGTAGCCGTGGCTGTCGAGTAGGCCGGTTTCGGCCGACATAAGCGCCGCAGCACATTTGAGCTGGGGCTCCAGGGCTATGGCCGTGCTCGCATCGAGCATCGACAGGCCCTCGACATCGTTGCTGTGCCCCTGTTGGAGAAGGCTCTCAAGTTTGCCGACCTGGTCCGGATCGGTTGCGACAATCATCTTGCCTGTGCGCCTGTGAGCGACGCCGTGGGAGTTGAGATAAGCGTAGAGTTTGCGGCGGCCTGACACACACATGCGATGGCGCAGGCTGCCGGTTGGATAATAGAGACCCGCATGAATTACTTCGCTGTTGCGCGATGACGTCCCGGTGCCGATCTCACGCGCAGCTTCCAGCACATAGGTTTCCTGCCCGCGTTGGGCCAATTCCACCGCACAGGCCAGGCCGACCGCTCCGGCGCCGATTATGATACAGTCCACACTTGTCACAGGCGGGTGGCCCGAGTGCGGTAAGAGACTGTGCGGATGCGGGGCAGGATAGGGGAGATCATGCAGGCTCAAAAATGGATTCGGGAGCTCTGATGCGAGCCGCATGCCATTCTGGCGCAATCGCACGGCCGCGGCCAGATATAGCTGAATGACCAGTCACAGGTTCGCGGCCGGGTTGCTTTGGCTTTTAGTCTTGCTGGCATTTGCAGATACGAAAGGGTGACAGTTAACCATGAACAGTGTAGCTTTTACTTGCGGTTGGTGTGTTGCGGCTCCGACTGCAAATACTATTACAGGTGGGGTTTATTTTTGATCCTGAAGACTTCGGCGCCAGAAGGCGCAAAGTGTTCAGCCGGATCCGTATTGATAGACCCCGTCTCGGCGGGACGCATAGAAAATGGGTTTGGGGGATGCCAGAGACACGCAGATCAACGAGTGCCCGTTTCTTGAAATTAACAGTTTTCAAGACTTTGCCACCTGCAAGAAACTCACGAAATATAGGAAAAGACGGCGTCCAATCGGTTTTTGGCGCCAATTTCGCCATTCCTGTTCAGCACATTTTCATCCGGTTGGTGCATAGGGTGTTCCGAGTTTCACGTCATGTGCGACGGGCGTCGGCGGTCTTTGGTGGCCGGCGTGTTGTTGGACAGGTCATTCGCAGAGCGCTGTTAAACATGGTCCCGAGATTGCATCCGCCGCAGATATGATCCGGACCGATACCGACACAGAAAATTTTTCAAGGGAATACCAGTAATGTCTAACTTTAAGCGCTTCTGCCTGCTCAGCGTGGCGACCGGCGGAATTCTGGCCACATCTGCATCCGCCCAGGGGCAGAATTATTACAGTCGCGAGAAGTACGAGGCCGTCCTCGATCGCCGCCAGCCTGCCTATGATCCAGAGCCCATTCGTCTTGGCGCGTTTCTCGTGGATTCCAGTCTCAACGGATCAGCGACCTATACTGACAACGTTCAGGCCACCGAAAATAACAAGATTTCAGACACGATCGTACGTATCGGCGCGGATGTCGCGGCCCGCACGAACTGGAGTGTTCATGAGATTGGCGCTGAAGTGTCAGCCTATCGCAGCGAATATATCGATACGGGTGATGAGTCGGCGAATGATCTGCGCGCCCGCCTTCGCGGTCGGCTTGATGTGAACCGCAATATTTCGGTCGGTGCTGCTGTATTTGCTCAGGACATCATCGAAGCCAGAACTGACCTAGCCAATGCCGTCGGCCTTGATGCGCCGGTCGAATATACCCGCATGGGCGGGTCGTTGGACGCCAACTACCAGAGCGACCGCTTCCGCTGGTACAACGCGATTGATTTTTCGGAAGAGAACTTCAAGGACGGCGAACAGGCCGGAACCGGCATCATTATTGACCAGGACTATCGCGACAACACGGTGACGTCTGCCCGGTCGCGCATTTCCTATGCCTTGTCGCCCAACGTCGCCGTTTATACGCAGGCGACTGTGCGTGAGCAGTCCTACGACCAAGACCAGCTGCTGGGCGGCGCGCTGCGCTCGCGCGACTCGTCAGGTTATACAGCGGTTGTCGGTGTTGACTTCGAACTCAACTCCCTTGTTCGCGGTGACGTGAACGTTGGCTATTTGAGCGAGAACAAGGACGATCCATTCTTCAAGGACGTCGACGGCGTATCGGTCGATGGTCGCGTTCAATGGTTCCCGACGCGTCTGACAACTGTCGGCTTTAAAGCCGGCCGGCGCGTGGTCGATATCGGCGTGTTTGAAGCGCCTAGCGCACTGCAGACGACTTATGGGGTTAGCGTCGACCATGAGCTGCGTCGCAATATCATCCTCTCCGCTTCAGCGGACTTCTCAAATTATGACTACCAGGAAATCAACCGGTCAGATGATATCTCGGACTATTCTCTGAGAGCCGCCTACAAGATGAACCGTCGTGTTCACCTTGAGACCTTCGTGCGTCACCTTAACCGTGACAGTAGCGGGAATAGTGTTTTTGGTAATCCATCCTTTGACGTCAATCTTATTGGCGTCGGTATCAAACTCTTTCCCTGACTTTGCCCGGATCCGGCTTTGAGATCACTCCAGATACGAATTGGTGTAGTAAATTGACTAAGACTTACAGTCTTGAAATTCCCTCGCAGAAAATGCCACACGGCGACGGTGGTAGTTCCGATGACATGCCGATCGATTTCAAGGCATTGATCGGCACCGTCTATCGCCGGTTCTGGATTATCGTAACTGGATTCCTCGTGACGCTCTTTGCTGTCGCGTACATAACTTTCACGCAGACGCCGATTTACAAGGCGAACTCGATTCTCCAGCTCGACACGAACAAGGAAAACGTCATCGACCTGGGAAGCGTGCTTGGCGGCCTCGCGGCCAGCACGGCGACAATCGACACTGAAGTGAGGGTGATGGGGTCGAAGTCGCTGCTGACAAAGGTCGCGACGAAACTAAAACTGGCGGAAGATCCCGAGTTCAACTGGACTCTGAGGGAACAGAAGCCGGGCCTTATCGAGATGACTAAGGGCCAGATTGGCGCCTGGACGGGGCACCCGCCCAAGAAGACCGTTCCATATGCCAACCTGAGTGCTGCCGAGCGTGAAGCCGCCATTCTGGAGTCGGTGACGCGTACACTGATGAGCAAGGTGCACATCAGTCGTATCGGGACGACCTACCTGATTGAAGTCGAAGTCACGAGCCAGTCACCGGAAACGGCTGCGCGTGTCGCCGATGCGGTCGCCGATCAGTACCGTGTCCAACAGCTCGATTCCAAGCTTGAAGCCACCCGCCGTGCTACGGCGTGGCTGTCTGAACGCGTGGCTGGCCTGCGCGATGAGGTTGAAGCCAAGGAGAAGCGCGTCGAGGAATTCCGGGCTGAAACCGGTCTCTTGTCGGCGCAAGGTGCCACGCTGACCGAGCAACAGATTGCCTACAATACAACGCAGAAGAGCCAGCTGCAGGCACAGTTGAACCGTGCTCGCTCGCGCTATGACAATATGAGACGTCAGATCAACAGTGGTGCCGGCATAGACGCGATTGCTGAGGTGCTCGATTCTCCAGTGATTTCAGGCTTGAAAGCCCAGCGGGCCCAAATCCTTCGCCGGGTTGCCGAGCTGGAAACCACGCTTGGTCCGTCGCACCCCGAACTGATCGGCGCGCGTAACGAAGCAGCTGATATCGAAAAGCAGATCGAAGCCGAAGTGAGCCGGATCGCGGCAAACCTTGAAAACGAGGTCAAGGCTGCGCAGGATCAGATCAACAGTATCAACTCCAATATCGGGCAGTCGACTGCACAGCTCCGGGGCAACAACCTCAATCTTGTCAGGCTGCGTGAACTTGAGCGTGACGCCGAAACGAGCCGTGTCCTTTATGAAGAGTTCATCAGTCGCTCCAAGGAGACGCGTGAACAGGACGACCTGGTCCAGGCTGACGCCAACATCTTGTCCACCGCCACTGTGCCGGATTCGCCAAGTTCGCCGAAAAAATTATTGAACCTTATTATTGGCGCCATGCTTGGCGGCATAATCGGCGGTGGCCTCGCCTTGCTTGCAGAGATCTTCGACATGAAGATCAGCTCGCCTGACGATATCGAGCGCAAGCTGGGCGTGAACTCCATCGGATCGGTCCCGCTGATCCGCAGCACAAGCCTGCTGCCGTTCTCGCAAACCAATCCGGCGGACTTCCTTGTCGACAATCCCTTGTCTGCCTTTGCAGAGAGTATTCGCTATTTGCGGGCTGCGATTGCGTTTTCGGACCTCGACAGCGAGACGAAAACCGTGGCCATCACCTCTTCGCTACCCGACGAAGGTAAGACCAGCCTCACCTTGAGCCTAGGTCGCATGTCGGCCATGTCGGGCTCGCGCACGCTCGTCATTGATGGTGACTTCCGTCGTCGCCAATTGACCGACGCCGCAGGCATGTCGCCAGAGATTGGCTTCATTGAGCACCTGTTTGGTGCAGGCCAGCTGTCTGATGCCATCTGCAAGGACAGTCGCAGCATGCTGGACATCCTGCCGCTGTCGAAGGCCGGCCATGTGCCGCACGATGTGTTCGGAACTCGGGCTTTTGATGACCTGCTCGCGCGGCTGCGTTCGATGTATGACCTTATCCTGATCGATACGGGCCCGCTGTTGCTAATGGCCGAAGCGCGTGTTGTTGCCGGCAAGACCGACAAGACAATTCTTGTTATACGCTGGCGTCGTTCGCTGCGTTCGGCTGTACGTCAGTCGCTCACTCTGCTGAAGACTTTCAACGCCGACCTTCTCGGCGTCACGCTCAATATGGTCGACCTAACGCAACGTCGCCATCACAAAGATCCTGGCGCTGCCTACAAGGCTTACAGCAAGTATTATTCGATGGAAACCAAGCGCTCGATCTTCGGCCGGAACAAACCGGCAAAGTCGAACGGCATGACGTCTGCGCCGAATCCGATGGCTGCTCCTTTGAAACCCGAAAAGCCACAGGTGAAGACGGGATCTTCCAGTGAAGTATCCACGCACTAACCATGAGATACGCTGGTGATCAGGGCGGCGTGCCGTCGCCCCGGATCCGCACCGGGGAAGGGCGCGCGCAAGGGCTTGTAATGACCAAGGTCGCTTTTTTTGGTCATGATGCCGGGGATGCCGCTGTTAGGCGCCGCGTCCAGGCCATGCAGGATGATGGCTTGGCGGTAACGGGCTTCATGATGCGGCGCAAAGATGATGTGGCGACCGACTGGGACAATGTGGATCTGGGCAAGACCCGGGATGGGGCGTTTCTCCAACGCGTGTTGCGCATATTCTCAGGCGCCCGCGTTGCGGCCAACTCTCTCGATGCTTTGGCTTCAGTCGATGTAATTTATGCGCGCAATCTGGACATGCTGGCCTGCGCGTTTCTGGCCAAGCACTATACCCGGCTCAAGACGCCGGTCGTCTATGAGAGCCTGGACGTTCACCGGCTGCTGACGCGTGAAGACTTTATCGGAAAGGCATTGCGGTGGGTTGAAAAGAGCCTGTTGCGGCGGACAATTGGTCTGGTCGTCAGCTCCCCTGCCTTTCTCACCAATCATTTCGAGAAATACTATCGGGGGCTCTACACGCCCTTCCTCATTGAAAACAGGTTGGCAGCCGGAAGTGACTTTGGCCCTCGTCCGGCGGCTCATAATGGCGCCGTTTCGGAGAATTGTGGACGTTTTGTGCTGGGTTGGGTAGGCAATCTCAGGTGCAAAAGGTCCTTCGAGCTGCTTTGCGATCTGGCTGATCGATTTCCGGACACGCTGGAAATTCGACTCCATGGCCAGCCCGCGCGTAAAGAGATTCCTGTCTTTGAGCCGGCCATAGACGCGCGGCCTAACATGACTTTCGCGGGCCGCTACCGGTCTCCCGAAGACCTTTCCGGTATTTATGAAGGCCTTGATCTTGTCTGGGCCGGGGACTTCATGGAGGCGGGATATAATTCTGTCTGGCTGTTGCCGAACCGGATCTATGAGGGCGGCTATTTTGCGACACCTGCCATTGCGCCCAATCTCACTGAAACGGCCGGGTGGATCGAGCAGAAAGCTTGCGGCTTCACGATTTCGGAACCCCTTTCTGAGACATTGCCGACCTTGATCGCGGCTGTGATGCAAGATCGTTCTGTTCTCGAGAGCTACCGCAACAGGTTGCTTGAGTTGCCTAACGAGGTGTTTATCCAGCCTGAGGGGTTCTTCTCGGAGGTTTTAGCGCGTGCCCTCGCCGGAGCGCGCGCGAAATGAACATGGTCAAGCCCATCAAGGTCAGCGAAGAGGAAGTGGTGGGGTTTGGCAACCTCTACAGTTCGGGCCGGTCGGCTCCTCTGTGGGAGCAGGCGATCATCACGCTCTGGTTCTTTGTGACGTACCTGCCGCTGGATGGCGTCGCGCCAATCCGCTATCTGCTCGTGGCCTATTTTGTCGGCCTCACAGTGATGTTTTACCGGGAGGTAATGCCGGTATTGTTCAAATGCTGGCCGCTTTTCCTTCTGCCAATATTCGGACTATTGTCGTTTACATGGTCTCCCTATCCTTCGGAAGCGCTCCGGTCGGGTATGTTGATGCTGCTGACACCGCTAACGATCATTGTGATCGGCGTGCGGCTGAATACGCGACAAGTGCTGCGCTGCCTGATGTTTGCGGGCATGATTACCACGATATATGTTACCCCTACGCTCAGCACTTTTGCTGATGGCGGGGCGTATGGCTCGAAGAACCTGCTCGCCATGCAGATGCTGTTTGCGATGTTGATGAGCCTCGTTACGGCGCTCAATGACAAGGAGCCGATATGGGTCCGTTTGCTGGGCCTTGCCTTCGTGCCGATCTGTTTCGTCTACCAATACCTTGCGCACTCCGCGACATCACTGGTCTTCGCCGTTGTCGGTATCGCCGGAATGATTGGTGTTCGCTACTTCTGGATCAGCTTTGGCAAGATACGCCATTTGCGTCTATCCGTGGCAATGTTTGCCGCATTTGTTGCGCTCGCCAGCACGATGGTTGTGCTGAGCATGCCGGAAAACACCCTCATGGATGATTTCCTCGGGCTGTTGGGCAAGGACTCGACTTTCTCCGGCCGTGCGCTGATCTGGCGCGAGGCGGAACTTGTCAGTCAGGAGCATCCGCTGTTCGGCCTGGGGCTTGAAGGTTTCTGGCAGTATGATGTGGGCGCGGCGCAAACGATCAACGAGAACGATTTCAAGGCCTTCGGAACGAAACTGACCTTCCACAACGCATATTGGGAAGTGCGCGTTCACCTTGGCTATGTCGGCCTCGTCCTGTTCATATTCATTCTGGGCTGGTGCATGAAGCGGACGATCGTGAGTTGGCTACGGGCGCCGGGAATGGACAGCTCTGCGCTGCTGATCACGATGGTCATCATATTCACGTCAACCTTCACGGAATCCTCTCTCTGGAGCACGTTCAATACGCTCGTGAATCTATTCTATTTCGGAGCGATGACGACAATGGGCGCGGGTGCGCGCAAGTTTGAGGGCAGGGTGCCGGTCGTCATTCGCCACACGGTCTGACGGGTACTCAGCGTTATTCTCTCTATAGTTTCATGGAACCAAGGCGTCTGCTGCGGGTTTTGAACGCATTATCGCCTGATTTTCCGGGCATGCTTTATGAATAGGGGCTGAACGCAAAGCACGCTTTTTTAAGCTGTCGTTAAAGTTGGTTGGTCAAACATACGATGATGACTCCGAACCCAGCCTTTCCGTCTCGTCGATCTGCTGTCGACTATTCTGTTGACGCGCACATGCGTTCAGAGGCGGGATATATCGACAAAGGCGCCCCTGATAAGTGGCCGGTATGGGCGCGACTGCTCATAATCGTTGGTCTAAGTGCGTTGATGTGGGCCGGCATTATCGCGGGCATGGTTTCATTATTTGGCTGATTGCGCTTGGCTGAAAAAATGGTGCGCACAGAATCATTTTGGCGTTGATCCTGCATTGTTGACAGAAGCTTCAACTGCAACGCAGATCCTGTAAATGACGTCTTCAACAACGCCTTCTGAACCGTCTGCCGGGCTGACCGCATCGCCACGGCTTTCGATCATCATCACGAACTACAATTACGCCAAGTTTGTTGCCTCTGCCATCGATAGCGTTTTATCGCAGGATGAGGCTGTTGAGCTGATTGTGGTGGATGATTGCTCGACTGACAATTCACGCGATGTCATCAGCGAATATGCTGGCCGGGTCACCATGGTTTTCCAGGAAGTGAACCGGGGACATGGCGCCGGCTTCAATGCAGGATTCAGTCGCGCGACTTCCGAGCTTATCATGTTCCTTGATGCTGACGACTGCCTCTTGCCGGGCGCAATCAAGACCATTCTGTCAAACTACCAACCCGATGTTGCGATTTATCATTACCGCATGCGCTACATGGATGAAGCAGGTACCCTAAGCGGCATTCATCCTTCACCTGCCATGCCGTTGGCTGACGGTGATATTTCCGAGCAACTCAGGTCAGCCGGGCGCTACCATGGCACGATCACTTCGGGGCTCGTCTTTTCAAGGCGGCATCTGGCGCATGTTATGCCGATGGACCCGGAGGCTTTCCGGCAGGGCGGGGATGGCTATCTGTCGGCTGTCGTTCCGCTCTACGGGGCGTCGCGAAGCTTTGAAACGCCGATCTCAGGCTATCGGCTACATGGAAGCCAGCATTCGCGCTTCAGCAGCGCCTATGCCAAGCGGTCGCGCTGGTGCATTGCCCATGATGCCGAACGCTATCGCGCCATACGGGAGCATTCCAATCGTTTAGGCCTGCGCGTTGCAGCCGATCTCGGTGCGGATGACCCTGACAACATTCACGAACGTCTCGTTTCGATGCTGTTCGCGCCGGGTGAGCATCCAGTTGAGGGCGATTCAATCAAGCAGCTTGCTCACCGATCGGCGCGCTACGAGAAAGGTCATGCAACGGGTATGCGGTCACTGTTTGCATATATCTTCTGGGAGCTCTTTGGACTTCTCCCTGAAAGTGGAAAGCGGCGCCTCATGAGTTGGAAGATCGATGCGAAGAGTAGGCCCGGCTGGATGCGCTATCTTGCGAAACGGTTGCGTGCCGGCGGTTGAGCCGCCTCGCTCCAGAACCTCATTTAATGAATGTATCAGAGCATTGCGGGCTCGCGTCGCCTGCCTTGCGGAAGCTGACGCAATAATAGCTTGCTTGTGTGGGGTCCGCGAAGGTCGGTTCGCCATGCCAACTGTATTGCTGCGATGTGCCTGTCCAGATATTCATGATGATCCGGCCTGGCGTTTCTGGAATCGGCCGATCGCGTGATGTGACGGTTTTGACGAGCTTGTCATCGACATACCAGGCAATCTTATCCGGCTGCCAGTCGAAGGCGTAGAGGTGGACTTCTTCGGCGGCATCAAAGGGCAGGTCGATGTAGATCGAGCCGCAGGTCTTTCCCTTTGTGAAAATATTCGCGTGAAGTTGCCGCGTGTTCTTTCCGAGGAATTCGATATCGATTTCGTCGTGTGGGTCGCCAAAGGTGGCATCCGTGTGCGTGAAGAAAGAGGAGACTGCGCCTGAACCGGGGGCGGCCTGCATCACAACTTCATAGCGCCCGTGGCCGTAGAAACCGCGTTTTTGAACTTCAGCGCCGGAGAAAGGCTGCGGAGGTGCAGGTTTGCGATTAAGTTCGAGCGAAATACTTGGGGGATGGTAGTGAACATTTGCCGGGACCCAGCCGACCCGAAAGAAGGTTGATTTCAGGGTGAAGTCTGAAACGTACCAGTCCTCCCCATTGAAACTGTCCCTAAATGACAGGTTGAAGGATGCTCCATCGCCCCTGTCCGGGCTGAGCACTGTGCTTGTGGACGTTCGGGACTTCACGCTGATCAGGATTATCGCGGCGAGAACGCAGACGATGCTGACAGTGATGATGGCTCTGATACGGGACATTGCCTGTCGCCTCCCTATAGGGGCCGGGCTTCGGTAAACCGTACCTGGTGAGCTTAGCGCGCGCCTTTCGAGATCAGGACGGCAGGAACAGTCAGAAGCATGATCTTGATGTCACCCCAGAAGGATCGGCTGCGCACATACTCCACATCCGTTGCTACACGCTCCGGATAGGTTGTGTCGCTACGGCCGCTGACCTGCCACAGGCCTGTTATACCTGGGCGGACCGAGCAATATGCGCGGAAGCTTTCGCCGTAACGAACGATTTCATTTTCGACGATCGGACGTGGGCCTACGAGAGACATGTCACCGCGTAGGACGTTGTAAAGCTGGGGCAATTCGTCGATTGATGTCTTGCGAATGAAGTTGCCGAGCGCAGTGATGCGAGGATCGTTTGTCAGTTTTTGTGTTTCGTCCCACTCCGCACGAGCGGCAGGGTCCGTTGCCAGCAAGTATTCAAGTTGCTGGTAGCGTCCCATCAGATGGTGTAAATCGTG
>NZ_ARYL01000024.1 GCF_000685295.1 Hyphomonas oceanitis SCH89
GTGAGGAGACGGGGCGGACCATCCCATTAAAGAAGGGCATCCCGATTATCACTTCGTTACCGTTGTGATGACCGATGGCACCGAATATCAGACCCGTTCCACCTATGGCGCCGAAGGCGACAAGCTGGTTCTGGATATTGACTCCAAGTCGCATCCGGCGTGGACTGGCGGCGACGGCAAGATGCTCGACCGCGGTGGCCGCGTGTCGCGCTTCAAGGACAAATTCAAAGGCTTCATGTAAGACCGACGGGTCTTCTATGATGCGTAGAGTGGGATTGCCCCGGCCTTATGGCCGGGGTTTTTCTCATTCTGGGCCAAGATTCGGGCTGTTCCGTAGACTATCCGGGCAGTATCCGGGGTTTTTACGGGCATTCTTTCGGGCACGCCGGGGCGCGCCGCCGTGCCTCAGTTTTTCTTTTTCTGGATATAAGATTTCCCCATATCCAGCTCTGGCAGCGGGGCCTGCTGCTGCTGTTCCTGCTGATAAGGCAGTTTCGACTTCATCTGCTCCTGCACATAGGGAACGACCGACTTCTGCTCGAGCAGCCCACTCACGGCGCCCAGCCGGATCTGCAGCGTTCCCCAGTCTTTCCCGGAACATTGACCCGCTTTTACCGCCGCCTGCAGCACGCCGTCATTCAGCCGCTCATGATCATAAGTCCGGCACGTTCCGTATATTTCGCTCCAGCGCCGGTCAGTACAGCGATCGGTGCGGGCATAGGCATCAAGGCAGGTGATGGATGAGCGGAAGTCATTTGGCTGTGCCGCATATTTCTGGGCGAAAGCCGCCTCGTTCTGCGCTTCCCATGTGTAACGCTTCATGATCGCCGGCCAGCCCTTGGCCGTACACATGCCCTCACTCACCGTCCGCGACAGCCCGCCATCATCCAGCAGGGCATGTTCATAGGTCTTGCAGTCCTCGTAGACGCTGCTCCAGTCATCCGGCTTGCACATATCCGCCTTGGCATGATCCGCGATACAGGCGAGCGACGCGCTTATGTCAGATCCGCTGGCAACGACTGTGGGCGTGTAAACCGGCGCACCAGGCGTACTTTCAGCCAGGTCCCGTCCATCGATTCCGTCGGTTGCATTGCAGGTTGCGGCCCGCTCACGGGCGAGCGCGGCCAGTGGACTTGCTGGATATTGGTCAAGGAAAGCGGCGTATTCGCAGGGGCTTTGAGCGAGGTCGAACACGGTCTGCTCGGCGCTGGAGATGCCGGTACCTGCCATGCATTGGGCAAAACAGATGTCCTCGCCCGTCAGGCCGCTATTGTAGAACGGGGTCTGGGCGCCCTCCGTTGCGGTGCTCACACGGTCGGCAACACGCTTGAAGACCTGTTCCGCAATCAGCCCATCCGTCGGCAGCACGGCCGCCAGAGCTTCGGTAAAGGGGCTATGCTGGTTTTCCCCATCAAAGGCTGTAAAGCCCGGCTCCGTCGCATAGGCGATCAACAGTCCTCGTGCGCGTCCGACAGGCGCGAGGCCGCCTGAGAGGTCCCTGGTCGCGCTGGGCAGCGGGTTATTGCGGCAGGCGTCGAGGATGACGAAATTCACCGAATTGCCCGCGCTGTTTATGTATTGCAGGGCATCGCCGAGGCGTGGCGCCTGCCGCCAGAGGTCCTGCTCGGTGCGCGCATTGGCGTCGACAGGGACCAGATAGTTCAGCCCCTCCGACTGAACCCCATGACCCGCATAATAAAACACACCGATCGCGTCGGTCCCGGCCGCTTTCAGGCGCTCGCCATAATCCTGGAAGGCGACTTCCATTTCGTCTTCCGTGGCATTCTTCACTTCCACCACTTCAAAGCCGATCTGCTGCAATGTCTGCGAAATCAGATCGGCGTCCTTGGCCGGATTGGGCAGGTCCCAGCCTGACTGGCGATAGTCGGAATTGCCGATCACCAACGCGATGCGCGGCTGAGCGATGGCAAGACCTGACAGGCAGGTCATGGCGGCCAACAAGCTAAGAGCGAATTTGCGTATCATCGTCTGTGTCCCCACACGTCATGGCATATTAAGCCAGAAATCCTCCTCTCACGGAACCCTCCTATTCACCTGAGGCGAGAGTTTGGACATGCCGCGCAAGAAAAAGCCCCGCCCCCGGCGAACGGGAGCGGGGCCTGACTTGCCTCGAAGATTCGGCCTATTCTGCTGGCGGGATTGCAGAATCCTCGTCAGCCGCATTCTTCTTCGCCGCGAAATAATCCTTTGTCAGCTTGAACACGATCGGGCTCAGAACAACCAGCGCGACAAGGTTCGGCGCAGCCATCATCCCTGTCAAAGTGTCCGCCACGAGCCAGAAAAGGTTCACAAGGTTCTTGACTTCGCCTTCGAACATCAGCGCGGCAGCGCCGAAGAACACGACGATAATCCAGCTGATACGAAACGGAAGGATCGACTTTTCGCCGAACAGGTATTCGCAGCAGCGCTCACCATAATAGCTCCAGCCGAGAATGGTCGTGAAACCGAACACGGTGAGCCCGATGGCAACGATGTGCTGGCCAATCCCCGGCAAGGAGGCATCAAAGGCCGCCACGGTCAGCGGCGCACCTGTATCACAGCCGGCGGCCTGTCCATTGGCCAGGATGTCATGGGCGGTTGCAGCCGTCGGCATGCAATCCACACCCAGAACACCGGAGGTCAGGATAACCAGCGCCGTAATCGAGCAAACGATCAGCGTATCGATGATCGTACCCAGCATCGCGATAATGCCCTGATCGACAGGATCATGGTTCTTGGCCGCAGCATGCGCGATCGGCGCAGACCCCTGGCCTGCTTCGTTGGAGAAAATACCCCGGGCAACACCTTTCTGCATCGCCAGCATCAGGAGGCCGATCGAAATACCGGTGCCAGCACTGTCAAACCCGAATGCACCCCGGAATATTTGACCAAAAGCAGCCGGAACGGCTTCAATATTCAGCGCAACGACCAGCAGACCACCGGCCAGATAGGATAAGGCCATAATGGGCACCAGCTTACTGGCAACGCTGGCAATCCGCTGGATACCACCGAGAATAACCGCCGCAGCGCCGACCGACAGGGCGACGGCAGAGATGATAGGGGTGATGCCATAAGTGGAATTGAGGGCATCAGCGATGGAGTTCGACTGGATCGATGCGCCCGTGCCCCAGCTTGCGAGAACACCAAGGGTGGCAAATACGCCGCCCAGCCAGATCCACTTCGAACCCATACCGTTCTTGATGTAATACATCGGCCCGCCGACATGGCGCCCCTCTGCATCAATTTCCCGGAATTTCACGGCCAGCACGCCTTCGGAATACTTGGTCGCCGTGCCGACAATGGCCGTCATCCACATCCAGAATACCGCGCCCGGGCCGCCAATGGCGATGGCCGCGGCAACGCCGGCAATATTGCCGGTGCCGATTGTGGACGACAGCGCCGTCATCAGGGCGCCGAACGGGGTCACATCACCTTCGTCATTGCTGTCGGGCTTCTTGAACAGCTGTTTGAAGGCGTAAGGTAGCCGCGTCACCGACAGGAAACGCAGGCCGATCGTCAGATACAGACCTGTTCCGAGCAGCAGGGTCAGCATCGGAATGCCCCATACCAGCCCGTTGAGCGAGTGAATCAGATTTTCCATGGGCCTCCCCGGCCTCCCTGTTTGATTAAACTGGCGCCACCCTAGCCACGTTTGCCCTCATGTGAAGCTTTAGTCACTTTGCCAACCGGGCCCAACTGCCATTCCCCAACAGCCGCACAAGGTTCTGGCAGAACGGGCGCTTTTGAGGCATAAGCCCGCGGATGAATTCAACCGACACCGCAAAGCCCGCCAAAGGTCTCTTTATCCGGACCTATGGCTGCCAGATGAACGTATATGATTCCGAACGCATGCGTGATGTCTTGCGCCCCCTCGGCTATGCGCCGGTTGATGGGCCCGAAGACGCCGACCTTGTCGTCCTCAACACCTGCCACATCCGCGAAAAGGCGACCGAAAAGGTCTATTCCGAACTTGGCCAGCTGAAGAAGATGAAAGAGGCCTCCGGCGGCCGGATGACGATTGCCGTAGCAGGTTGCGTCGCCCAGGCCGAAGGCGAAGAGCTTATCCGCCGCCAGCCGGCAGTTGACCTCGTGCTGGGCCCACAGGCCTATCACAAGCTGCCGGAAATGATCGCCCGCGTCAGCCGCGCCGTTGGTGACCGCCTGGAAACCGAGTTCGAGACGCTCGAAAAGTTCGACGCCCTGCCGAAAGCCCGTGAAGTGGATGGTCCCGCCGCTTTCCTCTCGGTGCAGGAAGGCTGCGACAAGTTCTGCACGTTCTGTGTCGTGCCCTACACACGCGGCGCCGAGCTCTCGCGCAGTGTCGATGATATCGTTGCCGAGGCGCGCGGCCTTGCGGCGCAGGGCGTTCGCGAAATCACCCTTCTCGGCCAGAACGTGAACGCCTTCCACGGCGCAGCTCCTGTCCTTGAAGGCGTGGCTGACTGGACGCTTGGCCAGCTTTGCCGCCACATTGCCAAGATCGGCGGCATTGACCGCATCCGTTACTCAACAAGCCACCCGCGCGATATGGATGACGACCTGATCGCTGCCCACGGCGACACGTCCGCCATGATGCCTTTCCTGCACCTGCCCGTGCAGTCCGGCTCCGATCGCATTCTCAAGGCCATGAACCGTGGCCACACAGCAGCCGATTTCCACGAGATCATACGCAAAGTACGCGCGGCCCGGCCGGACATAGGCCTCGCCTCCGATTTCATCGTCGGTTTTCCGGGCGAGACCGATGACGATTTCGAAGCAACGATGGACCTCATCCGACAGACAGGCTTCGCCACGGCCTATTCATTCAAATACTCCAAGCGCCCCGGCACGCCGGCCGCCGAGATGTTCGGCCAGGTGCCGGAAGACGTGAAGGATGCCCGCTTGCAGGCCCTTCAATCCCTGCTGCGTGACCAGCAAACGGCCTTCAATGCCTCATGTATCGGTCGGACAATGGACGTACTTGTCACCGGCAAGGGACGACGCCCGGGCCAGATCCATGGCCGCTCGCCCTATCAGCAGGCCGTCCACTTCGAAGGACCGGAAAGCATGATCGGCCAGATCGCCTCTGTGCGCATGATCGATTCCAGCATGAATTCACTGACCGGCGAATGCTTATCGGTCCGAGAGGACGCCGCGTGACCGTCAAGCGCCGTAAGCCCGCCTCGCCCGAGGCACCGATCAGCCGCATCTACGAAGTCCGCAATGCCGAGCGGCTGCGGGACCTGTGCGGCCCGCACCATCGCCATCTCCAGATACTTGAGACCAAGCTGGCCGATTTCGGCCTGCGCGCCGAAAGCCAGGGCGGCGGGATCCTGCTGATCGGCACCGCAGAAGGGGTTTCCATCGCGGAGGCGACGCTGGCCGAACTCGAACGCCGCATCCGCAGCGGCACGGAGGCCAATGACATGGAAGTCGAAGGCGCCCTCGAAGCAGCCCTCACCCCTGCCCAGACATTTGGAGGATTGGTCGGCCTTAAAAAGCCAATCAAGCCCCAGACACGCGGTCAGGCCAAGTACCTCGAACTGCTTGCAAATGCTGACAATGCCCTCGTCTTTGGCGTCGGCCCGGCCGGCACAGGCAAGACATTCCTCGCCGTCGCGGCAGGCGTTGCAGAACTCACCACGGGCCTGCGCCAGCGCCTGATCGTAACCCGCCCGGCCGTTGAGGCGGGCGAGAAGCTCGGCTTCCTGCCGGGTACGCTTGAGGAAAAAGTCGACCCCTACATGCTGCCGATCTGGGACGCCCTGCGCGACCTTATGGGACAGGAGCAAATGGAACGGCGCATGGCGCGCGGTGAAATCGAGGTTGCTCCACTCGCCTTCATGCGCGGCCGTACGCTCAAGAATGCGTTCGTCATCGTCGATGAGGCACAGAACACGTCCGTCGCCCAGATGAAAATGGTGCTGACCCGCCTTGGCCGCGACAGCCGCATGGTGGTGACGGGCGATCCCGGACAAGTCGACCTTCCGGGCAGCCAGCCATCCGGGATGAAACACGCCCTGCGCATTCTTGAAGGCGTCGATGGCATTCAGGCGCATTACCTCACGGCTGCAGACGTTGTCCGCCACGGGCTCGTCAGCCGCATCATCGATGCCTACGCGGCCGCCGGAGAGGGCTGACCCACACAATGATCGATATCGACCTGATCGTTGAAGATGACGGCTGGGACGCCCTCGGAAACCTCGAAGCCCTGAGCCAGCGCGCCTTCGATGCCGGGCGCAGCGTGGAACGGGCTGACGGCACCGTGTCGCTTCTCCTGACTGACGACGCTGTGCTCCAACAGCTCAACAAGGACTTCCGCGGCATCGACAAGGTGACCGACGTCCTGTCCTTCCCGGCCCTGCCGATGGATCGCCCGCTTCTCGGCGATATTGCCGTCGGATATGGCATCAGCACACGCGATGCCGCCGCACAGGGCAAAACACTCGCAGACCACCTCACCCACCTCCTTGTCCATGGCTATCTCCACCTGCTCGGGCATGATCACATGCAGCCGGACGAAGCCGAGATCATGGAAGCCCTGGAAATCGCGGCCCTTGCCTCACTCGGCATAGCCAATCCCTATGAGTCAGATTAAAGCACCTAATTAGATGAGCGACCCAGACCCTTCAGACCCTGTCCCTAGCGGGCGATTACGCAAGATGTTCGGCTTTGGCCGCAAGGGACACGATGCCGAACATCAGCCGTCCGACGCCGTTGATGGTGCGCCGACCGTCACCCCCCACGACATGCGGCTGCGCATCGTCGAGTTCGAGCAGCTCCGCGTTGAAGACGTCATGGTGGCGCGCGCGGAAGTAAAAGCTGTTGAAGTCGGCACTGAGTTTCCCGATCTTCTGAAGTATTTCGCCGAAGTGACCCACTCACGACTGCCCGTCTTCCGGGAGTCGCTCGATGATCCGATCGGCTTTGTCCACATCAAGGATGTTGTGAAGGAACTCGCCACAGGCGGCGAAATCAACAAGCGGCCGCTTGAGCGCCTGCACCGCGAAGTGCTCTATGTCCCGCCTTCGATGAAGCTGACAGATCTGCTTGTGAAGATGCAATCAACGCGGATACATCTTGGTCTTGTCGTCGATGAATACGGCGGCACAGATGGCCTAGTGTCCCTTGAAGACCTGGTCGAAGAAATCGTCGGTGACATAGAAGACGAACACGACGATGAGGAGCCCATGTTCGTGCGCCGGAGCCAGCGGGTCTGGGAAGCCGATGCACGCACCGAAATCGACGATTTCGCAGAGGAAACCGGAATTGATCTTGAACTCGCCGACATGGAAACGGACATCGACACGCTTGGCGGTGTTGTCTTCGCGCTTGCGGGCAAGGTACCTGTCCGTGGTGAAGTCCTGCGCCACCCCAGCGGCGTCGAAATCGAGGTCATGGATGCAGACGCGCGCCGCATACGGCGCCTTCGCCTGCGCACACCGGAGACTGGCGCAGAGCCAATTCCCCAGGAGTAGAGTATGAAAGACGGAGTGCGCAGCCACGGGTTCACCGCCCTTGGCCCCCTGCATGAGGCGTTCGCGCGCCTGACGGGCTGGGCCGCCGCCGGCACAGCCTTCCTGCTGGGCGCTTTCTCGGCGGTCGCCTTCGCACCTTTTCACTTCAGCGCCGTACTGGTTATTTCCTTCACTGGCCTCGTCTGGATGCTGGATGGCGCCCGAGGTCACAGGCGCTGGGGCAGGGCCGTGTTCCTGCGGACCTGGGCCTTTGGGGTCGGCTTCTTCCTGATCAGCATGCACTGGACAGCGGCGCCCTTCCTCGTCGAGCCCGAAAAATACGCGATCTTTCTGTGGATGCCACTGATCCTGCTGCCTGCCGGCATGGCCCTGATCTGGGGCGCAGCGGGCGCCATGGCAGGCGCTTTCTGGTCAGCCTCGCCCTCGCGGGTTTTCGTTTTTGCCCTTTTCTTCTCGCTAGCTGAATTTGTACGCGGGCATTTGTTCGGCGGCTTCCCCTGGAACCTGCCTGGCACTACCTGGGTCCCCGGCGGCGCGCTTTCGCAGGCCGCGTCCATCGGCGGTGTCTACTGGCTCACCCTTCTCACTGTCTTCGTAATGGCCGCCCCCGCCGCATTGGTAGACACCCGCGATATGCGCGGCCTCGCCGTGCGCATGATGCCTGTGTTTGGCGCCGGCATACTCGTTGCCCTTGGCTGGGCATGGGGCGCGCAGCGGATTGCCGAGCCGTCGCCGCTGTCCGACACGCAAATCGTGCTGATGGATTCCGGCGTGCCACAGGACAAGAAATGGGAAGTCGGGCCAGACCCCATCCTCAACGAATACATCAAGATGATGACGACAGAGGAAGGCGCCCCGGGCGACATCATCCTCTGGCCGGAAGGCGCTATCCCGGTGAACCTGCTGCAGGACCCCAACGCCATCGACATCATCGATGCCTACCTCGGGCCGCGTGTCCTCATAGCTGGGACCACGCGCTATGAAATAACGGGTGATGACGCGCGCGATTATTTCAACAGCCTGACCGTCATCGACCAGAGCGCCGCGCGCTCCGGCCCCCTCGCACTCTATGACAAGCACAGGCTTGTCCCCTTTGGCGAACTTGCCGCCGCCGAGGTCATTCCATTCGGCCGCTACATTTCCGGTATCCTTCCCGGCGCCATGCAGCGCATGGCAACGGATGGTTTCAAGCCGGGCCCTGGCCCTGCCGTGATCTATGCAGACAACGTCCCGCCTTTTGTTGCCATGATCTGCTACGAAGGCCTCTTTCCCTCTATCCCGCGCAACGCGAACCTGAATGGTCGAGCCGACTGGTTGGTGCTGATTTCCAACGACGCATGGTTCGGGGGCGGAATGGGCCCGGCACAGCATTATGCACAGAATCGCTACCGCGCGATCGAGACCGGCCTGCCCATGGCACGCGTTGCCAGCCGTGGGGCGTCAGGAATTGTTGATGGCTATGGCCGCGAAGTTTTGCGCGGGACACCCTATGCCAGCGCACCCGAAGGCTGGAGTGCCGCTTACGGTCGCGGCCGTTTGCCGGTGCCTGCGGAAGAGACAATTTACCAACACCGCATCGGCATAATTCTCTTCTGGCTGAGCATCTGTCTATTCGCAGGTCTAGCTTTCGCAAGCTGGCGGCGTTAAAGTGTCATGAAAATACAAGCGCTAAGCACTCCGGGTGGGATATGTCAGAGAACAAACTACCGAGCGGAATTGATCGAGTGGTAGGCCAGCGGGTGCGCTGGCGTCGGCGGGAGCTGAAACTCACACAGGAAAAGCTCGGCGAACTTTTGAGCCTCACCTTCCAGCAAGTCCAAAAATACGAGAAGGGCGTTAACCGTATTTCGGCCGGCAGGCTCTTCGAAATAGCCTCCGTACTCGGTGTTCCGATAACGTATTTTTACGAAGGTGCGGAAAATTTTGTCGAGCATGAGAATGCTCAGTTTGCCGAGGATGGCGACGACATTCACGCCCCGGTGATGAATTCGGAAATGCTTGAGCTCATTGCCGCATTCCAGAAGATAGAAGACATGTCGCTGCGCAAGTCCCTGCTCAACACTGTGCGCGCTGCAGCCTCTGCATTCGAGTTCAAACAACAGGATTGATTGCCCCGGCACGCTGGGGCAATAGGCGGGGATCATGACCTCCCCCACACAAGATCCCTCCACCCGCCCCATCCGCACATTTGGGCGCAAGGGCGGCCGCCCGCTGTCTGGCCGACAGCAGGAGCTTATCGACAGCCTGTTGCCGCGCCTCACCGTTCCTGTCGGCACGCCGGGCCTGCTCGACCCCCACACCCTATTTTCAACGCCGGGGCCCGTTTGCCTTGAGATAGGCTTCGGCGGTGGAGAGCACCTGATCGAACAGGCCCGCCGCGCACCTGAGACAGGCTTCATCGGCTGCGAGCCCTTCATCGAAGGCATGGCCAAGGCGCTTGTCGGCGTTGAGGACAACTCCCTCGCCAACGTCCGGCTGTGGATGGAAGATGCCCGCACACTCATCGACAGCCTCACCGATGCGTCTGTGGATCAGGTCTTCATCCTTTTTCCTGACCCCTGGCCCAAGAAGCGTCAGCAGAAGCGGCGCCTTGTCCAGCCCGGCTTCCTGCAATCATTGCACCGCATCCTGTCGCCCGGCGCCCGAGTGCGTTTTGCAACCGATGTCGCAAGCTATGCTGACGAAGCGCTCGGCCGATTCCTAGCGCATGGCGGCTTCGAATGGCAGGCCGAGCGCGCTTCTGACTGGCGTTCGGCGCCTGCTGACCATGTGCCTACCCGTTACGAAGCCAAGCAGTTGGGTGACTGCAAACCGGTCTGGTTCGACTTCCGTGTGCAACCCTAACTGGATATACTTGACGAAATGTCGCACTTGTGTGTTTCATAAGGTCATCGAATTCGGTCGGTCTGAATATCAAGACCCCGTCAGACCGGCGGCTATGACTTTCTTCCTACCCGTTTCGATAGGCGGATCAGGTTCATGAGGGTTCCTGGACGTTTTGGCTAAACGCGAAGGAATTTAAGTAATGGCAACTGGCAAAGTGAAATGGTTCAACGACCAGAAGGGCTTCGGCTTCATCAAGCCTGATGATGGCGGCACGGACGTTTTCGTCCATATTTCGGCTGTTGAGCGCTCCGGCCTGCGGACGCTGGCCGAAGACCAGGCGATCTCCTACGAACTCTATAAGGACGAACGCCGCGGCAAGACCTCAGCTGTGGATCTGAAGATTCTCTAGTCATCATTTCGTCCTCATAGACGATCTGCAGCGGCGGTCCTGACCACAGGGCCGCCGCTTTGCTGTCTGGCCGTTACTGGACTATACACTCGACATACCTGACATCCGGCTCTATATAGCGCCCAAGTCGAAAAATATCGGCGGCGGTTCCGGCAACGGGGCCGCCGTTTTTCTTTGCCTGGATTTGCCCTAATACAATGATTGCCCTGACCGAACAGGAACGCCGTATTCTCGAGATCGCTGCCCCCGTGGCCGAGCGGCTCGGGCTTGAGATCGTACGTCTGCGCGTCATGGGCGGACGTCGGCCAGGCCTGCAGATCATGACCGAACGGGCCGGCGGCGCCCCGACCAGCGTCGAGGATTGCGCCAAACTCTCGCGGGCCCTCAGCCCTGTGTTCGAGGAAGCCGATCCGATCAAGGAAGCCTATGTGCTGGAAGTCTCGACGCCCGGCATTGACCGCCCACTGACCCGGCCCGGGGATTTCGGCCGCTGGGTGGGACATGAAGTCAGGATCGAACTGGCACGCCCGCTTGATGGCCGGCGCCGCTTTACCGGCACGATCACGGGTGAAGACGAAGACGGCGCGCATATCGAACTGGACGATGAGACCAAACTGGTTGCCCATGTAAATGAGATGAGCCGCGCCTCACTCGTCCTCACCGACGCGCTGATTGAGGCTGCCCGCGCTGACGGCAGCCTGCCGCCGCAAATGGACGAAGACGGTCTTGAGGAATTCGAGATCGACGAAACCGAAGACGACACAGATACAAACGAGAAGACGGGAGACGTCACATGAACACAATCGGCGTTTCAGCCAACAGGCTGGAAATCCTGCAGATTGCCAAGGCAGTCGCAGAGGAAAAATCGATCGACCAGCGCATCGTCGTCGAAGCCATGCAGGAGGCGATCGAAAAGGCCGCCAAGGCCAAGTACGGCCAGGAGCATGACATCCGCGCGAAGATCGACGCGACAACGGGCGAACAGACGCTCTGGCGCATTCAAACAGTCGTCGCTGATGCTGACCTTGAAGACGAATCCAAGGAACTGCGCCTCTCGGAAGCCAAGCGCATCGATTCCGAACTGGAAGTCGGCAGCGAACTGAAGGAAGAGCTCCCGCCCTTCGATTTCGGCCGTGTCGCCGCGCAGACTGCCAAACAGGTGATCATGCAGAAGGTGCGCGATGCAGAGCGCGAGCGCCAGTATAATGAATACAAGGACCGTGTCGGCGAGATCATCAACGGCATCGTCAAGCGCGTCGAATATGGCCACATCATCGTCGACCTGGGCCGCGCAGAGGGCATCATCCGCCGCAATGACGGTATCCCGCGCGAGAACTTCCAGCCAAACGACCGCGTCCGCGCCTACCTCTACAAGGTCAGCCGCGAAGTGAAGGGCCCGCAGATCTTCCTGTCGCGCGCCGCGCCTGACTTCATGGTCAAGCTGTTCGCTCAGGAAGTACCTGAAGTGTATGATGGCGTTATCAATATCCGTGCCTGCGCCCGCGACCCGGGCAGCCGCGCGAAAATCGGCGTTATCTCGAACGATAGCTCGATCGATCCGGTCGGTGCCTGTGTCGGTATGCGCGGTGCGCGCGTGCAGGCTGTTGTCGGCGAGCTCTCGGGCGAGAAAATCGACATCATCCCGTGGAACTATGACGACGCGACCTTCATCGTGAACGCCCTGCAGCCGGCCGAAGTGTCGAAAGTGGTGCTGGACGAAGAGGAACGCCGCGTTGAAGTCGTCGTCGCTGATGACCAGTTCCCGCTGGCCATTGGTCGCCGCGGCCAGAACGTGCGCCTCGCCTCCCAGCTCACCGGCTGGCAGATCGACCTCGTGACAGAGTCTGCCGACTCCGAGCGCTACCAGCGCGAATTCCAGGAGCGCACAGACCTCTTCATGAAGGCCCTTGATGCCGACGAAACGCTGGCCCAACTGCTCGCGTCCGAAGGCTTCGAGACGGTCGAAGAGATCGCCTTCGTGGCACCGGAAGACTTCATCCAGATCGAAGGCTTCGATGAGGACGTCGCTGCAGAGCTGCAGGAACGCGCCCGCGAATTCCTCGATCGCCTCGCCGCTGAAAACGACGCCAAGCGTCGTGAACTCGGCGTTGAAGACGAAGTCATGGAACTCGACAGCATGACGCCAGCCTTCGCCGTGAAACTCGGCCAGGAGGGCGTGAAGACTGTTGAAGACGTAGCTGGCCTCGTGCCCGACGACATCACCGGCTTCCGTGAGCCCGGTCCTGATGGCAAGCCTGTCTGGGTCGAGGGCATCCTGAAGAAGGGCGAAATGCGCAAGGACGACGCCCAGATGTTCATCATGAAGGCCCGCGTCATCGCTGGCTGGATCGAACAGGACGCCATCGAACAGCTGATCGCTGCACAGCAGCCTGAAGAAACGTCGACGGCTGACCTGACCGAAGAAGAACGCGCCCTGCTCGCCCTTGGCGATCTCGGCGGCGCAGATGCGGCAGACGCCGCGCTTGAAGAGCTTGAGTTTGATCTCGACGCCCTGGCAGCGGAGGGCGGCGATGACGAAGCCGCACCGAAAGAGTGATCCGCGCTTAGCCGGCACTGCAGGTGATACGACGGATGGGGAGGGCCCCGTCCGTCAGTGCGCCGTGACGCGAGAGCGTCTGGCGCAGACGGAGATGGTGCGCTTTGTGCTATCGCCCGACATGGTCGTCACACCTGACATCAATTCAAAGCTTCCGGGCCGCGGTGTATGGGTGAAGGCTGATCGCCAGACAATCGAGCTGGCGGCAACCAAAGGCGCCTTCGCGCGTGGTTTCAAAATGCAGGTAAAAGTGCCCGATGGCCTGGTTGATCAGGTCGAAGGCCTTCTGCTGAAACGTTGCCAGAGTGTGCTCGGCATGGCGAAGAAGGCGGGGGGCGTGATCCTTGGTTACGACCAGGTGAAGGACGCACTGCGCAACAGAACCCACGGAATCCTGCTTGAGGCGTCCGATGGTGCAGAAGATGGGCGCAACAAGGTGTATTTTCTCGCGAAAGCATTATATAGCAGCGTGAACGTCGCTGGGGCTCTCACCTCGGCGGAATTGGGCATGGCTTTTGGCCGGGAGCGTGTGATACACGGTCTCGTCCGCAAGGGAGCCATTGCGAAGACGTGGACTCTGGCCTATCGCCGGTTGACCGGCTTTCGCGAAGCCCCCGAATTGAACTGGTTCAAGGATCAGGATCGGTCTTGAAAACTTGCCGGGACGCATGGGCGCTTCGGTTCAAATTGTGATATGTAGGACGTATGAGCGAAACGAACGATACAGGTAATAATCAGGGTGGCCGCAAGCCGCTCACCGTGGCCCGCAAATCTGCTGGTACGGTGAAGCAAAGCTTTAGTCATGGTCGCTCGAAGCAGGTTGTGGTTGAGACCAAGAAGCGCCGGGCGGTTGGCCCAGGCGGCTCAGGCCCCACCCCTTCAGATAACGCACCCGCCAAGAAAACAGACACGCTTGAAGCGCGCCTGATCGCTACGGCGAAAAAGCTGGGCATCACAGTCGAGGAACTGAAGACGCGCCAGAAGGTTCTTATGGCGCGCAAGGCTGAAGAAGCCAACCGCGCCAAGGAAAACATCCAGGTCGAAGCGGCCCAGGATCGCCTCCGCACCGAACAGGAGCGCAAGGCTACTGAAGCGCGTGAGCGCGAAGAAGCCGAAGCCCGTCGTAAAGCTGAAGAAGAAGCGCGCAAGGCTGAGGAAGCCGCTGCCGCCGCAGCAGCTGACGCACCTGTGACAGCCGACGCCAAGCCAGCCCGCGGCCGTTCCAAACAGGATGCTGCCGCTGACGCGTCCGTTCCGGAACCGACGGCAGAAGAAGCCGCTAGTCGTGGCAAACGTGGGAAGGGCAAGGACGATCGCAACGACCGTTCGCGCGATGCTGCCGCCCGCACAGTCCGCGACAGTGGCGAACGCCGCCGTGGCAAGCTCACTATTTCCTCTGCGCTCGGCGACGACGCTGACCGCCAACGCTCACTTGCTTCGCTCAAGCGGGCCCGTGATCGCGAACGCGAACGCCGTTTCGGCGGTGGCGAACAGCGCGAGAAAGTCTCCGTCGAAGTCACACTGCCGGAAACCATCACCCTGCAGGATCTCGCAGGCCGCATGAACGAGCGCGTCGCCGACGTCGTCAAATTCATGATCAACCAGGGCGAAATGCTGCGCGGCAATGACATCATCGATGCCGACACGGCGGAACTGATTGCCGAAGAATTTGGCCACACGGTCAAGCGCGTTGCCGAATCCGATGTTGAAATCGGCCTTGAGGGCGAAGCCGATGATCCGGCCTTGATGAAGCCACGCCCACCGATCGTCACGATCATGGGCCATGTCGACCACGGCAAGACATCCCTTCTGGATGCCCTGCGCTCTACCGACGTTGTGGCAGGCGAAGCCGGCGGCATTACGCAACATATCGGCGCCTACCAGGTTCAGCTGAAGTCCGGGCAGAAGATCACCTTCCTCGACACGCCGGGCCACTCTGCCTTTACCGCCATGCGCGCACGCGGCGCCAATGCGACTGACATTGCCATCCTTGTCGTCGCCGCTGACGACTCGGTCATGCCGCAGACGATTGAGTCCATCAATCACGCCAAGGCCGCCGGCGTTCCGCTCATCATCGCCGTCAACAAGATCGACCTGCACGATGCGCAGCCGGAAAAGGTCCTTACCGACCTCCTGCAGCATGACATCCAGGTTGAATCCATGGGTGGCTCGACGCAGGCTGTTCAAGTGTCCGCCAAGTCGCGCATCGGTCTCGATGAGCTGACTGACGCGATTACACTTCAGGCAGAACTGCTCGAACTCGCTGCCAACCCTGACCGCGCCGCTGATGGTGTCGTGATCGAAAGCCAGCTCGACAAGGGCCGCGGCCCTGTTGCAACCATACTGGTCAATCGCGGCACGCTGAAACGCGGTGATATCGTCGTGGCCGGCGCCCAATGGGGCAAGGTTCGCGCCATTACGGACGAACGCGGCCAGCAACTCGCTGATGCCGGCCCGTCGCTGCCCGTTGAAGTGCTTGGCCTTGATGGCGCCCCGGATCCGGGCGAACCCTTCGTTGTGGTCGATACCGAAGCCCGCGCCCGCGAAATCACGGAATACCGTGTCCGCAACAAGCGTCAGGTCTCCGGTAAGGCAGGCGCCGCCGCGCGTGCTTCGCTCGACCAGCTGCTCAGCCGCCTCAAGGACGGCACGGTGGAAACCTCGGAACTCCCTGTCGTCGTCAAAGGCGATGTTCAGGGCTCCGTCGAAGCCATCTCCATGTCGCTCGACAAGATCTCGACCGAAGAAGTCCGCGCCCGCGTCATCCACGGCGCTGTCGGCGGTATCTCCGAAAGCGACGTCCTGCTCGCCCGCTCGTCGAATGCGCCGATCTTTGCGTTCAACGTCCGCGCCAACAAGCAGGCCCGTGACCTGGCCGAAAAAGAAGGCGTCGAAATCCGGTATTATTCGGTGATCTACGACCTGATCGACGACGTGAAATCCACGCTGTCCGGCATGCTGGCGCCGGAGAAGCGCGAAACCTTCCTCGGCTACGCCGACATTCTCGAAGTCTTCAACATCACGAAGACCGGCAAGGTTGCTGGTTGCCGCATCTCCGAGGGCAAGGTCGTCCGCGGTTGCGGCGTCCGCCTCCTGCGCGACGATGTCGTGATCCACGAAGGCAAGCTGAAAACGCTCAAGCGCTTCAAGGATGAAGTGAACGAAGTTTCCAGCGGCATGGAATGCGGCATGGCCTTCGAACGCTATGAAGACATCCGCGTCGGCGACAAGATCGAGTGCTTCCAGGTTGAGGAAATCGCAAGGACGCTCGCCTAAAGACAGGCAGTATGACAAAGCCGCTGCGCATATCCGGCCTCCTCCGGGAGAAAGATGTGAGACGCCTTACCCGTCTCACGCGCGGCGGCTCGGTCGGCCCCACGGCCGTCTATTATGCCGGGGTTACCGCGCCGGTCATTTCGGCCAGCATGTCTGTCATGGTACGCGAAGCCATGCGCATGGCCGGGCTGTCGGAATACTGGCAATGGTTCATTGCGGCGCTTGTGGCGGCATTTGCCGGGATCAGCTGGTATCTCATCTTCATCCGCTGGTCCTACCGGCACAAATTCGGACGGGGCACTGAAATGACGCTTGAAACGGCCATTTCACTTGATGACGCAGCCATTCTTGTAAAGCGCGGCGGTATCGAAACCCGGATAGATTGGGCCTGTGTTGAAGCAGTCCGCACATCGCGCAGTCATGTATCTGTGCTTATTAACGGTGCGGATGCGCTGATCATTCCGGACGCATGGTTCGGCAAGGACAAGGCGTCCCGCGCCGCATTCACCACACGCCTGCAGGAAAAGGCTCCTAATTGATGGCTCGTAAACCCGCCTCCGCCGGCATGCCCTCCCAGCGCCAGCTCCGCGCCGGCGAGATCATCCGTCACGCCCTCGCTGACATCCTCACGCGGGAAGACCTTCGCGATCCCGATCTCGCCAGTGTCATCATCACCGTGGGCGAGGTGCGCTGCTCACCCGACCTGCGCCACGCCAATATCTTCGTCACGCCGCTGGGCGATGACACACAGGAAGGCCGCGACAAGCTCGCCGAGGCCCTCACCCGGGCGGCCGCCTTCCTGCGCGGCAAACTGGGCCGCGAGATCGACATGAAGTTCACGCCACAGCTGCACTTCATCGCCGACAAATCCTATGACGAAGCCACGCATATTGACCGTCTTCTGGCCGATCCGCGCGTCAAACGCGATCTCGAAGACTGAGCTTCGCCTCACAGGCGTCTTATCCGCATTGTCATTTGACATCCCGGCCATCTGTTGAGACCGTTAATGGACTTGTGACAGGGGGACGGGCCTCATGGACCGCCAGACACTCGATATGGAAGGCGCCCGCCACGGCGAAATATCGGCGGCATCGCTACAGTTGGGCGATGACACGATCGCCATTCGCCGCATCGCCACCATGTGTGTCGAATCCATGGAATTTGCGCCGTGGGACATGCCCCGTAACCGCCAGAGCCAGCGCCTGCACGCCACGCTTTGCGTCGCCAATCTCTTCTTTGCGCTGGCTGCGCTCGCCTGGTGGGGCCTGATGCCCAACAAGCCCTCCAGCACGGTCGCCCTGTTCATCGCTGGCGTGCTTCTGCTGCTTGGCATCTTCCTCGGCATTCGCGCTGCCATGATCGCCGCGAAAATTCGCAGGCGCGAACCCTATTACCGCCTTACCATCGGCACATCCGATGCCCGGCAGATTCCCATTGTCGACGACAATCGCGACGTGCTCATCAAGATCCGCGACATTGTCCGCCACAAGATGGATACGGGCGACACTGAAACCGTCGGTGAATTCGACCTCAACCTCGATATTGTCGACCTGAAACTTCCGAAGGCGGCCCAGCCCGCGGCAAGGTCCCCTGCCCGGCCTGAACTGGCGCCTGGATCAGACGACCCGGAAATCCTGTTCGATGCCGATGAGGAAGAGGCGGTAGCCGCCGCCCAGCTCAAGAGCGCATCCTGAACCTCTGCGGTTGACGCCAGCCGCCGCCCGGCCTAAGGCCGCGCCTTCATTTTGAATATGCCCGCAAGAGACGGATCGTCGGCGTTCGAACCGCCACGGGTCCGCAGGAGACAAAAAATTTGGCCCGTCAAAGAAAACGCAAGGGTGATCCGGTCAGCGGATGGCTCAACCTCTTCAAACCCGTTGAAATGACATCCACGCAAGCGGTCGCCATCCTGAAACGCCTCTACAATGCCGAGAAAGTCGGTCATGGCGGCACGCTGGACCCGCTGGCCGATGGCATCCTGCCGATTGCCTTTGGCGAGGCCACCAAGACGGTCCAGTGGGCGATGGATTCCGAGAAGGAATATGTCTTCACCATCCGCTGGGGCGTCTCCACCGCCAGCCAGGACGCCGAAGGCGAAATCACGGCCACATCCGACGCCCGCCCCACCCGCGAAGCCGTCGAGGCGGTGCTCGCCAATTATCTCGGCCTCATCGAACAGGTCCCGCCCAAATTCTCCGCAATCAAGGTCGACGGGCAGCGCGCCTATGATCTTGCCCGTGAAGGCGAGGATTTCGAGCTGAAATCCCGCGAAGTCATGGTCCATTCGGCCAAGGTGATCGGCATGCCGGATGCCGACCATACGGTTGTGCACGTTACCTCGGGAAAGGGCTTCTATGTCCGCGCGATGGCCCGGGACCTTGCCTTCGATCTTGAGTGCGAAGGCTATATCAGCCAGCTGCGCCGTACGCGCGTCGGCGCCTTCTCGGCGCCGGACGCCATTTCGGTTGAGGCCCTTCAGGGCATGACTGAAAAGGCAGACCTGCTCGCCGCGCTGAAGCCTCTGCAATCGGTCCTCACCGGCATTCCCGATCTGGCCGTCAGCCCGGGCGATGCTGCCAGCCTGCGCCAGGGCCGCACGATCATGCTGATGCCGCACATTCTCGAGGCCTGGCGCGATGCCCGCAATCCGGCCGACGAGGAAGACCGGGTCGCGCTCGCCACCTGCAACGGAACAGCCGTCGCCCTGGGCGATGTGCGCGCAGGCCATTTCGAACCCGTCCGCGTTTTCAATATTCGCGAGACCCAAAGCGCCTGATCGCGGAACGAGTCAGCACCCTGGCGATTGATGTCCCGACACTCTTGAAAGGAGTAAAAGGATGAACCGTATCGCCATCTGCACACTCGCGCTCCTCGCTGCCGCCTGCCAGCCACCTGAAACCGAAGTGCCCGTCCCGGAGCCGGCCACGATGGCAGAGCCGGGCGCCGTTGCACCGGAACAGACCAATCCTGCCCCTGAGGCGCCGGTCACCGCGTCCACACCCGAAAGCGTCCTGCAAACCTGGGCCAGCGCGCTTGAAGCGGGCGATTGGTCCACAGCGCGGGCCCAATGGGGAGACGAAGGGGCCCAGAGTGGCCTCTCGGAGGCCGAATTCGCGGCCGCCTATCAGCAGTACAAGTCCATCCATATCGAATACACGGACGCCCAGGCCGAGGGCGCAGCCGGCTCGCTCTACTATGAGCCGGAAGTCACCATGACGGGTGAGATGACGGATGGGCAGCCCTTCCGCATGGTCGGCCCGGTCACGATTAAACGGGTCAACGACGTGCCTGGCGCCACGGAAGAGCAGCTGCGCTGGCATATCGCTTCCAGCGATCTGAAACCACATCCACTCGAATAGGGATTTGGACAGCCTGACGCCCTCAAAACGCACAGCGCCAGACGACCGGCCATATCACCCCGCCCCCTTCCCAAACGGGCCTAAATCCGTCATAAGCCGCCCCTTGAGGCGAATATCGCCCTGAATCCCTTGCTGGACGACATCCCGGCTGCGGACACCAGGCCCCGAATTCTCTCAAAACCCCGCGTCCATGAGGCCGCAATACACTGCAAACATTCGCCTTTTGGCGATTTTATAGAAAGAGACCCGATGTCGATTACGGCAGAAAAAAAGCAGGAACTGATCAAGAAATTCGCCATCAAGGATGGTGATACAGGTTCCCCGGAAGTTCAGGTCGCGATCCTTACGGAACGCATCAACAACCTGACCGACCACTTCAAGACCAATAAAAAAGACAACCACTCCCGCCGCGGCTTGCTGACCATGGTCGCCACGCGCCGGAAGCTCCTTGACTATGTCAAAGGCAAAGATGAAGCGCGTTACACGACGCTCATCACGGAACTCGGCATCCGCCGCTAGGTCCGAAAAACAAGCCCGCCGGGCAATAGGGCCGCGGCGGGCTTTTCGTATGTGAAAAGAAAGACAATCGAAATGTTCAACAAACAATCCGTGTCGCTGGAATGGGCGGGACGCACGCTGACAATTGAAACGGGCCAAGTGGCACGTCAGGCAGACGGCGCCGTCATGGTAACCTACGGGGATACCCAGGTTCTCGCGACCGCATGCTTCGCCAAGTCGGCCAAGCCAGGCCAGGACTTCTTCCCCCTGACCGTCAACTATATGGAAAAATACTACGCATCGGGCCGCATCCCAGGTGGCTTCTTCAAACGTGAAGGCCGCCCGACGGACAAAGAGACGCTGACATCGCGCCTGATCGACCGCCCGATCCGCCCGCTTTTCGTCAAAGGCTTCAAGAACGAAGTCCAGGTCGTCCTCACCTGCATGTCCTATGACCTCGAGAACGATGCCGACATCCTCGGCATGATCGGCGCTTCGGCTGCCCTCGTCCTGTCCGGCGCCCCATTCATGGGCCCGATCGGCGCGGCACGCGTTGGCTATATCGATGGCGAGTACGTCATCAACCCAACCATCGCCGAACTCGAAGACTCCGACCTTGATCTCGTTGTCGCCGGCACCGCCGACGCAGTGATGATGGTTGAATCGGAAGCCTATGAGCTTTCCGAAGATGTCATGCTCGGCGCTGTCATGGCCGGTCACGAATCCATGCAGCCCATCATCGACGCGATCATCAATCTCGCCGAAAAAGCTGCCAAGGAACCCTTCGACTTCGAACCGGACGACAACTCCGCTGCCCTCGAAGCCATCCAGAAACTGGTCGGCAAGGACCTGTCGGCTGCTTACTCGATCACTGACAAGCTTGAGCGTCAGGCTGCTGTGGGCGCTGCCCGCGACAAGGCCAAAGCGGCCCTCGTCGGCACCGAAGAAGCACCCGGCGAGATGACCGGCGATGCCTTCAAGGCCTCGTTCAAGGAAGCTGAAGCTTCGGTCGTCCGTGGTGACATCATCAAGACCGGCAAGCGTATCGACGGCCGTGCCCTTGATCAGGTCCGCTCGATCGAAGCCATTGCCGGCTTCCTGCCACGCACGCACGGCTCCTCGCTGTTCACCCGCGGTGAAACGCAGGCGATCTGCGTCGCAACGCTCGGCACCAGCGATGATGAGCAATTCATCGACGGTCTCGACGGTACGTCCAAGTCCAAGTTCATGCTGCACTACAACTTCCCGCCCTATTCGGTCGGTGAGACAGGCCGCATGGGTGGCGCTGGTCGCCGCGAAATCGGTCACGGCAAACTCGCATGGCGCGCGCTTCAGGCTGTCCTGCCTGACCACGCCGAGTTCCCGTACACGATCCGCCTCGTCTCCGAGATCACCGAGTCCAATGGCTCGTCCTCGATGGCAACGGTTTGCGGTTGCTCGCTTGCCATGATGGATGCCGGCGTGCCGGTCACCCGTCCTGTCTCGGGTATCGCCATGGGCCTGATCAAGGAACCAAACGGCGTGGCCGTCCTCTCCGACATTCTTGGCGATGAAGACCACCTCGGCGACATGGACTTCAAGGTTGCCGGTACCGAAAAAGGTCTGACGTCCCTGCAAATGGACATCAAGATCGCCGGTATCACGAAAGACATCATGAAAACGGCGCTCGAGCAGGCAAAGGGTGGGCGCATGCACATCCTCGCCGAGATGGCGAAAGCCCTCGACACGTCGCGCGACAGCCTGTCGGAAAACGCACCTCAGATGGAAATCATGAAAGTGCCAACCGACAAGATCCGTGACGTTATCGGTTCCGGCGGCAAGGTCATCCGTGGCATCGTCGAAGAATCCGGCGCCAAGGTGAATATCGACGACGACGGCACAGTGCAGATCTCTGCGCTCGACCGCCCGGCGATCGAAAAGGCCATGAAGATGATCAAGGAAATCACCGCAGAAGCCGAAGTCGGCGAAATCTATCAGGGCACCGTGGTTGGCCTGAAAGACTTCGGTATCTTCGTGAACTTCTTCGGCCCGAAGGACGGTCTCGTGCACGTTTCGCAAATGGCGAAAGAGCGCATCGGCCATCCGAAGGAACTGGTCAAAGAAGGCGACAAGGTCTGGGTCAAGCTCATGGGCTTTGACGATCGCGGCAAGGTTCGCCTGTCGATGAAAGTTGTCGATCAAGCGACCGGCAAGCAGTTCGAAGGCGCCGAAGGCGAAGAATAGACTTACAGTTTCTTGTAAGCAGCAGATCAGGGCCGCCCTTCGGGGTGGCCCTTTTTCTTTGCGTCAGTGTCCAATCCGGCCTGCCGCAAATACTACATCTTTCTGTACCCGGATGAATTTTCATTGACACGGAAGTGTCATGAAACTAATGTGACACTTATGTTACAGTCACATTACAAATATATGTCAGTGTCGGCGCTAGCCTTTGCGGCGCTCGCATTTCCCGCGTCGGCCGTGTCGACCTGCGAACTCGCAGACGGCCTGCCGCTCGATCCCGTGGCCTACAATCAGGAAGTCGCGGCCTGCTACAGCACGCCGACAAGCATCGCCAAGGATGCCAGGCTCGAGAAATCGCTCATTCAGGCAACGGATGCCGTCCGGGCTGCAAACAATGAGCCCGCCCTCATTCCCCTTGCCTCACTCGAAGAAGCCGCGCGCATCCACGCGATGGACATGGCCGCCCGCAATTATGCCGGCCACATGGACAAGGAAGGCCGTGGCCATCTGGAGCGCGTCCGCATGCTGGACCGTTCAGTGCTGATTGGCGCAGCAGGTGCCAACATTGCTATCCTCGAAGGCGAAGGGGATGCTGATGCGGTGTTCAAAGCGCTACGGGCAGACCCGGTCAATGCGAGCAACATGACGCGCGATGCCTTCACCCATACAGGCATCGGCATCGCCAAAGCCAATGGCCGCACTTACATCGTCCAGCTCTTCGCGCGCGTCGATGGCCACCTTGAATCTCCCCTACCCGTTCAAGTCTCGGGCCCGGCAGATATCAAGGCGACATTTGACGAGAAAGGCGTGCAACCCGTCGGCTGGCGCCTGACCACACCCGAAGGCGAAACCGTTGCGCGCGGCTATGGCGCCAACATGACCGGCACGCTAGCGCCCGGCCAGCAGGCCTATGTCACCTTCGACATGGCCCGCAACACGCAGGAATACGCCCTGCGCGGCCCGCTTGTCGTCGGCCGGTAGACACGCATCTATCGTGCGTCCCCCGCCCGGCCCTGCACAGGGGCCGGGCTTTTCATTTCTGCACAGCTGAACAGACCGGAACTATTGGAAAATGCCCCGGTTTGGCGCTAAGCAGCCCTCATGACCAAACGCAAATCCGCCTTCCTCATCGCCATGTCCGGCGGCTCCGGCTCTGGCAAGTCAACGCTCGCCGAAGCGCTGCTCGAACACCTCGGCCCAGGCCAGGCTGTCATGTTCGGGGAAGACGCCTACTACCACCCTATGCGCCACTATGGTGACTATACGACGGAGGAAGAGCGACAGGCCATCATCGCCGGCGTCAACTATGACGACCCGATCTCCAAGGAAGTCGACCACCTTGTCCGCGACCTTAAAGCCCTCAAATCCGGCCACGGCGTTGACCAACCGATCTATGATTACGAGCGCCACGACCGTAGTGAAAAGACCCGCCGTATCGAGCCGGCGCCAATCCTGCTGCTCGAAGGCATCCATGCCCTCTCCATGCCCAAGATCCGCTCCCAGATCGACCTTTCCGTCTATGTCGACACGCCCGACGACCTGCGCCTCGCCCGCCGCATCCGGCGCGACGTGATCGATCGCGGCCGCGACGTCGATAATGTGCTTGAGCAATACATGTCCACTGTCCGCGCCGCGCATTATCGCTGGACCCATCCGGCCAAGTTCGAGGCCGATCTCGTCATCGCTGACGAGGGCCTGCCCGCCTATGGCAATGTCCGTCCGAATGCCGAGGCGATTGAGCGCATGGTTGCGCCCGTGCTCGAGCGCCTGCGCTCGCTCGGCGTCCTCGCTGACAGGGCGAAACTCTAGCCAATCTCGCTGAGCACAAGCGCCAGGATGAAACCCAGCGCTGTTGCAATGCCCGCCATATGGGAATCCTCTTTATAGGCCTGCGGGAACACTTCGGTCGCCAGTGAAGCAATCACGGCGCCGGCTGCCAGGCAGCGGATCCCCGCCAGCAAATGCGGGCTTGCCCCTTCAAGCAGGAGGTTGCCGAGAACAGCCGCCGCTGACAGCAGGGCCGCCGCAGCGAGCCACATCATCAGCGCCTTCGTTTTCGATGTGCCGTTCTCTGCCATCTCCTTTGCTCCACCCGCAGCCTCGGGCAAGTTCGACAGCAGAATTGATCCGGCAAGGGCCGCGACAGCCATGGGCTCCGCGCCAATCAGCGCAACGCCCAGCGCAAGGTTCTCCGGCACGCCATCCAGCGTGATCGCCGCCAGCAGGCCGCCGCCACTATCGCTATTCCATTTTTCATCGATCAGGTAATCGACGCCCGTGAACACGGCCGCGCCCACAGCAGTCATCAGCATGGAGAGCCAGAGGGTGGAAGTCTCAATCGACGGTTCAATCAGCTCTGTCACGACAGAAAGGATCAGCGCGCCGCCCGCAAGCGCCACGAGAAAGCCCTCCAATGGCTTGGGCAGTTTGCCGTAGAGACCCCATGCCGCGCCGGCGACCAAGGCCCCGGACACAACCGCCACCACAATCACCATCATCAACATGCCACACCTCCCATCCGTCTTATCCTTCCGGGTAAACCGGCCTCAAAGGGGAATGTTCCGGCTGCACAAAAAGCTGGGCCACGCCCTTGGGCGCCGCTAGGCTTTCGTGCATGAGGCGAACCCTGTCCAAATGGCTGGCACTCGCAGGCGCCGGCATTCTCATGGCCAGCGCCGCACAGGCCTGCGACCTGCGCCTTGGCGCGCGTGGCCAGAGCACAGCCGACTATGTGGAGACGGTGCGCCCGTGCCTTGCGCAACTGCCTCCCGGCTACAGGTTTGACTTGAAAATGGAGGCTGGCTTCCTGACGCGCATAAACGAAGCGCGCGCTGCCCATGACCTCCCGCCCCTACAGCTACGCCGGGAACTGCTCGCCCCGGCCCGCTTCCAGAGCCTGGACATGGCCGCCAATCATTTCTTCGATCATATCGGGCCCGATGGGCGCACTCCGGGTGACCGGCTGACGGCGCTCGACCGGCGCGCGCTCCTGCAGCGCTCAGCCGAAAACCTCGCCATGCTCGAAATCGTCAAGGGCCGTTACAATTTCGCGAAAAGCCTGCCGCAGCTTCACGCGAACCTGATGAACAGCCCCAGCCACCGCGCCAATATCCTGAATCCGGACTTCACACATGTCGCCATTGGCGTCCTCGTCACCAGGCAAGGCGTCTGGGCCACGCAGGTCTTTGCAGGCCTTTCCGGTACGCTCAGCGAAGACGTGCCGCTGCGCATGGCGGCGGGCCAGAGCCTCACCGCAGAGCCCTCGCTCAATGACTGGACCTTCCGCCACTTCGAAGCCGAAACACCGGGCCATGCCTACACGCCCTTCCGGCAAACCCCGCGCGGCGCCATTGTCCCCGACGGCCTCAAGGGCGACGTAGACCTCGCCGCCTTCAGCATCCAGATGGGCGAAAAGAAAGGCATGATCTATTCAATCCGGCTGGCAGGACCATCCGTCACGATCGTGAACTGAGGCCTATTCCTCCGGCACATCCGGCACGCCGACGACGTGGAAACCAGCGTCGACATGGATGACTTCGCCAGCAATCGAGCGGCCGAGCGGTGAGAGCAGGTAGAGCGCGCAGCCGGCGACGCCTTCCATGCTCGTGTCTTCCTTCAGCAGCGACCAGTCGCGGCCCGTGCCCATCAGGCTCTTGCCGCCCTTGATGCCCGCCAGCGACAGCGTGCGCATGGCGCCTGCCGAGATCGCGTTGACGCGGATGCCTTGCGGCCCGAGATCGCGCGCCGCATAGCGCGTCGAGGCCTCAAGCGCCGCCTTGGCGACACCCATGACGTTATAGGACGGAACGGTTCGTTCTGCGCCGAGATAGGTCATGCACATGATCGATCCGCCATCCGGCATCAGCTCGGCGCCGCGCCGCGCGCAGTCGATGAAGGAATAGACCGAGATATCCATCGCGCGGCGAAAGCCTTCGCGCGTCGTGTTGGCCACCATAGAGCCCTGCAGCTCGTCCTTGCCGGCAAAGGCAATCGAATGGACGAGAAAGTCGATCTTGCCCCACTTGGCTTTGATCTCGGCGAACGCGGCGTCCATGCTCGCATCATCGGTCACGTCAGCCGGGATCATCATGTCCATGCCGATGCTCTCGACGAGCGGGCGCACACGGCGCTCCAGCGTCTCGCCCTGATACGTGAAGGCAATCTCGGCGCCTTGGGCAGCCAGCTGTTTGGAAATGCCCCAGGCAATCGAGTTCTGGTTGGCGACGCCCATGACGATGCCGCGCTTGCCCTTCATCAGGTCACCGGACGGCAGGTTCCATTCTTCGGCCATGCGGGCCTCCTCATTGGCTGTTTTTCTGCCCAAGGGGCTAGGCGGACACGGTCAAACCGTCAAGCGCCGCACAGCTCAACCGATCCAAGGGTTTGGCGTGCGACCAAGGGTTTCTGCACGGCATATGCAGGGCCTTTGACGGGTTTCAGTCGGATTTTCTACGCCCTAAACCGGCGTCGCCTGGCCCGGAACCGTCAGGCCCACTTTCATGTCATTGGCCGTGTAGACGTGGCGCTCGTCGACGAACACCTTGCCGTCCGCAATGCCCAGAACCAGCTTGCCGCGGCGCACGCGGTGAATGTCGATCTCGTAGCGCACCAGCTTGCAATCCGGCGTAATCTCGCCGGTAAATTTGACCTCGCCAACACCCAGCGCACGGCCCTTGCCCGGGCTGCCGGACCAACCGAGCCAATAGCCGACAGCCTGCCACATCGCATCGAGACCGAGACAGCCCGGCATCACCGGATCGCCCGGAAAGTGGCATGCAAAGAACCAGAGGCTCGGATCGATATCCAGCTCGCCGATGACGTGGCCTTTGCCGTAAACACCACCATCCATGCTGATCTCGGTAATCCGGTCCATCATCAGCATTGGCGGCGCAGGCAGCTGCGCATTGCCGGGCCCGAAATACCCGCCCTTGCCCGACTCGAGCAGGTCAGCCTTCGTATAGCTGGACTTCGGCGTGTGATAATCGTGCGGACCGGACATCGCGGATTCTCCTGGAATTTAGCGTAACCGCCTAACCACAGTGACCGGCCCGGCTTGTCAACCGTCCGAGCCACCCGGAATTACAGACCTGCCTCACCTGTGTCAGCGCCCCACAGCGCTTCGCGCAGCGCCCAACCATTGAAATTCTGCACCTCGACAGCGCACCATTTCACTTCGCAATCGCCCAGCCGCACAAGTACGCCAGCTTCCAGTGACGCGACTTCCGGGCTCGCCGCATCGGCCGTCTCATGCATCACGGTCGCCGACTGCACCATCGCCGCCGCGCCCGGCTCCAGCATGCGCGCATGCACCCAAACCTCGTCGCCAGATGGGTCGCGCACCCGCCGCCAGTCGCGGCTCTCCTTGATGATCAACATGGGCAACCCTTTGCGCTCGTAGCGCCAGAGGATTTCCTGATCCCGGCTCGGTCCCTTGCGACCGTTCACTGCGGCAAATTTTAACACTTCAAAGCGCGGAACTGCCTTGCCGGAGAACTGGCTGATGCGCGTAACCTGCGGGCCTTCGGCCGCCGCAAAGCCGCCGAACAGGAAGATTCCCGATACTAAAAAGGGTGCCCATTTCATGCGCAGGAAGCCAAACTCGCTGTTGAGACCCTCACACTCTCACACCCAGATGAATCACGTGTAAAACAACAGGCGTTGGCGTTCCGGGATCGCTCTGCTAAGCCCGAGGAAAGAATTACGAGGGGGCCAGATGCCAGCCAAGAAACTGAAGATCGTCGTAACCCGGAAGCTGCCCGCCCCCGTCGAGCTGCGCATGAAGGAATTGTTCGACACAAGCCTGAACCAGGACGACCACGCTTTCACTCACGAGGAACTTGTCGCCGCCGTCCAGACGGCCGACGTCCTCGTGCCCACAGTCACCGACCGGATCGACAGCAAGGTGCTCGCCCGCGCCGGTGACCAGCTGCGCCTGATCGCCCAGTTCGGGGCCGGCGTTGACAATATTGACGTGCAAAGCGCCGTGCAGCGCGGCATCACCGTGACCAACACGCCCGGAGTGCTGACAGACGACACAGCCGATGTCGCGATGGCGCTGATCCTCGCCGTGCCGCGCCGCCTCCACGAGGGCGCCATGGTAATGGAAAACGGCACGTTTGATGGCTGGACACCCACCTGGATGATGGGTCGCCGCCTCGCTGGCAAACGACTCGGGATCGTCGGCATGGGCCGTATCGGTCAGGCGGTTGCCCGCCGCGCCAAGGCCTTTGGCCTGCAGATCCACTACCATAACCGCAAGCCCGTCAGCCCGCGCACCGAGGAGCTGCTGGAGGCAACCTATTGGGACAGCCTCGACCAGATGCTCTCGCGCATGGACATCGTGTCCATCAATTGCCCGCACACCCCGGCGACATTCCACCTGATGAATTCCCGCCGCCTCGACCTGATGAAGCCGGAAGCCTATCTCATCAATACGGCGCGCGGTGAGGTAATTGACGAAGCCGCCCTCGCAAGGGCGCTCAAATCGGGCAAGATTGCCGGCGCTGGCCTTGACGTATTCGAACGCGAGCCTGCCGTCAGTGAAGACCTGATTGGCCTGCCCAATGTGCTGCTCCTGCCTCACATGGGTTCAGCCACAATCGAAGGCCGCACCGAGATGGGTGAGAAAGTCATCATTAACATCAAGACGTTCGCCGATGGTCACCGTCCACCGGACCGCGTGATCCCAGCGATCCTCTAGGCGCGCAGCTTAAGCGCCACAGCGAAGAGCGGTTTAATCGCGGCCACCAGCGCCCGCTCAAACGGGCCTTTTGCGAACTTGCGGAAATAACGCGCAAGGCTTCGGGCCTTGTAAGCCTGCACCACACCGGACGGCGCATCCGATGTCGCCCCATAGTGCAGGGCGCCCGCCAGCGGCTGGTAGATCACCGCGCCACCCGCCTCGATCACACGCCGGCAGAGGTCGACATCCTCGACATGGAGGAAATAATCCTCGTCAAATCCGCCGAGCGCATGAAAGCCATCCCGACGCATCAGGAAGAACGCCCCTGAAACAGCGCCTACGGCGATAGGTCCGAGGGGAGCCGGTTCATGGTCCAGTGTCCACTGCCCAAGTCCCAGCGCACGCGCGAGCGTCAGCGTATTACGGCGGCATCCGCGCTCCTCCCGCCCGTGCAGATCAAAGATCTTGCCGCCGACCAGAACCGGGTCCGGTTGTCCCGACATCGCTGCAAAGAGAGGACCGACAGACCCGCGCCTGATGATGGCATCCGGATTGATCACAAGAAGCAGCTCCCCAAGGGCGCTGGCTGCCCCGCGATTGACGGCGGTCCCAAACCCCGGATTGTCGCCCGCCCGGATGAGACACGCCGTCTCCGTGCGCGCAATGAAACTGTCGATCCACGCTTCGGCTTCAGGCGTGTTGCCATTATCCACGAGGATGATCTCGGAAATATCAGGGTCTGACTTCAGTGCGTAGAGACATTCCTGCAGCCGTGGCCCGGTATGATAGCTCACGACAATGGCGGAGGTCGTTGGCAGTGCGCTCACAGTGAGAGTCGTTCCCGCCGCGACAGCAGGATGATCCCGCACACGGCCAGTATGATGCTCGCCCAGAAGGAATCGTTCCAGACATTATAGGAGAAACTGAACAGGCTGACGACGACACCCACAAGCCCGGCAATCGCATAGCGAATGTCCGTCCGCAGCGTGGAAGGTGCCGGCAGGCGAAACCCTATGACAACAAGTGTCAGGGCCGCCACGACGGCACCCATAACGCCTGTCTCGGCCCATATCTGCAATGCCATGTTATGGGGATGGCCGGGAATGACCGGATACTCGGCCCATGAAGCCGGCAATTGCGCGAGCCACGCCGGATGGTCAGCATAGGTGTCGCGCCAGGTCTTTGAGGCCGCGATGCCATGACCGATGATCGGTTCTTCCACAGACTTGCTGATGACCAGCTGCCATGAATACACGCGCGACTGGAACGAGCCAGGAAGCGAGATGCCCAATTGTGAAATGAGTTTCACGCCGGCGCCGATCAGCAATGGCGCTGAGGCAATATAGGCTGCCACCGTACACAGCAGCCAGCGATATCCTGTCTTGGGGGCCAGCGTCACGACAGCAGCCGCAGCAAGCATGAAGACGATGCCGATCAGGCCGGAATCCGTGTCGTCGAAGATCACGCTTACAATACTGGCGACCACAAGTCCGGCTGCAACGGCCCGCCACTTCCACCCGGGGCGCGCGACGAGATAAGCCAGTAATATCGGCAGCACGATCATGAAGGCGTTGGCATTGCGCGATATGTTCTGCGCGCCTTTGGCCTGTTCCATAGGGTCTGCGCCATAGATCATCGCCACGACCGCACCACCAATCACGGCGCTCAGCGCGACCAGCAGGCCCTGCACGGCAAACGCCCCGAGCATGACGCGCGCAGAGCGCTGCGCATTGCCCTGCTTGATCTGAAGCGCGCCTGCGACCGCCAGCATGCCGAAAACGGCCGTTAAAACGATCCGCACCCCTGAAGCGCGGATCGCGAAGTCGCCTTCCAGCAGGTTGCCCGAGACAAACCCGCGAGAAGCAGGCGACCACATATCGCTCAAGGCTGCCCAGCCGACAAAAACAAGCGCCATGAGGGCATAGATTGCGGGCGGTGTTTTCGGGCGTGCTATGGCCAGCACAGGAACCGCAGCAACTGCAAGCAGCGGGCCATAACCCTGCGCGCCAAGCAGGCCCATGACAGGCCAGAGCACAAAGGCGGCTGCAAGAATGGGCGCATATGACATGCCGTTCACTCTGTCGCCAACGCCCTGACTTGTCACGAGTCCTTGATCACACTTCCCGCTTCAGATCAGGCGCAAGCGATTCCAGCGCGAGGCTGACAATGGCCTCATCAAGGCTGATCATCTGCTGGCCCTGGCTACCGAGGCGCCGCAGCGCCAACGTGCGCTCCTCTGCTTCCCGGCCGCCCACGACGGCAATGATCGGCACCTTTTGCACCGAATGCTCACGGACCTTGTAATTGATCTTCTCGTTGCGAAGATCTGTCTCGACCCGCAGCCCTGCCTTGCGCAGCGCAGCCGCCGCCTCAAGCGCATAATCGTTCGCCGCGTCCGTAATGGCCGCCACGACGATCTGCACAGGCGAGAGCCAGAGCGGGAACGCACCTGCATAGTTCTCGATCAGGATGCCCATGAACCGTTCGAACGTCCCGAACACGGCGCGGTGCAGCATGACCGGACGATGCTTGGCACCATCAGACCCTGTGTATTCTGCATCAAGGCGTTCCGGCAGAACATAGTCGAGCTGGAATGTACCGCACTGCCATGTCCGGCCAATCGCGTCTGTCAGGTGGAATTCCAGTTTCGGACCATAGAAGGCGCCTTCGCCTTCGGCGATCTCGAATTTCATGCCTGCCGCCGTCAGGGCATCAGCCAGTGCCTTCTCGGCACGGTCCCACGTCTCGTCCGTACCGGCGCGCATCTCAGGCCGCGTTGCCAGCTTGTAGGAAATCTCCGACAGGCCGAAATCGCCATAGACGCGCTCGAACAGTTTCAGGAAGCGCAGCGTCTCGTCCGCGATCTGGTCTTCGCGGCAAAAGATGTGCGCATCGTCCTGCGTCATCTGACGCACGCGCATCAGGCCATGCAGGGCGCCATGCGCCTCGTTGCGGTGACAGCAACCGAACTCCGCCATGCGGATCGGCAGATCACGATACGAGCGCTGCCCGTTCTTGAATATCTGCACATGCGCCGGGCAGTTCATCGGCTTCAGCGCCATGAGGTCACCTTCGCCTGTCAGGATCGGCGCATCATCCTCAGTCGACGGGATCTCGTCCGGCACCACGAACATGTTCTCGCGGAATTTAGACCAGTGGCCCGACTGCTCCCAGAACACCGAGTTCAGCAGTTGCGGTGTCTTCACCTCCACATAACCGTCTGCGTCCTGCTGGCGGCGGATATAGGCCTCCAGCTGGCGCCAGATCATGAAGCCTTTCGGGTGCCAGAAGACCGAGCCTTGCGCTTCGGGCTGGAAGTGGAACAGGTCCAGCGCCGCACCGACCTTGCGGTGGTCGCGCTTCTCGGCCTCTTCCAGGCGTTCGAGATGGGCCTTGAGGTCCTTCTCATTGGCCCAGGCCGTGCCGTACATGCGCTGCAGCATCTCGTTCTTGGAGTCGCCGCGCCAATAGGCACCCGCCAGCTTCATCAGCTTGAAAGCCTTCGGCAGTTTGCCCGTCGATGGCAGGTGCGGGCCGCGGCAAAGATCGAACCAGTCGCCCTGACGATAAAGCGTGATCGCTTCGCCCGGCGGGATGATGTCGTCGATGATCTGCGCCTTGTAGTCTTCGCCGATCTTCCGGAACATCGCGATCGCCTCGTCCTTGTCCCAGACTTCGCGGATGATCGGATAGTCGGCGTCGACAATGTCGCGCATCTTGGCTTCGATCTTGTCGAAATCCTCCGTCGAGAACGGCGTCTCGCGGGCAAAGTCATAGTAAAAGCCATCATCGATCACCGGGCCGATCGTGACCTGCGTATCGGGATAGAGCGCCTGCACAGCCTGCGCGAGCACGTGCGCGGCATCATGCCGGATCAGCTCAAGGCCCTCAGCGTCATTTGGCGTCACGATTTCAACGCGCGCATCGCCATCCAGCGGGCGCATCAGGTCACGCAATTCGCCATCGACACGGGCGGCAATCGCCTTCTTGGCAAGGGAATTCGAGATGGAACTTGCGACATCGAACGGGCTCGCGCCCTCTTCAAACTCACGCACCGATCCATCGGGCAGGGATACTTTGATCATGTTTCAGTCTTCTTCAGCGGTCTGGCGCACGGGGCGCGGCAAAGTCTTGTTCCGAAAGGCCTGCCTGCGGCGGTGTGCTTAGCGCGAGTTCGCTAAAAATCCCACCCCATTCAAGGTGGCGATTACATCAGGCTGGCGTGCCGGGGTTCTGAGGGAGTTTACCGGGTACATGAGACGTGAAGCGCGCACAGCGACGCAGCCTCGCGGGGATCATGCACCCCGGCGGGTTCGCGTGGTCAGGCCGCTGGGCAGCAGGAGACGGTTCGAACATGTCATTGGGCGGGCTTATCTCACGCTTTCGGCGGGTTTTCAATTGTCTGGTTCGGGAAGGGCCTGCCGCCTGTTGTCCAGTCGCCATAGCGCCAGGGCAGCCACGCAGGCACATCAGGTTTTGTCTCGGGCGCCGGATCATACCCGAAACTACCGCCGGGACGGCAGCGGATGAACCGCGCAATCGCCATCCAGCCCCCCGGCCACCAGCCATGCCGCGCCACGCATTCAGCGCCATATTCACTACAGGTCGGCTTGTGCTGGCAGCGCGCGCCCGCCGCGTAGAAGACCAGCGAGAAACTGGCCTTGTAGACCCGCAGCAGCACATAGGCCGTCTTGCGGCGCAGCCCACTCATCCCTCAGACGCCTCGACGGGCGCAAGGCCGCGTGCTGCCCGCGCCTGCTCAATCGCCGCCACAGCGGCTTCAAAGGCCAGCAGCGTGCTTGTATGGCGCGGGGGATAGTCGGCAACGGCCTGCAGGTGCCGCAATTCCCAGAACCGGCCTTCCGGCGGCGGACCCTTGTCCTTCAGCATCGCCTTCAGCGCATCGCGCGCAGCGACAACTTCATCGACATGCGCCCCGACCACATATTCCGACAGGATCGCCGTCGACGCCTGCCCCAGCGCGCAGGCTTTTGGCTCGACAGCAATGGCCACGACATGATCGCCGCGCTCGTCCAGCATGATCTCGACATTCACCGTCGACCCGCACACACGGGACACCTTCAGCACAGAGGCCTCGGCGCGTTCAAGCGTGCCGACATGCGGAATGTTCGCTGCCAGTTCCAGGATACGATTGTGATAGAGTTCGCTCATCACGCATACAGATGGCCTTGGGCGGCTCTGATGACAAGCAGCGCTGCCAGAGGCCGACAAAAAGAGGCCGCCCTCAACAGGTGTGAAGAGGACGACCTTTAAAGAATTGGGTGCATTGAAACGGGGGTTCTAGGCCCGAGACCCATTCGTCCCACGCGCCGCCCACTATGGTCAATTTAACGATCCGTCAGGATACCGCTCTCAGACGACATCAACTGTGATTGATACGACCTCGGCCACCATGGGCGCGCCATCCAGCTTGCGCTCCAGCGCCGCGAGTTCGGCCTCAAGCGACTCAGCAGGCACCTTTCGCTCCAGCACGCGCGTGCGCCCGTCATGATCAATGAATTCCGCCCGCAGCATCAGGAAATCCGATTTCTGCGTCTGGGCCGCGTCAGTAAAGCCCACGGGCGCCCCGGCAACTTCATAATTGTCATGCGCAAGGTTCAGCACGCCCTTGCCGGCATGATAGACGCCCTTCCCCGCCATTTTACCGCCGGCCCATGCGACCTTCACGGGAACGGTAACAGCCGTCTTGGCAACTTTTGTCGCCACGCATCCGGGCAGAAGGAGCATGGCCGCGCAGACAACGAAAATCCGGAACATAAAAAAGGGTCTCCCGAGTGACCGGAAGACCCTAGTTGAGAGGTAAACGACGGGCCAGTGCCCCTTTGCATGGGCCCCTCGAAATACTGGTGATGAGGCACCATACACCGGCCACACCAACGCTGCGTTCAGTTCGCCGCGCGAATTTCGATGAAATTTACGCGCGCCCTAAACGCGCCGCCAGGTCGATCCGCCCGCGCCATCCATGATTTCCACGCCTTCAGCCGCCAGCTCATTCCGGATCCGGTCTGCCTCAGCCCAGTCCTTCGCGGCGCGCGCATCGATACGGGCCTGAACCAGCGCGTCGATACGGGCATTGCCGTCGCTGTCGCCGCCCTGCTCCCAATCCTTCGGCGTATGGGTCAACAGGCCCAGCAGTGCGCCCGCCGCCAATAGGTTCGCCCGCGCATCCGCCATCGCGTCGCGGTCCTTGTGGTCGGCGGCCGTATTGGCCTCGCTTGCAAGACGCGACAGTTCAGCCAGCGCCTCGGGCGTATTCAGGTCATCCGACAGGGCCTTCAGCACGCCCTTGTCGCGCGCGCTGCCACCTTCCTCGTCCCATACGCGGCGCAGGGCGCCATACACGCGGTCAAGCGTCGTCTTGGCCTGCTTCAGCAGGTCCTCGTTCCAGTCGAGCGCAGCGCGGTAGTGCCCACTCAGCATGGCGAAGCGCAGCACTTCGCCCGGCCATGCCTTCAGCAGGTCATGGATAAGCACGACATTGCCGAGCGACTTGGACATCTTCTCCCCGCCCATGTCGAGAAAGCCATTATGCATCCAGTAATTGGCCATCACCTGCCCATGCGCGCATTCCGACTGGGCAATCTCGTTTTCATGGTGCGGGAACTGGAGGTCGATGCCGCCACCATGGATGTCGATCGTCTTGCCAAGGTGCTTGGCCGCCATGGCCGAGCATTCGATATGCCAGCCCGGCCGGCCGCGGCCCCACGGGCTATCCCAGATCGCGTCTTCAGGCTCGCCCGGCTTGGCGAACTTCCAGAGCGCGAAATCGGCCGGATCGCGCTTGTCAGTCTCGACCTCGACGCGGGCACCGGCTTCATTGTCTTCCGGCTTGCGGCCCGACAGCTTGCCATAGTCCGGCATTGAGCCCACCGCGAACCAGACACCCTGCGTGCCAACATAGGCATACTTCGTCCGCACCAGCTTCTCGATGATCTCGATCATTTCCGGCACATGGCCCGTCGCCCAAGGCTCAATCGTGGGCGCCATCACATTCAGTGCGGCCACGTCGTCATTATAGATTTTCGCAAACTTGTGCGTGATCGTCTCGATCGGCTCGCCTGTTTCAAGCGACGCCGCAATGATCTTGTCCTCGATGTCTGTGATATTGCGCGCATAGACGATGGCCTTGGCGCCATACTGGCTGGCCAGCACCCGGCGCAGCACGTCAAACACGATAGGCGGCCGCGCATTACCGATATGCGCATAATTATACACCGTCGGACCGCACACGTAGAGCGTCACCCGGGCCGGATCCTGCGGTTCAAAAACGCGCTTTGCGCGGGCAGCGGTATCGTAAATGCGAAGAGTCATGGAATTTCGGGCTCGAACGGAAAAAGGGGTAAAATCAGCGCCCTGCAGCAGGGCCGGATGCCCTAATGGGCACTAGTTGCCTTAACAGCAACAGCCTTTTGGCAATGCGAGCAGGGTCCGAAACAGCTTCATGAGGGGGCAGATACCACTGGCTACCGCTGCGGGCAATGCGATTCCAGTCAAGGATTTACTCTGCGTCACGGAAGAATTTTCTGGAAACGCCTGAATTGCCAGCCTATCTAATCATGCATCGCCCTGAGGGTATCAACTCGGGCGGGCGTTAAGTCCGGGCAGGGGGCCATCCGGTTTCCCAGACCAAGCCTCGGCTCGACCTCCGTCCCTCAGTCGAAGGACACTTAAACATGGCCATGGACGCCATTACGCCCAAGAATGACAAGTCGCGGGGGGAACCTCTCGTTCGCCCGACCGTGCAGGAAGCTGAAGAAGCCGTTCGCACGCTCATTGCCTGGGCCGGAGACGACCCCCGCCGTGAAGGCCTCATCGATACGCCCAAGCGTGTCGTGAATGCCTACAAGGAATGGTTCTCAGGCTACGACGAAGACCCGGTCAAATATCTCTCGCGTACGTTCGAAGATGTTCAGGGCTATGACGACATCGTCATCCTGCGCAATATCGACGTCGAGAGCCATTGCGAGCACCACATGGCGCCCTTCATCGGCAAGGCCTATGTGGCCTACAAGCCGTCGGACGCCGTTGTCGGCATCTCAAAACTCGCCCGCGTCGTCGAAATCTTTGCCAAACGCCTCCAGACGCAGGAAACGATGACCGCGCAAATCTGCGACGCCATCACGGACAGCCTCGCGCCAATGGGTACGGCCGTCCTGATCGAAGCCGTTCACGAGTGCATGTCGACACGCGGCGTGCACCACAAGGATGTCACCACGATCACGACCCAGTTCACGGGCGTTTTCAAATCGGATGCAGACCTTCGCAACCGCTTCCTGCGCGCCGCCAATCAATAGGCTCCGCCGCGCTCAGGCGTAAAATTCAAAAGGCGCTCGTTAATTGCGAGCGCCTTTTTTCATGTCCGAAAGCAGCGATGGGTCGCTCAGCCGCGCGCCGGAAACGGTTCGTCCAGCCATTCCACAATGTCAGCCACGACAGCATCCGTGCCCGGCTCATCAACGATCCAGTGTGCATTGTCCGGGTACTCGAAGAAGTCTCCCGGCACGGGCGAGCGCGCATATTTCTCGCCCACCTTGCGCACGGCGCTCGCCGGCGTTGCCCGGTCCTGCGATGCGGCAATGGTCAGCGTCGGGACTGTCACCAGTCCTTCGTCCACCTCGATCCCGTCAGTGATATCACCATAGACCTGGCCGGAATCGTAGCGTGCCAGCGCATAGATCGCGTCATGACGCCGCCTCGGCACACAATTCAGCACCCCAAAGCGGAAGCCCGACCGCCACACCTTGTAGGCCTTCTGGCGATTACGCGTCAGGATAATATTGAGGAACGTGTAGACGACGGATAATCCGATCTTGGCGCATTCCTTGGGCTGCGCCGGCGTCAGGAACACGGCCTGTGACACGGCGCCCTTTTCAGCCAGGCACTGCGCAATAAGGCCGCCCATCGAATGTCCGATAACGGCAGGCTTACTGCCCGTATCGCGTTCAATCTTCCGCGCGGCCTCAAGCATGGCCGTGACATAGTCATCAAAGCCGAGGTCCGGCAGGCTTGCCGGTGGGTTCTCCAATGTGCGCTGATCCGGAAAAAGCGTCGGCGCTTCGCAGGTCCATCCCGCCGCTTCGAATCCCGGACGCATATGGTCCCAGGCGTCGCCGCCGCAACCAATTCCATGGATCATCAACAGGGATTTCGGCATGCATCGCTCCCTCAGCCTTGGGCGATCTTGCCGCCATGCACAGGTTCGGCCCAGGGTTTGAACCGCTCGGCTACTTCGGAATAGACGAGACGCTTGAACGGCACAACCAGGCCCGGGGTTTCTTCCAGCGGGGCCCAGCGCCAGGCATCGAATTCCGGCGTGTGGCGGTCGAGCCGCACATCGCTGTCAGATCCCTTGAAGCGAAAGGCAAACCACTTCTGACGCTGGCCAATATAGGGGCCCGGCAGGCGCTTCTTCAGGTCCGGCGGGAAATCGTAATAAAGCCAGTCGTCGGTCTCTTCGAGCACATCGACGAGCTTTTCGGGAACGCCGATCTCTTCTTCAAGCTCTCGCAGCGCGCCATCGCGCGGTGATTCGCCCTTGTCGACACCGCCTTGCGGCATCTGCCACTGGAAAGCGCCGCGACCGTTTATCCTGCGGCCGACGAAGACGTGACCCGCCTTCGAGAAAAGGGCGAGCCCGACATTCGGGCGATAGCGTTCAGGGTCAATAATAGATGTTTTCACCCGGCAGGGTTTACAGGAGCCGGCGCCTTGCTGCCAGTGGCAACACGCTCTGCGTCGACCAATTCTGCAGGCGTCGTGCCGACAAGCGCAGAGACAGGCGCCAGAATGATGCCCTTTGGCCCAAGCTCGCTGGCCCAGATCTTCGCCATCTCGATCGTGATCGGGAAAGCATAGCCTGCGCCCATGGCGGCGCCCTTCTCCTTGGCGATGGTCTCAAGCTCCATCAGCTCCAGATTGATGTCGTCCGCCGTCAGCTTGGTGTCGATGGGCGAGGCGGCCTTGGCGTAACGCACATGCGTCTGGTCAGCCACCTTGTCGAGGCTGGCCTCCTCAAGGCTGCCATCCTCCACCAGCGCCACGCCGCGCTTACCGAGCACATCGAGAACCGGACGCACAGCGGCCGCATCCTCGGCGAATTTCGCTCCCTGGTAATTGATCACGCCGAAATAGCCCGAGGCCCGACCGAGCAGCGTATTCAGGCGCGGCACGTTCACATCGGCGCCCTTGCCAGCCAGCAGTGTCTGCGGATGCATTTTCATGCGGCCATAATCGTAGTTTTCCATCGGCAGCTCGATCAGCACTTCGTGCCCGGCAGCGCGGGCCCGGTCGATCCAGTACTGGAGACGGTTTGCATCCGGCGCGAACGAGAGCGTCACTTCCGGCGGCAATTCCTCGATCGCAGATTTCGTATGCGTGGCATTGATGCCCAGCCCACCGACGACCAGCGCCACAACAGGCTTCTGGCTCGGATTGGCAAACGGGCGTGCGTAGACTTCGGAAGGCGTCCGGCCATCGGGCGCGATACGCGGCAGACGCACACCGTTCAGCGTTTCGGTCATGCCTGAAATCGGCGCGTCATCCAGCGACGCGATCTTGGTGACTTCGCCATAGGATTCGCCGGGCTTCACGAGCTTGCCATTGATGCGAACACCAACACCCTCGCCATCGGCCATCACATCATCCGAAGGCCCACCGGTGCCGGTCGCTTCGGCGCCCTCGGCATAGGCCACGTCAAGGCTCGGTTCGTCGCCACTTTCGACTTCCGCATAACCATCGGTATCGACCTGCGGCAGCATCGCCATGTCGGTTCCGTCCGTCTTGAGGCGGGTTTTCAGTTCCGGTTTCCCCTCATCGATCACTTCGAACAAGGCAAGCTGTTGGCGCGGGCCTGCCGCAGAGGGGTCACCTGAAAACTGGATACCGGCACCAAGGGCGCCAGCAAGTCCGCCGAACACCAGCAGGCTCAACCCCGCATGGACAAGTCCGGTACGCAGAGGAGACGGATCAGCGTCTCTCCGATAAGGCATGGGGCGACCTCATGTAATCAACAAATGGAATCCTGAACGACCATAGATGCCGCAATCTGGTTAACGCTTTACAAATATTCGTTAACCAGCCCGCTGAAATGCACTAGCCGTTACAGTGCCTTCCTTGAGCATCTGCACGGCGCGTTCGAGCTGGAAGTCTTCGCCCTTGTAGTCTTCCGGCGGCTGCTCGTCCGGCATCTCCATTTGGTGCCGGGTTTCACCGTCTTCATTGGCCAGGGCATGCGGCAGGTCGGCTTCAGACCAGCGCTTGATCTTCGCCAGTTCCTCTTCGGTCAGGCGCGTATTTGTGATCTCGATATCGGGATCGATGCCCAATGCCTGAATCGACCGGCCCGACGGCGTGTAATAGCGCGCCGTCGTCAGGCGGATCGCACCGCGATCTGCGCCCAGCGGGATCACCGTCTGGACCGAACCCTTGCCGAAGCTCGTCGTGCCGACAATGGTTGCCCGTCCACGATCCTTGAGCGCCCCGGCAACGATCTCGGAGGCAGAAGCCGAGCCGCCATTGATCAGCACGACAACAGGCACGCCCTTGAACACTTCACCCGTGCGCGCATTGTAGCGCTCAACATCGGAAGCCCTGCGGCCCTGCGTCGAGACGACTTCGCCGCCCGACAGGAACATGTCGGACACCGACACAGCTTGGTCGAGCAGGCCGCCGCCATTATTGCGCAGGTCGATGATCAGGCCCTTGGGCCGGCCGCCGGTGGCTTTCGAAATGCCTTCGATGCCTTCTTCGAGCAGCAGCGTGGTGCGCTCGTTGAAGCTCGAAATCCGCAAATAGCCGACATCGTTCTTTTCCATTTCCCAGGTAACGGATTTCTGTTCGATCACTTCACGCGTCAGCGTCACGTCGAACGGGTCTTCACCCGCGCGCAGGATGGTGATCAGGATGTCCGTCCCCTTCTCGCCGCGCATTTCCTTGACGGCATCGTTCAGGGTCTGGCCGATGATCGGCTTTCCATTGATTGCGGTGATAAGGTCGCCCGGCTGGATGCCGGCGCGCGCTGCAGGGGTGCCGTCCATCGGGGAGATGACTTTGACGAAGCCATCTTCCATCGTCACTTCAATGCCAAGGCCGCCATACTCGCCGGAGGTCTGCACCTGCATGGAGCGGAAGTCGTCCGGATTGAGATAGCCGGAATGCGGGTCCAGTGAGGTGAGCATGCCATTGATGGCCGATTCCATCGCTGCCTTCTCGTCAACCTCGACCACATAGTCCTGACGGGCACGGGCGAGAATTTCAGCGAAGAGTTCGAGCTGCTGGTAGGTCACCATGCGCGAATCGGCAGGCTTTTCCTGTGGCCAGGCCAGTGCGGAGAATCCGACCGCCGACCCACCCAGAACGATGCCAAGCGCGGCACCCGTCAGCAGTGAACGCATATTCCAATCCTCCGTCATGCGTGACCTCATCTGTCACTCGGCAACCACTGTGCCGGATTCATCACCTTGTCGCCAAGCCTTAATTCCATATTCAGCTCAGGCGGCGGATCTGCCCGGTCGGGCATACGCCCCACTGGCTCGTTCGCTGACACTGTTTGGCCTTCGGTGACATAGATCCGGCTCATACCTGTAAGAATAACATGGTATCCGTCACTTGTGCGCAAAATTAACATTGATCCATAGCTGCGAAATGGACGCGCATATTCGACCTTTCCGTCGGTCGGCGCGACCACCTGGGCGGCCTGTCTTGTCGAAAACGTGATCCATTCCGTCTTGCCGCCCGTCGGCATCTTGTCGCCAAAACCATAGAGTACGTTACCGGCTGTCGGCTGGGTAAGTCCGCCCAATGCAGCTTTGCCAAGCGGCCGCGATACAGGGCTGCTTTGCGGCGCAGGCGAAGGCGCCTTGGGCCGGGACACAGTCTTGGACGCCGAAGCCAAAGTCGGACGCATTGCCGGCTTCACGCCCGGCGCCGAAGGCGCACTGGATTCCAGCGCCGACAGCAAGTCGCGCAGCGTCTCGGCCTGGCGGCCAAGTGTATCGGCCCGCTGCTTCAACACGTTTATGTCGCCGGTTATGTCCTCGAAGCTGCCGCGCTTGGCTGCCGCCAATTGTTCGATCTCGACCCGCTTCAGCGCCAGCGTCGCTTCGGCCGTCTCGAGCTGCGCGCGCTCGCCGCGTATCTGACGCTCCAGCTGGTTCAGCTCGTCTATCTCGGCCGAGAGCGTATCAGAACGCGCCGCCAGTCGCGGCGTTGTCTCACTCATCAGGATCGCCCGCCGGATCGCCATATTCGCTTTGCCCGGCGACACGATCAGCGCCGGAGGCCGCCGACGGTTTGCCGCTGCGAGCGCTGCCAGAAGGTCTTCCAGCGCCTGCCGGTCTTCCAGCAAGGCCGACTGCGCAACCACCCGGCGCGTGCCCAGATCGATCAGCGCCTTCTCGGAGGCAGCCGCCTGCTCTTCCCGGCGGCGCGCCTCCATCGCGGCAGAGATCAGCTTGCTGTCGATTTGCCGGAGGTCCGTCTCGGTTTCCTGCCCCGCCGTCTGCAAGGCCTCGAGACGCGTGATCGCCGCCTGCCGCTCAGCCTCAAGCGCATCAAGCTCCTCGCGCGTGAAGGTCGCCGGCGCCGCCGCGATCAACGCGAAGGCGGCGCACGAAAGCATGAAAGGGCGAAGGATTGGTCGCATGAAAGCCATTCATGCCACGCGACCATGACCCGGACATTAACCATCGGGGAGAAGCCTGCGCGAGATGGCAGCGAGTTGGTCGGCGATCAGGGCGCTGACAAGCCCGTGCGGTCCCGGCTCGAACGCGGGATGGGCCCGCAATACGTGCCGAATGGCCGAGAAAGTCTCCCGGAATGGTCCGTGAATGGACTCGGAATACCCATGAATGTCCGGCGATGTCCCATGGACGACCCCATTGCGGAAGGCGATGACCTGCTCGATCCGGCGCGCGGCCGCCCCGGTCAGGACCAGTCTTTCCGGAGGATTGAGATAGTCTGTCGAGCGCGCGCGGCGCAGCAAAAGCGTCACGGGCGCGTAGCGCTCCGGGTAAGATGGATCGACAACATCATCCACCTCCGCCGTCTCGTATCCGCTCAGAGCCGCGACGAGCGCCCCTTGCAGGGCAATCACCGCGCCGACCGAAATCCATCTCCAGCGCTGGGTATCTGACGCGACGCCCTCCAGTTCGCGGTGCACAAAGCGCAGGGCCTCATGCACCGAGTCTAGACTCGCCGCGATGCGCGCCTGCCTGTCGGCGATCATGCCTACTGGTCTTCAGTCGCAGGCGCCGCAGCCTTGCGGAAATCCCATCCCGTTTCCGCCGCCACATAGGTCAGCGCCGCATAGACAGCGACATTCTGCCGGAACGCCTCCGGATCGATCTTGTCAAACGTGTCATCCGGGGTGTGATGCAGGTCAAAATAGTCGGTTCCGTCCTGGTCTGCCGAGATGGCTGGCACCCCCGCGTTCCCGAGGACAGATACGTCTGAATCCCCCTTGGAACTGTTATCGCCCGGAACGACACCCAGCGGCGCCACAAGGTCCTGCATCGCCTTGGCATAGGCCATGGCACCCTCGCCAAACCCCGTTGCCAGGCGCCAGATGCGGCCCGCGCCGAAATCGCTCTCGGCAACAAGCACATGCTTGTCCAACTGATCCGCATGCGCCTCTCCATACGCCTTGCCACCAAACAGGCCGACCTCTTCCGACCCATAAAGCACAACCCGGATCGTCCGCTTCGGCTTGCCCGGCAATTGCTGAATCAGGTTCGCCGCCGCCACCACAATCCCGCACCCGGCCGCATCATCAATCGCGCCTGTCCCGAGGTCCCAACTGTCGAGATGACAGCCGATCAGCACGATCTCTTCCTTCAGGCTCGCGCCTTCCACTTCGGCAATCACATTGCCTGACGCCGCCGAGTCAGCCGTCTTGACCTGAATGTTCAGCTTCACCTCAACTGGCCCGCGCTCCAGCAGGCGCGCCAGCTGGTCAGCATCCGGTGCTGCAAGTGCTGCTGCAGGCAGCGCGCCAAGGGCCCCCTCGCGCGCCATACCCCCGGTATGCGGCATCCGGTGCGAGTCGGTGCCTGCCGAACGGATCAGGCACGCAACCGCGCCAAGGTCTGCCGCCGCCTGCGCACAGCCACTCCGTTTTCCCACAGCGTAGCCATAACCCGACCCATCCTGCGCCCGCACCATCCGCTCGTCGATGAACGCAATCTTGCCTTTCAGCGAGTCCGCTGGCGCCGCCTTCAGTTCTGCAAGACTGGTGAAACGCACAACCTCCGCCTCAACGCCATCCTTGGCTGTCGATTTGGAGCCGCCCAGTGCCGTGATCGCCAGATTCTGCGGGTTGCTACCTGTAACCGACGCCGTCTCGGTAACACGCTCCCAATAGGGAATGTTGAAGTCCTCGATATAGGCCTGCTGGAAATTCAGGTCCTTCAGCTTGATCATCGCCCATTGCCGAGCGCGCCATTCGGCATCCGACCCGGCAAGTCGCGGGCCGATCTCCGTTGTCAGGCTTTCCGTGAATTCCAGCCCGACATCATCCTTGAGTCCAGCCTCCATAAGCGCTTCGGCCTGCGCCTTGATCGTGGGGTCCAGCACGGCGGCATCATCTGCAATGGCCGGCAGGGCGGTAAAGGCCGCCGCCAGAGTGAGGGGGGTCAGGATATGTTTCATGGCGTCAGCTCCGGCTTCTCTGTCGGCAAACTATGCCAGAGCGCCGACCAATGAAACCCGCCTAGAGGCCTTCGGCTGTCTCTATCACCAGATCCACAGCGGGCCGCGTCTTGTAGCCTTCCTCGCGCAGTGTCTTCACGACATGACCGTCTGCATTGACGAACACGATGGCGGGATGCGGTATGCCTTCATAGCGAGACCCCGGCTTCACTTCCGTGTTCAGCAGGTTGAAGGCCTTGATCGCGGCAGACCCTTCATCGGAGAGCAATTCATATGTCAGGCCCTTATCGGCCTTATAGCCTGCAAGCGTTTCGACAGGGTCATAGGAGACTGCCACAAGCGTCCAGCCCGCCGCAGCAAGCGGCGCAGCAGCGGCCTCAAGATCCAGCAGCTGCTTCTTGCAATAGGGGCACCAGTCGGCTGAGCGCACGAAGGCAATCACCGTGCCTTTTGGTCCCGCCAGCGATCCGAGCGTCTGCGTCATGCCTGTTGTATCAACGAGGCTCACCACGGGTGCTTCAACCCCATTCGGCAGGCCGACCTTAGGCGTTTCCGCTTTGGCCTCGATGGCCATTTCGGCTTCAGTAGCCTTGGCATTCAGGGCCTCTTCCGACGGCTCCTGCCCACAGGCGGTCGCTGGCAGCAGGGCAAGTACGGAAACAAGGGACAAAGTGCGGATCATGGCGGCAATCTCCTCGGGACGCTTGTAGAGACGCTAGCCGCAAAGGCGGTCGCCTGCGAGCCGGATCAGACGCCGATCACGCGCCTTTGATCCGCCGCGCCCGCCATTCATCGGCGCTCTGGCCGTAGGCATCCAGCGTTAGGATGAGCGGCGCTGGCAACGTGGCCTGACGCAACACGCGGCTGCCGAGCCGCTCTGCAACCCGTATCGAGCCAGCATTGGCCGGATCAATTGTATGGATCACCTCATCCCAGCCGAGAATGTCCACGGCATAGTCCATCGCTGCCGCAGCGCCCTCGCTCGCATAGCCCTTGCCCCACGCGGACCGCACAAGCCCCCAGCCCACTTCCGTTCCCGGCCAGCCATAAGGCCGCCACGGGCCGAGCCGGCCAACCCATTCGCCGGTCGCCTTCTCGATAACCGAGAACATCGAGAAGCCTTCAATGGTCCACGCACCCGTCATGGCGCACATCGACCGCCAGGTCAGCTCCGGCCCCTGAACGCCACCGAGATGGCGCATCACGTCCTCGTCGGCGTGAAATGCACACCATGAGTCAAAATCCTCCGCCCTTGGGGGGCGGAGGATCAGGCGTTCGGTTTCGATTGTCGGCCCAATGGCCATAGTCTGGCTCCTAGGCGAGCGAGGCGTCGATATCCTTGCAGGCCTGAAGGAGCCCCTGCACGGACTCAACCGACTTGGCGAACATCGCCTTTTCATCATCGTTAAGATCGAACTCGACAACTTTCTCTGCGCCGCCGGCGCCGATCAGGGTCGGCACGCCGACATACATGCCATCAAGGCCGTACTGACCGTCGCAATAGGCGGCGACAGGCAGGACGCGCTTCTGGTCTTTCAGGTAGGCTTTCGCCATCGAGATGGCGCTTTCGGCAGGCGCATAATAGGCCGAACCGGTTTTCAGCAGCGCGACAATCTCGCCGCCGCCCTTGCGGGTGCGCTCGACGATACCATCGAGGTCTGCCTGGCTCATCCAGCCCTGCTTCACCAGTTCCGGAAGCGACAGGCCGCCAACGGTCGAGTGGCGCACCATCGGCACCATATCATCGCCATGGCCAGCAAGTGTCCAGGCGTGGATGTCAGCCACCGACACACCGGTCTTCTCGGACAGGAAGTAGGCAAAGCGCGACGAGTCCAGCACGCCAGCCATGCCGACAACTTTCTTCGTGTCGAAGCCGGAGAACTGCTGCAGCGCCCAGACCATGGCGTCGAGCGGGTTCGTGATACAGATGACAAAGGCATTCGGGCAGTTGGCTTTGAGGCCTTCGCCGACCGACTTCATGACTTTCAGGTTGATGCCGAGCAGGTCGTCACGGCTCATGCCGGGCTTGCGGGCCACACCGGCCGTCACGATGCAGACGTCGGCATCCTTGATGTCGGCATAGTCGTTCGCGCCCTTGAGGCTGACCGACGAATTATAAACGGGGGTGGATTCTGCGAGGTCCAGCGACTTGCCTTGCGGCAGGCCTTCGGCGATGTCGAACATGACCACGTCGCCGAGCTCCTCGCGCGCTGCGATGTGGGCGAGCGTGCCGCCGATCATGCCGGAACCGATAAGGGCGATTTTCTTGCGGGCCATGGTGTTTCTCCTCGAAAAAAGGGCCTGGAAACAGGTTCGCGCGAGCCCTAGCCCACACGGCGCCAGGGTGCAATGCGGCGGATAAGCAAACGCCCCGCAAGGCTGGCTTGCGGGGCGTCCATTCTTGATCCTTCAGGATCCCGGATCAGTCGCGCGAGAGCAGCGACATTAGGATCGTGAACATGTTGTAGAACATGATGAAGAAGTTCAGGGCGCCCGAATTCGTCATCACGGCCAGCGAGCGGGTATCGCCTTCAAAGGCGAAATAGCTCTGCTTCAACTCTTGGGTCTGGAAGGCCACCAGGACACCCGAGATGCCCAGCACGCCGACCTGGATCAGCACTTCCATCATGCCCGAAGGCGGGAACAGGAAGCTGAGCAGCGAGATGCCGATGATGCCCCACAGCGCGAACACGGCGATGATGCCAATCGGGCGCAGGTTCATCTTGGTCATGTAGCCGAACAGGCTGAGCACGCCGAAGGCAGAGGCCGTCAGCAGGAACGCTTTCGTCATGATCAGGAAGTTGACGGTCATTGACGCGCCGCCGCGGGTCGTCACGCTGTTGCCTGACATCGCCATGAGCACCCAGATCGACAGGCAGACGCCGAGCATGGAAACGATGGCCCAGTAAAGGATGCCGGTCGCGAGCGGCGACGGGTTCTTCATCAGGAAGGCCGAGCCGAAGATCAGAGCCAGCGGTCCGAACTGGAACACATAGAACAGCGGCGTCCCGAGCAGGAGCTGCGTCAGCCCCGGCACCAGGCCCGAGCCAACCACGAAGGCAATGGCGCCCGACAGGGCAATCCCGAGGGCAAGTTTCTGATAAACGCCCAACATGAAGGCACGCAGACCAGCATCCACGGACATGTCCATCGAGTCGGCGCCGGTTCTTGGCGTGTAGGCCCGATTGAATTCGTTCATAGGTTTAATACCCTTCTGTTTTGGTTCCACGCGTAAACGCGCGCGTGTTACTTTTGAATATGGTGAAACTCATCAGCGACTGCAAGGAAAACCGGACATGATCCCTTGCCTTGTCCTCCAGCGGACGCTTGCCCTCCCGCCGAATACACCGCGCCATTTGCAGCATTATCGTAGAACAGAATGTCTTTACTTTATCATTGCTTATGGAGCGCAGGGATTCTCAAGTGAACGGGATTGAATCAGAGGCCTCTTCAAGACGACAGGTCTTCGTCTTTTGCATTGACTCAGATTAACCAAAGGGTAATTTCGCCGATCTGGTGTAGTTCCAACGGTTGGGGCACCAGAAAATCTAAGGGGATATATCATGGCAGACGCATCGGCTTACGCCGAAAACATCAAGAAATATGCGAGCGGCTACAATCAAGCCGCCGCAGAGAAGATCGTCGGACATCTTGGCATTGCATTACGCAATCGCGACAGTTCACTGGTCTCATGCTCGGATAGCGGCGAACTGGACCGCGTGCGAGAGCGCTGGTGCCGGGGCAAGCTCGGTCTGGCCCAAACCAAGGATGACCTCGACGCAGCGATGAAGGCCGTTTGCGACAAGTTGCAACCAGAAGGAAGCAACAAGTCTCGCGTGACATTCTATTATTTGCTCGCCGAGCATTTCGGAAAGCTGGACCATCTCGCCAGTTAAGCGGGATACCAGGGGCTGAAAAGGAACCCGGCTTGGTGGAGCCGGGTTTTCTTTTGCCTGCAATCCTGTTTGAGATGGCGCGATGTATCGCTTGTTCGCCGCTCTTCCTGTGCCACCGGACATTACAACAGGCCTCAAAGCGCTTCAGAAAGGTCTGGTCGGCGCAAGCTGGAGACCTGAGCGCAATTTTCACATCACATTGCGCTTCTTCGGTGATCTCACGCACGAGCATGCCCGCGACCTTGATGATATGCTGGGGGAAATCCGCGCGCCGGAGATGGAGCTTCGGCTAGAAGGGGTTGGCTGGTTCGGGCGGCGCGAGCCGAGTGCTGTCTGGGCACGGGTGCGAGAGACTGACGAGCTACGCGCCCTTTCAGGTCAGTGCGAGCGGGCGGCCCGGCGCCTCGGCCTGTCACCAGACCGCCGCCCCTTCCTGCCTCATGTCACGTTGGCTTACCTGCACGGGGCAACGCCGGAAGAAGTGACGGCATGGGCGCAGCCGCGTCACGCCTATTGCAGTGAGGCCTTCTGGGCAGACAGTTTCCACCTTTATTCCAGCCATTCCGGTAAAGGGCCAAGCCGGTATGTGGCGGAAGCCGACTATGTTCTCGGAGCCAGCGGCTGAAGGGCGTAGAGCGTTTCGCCATCACCGGCCCGGCGGATAACCTTCAGGCCATCAGGAATAATCCCCGCGTTAAGCCCATCAGCGAAGTCGCCGGGAGATTCATCTGCAAGCATCCGCAACTCGGCATGTCCGGGACATGCCAGAATATAATCCACCCCTGCTTCCCGCATAAGGCCAGACGCCTCTTCTGCCGGTGACGTAAAGATATTGAGTGCCGCTTCGATGCCGGCAGCGTTGCGGTGATAGTGTCCATGGAGGGCACTCTGCCGAGTGTATCGCAATATATCCGGCGCCACATCGGCGACTGAGAGCACGCGGCCGACAGGCAATTCATCCAGCGCCGCGAGCATGTCAGGACTCGCGCACGCCGAGGCGCCATTACCATTATCCACAAGTTCACCTGGCGGCGTGCGAAACATCCTGCCGGGCGCGCCCCAGACCAAAGGCAGGGACACTGCGAGGGCCAGCAGGTAAGCGGCGCTTCGCTCCCCGTCCTCTCGTGTCGCGAAAAGGCCCGCCACCCATGCCCCTAATGGCAGGATCGCGAAGACATGTCCGAACGAATAGAACCGCACTTGCTGTAACGTAAGCAGCAGATCCACGGCCAGCAAAGCGACAAACAGCAAGTGGGCGCGACGCTGCACCCCTCGCCATACGCGCCATATCGATACGATGAGGGCGACCAGCGACACCCCGACCATGAAAGGCATCTCCTGCGCCATATTCGGCCTGACGGCAAAAAGGGGCCGCGCCTCGTCCACTTTTTCTAGCCAGAGTGTGCGGACAATCGGCGGTAAGCCATCCAGCGGATTTGCAAGGCATTGCGGCGCCTGCGCCGTCAGCAACAGTCCGCACACCAGACCAAGCGTGGCGAGACTGGCGAGACGCCAGGCGAAAGGCTTCTCCGACAAGACCGCAACCACAATGGCAAGGCCTGCGCCGCCCGAAACGGCTGCCGATAGGGTCACCAGCGAAAGCGCGTCACAATGCACAATGCCGTAATTGGCAGGAGCCACGGAAGCCGCGAAGAACAGGGCCGTCAGAGCCGCAAAGCTTGCCCCGAAGGCGATAACTCCCCGGCGCGCAGGTGCTCCGGCAAAAGCCCAGTCCAGCGCATGGAAGGCGCAGAAAATGCCTACAAACGGATAGACTTCCGCACCGACGGCAGTGGAGGAGGCAAGCGCCGCGCCGACGATTGCCAGGCTCACCGGGCGCCTCTCGGGATCCAGCGAAAATCCTGCGGCTATCGCCAGGAAACCAAGCTGAATATTGTGGTGGTCAATGCTGCCGCTCAGAAAGTTGGCGTTTCGGAACAGGACTGTCGCGGCAATGATGCATACATAAGCCAGAACCACGCGCCCGCCCATGAAGCGCGCGCCCTTCATCAATCCCCAGACGACCAGCAAAACACTCAAGGGTGGCCAGACAAGACAGGCGATCTCCAGGGCCTTTTGCGATGGCAGGAATATGTCGAGCCCTGATTTGATAACAAGGATCGGTACGTCAGCAAGCCGTGACCAGTGTATCGCCGTGCCACCTTCCAGACCGAGCCGATCCTGGTGCAAATCGAACCATCCCTGCCCTTTCAGGAAATCCTGAATCTGGACAAGCCGCATCGCATTGTCAGCCTCCATGGCAGACGCCGACATGTGTCCCGACAAGGCGCTCATCACCAAAAGTGAGGCAACCATCAGCACACCAAACCCAACCGCGATCCAGCGGTCTGGCGTCATCGAGATGGCCGGTCGTCGCATATCGTCCCCCGCGCAGCATGCGTGAAAGACGACCTTAACCCTTGCCTGTGTAGAAATGACTAAATTCGGAAAGTGGCCCGCGTGTGACTGACAGTGCTTTCGACAATCTCAGTATAGCCGTGACGCTGCCCTGTTATAATGAAGGGCAGTCGATCGCAGCTGTTGTCATCGGCTTTCGCAAGGCTCTGCCGGGCGCAAGAATATACGTGTACGACAATAATTCGTCAGACAACACATCCGAGCAGGCTGCGATGGCGGGAGCCACCGTTGTCCCGTCACGCCGACAGGGTAAGGGCAACGTCGTGCGCCAGATGTTTGCCGACATCGACGCCGACATATACATCATGGCCGATGGCGACGGCACTTATGATCCCACCGCAGCGCCGCGCATGATACAGGTCTTGCTCGAAGACAATGCCGACATGGTCGTCGGCACGCGCCGCCATATCAAACAGGATGCAGGACGTAGCGGTCACGCCTTTGGAAACCGTGTGTTCAATGCGGCCTACAAAGCGCTGTTCGGCAACGAGTTCACGGACATTTTCTCCGGGTACCGCGCCTTTACCCGTCGGTTCGCAAAAAGTTTTCCAGCGTCGTCGACCGGTTTCGAAATCGAAACCGAAATGTCGGTTCACGCATCTGTCCTCCGACTGCCAGTCTCCGAAGTCGAATTCGATTACGGTCGCCGCATGGAAGGCTCGCACAGCAAGCTCTCCACCTTCCGGGATGGCTTCCGCATCTTGCGTATGATGGGCATGCTGATGAAGGAGACGCGGCCATTCCTTTTCTTCAGCTATATCGCCGTCTTCATTTTGGCGGCCTCGATCTTCCTGATGGCACCGGTTGTCCGCGACTATTTCGAGACCGGACTTGTTGACCGCATACCGACCTGGATGCTGGCCATGACCCTGCTACTGGGCTCAATGATGACGTTCATCGCGGGTGTTATCCTGGACTCTGTCGCCCGAGGCCGGGCTGAACAGAAACGCATACACTATCTCTCGATGGCGCCATCGCGCGGCGAACGATACCACGCAGGGACAACGCCGCTTATCGAGCGCCGTCAGCCAGCCGGTCACCACACCGTCTCTGACACGAGCAAGACCAAGGCACGATGAGCGCCATCAAGGCCCTGTCAGCGCCCGTCTATGGTCTGCTCGTTCTGACGCCCATGACCATTGCGTTCGGTCAGGTTCTCTTCAAAATGACAGGCGCAAAGCTCGCGGAAGGGCCTGACACGCCCTTCTATTCCATCCTTTTCAACCCGGTTTTCATTGTCGCGGTCTTCCTCTATGGCGTTGCGACGCTGGCCTGGGTCTATGTCCTGAAAATGGTTCCGCTATCGATGGCCTATTCCTTCATGGCGTTGACCTTCGTACTGGTCCCGCTGATGGCCGCATTTTTCCTGAAAGAACCGCTGACCCTGAAATATGCGATCGGCGCCTGCCTGATCATCGCCGGACTGTTCGTCGTCCAGTCCTGAACCGAGCGGGCGAATTCCAAGGATTTTGGGGAATGGTGCCGCTAAGGTGACTTGAACACCTGACCCCCGCATTACGAATGCGATGCTCTACCAGCTGAGCTATAGCGGCATGCTCCAATGAGCGTTCGGCCTGAATACTCATCCCGAGGCATCAGCGCAAGACGCTTTTGCCGTTCAGGCGTCCTGCCGGTCAGTCATCGTCAGAGGCATAATCCAGCGGCGGCGTCAGCGGGCCATTCGGGGCCTTGGGCGGGGCAACCTTTTCCTCTTCAGGGCCGGCAATCGCCAGAACCCGGCCAGCTTCCAGTTCCCGGCCATAGGATTCATAGCGCGGATGAACCAGATCCCCGACATCGCCGAAGGCATAAACCAGCCGGCTCCAGTCGCGCTGGGCAAAGTCAAAGGCGTTGCCCTTGGGATCAATGTCCGACCAGTCGGCCTCTCGGGACGCTGAAGCCGCCATACGGCCCCAACGCTGCGCCTCGTCCTTGTCGCCATAGCCCTTGAGCGCGCGCTCCATCAGGAGACACAGGCGCGCCGTCGGATTTTCCTCAACCAGAAGCGCCAACAAGCGGATTGCCTCGACCCAGTTGGCTTCGTCCATCGCCAGTTCGGCCGACAGGATGCGGCTTTCGCGGTGCGTCGGATGCGTGGCGACCAAAGCTTTCAGGCGTGCCGCAATATTATGGCGGTCATCCTGCGGCACGAGGCGACGTGACAGCTGCGCCAGCGCCGGGTGTGGCCGCGCCTTCCAGCCTAGCTCCAACACGCCTTGCGCGGCCTTTTCCTTGGAGTCGATCATCAGCTGCCGCGCGCCATGGAAGGCCGCAGGCGGGAAGCCCGGCGCACCCCTGATGGCTTCAGCGAGTGCCTTCTGGGCATCCTGCTTGCGATCATGCGGCAGGCCGACAGCGCGCGCCGTCTGCAAGACGGCGCGGCGTCGCCGCAGGCTGTCACCTGTGATCAGGCCGCGCTTCTCACCAATGGTGAGCGTCTCAAGCGCTTTCTCCCACTCACCTCGTGCCACTTGCAGGTCGAACAGGGAATTGAACGGCCAGTCCGCATTGGATTTCAGGCCGAGCGCTTCGCGCGCGCGTGATTCTGCAGTGGCCTGGTCACCGCGCTCCGCTGCCGCCATGGCAGATCCGCGCAGTCCCGCGAGCTGCCCGCCCGGCAGGCGCGTCAGCTGGCCCCAGGCGCGCTCGGCACCCGCCCAGTCATCATTGGCTTCGGCCGCACGGGCCTCAAGGAGCAGTTTCAACCGCTCGTCTTCGGCATGCTTGACCGCCTTGCGTGCCAGTTTCAGCGCGTAAGTCGGGTCACCTGCCTCTGCGGCCAGCAGGCCTTCAGTCAGTGCCATGTTGGCCTTGCGGGCGAGACTGGACTGGCGGGCACGGCCAATCTTGCCCGGCAGGACGAAAAGACCGCTGATCAACCACCAGGCCGCCGCCACGAGTCCGCCAAAAACAATCAGCGCAATGGCTGCGACACCCATATGAAGGGAAACAAGCTCGCCGCGGCTATCATTGATCACGACGCTGCCCGGCAGATTCACGGCCCAGAAGCCGATCAGGGCGCCGCCAACGATAATCAGAAGGATAAGAACAAACAGGAAGATGCGATTCATTGCGCCTGGTTCTCCCCACCGATCATGTCCAGCCTCAGGGCTTTAAGCCCTGTTTCGAGTGTGATGCGCCGGTTTGCCGATTCGGTCCAGTCAGCCATGGCCGCAGCTGGCTCACCGGTCAGATTGCCTATGATTGCAACGGCGCTTTCCAGCTTTCCCGTATCGAGCGCGTCCTTGGCGCGCGAGAGGATGACCGGCGCACCTGCCTCTTCAGCGTTTTCACCCCGCACGGTCACAGCATCGCCGAACACATGATTGAGCCACCCCCAACGCCCCTCCTTTTCACGCGGCTCAGCGGCGCGCGCCTTGGCACTCGCTGGCCCGAAGGATCGCTGAAGGTCCGCCAGCGTCGGCGCACCCGTGGTCGCGACGCCGCTAAGAGACCGAACCTCGGCCGATTGGGGCAACAGAACCCGCAGCTTGCGATAGTCGGATTCAAACGTCAGGCCCTGCCGTGAAGCCGCCTCTATCGCCGATAGCGCAAGGGCTGCATCTGCATTGCTTTCAGAAACTTCAGCCTTGGCCCGGACGGCCGCCTCATCATCGCGCATGCGCTCGATCAGGCTTGTCAGTTCCGTCGTGTCCCCGCCGCTGCGCACAATATCAGACTGGAGGTCAGCAAGCCGGGTTTCCAAAGATGTCACACGCTCGGCAAGCGCCCCCACAGACCGCGCCAGCTCCTGCGCGCTAGCCTCACCGCTTGTGTCGACGGCCTCAAGCGCCTCAAGCCGCGTTGACAGCTTTGCCAGCGCCTCGCCGCCATCATCGCTGGCAATCACTTCGTCGATGCGCTTTGACACAGCATCGAGTTCCTCTAGCAAGGGCCCAAGGTCGTCCCCGCCTGCAGCAGCAACAGACTTGAGTCGTGCATCAAGGCGCGCCTCGAGGTCAGCCGAATTCCGGATCACCTTGTTGCGCTCGACATCTGCCGTTGCCTGTTCGGCCTTCAGCGTATCCAGCTCTGCGGTGAGGGCCGACACATCGCCGTCTGCACTGGTCCCGGGCAGCGCCATTGTGGCGACGATGCCGATCGCGCCGCCAATACCGGCAGCGACAAGACTGGCCACGCCCAAACCGAGCCAGCCAGGACCCGCGCCCGCCTTGCTTGCGCGCGATGCTTTCTGGTCTTCGAATGCCGGTTCGAAGTCAGCATCAATCGGCTCTGTGGAGTCGACAGCGATATCGTCTTCGGGATCGTCACTCATAGGTCTGTCTGCTCCTAGCAGGCGGGATTTCAAATACACTGACACATACGCCCATGGCGATCAAAGGTCGCCTTCAGAGCGCCAGAACGGCAGTGTCGAGCGCTTCCATCAGCGCCGTCTCACTGGGCTGCGCCGCATTGACGACAGCGCGCGCACCGCAACTGACAAGCGGCTTGCTGGCGGCTTCAGAGATCGCAACAACAATTGACCGCCTGAGGTCCAGCCCCCTCGCCGCATTCCGGAACGCAGTGGCCCCTTTCGCCGAATGCACCAGAATGACTACACGCGCCGCCCGGGTCAGCGCGCTCGCCGCAGCGTCGTTCACGGCAGACACGGGCAGCGTGCGATAGAGCGCCGCAAACCGCGCATTGACGCCTGCTGACCTCAAACGCGCCATCAGATCACCCGCCGCAGCCTCGTTGGCGATATGCAGGAAAAGGCCGGTCCGGGCCTCAGGCGCGGCGATGATATGCTCAGCCAGTTCGACGGCATTGCCATTGCCCTCACGCACGCCCTGCCAGCCCGCTTTGCGCGCGGCTTCAGCCGTTGCCTCGCCGACGCACCAGACTCGCTCAACGCCATCGCTGACCGCCGGGAAGTGGCGCACGCCGTTCGCACTGGTGAACACGAGATCGGTCACGCCGCTCAGGTCGAGGTCTGCACTGAGAGGCTCAAGCACCAGCGCGGGGGAGAGGAGCGGCTTGTATCCAGCAGCCTTTAAACGCGCAGCAGTTTCGGACGCACCCGGCTCAGCCCGCGTTACGATAACTGGAAGGCTCACCACTCGTCCACGAAGGCGGGAAGCACGCCGCCAGCCGCTGCGCGAATATCTGCCGCCACATCGCGTCCGAGCGCCGCAAGCTGCGCTTCACTGGCCTCTTTGCGGCATGTGCCATCAGCGCGCCAACGCTGCCGACCATCCAGCGCAAGAACTTCGCCGATGAGTTCCCATTCCTCGCCTCTGTCAAACAGGTGCGCGGCAATCGGTGTGCGGCAGCTTCCATCAAGCGCCGCCAGGAAAGCCCGTTCGGCTGTTGCAGCAGCCCGGGTCTCAGCGTGGTCAATGCCGCCCAACGTCTCGCGCACTTCTGCATCGCCATCCTCGCGCATGACCACGCCGATGATCCCCTGCCCGGCCGACGGCAACATGTCTTCCATCGGGATCGGTGTTGCCAGATGCGCCATGCCAAGCCGCGTCAGCCCCGCCATGGCCAGGTAGGTCGCGTCTGCCAGACCATCCTCGAGCTTGCGCATGCGTGTTGCAACATTCCCCCGGAACGTCACGATCTCCACATCGGGCCGCAGCGCCAGCGTCTGCGACTCGCGCCTCAGCGAAGCCGTACCCACCTTCGCGCCCTTGGGCAGGTCTGCCAATTTCTCGGCATGCGGCGACAGGAACCCCTCGCGCGCATCTTCGCGCTGCGGGAAGGCCCCGAATATCTGTCCCGATGGCAGGACAGCTGGCACGTCCTTGAGGCTGTGCACGGTTATGTCGACATCGCCGCGGTCCAGCGCCGCATCGAGTTCGCGGGTGAACAGGCCCTTCCCGCCGGAATTTATCAGCCGTTCCGTCGTCAGCTGATCGCCCGTCGTGGTGAACGGCACGATCTCACCGCGCAAGGCGCCGCCCGAGGCGACCTCAAGGGAGGCTGCGATCTGCCGCGCCTGCACCAGCGCGAGGGGCGAACCGCGCGTACCTATGCGCACATTGCGCTGGTCTCTGCGAGCCGTATTGTCAGGGGATATCCGTGGATCTGTCATCACACTTCTCTAGCTGTCATACAGGCGCTTGCCAATTGACAGCGCGCCGCAGAAAGCGATAGCTCACATATCGTTAATCGGAAAATGCCGGGAGGACCCTCATACATGCGCAGCTCCGTTTCCATCATCGCCCTCGCCCTTGTTTTGTCGGCTTGCGCCACAAAGCCAGCCCCTGCGGAACCACTGAATGCCGCACCCGTCGCCGAAGCACCGGTCGAAACCCAGTCTGAATTGAGTGCCCGGCTGAATACCTGGTTTGACGCCAAATACGAAGAACAGCTCCAGTTCAGCCCGATGGGGCTGACCTTCCTTGGCCGTAAGGACAAGAACGATCAGATCGATTGCATGACATTGGCTTGCCAGGATGAACAACTGGCGTGGCTGAAAGAAGTAACCGAGGAAATGGAAGCTTCGTTCGACTATGACGCGCTCTCGGCGGACGACAAGATGTCCTACGATATCTGGAAGTACCAATATGACGAAGCCGCCAAAGGCGCGGCCTTCCGTTACAACGGTTTCGTGTTCGACCAGATGAACGGCATCCAGAATTTCCTGCCGACCTTCCTGATCAGCTTCCACACGGTCGACACCCCGGAAGACATGACCGCCTACATCAAGCGCATCAGCGGCAGCGCCCGCGCCCTGCATGAAGCGATCAATGTGGCGCAGGAATCTGCCGATCGCGGCGTGCACGCGCCAAAATTCGCTTATGAAGGCGTGATCGATCAGTCGCAAAAGATCATCACTGGTGCGCCGTTCACGGACGGTGAAGACAGCGCCATTTATGCTGATGTCAAATCCGATATCCAGGCGCTGGTCGACAATGGCAGCATTGATGAGGTGCAAGGCGGCGTCTTCCTCGCCGAAGCGGAAGAAGCCCTCAAGGGCGATTTCCTCACCGCGTATGAAGACGTGATCGCCTTCGCGACGGCTGACATGGCCAACTCGCCGGACTCGACCCAGCCGGTCGGCGCCTACCTCCAACCAGATGGCGCCGCCTATTACAATTATCGCCTCGAAACCCAGACAACCACGCAGATGACTGCCGACGAGATTCACGAACTTGGCCTCTCGGAAGTCGCCCGCCTGCGCGGCGACATGGAAGCCATCAAGGAGCAGGTCGGGTTTGAGGGCACGCTGAACGAGTTCTTCACCATGCTGCGCGACAGCAAGGATGACGAGCGCTTCTACTATCCGAATACGGATGAAGGGCGTCTCGCCTATATCACTGACGCAACGGCCGATATCAATCGCATCAAGGAACAGCTGCCGAACTATTTCGGCATCCTGCCCAAAGCCGATCTTGTCGTGAAGCGCGTCGAGGCCTTCCGCGAACAGGACGGCGCCGCCCAGCACTACTATCCGGGCACACCGGATGGCTCGCGCCCCGGCATCTATTACGCGCACCTCTCGGACATGACATCCATGCCGAAGCGCGAACTCGAAGTGATCGCCTATCATGAGGGCATCCCGGGCCACCACATGCAGATCTCGATCGCGCAGGAACTGACAGGCGTTCCGATGTTCCGCACACAGGCTGGCTTTACGGCCTATGCCGAAGGCTGGGGTCTTTATGCCGAATGGCTCGCCAAGGAAATGCCGGGCACCTATGCCGACCCCTATTCGGACTTCGGTCGCCTGGGCTCGGAAATCTGGCGCGCGATCCGCCTGGTGATCGACACCGGCCTGCACTCGAAAGGCTGGACCGAAGAACAGGCCGTTCAGTACTTCCTTGATAATGCCGCCATCACGGAAACGCAGGCTCGCTCGGAAGTGCAGCGCTACATCGTGATGCCGGGTCAGGCGACCGCCTACAAGATCGGTATGATCAAGATCCAGGAGCTGCGTGCGAAGGCCGAAGCCGAACTTGGCGACAAGTTCGATATCCGCGGCTTTCATGACACGGTTCTCGGTGGCGGCTCACTGCCCCTTGAGCTGCTTGAGCGCAAGGTCGACGCCTGGATCGAGACGCAGAAGGCCTCCTGAGGCTTTCCGCGCGCGAACCAGAAAAGCCCTCTCCGGAAACGGGGAGGGCTTTTTCTTTTGCCCGCTATATGCACCGCAAAAAAGTTAGCGCTAACTTGACTTCAGAACTGCCAGTCCGGACAGTCAGAAATGGCAGACTGTGGGAGGAAGATGCCATGTCGAACCGCCTTGCAGCGATAGCTCTGATCGCCACGCTCGCCGCCTGCGCCAGCCCGGCCTCTCGGCCATACAGCGCTGCGCCTGACGGCACGCAGGCCATCAATCCGATCATCACCAACATTTTCACGGCAGATCCTGCCCCCATAGTCCATGACGGGCGCGTCTACCTCTATGTCGGGCACGACGAGGCCGGCGAAGGCGAGATGTTCCGCATGACGGAATGGCGCGTCTATTCAACAGACGACATGAAAACGTGGACCGATCATGGCGCCATCATGAAACCGACCGACTTCAAATGGGCGGTCGCCGACGCCTGGGCATCTGAACCGATCGAGAAGGACGGCAAGTTCTGGCTATACACTGCCGTCGAGCATGATGAGACGGATCACGGCAAGTCCATCGGTGTCGCGGTCTCAGATAGCCCCACAGGCCCCTTCACTGATGCGCTCGGCAAGGCGCTCGTCGCAAATTCAGAAACGGACGGCCCGCACACATGGGATGACATTGATCCCACCGTCTTCGAGGACGAGGACGGGACGTTCTGGCTCTACTGGGGCAATGCCAATCTCTATTACGCGCCGCTGGCGGACGACATGGTGAGCTTCGCCGCGCCGGTCCGGAAGGTTGCCCTGACGCATTTCGAGGAAGGCTCGTGGCTCTTCAAACGCGGCAGCCTCTACTACATGGCCTATGCCGGCATCGACGAAGCGGAGAACGAGAACGAACAGATCTACTATTCGACTGCGCCAACCGTCACAGGTCCCTGGACCTATCGCGGAAAGATCATGGGCCCAGGCGAGAACAGTTTCACGATCCATCCCGGCATCGTCGAATTCAGGGGCGACTGGTATTTCTTCTATCACAATGCGGCGCTCAGCATTGATGGTGTGGAAGGCGCAATGGGCCGCCGCTCGGTTCGCGCAGAACACCTCTATTTCAATGAGGATGGCAGCATCCGCCCCATTACCGCAACGCAAGGCGGTCTCACCCTGCCCCGGCAGGACTGACGCAGCTCACACCAGACGTATTCGAAGCGACGTCGCGGCAGGGCTTGTCACGACAGGGACCTTGCCTAGGCTTTAGCAACGCCTGCTGCGGAGCCAAAGATGAACCTCACCTTCAGCCCTGAAACCGAAGTCTTTCGTGCAAAAGTACGGGCCTTCTTCGAGACCGAGTTTCCTGCGGAGATCATCGCGAAAAACCGGGCGGGAAAATCCCTGACAACCGAAGACATCCGCCGCTCGGAAATGGCGCTTGGTGCCAAAGGCTGGCTCGCGAGTGCCTGGCCTGAGGAATATGGCGGTCCCGGCTGGTCGGTCGAGGAGCAATATGTCTTCGATGAAGAGCTTGAGCGCGCTGGCGTGCCGACCGTCACGCCGATGGGCGTCGTCTATGTCGGCCCCGTGCTCTACACATTTGCGTCCGACGATCAGAAAGCCAAATGGCTGCCGGGCATTCGCGACGGTTCTGTCGGTTGGGCGCAGGGCTATTCCGAACCGGGCGCGGGCTCAGACCTCGCCTCGCTCCAGTTCAGCGCCGTTCTGGAAGACGGCACTTACACACTCAATGGCCACAAGATATGGACTTCCGCCGCCCAGCATGCCGACTGGATCTTCCTGCTCGCGCGCACGAGCAGTGAAGGCAAGAAGCAGGAAGGCATCACCTTCATCTGCTGCCCGATGGACGCGCCCGGTGTAACGCTCATCCCGATCATCACGATCGACGGCAAGCACGTGCTCAACGAAGTCCTGTTCGACAATGTGAAAGTGCCTGAGGACTATCGCATCGGCGAAGAGGGCAAGGGCTGGACCTATTCGCAATACCTGCTTGGCTTCGAGCGCACATCCTACGCCCGCATTGGCGGCAAGCGCGCCATGTTGCGGCATGCCCGCGAACTAGCCTCTTCCATTCCGAATGGCGGCAACCATCGCCTGATCGATGATGCGGCCTTCGCCCGCAAGCTCACCGAGGCCGAAATGGCTGTTGACGGGCTCGAAATGACGGTCTTTCGGGTATTATCCGGGCTTTCTTCGGGGGGATCTCCGGGTGATGCAGCATCGACGATCAAGATCCTCGCGACGCAAACTCACCAGCAGATTACCGAGCTTTTCCTCGACACAGCCGCCGCCTTTGCCCAGCCAGGTTTCGGTGCAAACGCGGCGGATATCGGCCTGCCTCTCCACGCCGCAAAAGATGTATCAGCCTATTTCGCCGGCCGCGCCCAGTCGATCTATGGGGGCACGAACGAAATCCAGCGCACCATTATTGCGCGCAAAGTTTTAGGCCTCTAGCGCCGCACTGTCGCTGCAGCTGCCACAAAGCTCAGCGCTGACAGGATCAGCGAGACGACACCGTTCCATCCGGCCATGGACAGGCCGAGGATGTAGAAGGGTGCTGCGGTACAATCAGCCACGTGGAAATTCTGGTTCAGGTCCCGGATCGCGAAGGGGTCCACCGCCGCAGCCGCAGCGCATCCGGCGGGTGGCGGGAACAGCTTCCATTCAACGCCAGCGTGGTACGCGGCCACGACTGCGCCGACGCCAAACACCAATCCGATCAGCACGTTCAGCGCCACGAGGAAGCGCCGCTTTGGCTGCCATCGCCAGATAGCGAGGCCTGTGACGGTCATGGCGATCAATGCCCAATAGACTTCCCGCTGGCGCAGGCAGAGCGGACAGGGCGCAAGGCCGCCAAACGTCTGGAAGCCGTGCGCGATGGCGATCATCAGCGCGGATATGACCAGCGCTGCCGCAGGCCACGTCCAGTCCCTCAAGAGCATTTGGAGCTTCAACATCCTGCCACTAACACCGCCATTGCCGGCACCCACAATGCGGCGCAGCGTCACGATGGCGTGAGACCCATGATTGTGTCCTTCGCGGCACCGATCAGGGCCAGCAAAGCGACTGGTCCCAACACGACCAGCCCGAATATCCAGGCCAGCCCCAGCAATAGTCCGAGGATAACCAGAATACCGTCCTTGTTGATCAGACCAAAGCTCGCCAACGCCACGCCAAAGCCCGGTACGGTGTTCGTCATCGGCAGCGGCAGCAGAATTGATGCGCTGAAAAGGCACAGGAAAGCGCCGATAATCCGCTCGGATCGCTTCCCCGTAATTACCTTAAACCTTGGTTTCGTGAAGGTTTCTATCCAGCCAAGCCACTTACGTCCGCCCCTGGCCATCTGGGTCAGGCCCTTGCGGTCGATTTTCCGCTCGCCGAACTTTTCCGGCATCCATGGCTGCGAACGGCCAGCGGCCATCTGGCCTGCCAAGGCCATCATGGGCAATGAAACCACCTGTGGCACGCCATAAAGGAATGGAATGCAGCAGGGCAGCGCCAGGAAGAACAGCCCGGCGCCGAACGCGCTTTCGTCCAGTTGATCCATGATATCGCGCAGCGTCAGCCCCTCTTCAGGGGCGCTTGCGGCCATGGCCTCAAGGGTTTGCAACAAGGTCCGCTCGGCGGCAAAAGAGGCGTTTGGCATGTGCATTGTGTTAGCGGCCTTCTCCCGCCGCGTCGAGATGATTGACAGGACGGCCTGCCATGCGGCAGGAGAAGCCTTCCCTGTTAAGGGCCTCTGTGGCGGAACTGGTAGACGCGACGGATTCAAAATCCGTTTCTGGTGACAGAGTGCCGGTTCGAGTCCGGCCAGAGGTACCAAAGGGCACGGCGCCCGTTCAGAACTGGAAGTAGATGAACGGGCGATAGCCGAGCGGAACGAAGGCGATCGCAATCGCCACAATCGCCCCATAGGTCACCGCAAAGCGATTGGGCGCGAGGCGCTCGATCATTTCCTGTGCGCCGAACCGGTGTGACAGCCAGTGCGCAAGGCCCAGAAAGGCGAGGAATGGCCAGACAGCGATGGGCAGCATGTTCTGCCCGGCCGAGGACCATGTCAGATATGTCTCTGAAATGCTCAGCGCTTCGCCAAGGTCTGCCGCCCGGAAGAAGATCCACGCCAGGTTCACCCAGTAAAAGGTCACAGCGCCACCAATGAACCCACCCAGAAGCCCCATGGCCGGGACGCGGCGTGCCACAAGCTGGTGCCAGAAGCGCTGAATGATCAGCGCAATCCCGTGGAGGAAGCCCCAGATCACGAAATTGAACGACGCACCGTGCCAGAGGCCGCCCAGCACCATCGTGGTCATCAGGTTGACATCCCGGCGGCCATTACCGCGCCGATTGCCCCCCAGCGGAATGTAGAGATAGTCGCGCAGCCATGAGGACAGGCTGATATGCCAGCGACGCCAGAAATCCTGGATATTGGCCGACAGGTAAGGCGAGTCAAAGTTAGCCGGGAACTTGTAGCCGAGCAGGCCTGCGCAGGCGATTGCCATGTCCGAATAGCCTGAAAAGTCGCAATAGATCTGGATACCGTAGAGCAGCACGCCGGCGACGACCTGCGACGCGGCAAAGGATGACGGGTCTGCAAAGATGACGTCGACATATTGCGCGATATTATCCGAGATACAGGCCTTCTTGATGAAGCCGATCAGGAACAGCGTCAGGCAGGCGCGCACGCTGACATCCGCCCATTTGCGGGCTGTATCCATCTGCGGAATGAATTCCGACGCCCGAACGATCGGCCCGGCCACCAGCTGCGGGAAGAAGGCGATATAGAAGGCCACATCGAGAAAAGAGCGCCGCGCGCCAATATCACCGCGATGGACATCCACCATGTAGGAGATGGCCTGGAAGGTGTAGAAGCTGATGCCTACAGGCAGAACGAGGTTCAGCGTCACCGATCCCGCACTGAAGCCCATCATGCCGGCAAAATCGACAAAGCTGTCAGCGAAGAAATTGAAGTATTTGAACACGCCGAGAAGCGCGAGCGAGGCAACGATCCCGGCCGTCAGAGCAAGTTTTCGCGTCCTGTGACCCGCAGGATAACGGCTGGCGGCCGCGCCAACCACATAGCTGATCACGGTGATCAGCAGGATCAGGCCCAGAAAACGCCAGTCCCAGGCGCCATAGAAGACATAAGAGGCCAGCGTCAGGACGCGCTTGCGCCACAGGTTGTTTCTCAAAATCCAGACGAGACCGAAAACGACGGCAAAGAAAAGGAAGAAGCGTGGCTCAACGAACAGCATGCTGACCTCCTGCATCCGACTGCTTCAGATCGCGGCATAGCTCTGCCCCGGCCAGGCGGCTCAGCTTGCGCGCGCCTTCCTCGCCATAGTGACTGTGATCGAACCAGAGGTTTCGACCAAAAAGGTCCGGATAGACATCCGGCCGGTTGAAATTCATCACAGAAAGGTCCGGCGCGATACGCGCAAGTTCGATACCCACACGGGGCGTGCGGTCCAGCTCCTCCGGGTCCGGCGAGATGAAGAGCGCTGCATTCAGGCCTTGCGCCTTGAGACTGCGAAGGCGTTCTTCGAGATAGACAGCCCGCGCCTCGACAGCTTCGTCGCTGGCCGCGCCATAGCGCGCCAAGGCTTCGTCATACTTTTCCGGATGATCCACGAAATCCTTGCGGCGCGCCTCAATGTCTGGCGACGAAATCGATCCCAGAATTTCGAACCCGTCTGACGACATATCCATCGCATAAGGCGCTGGCTTCACGGGCGCCGGGAAGAAAAACTCAGCCGCCCGGCCAACACCGGAGAGATCGTAGGCGGCGCCGGCGCCAAATATGCCAAGCCGGAAAACCTTCTTCGGCGCAGATTCGGGGAACGAGCTGATACTGTTCAACGTGGGGGAATAGTCTGATGGTGCATGGAAAAAGCGCGCACGTTCATTCGTGGCATCGTCCAGCGAGCGCGCCTCAGGTAGAGGGTCTTCAATAATAACGGTGCGCAAAGCGCCTTGCCCAGCGTTCAGAACCTGATCCAGCAGCCAGTCCTGCTCCGCGCCGGTCAGGCCGAAAACGCCGAAATTGAATACGTTGGGCCGCTGGCAGCCTTCGGCTTCCATTGCGGTTTCCACCTCGTCAGGGACGATATGGTAAAAGGTGCGCGATGTGCCGATGAAGACGGTGTCATAGTCGGCGGCATGGTCGCGATAGGCAGCGAGTTTCGGGCTCAAAACATTCATGTCCGGTACGGGTGCGGCGCGTCGAAGCGTCAGCGAAAAGCCGCTTGCCACAAGGGCGAATGTCGCCGCACCGATGACACAAGGCACCAGAGTGACACGCAAACGCGACATGATTCCACGCTCTGACAAGACAATGCTCCCTAAGCACGCGCGAGGAACTGGCGCGAAATGCGCGTCAGTTTACCCATAGCGACTGCACATATCATGCCATCAAGAGCGAAAGGTTACCGGGTAGAATTTGCGGTTTCGAGGGCGACAATCCTGTACCCGTCCTGCTTCAGCCGCGACAGAAGCAGCGCCGTGCGCACGCTTGAACGGTCAAAGGGATCATGCAGGAGTATCACACCCTTGTTGCCGCCCATCGACAGCTTTTGAAACACCAGGTCCACGGCATCTTCCGGCGAAATGCGGGTCCAGTCGGCGCCATCAGCGGTCACGCCGACTTCAAGCAGGCCCATGTCCCGTACCATCCGGGACAAGTCCGGCGTCGTCGCGACGTATGGAAAGCGAAACATCAAGGACCGCTTGTCGATACTGGTCAGCGCAACATTGACGGCTTCCTGGCCGCGCGAAATCTCGTCCTTCGCCCTCGCATCACTCATGTTCACCAGATTTGCGTGGGACCATGTATGGCTGCCAACAGAATGGCCTCTTGCGCTGATTTCACGGACCATTGCGGGATAGCGGCTCGCCTGATTCCCCAACAGGAAGAAGGTTGCCTTGGCGCATTCCTTGTCGAGCGTGTCGAGCACAGCGCGCGTTCGCTTCGGATCGGGTCCATCATCGAATGTCAGGACCACTTCGTAGTCTTTCAGCAGCGCATCAATCGGTCCCGTCCTAGGCGTTACCTTTATCGTACGGTCCACGCCCAACATGGTCGCGTCGCATGATACCGGCTTGGGGTCAGACGCTGGCGCCACAGAGCATGCTGCGACAAGCAGACTGCACGCGCCCAAAAGGACTGATCGCCGAATACCACGCACGCCTGATCGAAATCTCATATTGAATAATCCACAAGGCTGCCGTTAGGGCCTGCGAAACCAATATCGACCTTTCATGCCGCCCGCAAATAGCCGCACGTGAGACGCGATTTTACACCGGCAGGAAAAAGCGGCCTTCGACTGTGGTCACGCTATGGCCGGAGAGCTTAACCCGATCGCCCTGCAGGAGCGTATCGATCCGTCCACCTCGCCCGGGATAGGCCTGAAAGCAGGACAAGGCATCCATCCCGAACCGCTCCGACATGACGCGCGCCAGCATTGTGTGCCAGCTGCCTGTGGCAGGGTCTTCATCAATGCCGCTGCCCGGCGCAAAGAACCGGCTGGTCACATCAACGCCGTCTCCGCTGGGCGCAAAACAACCGAAATTGCCACGGTCCCAGCCTTCGCCCGGCACACCGAGCGAAGCCAGCGCTTTCAGGTTCGGTTTGAGCGCATGCACCGCATCCGGCGTCTCGAACATGGCCGCATAGAACATGCCGCCCCAGGCCTGTACGGGCCGCGCACCGAGCGCCTCGGCGACATCGTCGCTGACGGGGATTTCCGTTATCGGGCCCGACGGAAAATCCATCTCCAGCCGCCCGTCTTCCAGCTTGCGCACGGTCAGGCGTCCGGATTTGACCGTGTCGAAGGCAATAGTCTCGCCCGCATAGCCTTCATGGGTGAAGAGAACATGCGCAGCCGCCAGCGTAGCATGGCCACAGAGCGGCACTTCAACGGCCGGGGTGAACCAGCGCAAGTTCCAGCTCCCTTCGCCAGTGCGGACGATATAGGCCGTTTCAGCGACATTGTTTTCGGCTGCGATGGCCAGCATCACATCATCCGGAAGGAAGGCGTCCAGGGGCATGATACAGGCCTGATTGCCTTCGAATGCGCGCGTGGCAAAGGCATCAACCTGGTAGAGGGGCAAGGGCTGGGTCATCGGCTTATCTCCTGAGAGACGCTTTAAGCACACCGCCTGTCCGTACAGAAACGACGATTTCTGACAGGGCCTTCAGAGGTCCTAACGGGTCACTCCCGGTCCAGCAGCCAACCATGGTTGACCGGTCCATGGCCCATTCCGAGTCCCTTCGCGGTCCGTAGCGCGCCCAGGAGATAGTCACGCCCCTGCTCAACCGAGTCCGGAACGCTGACGCCTTGCCCGAGATAGGCCGCAATCGCAGAGGCAAGCGTACAGCCTGTGCCGTGCGTGGAGCTTGTATTGATGCGTGGGCTTTCGAATAGCCATTCGCCCGTCGTGGTTTGCAACACATCGGTGATCACGCTGCCACCGATATGACCCCCTTTGACCAGCGCGCCATGGGCGCCGAGTTCGAGCAGGCGGTCCGCCGCCCGGCGCTGGCCATCAATGGATTCGACGGCCTTGCCTGTCAGCACTTCCGCTTCCGGGGCGTTTGGCGTCACCAGACGGGCACGCGGCACCAGTTCGGAACGGATCGCTTCGACGGCCTTGGCGTCGACAAGGCGGTCACCCGATGTCGCAACCATGACGGGATCAATCACCCGCGGGATCATCAAGGCGTGCTCGTCCAGACATTCGGCAATGGCCTCAACCAGCGCGGCGGACCCCAGCATGCCCGTCTTGATCACGTCGGCGCCAATATCGGCCAGCGTGACGCGCATTTGCCCGATGACGGCATCAATGGGCACCGGCCAGACGCCGTGAACGCCTTTAGTGTCCTGCACCGTGACGGCCGTAACGGCCGTCATGGCATAGCCACCGAGCATGGTCACGGTCTTGATATCGGCCTGGATGCCGGCACCGCCGCCCGAGTCCGAACCGGCAATGATGAGCACGCGCCCTTTGCGATCGACGGCCTCAGCCATGATGCATCAGACCTTGATGTCTGCCTTCTTCGCGTCGGCGAGGAAGGCCTCGAGGCCCTTGTCCGTCAGCGGGTGGTTGACCAGGCTCTTGATGACGCTGGGCGGCATGGTCGCCACGTCTGCACCGGCAAGCGCGGAGAGCTTCACGTGATTGGGCGTGCGGATCGAGGCTGCCAGGATTTCAGTGTCGAAGAGGTAATTGTCATAGATCTGGCGGATGTCGCTGATCAGTTCCATGCCGTCGAGATTGATGTCGTCGAGGCGGCCGATAAAGGGCGAGATGAATGCGGCGCCAGCCTTGGCAGCCAGCAGTGCCTGGTTGGCCGAGAAGCAAAGCGTGACGTTAACGGCCGTGCCTTCGTCAGACAGGGTGCGGCAGGCTTTGAGGCCATCCCATGTCAGCGGCAGTTTCACAGCCACGTTCTCGGCGATCTTGGCCAGCTTGCGGCCTTCGCGCACCATGCCCTCGGCATCGGTCGCGACGACTTCAGCGCTGACAGGGCCGGTGGTGAGACCGCAGATTTCCTGGATCACTTCAGCGAAAGGGCGCCCGGCCTTGGCGATCAGCGAAGGATTGGTCGTGACGCCATCGATCAGGCCGGTTGCGGCCAGTTCGGCAATGTCTTTTGTATCAGCTGTATCGACGAAGAATTTCATGTCTGGTATCCGGTCTGGAAAGGAAAGTGGGAATTACGGGCGTCCGATTGACGTGTAGGCGAAGCCGCGGGCCGCCATGTCTTCGGGAGAATAGATGTTGCGCAAGTCTACCACGATATTCGTGTTCAGCGCAGCTTTCACGCGATCAAAATCCAGCGCACGGAACTGATCCCATTCAGTGATGATGACCATGGCATCTGCATTCTGGATCGCGTCATAGGGACTTGTCGCAAAATCGACGCCCTCGAGCAGGTGCGCCGCTTCCGTCATCGCTTCAGGATCATAGGCGCGAACTTTCGCGCCGGCCGCCATCAGCGCCGGCAGGATGTCGAGGCTCGGTGCATCGCGCATGTCATCGGTGTTCTGCTTGAACGCGAGGCCGAGCACGCCAATGGTCTTGCCCTTCACATCGCCGCCCATGGCCGCGATGACCTTGTCAGCCATGGCTTTCTTGCGCGCCTTGTTCACTTCGACGACCGTATCGACGATACGGACGGGGGCGCCGACATCATTGGCCGTCTTGCTGAGCGCAAGCGTGTCTTTCGGGAAGCAGCTGCCGCCATAGCCAGGCCCCGCATTCAGGAACTTGCGACCGATCCGGTTATCGAGACCGATACCGCGCGACACTTCCTGCACATTGGCGCCGACTTTCTCGCACAGGTCTGCCATTTCGTTGATGAAAGTGATCTTCACGGCAAGGAAGGCATTGGCCGCATACTTGATCAGTTCCGAGGTGCGCCGAT
>NZ_ARYL01000025.1 GCF_000685295.1 Hyphomonas oceanitis SCH89
CACCACAAGGGCGGGCAGACCGGACGGTTACTTCTTTCAAGGCGCACGGACAAACGAATTCAAGGATGGTCGTGGCGTAGGCCTCGGCTTAACAGTGAGCCGTAAACTCGCGCGTCAGCATGATGGCGACGTCCTCCTCGACAGCCAGGAAGGCCGTGGCACTAGTGCTTTCCTAGTTATACCGTCCAGCCGCTGCGTTATTCCAGGCGACAAACACTCCGCGGACCAGGCGCAGGAAGCCATCTGATAGAGCGTTAGGCAGCGTCGTGCGCAGAGCCTGCGAGGGCGCGGCCTGTTTCCGATTCGGCGATCATCGCCACAAAGCTCGCGTCCAGCCGGGGGCTTTCCGCCGGCGCTCCCAGCTCTCTCGCGATCCCATCAATACCGATCTTGACCCCTTTTCGACCAATGATCCGCGCCAGCATGCGGCTGACAGCGACGGTCTCTCCCTCCATATTAATATCGTGGGTGTAGCAAACATAATTATCCTGCCAGCCGACAATCCGGGTGACGATCTCGACCTTCGCAGGACACCTCAGTTCACCTGACAGGCTGATCGTTTCGACCTGTATGATCGGCATCCAGCCGTTCTTCCGGATCAGCCGACCCAGTCCGATACGAATGACGGAGTTGATTGTCGCAAGATCGGTGAACGAGCGGATCCGGTGCAGTGGCACAGCAGGCGCAAAGGCCTGATCAAGCCGCCAAACCGGGACAGTCACCCTTGTCGGCGCCAAAGGATCGCTGGCAATGGGGCTGCGCAAGGCAGACAGCAAAACGATCATGAATCGCAAAAACAGGTTCATTGGAGCCCCTCCATCTGGCGTGCTTATCGCGGAAGGGTGCCCCGGCCTTCGGCGCGTGCTCGCCTAGGAAGTGATGGTATCAGATAAAACGGCGTAACGCCCACCATGAAACAGAAGGGGGCGCGCTTCATGATCTGCAGCAATGCGGATGACCTCGCCGAGGAATATCACATGGTCACCGCCGTCATGCTGGGCGTAGGTTCGGCACTCAAGGCGTGCGGCACTTCCGGGAAGTATCGGAACGCCGCCCGCTCCCGGTTCAAATTCCATGCCTTCGAACTTGTCGATATCGCTCATCGCAAAGCGCCGGGACAGGTCTTCCTGATTTTCCCGCAGTATGTGCACACAGAAATGTTGCGCTTTTTGGAAGGCGGAGACATTGCGCGACGCCCGGCTCAGCGACCAGAGGATCAAAGGCGGGTCCATGGATACGGAATTGAAGCTGTTGGCCGTCACGCCGAAGGGAACGCCCGCCTCATTACGCGCAGTGATGATGGTGACGCCCGTGACAAACAAGCCAAGTGCGTCCCGAAGAGAGCGGGTGTCGAATTCCATACGCCACATCTAGGGTGCTTTCGGTCTGGGTCAAAGGCGATTTTCCCGTGCCTTTATTGCGTTGACCGCGAGATGGAATGGCCTTGAATGCGCTGGCTGGCGGGCTTTTGACGCCCGGACGCATGTGAGGACGAGATGGAACACGAACAGGACGACCAGCCGTGGTGGCGTGGCGCAGTCATTTATCAGATATATCCGCGCAGCTATCTCGACACCAACGGCGACGGGATCGGAGACCTGCCGGGCATTACCGCGAAACTCGAATATGTTGCGTCGCTCGGCGTTTCGGGAATCTGGATTTCACCCTTCTTCACGTCGCCGATGAAAGACTTCGGCTATGATGTTTCGGACTATTGCGATGTGGATCCAATCTTCGGAACCCTCGCCGATTTTGATCGCCTCATAGAAGAAGCGCATGCGTTTGGCCTGAAAGTTGTGATCGATCAGGTCATGTCGCACACGTCGGATGCCCACGCATGGTTTGCCGAAAGCCGGAGCAGCCGAACGAATGCCAAGTCAGATTGGTACGTCTGGCGTAATGCGCGACCAGATGGGACACCGCCTAATAACTGGCAGGCTGTCTTTGGTGGTGCCGCCTGGACATGGGATGCGCGACGCCAGCAATATTACATGCATAACTTCCTCAGCGAGCAGCCGCAGCTGAACCTCCACAATGAGGAAGTACAGGACGCCTTGCTGGCCGCGTCCCGCTTCTGGCTTGAGCGCGGCGTTGATGGTTTTCGCCTCGATGCCATCAACTTTTCAATGTTTGATCCAGGGTTCCGGGACAATCCGGCCTGGGAGGTTGCCGACCGCACCATCACGCGCCCCTTCGACCTCCAACATCATGTGAACAACCAGTCGCACGCCGATATTCCGCTCTATCTGGAACGCGTGCGCGCATTGACGGACGAATTTGGCGCCGTCTTCACTGTCGCCGAAGTCGCCGGGCCTGATCCGCTGCCAGAAATGCGGGCCTTCACAGTCGGCGACAGCCGCCTTAACTCGGCTTACAATTTTGATTTCCTCTATGCATCAAGTTTGACGCCCGGTCGCGTTCGGCGTGCCCAATCAAACTGGATGGGTCCGGTCGAGGAAGGCTGGCCATCCTGGGCTTTCTCCAATCATGACGCGCCGCGATGCGTTAGTCGCTGGTATGATGGGGCAGACAGAAACCGTTTTGCCAAGCTGACCAATGCGCTGCTTTCATGCCTGAGAGGCAACCCGATATTGTATCAGGGTGAAGAGCTCGGCCTGCCTCAGGCGGAGGTGACGTTCGACAAACTACAGGACCCGGAAGCCATTGCTAACTGGCCGTTGACACTCGGCCGTGACGGGGCACGCACGCCGATGCCTTGGGTCTCAAGGGCGCCTGTGGGCGGTTTCACGACAGGAGTTCCCTGGTTACCTATGGGGCAGGGCCATCTTGAGGCTGCCGTTGACGTCCAGCATGGCGATTCTGAGTCCGTTCTGAACTTCACACGCCGTCTCTTGGCTGTCCGAGGGGCTTCGGGCGCGCTGACGGAAGGCGATATAGAGTTCGAAGAGGTCGCGGCGCCGCTGCTGACCTTCCGGCGCTCATCCGGCGGTGAGACCCTTCTCTGCATTTTCAATCTCGGAGCTTCGGCGCAGGCGAGGCCTTCATGCATGCCGGAGGACGCGCAGACGCTGCTGGCGTCGGGTTGGGACGCAGACGGCATGACTGGCGCTGTACCTGAATATTCGGTCTGGATTGGTCGCACTTAGGCGAGTCCACAGGATTCCCGGACAATGAGTTCAGTGGGCAGGCGTTCAGACTGCATCGGGACGCCGTCGCTGGCGGCTAGGAGCTTTGAGACAATCACACGCCCCGCTTTGCCCAGATCCTGCGAGATGGTGGTCAACGAAGGCAGGCTGTAGGCGGCAAGGCCGATATTGTCGTAGCCGACAACGGACACATCAGTAGGCACCTGGCGGCCGGCCTGTGACAGGCTGCGTATGGCACCCAGCGCCACAAGGTCACTGCTGCCAAATACGCCGTCAAAATTCCGGCCGTCCGAAAGCAACGCATTCATTGCTGCCTCAGCCGACTCAATCTCGAAACGGGCTGCGACGATGAGTGTGGGGTCAACCTCTTCTCCGGCGCGTGCGTGAGCTTCAACATAGCCTTCATAGCGTTGCAGCACCTCAGGCACACGAATATCGCCGATAAAGGCGATCCGTCGGCGGCCAAGGTTGAGCAAGTGGCTCGTTGCGCGCATGCCGCCCTTCACATTGTCCGATCCTACGGAACAGTACTTCTGCCCTTGCAGCTGCCCGCCCCAGACCACGAATCGAGTCTCCGTTTCCGCAAGCTTGTTAAACCGCTCGTGGAAAAGGCTCTGGCCAAGAAAAAATACTCCGTCAGCGCGGTTGGTCGACATCACATGCGCAAGGTCATCGGGGCTTTTGGGCGCGAGGTGGGAGATCAGAACATCGCAATCTGCGCTGCGCGCTGCATCACTGATCCCGCCAACGAGTTCCTGAAAGAAGGGGGTCAAAGCCTGAGTAGGGCGGCCGGGTGATGTTGGAATGATGAGTGCGATCGTAGCTGTGGCGCCGGAAATAAGGGCCGGCATGCTTGGCCGAAAGCTGTAATTCTGTTCGCGCGCGATTTTCCAGACACGCCGCTTTGTTTCGTCGTTGACTGCCGAACTATTGTTCAATGCGCGTGATACGGTGGCGATGGATACACCAGCGATTTCGGCAAGGTCTTCAAGTCGGGTACGGTTGCTGGACATTCTGCCTCAAGTTCGGAAAATCGTAGGGGAATTCTCACGCCCGGTCGCCAAGGTGAGCGCCGCAATCTAGAGGGGTATGAAAAATACTGCAAACTGCTATGCCGATGCAGTGGGATCTATAATAAAATTAGATAGCGACTGGTGTAAACCTGATCATGGGCGCTAAAATGATAGGCGCTAACACAGTCTGCTTTTGCATGTTCCGCAAAATACTATAAGTCAGAGCCGAATTCGCGCATTGGCGCGAACATGTCTGATCGGGGAGTTCGAAATATGGCCAAGTTTATTCCGGTCGATCCGTTCGACATTGTCATTTTTGGCGGCACGGGGGATCTGTCACGTCGGAAGCTTCTCCCCGCGCTTTATCACCGCTGGCTTGATGGACAGATTCCAGAATCCAGCCGCATTGTCGGCACCGCGCGTTCCGAGATGACGACAAAGGAATACCGCGAAATGGCGCGGGAGGCCTGCGAAACGGCGTCAGGCAAGAGCTGGGACGCCAAGGCCTGGAAGGTTTTTGAGAAGCTGGTTGAATATGTGGCCATCGATGCCACGAACCCGGATGCAGACTGGCCAACCCTGAAGTCCAAGCTTTCTGCCAATGACCATCCGTGCGTGTTCTATCTGGCGACGTCGCCGCGGCTCTATGTGGACATTTCTGAAGCCCTTGGCCGGGCCGGACTTGCCACACCCAATGCGCGCGTTGTGCTTGAAAAACCGATCGGCACGGATCTCGATTCCGCCCGTGAAATAAATGATGGCGTTGGCGCTGTCTTCGCCGAGCGGCAAGTGTTCCGGATTGACCACTACCTCGGCAAGGAGACCGTCCAGAACCTGATGGTTCTGCGGTTTGCCAACATGCTTTTCGAGCCGCTCTGGTCGCGCAACTATATCGATCACGTTCAGATCACCGTCGCTGAAGACCTCGGGCTGGAGGGGCGCGCCGACTATTATGACAAGTCCGGCGCGCTACGTGACATGGTTCAGAACCACATGCTCCAGCTGCTTTGTTTGACGGCGATGGAGCCGCCAAACCATCTCGATGACGATGATGTTCGAACAGAAAAGATCAAGGTTCTCAATGCGCTGACGCCAATCACGGGCGATGACGCGAAGCGTCTCACAGTGCGCGGCCAGTATAAGGCGGGTGTGCGCGGCGATGAGCCAGTCAAAGGCTATGTCGACGAACTGTCGTCAGATACCGAGAGCACGACGGAAACATTCGTGGCCATCAAGGCGGCTGTCGACAACTGGCGCTGGGCTGGTGTGCCGTTCTATCTGCGGACCGGCAAGCGTCTCCCTTACCGCCATTCAGACATCGTCATCCAGTTCAAGCCCACGCCACATCCGCTCTTCGGAGAGGGGAATGACGCGGTAAATCGGCTGGTCATTCGCCTCCAGCCTGATGAAGGCGTGCGACTCTATGTGCAGATTAAGGAGCCCGGTCCGGGTGGCCTGCGGGTTAAGTCGCTTCCGCTGAACCTTTCCTATGCCGAGAGCTTCACGGTCCGTTACCCGGATGCGTATGAACGCCTGTTGATGGACGTTGTTCGCGGCAACCTTTCCCTCTTCATGCGTCGCGATGAGGTTGAGGCGGCATGGACGTGGGTCGATGGCCTGATTGAGGCTTGGGATCGCGGCGGCGGCGCTCCGGAGCTTTACGCGGCCGGAAGTAACGGTCCGCTTGCGGCAGCCATGATGATGGACCGTGACGGGCGCGCCTGGTTCGAAGGAAAGTAGGGTTATGAAGCACGAATTCCTCGCCCATGCGACGCGAGAGGAGGCCGCAGACTTTGCGGCACGTATGGCGAGTGGCGTGCTCGCGGCGGCTATCGAGGATTCGGGCAAAGCAAGCTTCATGGTGTCTGGCGGATCAAGCCCCGCGCCCGTCTTCAATCGCCTGTCAAAAACTGATCTGGCTTGGGATCGGGTGACGGTCGGACTCGTTGACGAAAGGTGGGTTGGGCCGGAACATGCCGGCTCCAATGAAGCGTTGGTGAGGCAAAATCTACTTACAGGCAAAGCTGGTGCGGCTGGCTTCCTCCCTATGAAGACGTCGGCAGAAACTGCCGGCGAGGCGGTCGCGGATCGCGTGCTCGCATATCAGCCTCATTGCGATCCGATTGACCTCATTCTTCTCGGAATGGGCTCTGACGGTCATACGGCGAGCTGGTTTCCCAATTCGCGCGGCCTCAAGGCTGCCATGCATGCGGGTGAGGGCGCGACTGTGGCAGCTATTGACGCCACCGGCTGCGAGATCGCCGGGCAATATGCCGATCGCATGACGCTGACGGGGCCAGCGATCATCGATTCCGATGCCGCTATCTTGCTCATATTTGGAGAGGACAAGCGCGAGGTGCTAGATTTAGCCCTCAAGGCGTCGCCGGAAGACATGCCAGTCAGGTATGCCATTGATGGACTCGGACCGCGTCTCACAATCATATGGGCCCCATAATGCCAGACATGAACCCGACAATCGCTGAAGTTACGGAACGCATCAGGCTTCGTTCGAAGGACACACGCGCAGCCTATCTCGAGATGATCCGGTCGCGGCGACCGACGAACTTCGCTCGTTTGAAGATGACAGAGGGCAATCTCGCACACGCCTCTGCGGGCTGCGCGGTGATGGAGAAGGCCGAACTGCTGGGCGCGGGGTGGCCAAATATCGGCATCATCACGGCGTATAATGACATGCTCTCGGCTCATGCGCCGTTCGAGCATTATCCGGACATCATCCGTAAAGCTGCCCGCGAGGCTGGCGCCGTGGCGCAAGTCGCCGGCGGTGTGCCGGCGATGTGCGATGGTGTTACGCAAGGCCAGGAAGGCATGGAGCTGTCGCTGTTTTCGCGCGACGTGATTGCCATGTCGTCCGCGATTGGTCTCAGCCATGACGTTTTCGACGCCGCTTTGCATCTCGGTGTTTGCGACAAGATTGTCCCTGGGCTCGTGATCGCGGCCCTGCGCTTCGGCTGGATACCGTCCGTCTTTGTGCCGGCAGGCCCGATGCCATCCGGCCTGCCAAACCCAGAAAAAGTGCGCATCCGCCAACTGTTTGCAGAAGGTAAGGTTGGCCGCGACGAACTGCTCAAAGCCGAAGCCGAGAGCTACCACACCCAAGGCACCTGCACCTTCTATGGTACGGCCAATTCGAACCAGATGCTGATGGAAGTCATGGGTCTGCATCTGCCGGGGGCTGCTTTCACCAATCCAGGCACGCCATTGCGCGAGGCGTTGACGCGCGCGGCGACACAGCGGGCTGCGGCTATTACAGCGCAGGGCGATGATTACCGACCTGCTGGTGAACTGGTGGATGAGCGCTCGGTCGTGAATGGCATTGTCGGGCTGATGGCAACCGGCGGCTCCACCAATCACGCACTGCACATTCCGGCCATGGCCGCAGCTGCAGGCATTCAAGTCACGCTCGAAGATTTTGCCGACATAAGCGCGGTAACGCCGTTGCTTGCGCGCATTTATCCGAATGGTCCGTCCGACGTGAACCATTTCCACGCGGCGGGCGGCATGAGCTTCCTGATGCGCGAACTGCTTGGTGCCGGGTTGATGCATGGGGATTGTGAGGGCGTTGCCGGACCCATGTCGGGGTATTGCCGAGAGCCCTTCCTTGATGATGGCAAATTGGTGTGGCGCGATGCGCCGAACGAGAGCGCTGACCTTGAGATATTGCGCCCGGCCAGTGATCCATTTTCGAAAGATGGCGGATTGCGCCTGATGAGCGGCCAGCTTGGCAGGGGGGTGAGCAAGGTCTCAGCCGTGAAGCCTGCCAACCGCGTTCTTGAGGCGCCAGCGATTGTCTTTGATTCCCAGGCCGCGCTGAAAGCGGCCTTCGAGGCGGGCAAGCTCGATCGTGACTTCGTTGCGGTGGTTCGCTTTCAGGGGCCTGCAGCCAATGGCATGCCGGAACTACATGGCCTGACACCTGTGCTCGGCATTCTTCAGGACAGGGGTTTCAAGGTCGCGCTTGTAACTGATGGGCGAATGTCAGGGGCCAGCGGCAAGATCCCGTCGGCAATCCATATGAGCCCGGAAGCCGCACGCGGCGGTCCGCTCGCGAAAGTACGCGATGGCGACATGATCGCTTACGACTCGGAGAAGGGCAGTCTCGACATCAACGTGGATAGCGCCACATTTGATGCGCGCGAACCGGCGCAATTCCGCCCCAACGAGTCGTCGATGGGGCTTGGCCGGGAAATGTTCTCCTATTTCCGCCAGTTTGCTGGAACGGCCGATGCAGGCGCCAGCCAGTTCGCCTTTCTGGGCGAGGAGCGCTGAGTGACGGGACATGAACTTCTGGTCGGCGATGTCGGTGGCACCAATGTTCGATTCGCGATGGCGCGCCGTGTGGATGGGCGCTTTAAGATCGAATCCTTCGAAAAACTCAAAGGCGATGATTTCGGCTCTTTCGATGACGCGCTGGCGAGCTACTTGGATAACACTGGCCTGAAGCCGAGCATGGCGTGTTTCGCCATGGCAGGACCTGTGAGCAAGGGTGAGGTCGTTCTGACCAATCGCGGCTGGCAGGTCTCAGCCGGCCGGATCAGCCGGGCTTTTGATATCGGCAGCGTCCATCTCATCAATGATTTCGCTGCAATGGCGCGCGCTGTGCCGGAACACGGTCCCGAAGACTTTGAAACCATCATTGAGGGCACGCCGGTCGATAATGCGCCAATGCTCGTGGCAGGGCCCGGAACGGGTTTTGGCGTTGCCACTTTGCTGCGCAATCGGACCGGTGGTTGGTACGTGCTGAACGGGGAAGGGGGGCATATTGCCTTTTCACCGAGGGATGCGACGGAGATCGAGCTCACACGCGTCCTGCTGAAGCGCTATGGCTATGTGTCGAATGAGCTTGTCGCCTCGGGCAGCGGACTTGAAGCCGTGCACGAAGCTTTCTGCGAAATCTATGGTCGCGCGTATGAGGACGTCAGCCCGCAGGAAATGCGCCGGCTGGCTGATGACGGCGATGAAATGTTTCTGAAGCTCATCAAGGTGCGCGCCAACACTGTTATGAGTGCAGTCGGTGATCTGGTGCTGGCGAATGGAGCTCTCGGGGGTGTCGTTGTGGCAGGCGGTGTCAGCGAGCGTATTGCTGACTTCCTCAAGACACCCGAAGCATGCGAAAGGTTTGTTGAGCGCGGTCCGCTCAGCAAATACCTGAGCACATGCCCCGTTAAGCTGATGCACGACCCGGAAGCGCCCCTGATCGGCGCAGCTGCCTATCATGAACAGGAGACACTAAAGACATGACCTTCCCGCTGAAGTCACTTGTCGAGGCTGCGAGCAAAGCGCCTGTTGTGCCCGTTCTGGTTGTTGATCGTATCGAGATGGCTGCACCGCTGGCGCGTGCACTGGTCGATGGCGGCCTGACCATTGCTGAAGTGACGCTCAGGACTCCATCGGGGCTGGCCGTGATCGAAGAAATGAAATCTGCTGAGCCGGGTCTCAAGGTCGGCGCGGGCACGGTGTTGACGGAAGCCGATGTCGACAACGCCCTCTCGGCCGGATCTGACTTCCTAGTATCACCGGGGATGTCCCCGAAATTGCTGGCGGGACTGGGCAATCGGCGGCGACTGATGATCCCGGGCGTTGCGACGGCCAGCGAGGCGATGAGCCGACATGAAGACGGGTTTGACCTGCTGAAGCTGTTTCCGGCCACAATCGCAGGCGGTGTTGGGGCCTTGAAGGCCATTGCCGGCCCGCTGCCCCATCTGCGCTTCATGCCGACGGGGGGAATTACCGAGGCAGATGCTGGAAAATACCTCGCGCTGCCCAATGTTGTCGCCGTGGGCGGCTCCTGGATCGCCACCGGTGCGGATATTGCTGCTGAGGACTGGAAGGGAATCAGCGCCAAGGCGCGCAAGGCGCTTGCGGCGATCTGACGAAAAACATGCGATTCCCGGCTCTCGGGAAGTCGTTCGCGCAATAGGCGCCTGAGCGCCGCGCACAATAAATGGTTTCAGGCTCTATGTCGTGCCTGCGCGTGACGCACCGCCGCAGCTGATGACCCGTGAATTCAGGGCTTTAACAGTATAGAGTCTCCGCTGGAGATATAATGTGGCTGTCTGTTGCGCGATGGGCAAAACCGTCCTAATCCGGCGCCAGACAAGGTCAGGAGAAACTGCACATGACCGAGATTGAACGGCTCGCGCTGGATTATCTTCCGGTGATCATATTCCTGGTGATTGGCGCCGCTATTTCGGGGCTTTTTATCGTGGGAACAACGCTTCTGGCGCCCTCGAACCCAGATCCTGAGAAGAACTCGGCCTATGAGTGCGGTTTCAGCGCATTCGACGATGCGCGGATGAAATTCGACGTGCGATTCTATCTCGTCGCCATCCTGTTCATCATTTTCGACCTTGAGGTCGCATTCCTGTTCCCGTGGGCCATCACGCTTGGGACAATCGGTCTTGTCGGCTTCTGGTCAATGGTCGTTTTCCTCGGCGTGTTGACGATCGGGTTCATCTACGAATGGCGCCGTGGCGCGCTGGAGTGGGAATAATGGCTGACGACGGTTTCAAGAAATACGCGCTCGGCGCGGCACGTTCGGGCGTCGAGGGCGGCTTTGTTCCTCGCGCCGACGACCCGTTCTATAACGGCCTTTCGGACGAACTGGCCGACAAAGGCTATTTCACTGCCGCTGCAGACGACCTGATCGCCTGGGCGCGCACCGGCTCGTTGATGTGGATGACCTTCGGCCTCGCCTGCTGCGCTGTTGAAATGATGCACGCCGGCAACCCGCGCTACGATCTCGAGCGCTTCGGCATGGCGCCGCGTGGGTCACCACGCCAGTCCGATGTGATGATCGTCGCCGGCACGCTGACCAACAAGATGGCCCCGGCCCTGCGCAAGGTTTACGATCAGATGCCAGAGCCGCGCTATGTCATCTCCATGGGCAGCTGCGCCAATGGTGGCGGCTACTATCACTATTCTTATTCCGTTGTTCGCGGCTGTGACCGGATTGTGCCTGTGGACATCTACGTCCCGGGCTGTCCGCCGACCGCAGAGGCGCTGGTCTATGGCTTCCTGCAATTGCAGAAGAAAATCCGCCGCGAAGGCTCGATCGAGCGCTAGGGGAAAAGCATGAGTATCGAAGCACTGAAAGATCTCGCTGCCCATATCGAGGCAACGCACAGTGATTCTGTGCGGGCGTCCCAGATCGTCGTTGGCGAGCTGACCTTGCTAGCCGAGCGCGACCATATCATATCCTTGCTGCGTTTCCTGCGCGACGACCAGCAGTGCAACTTCGAGACGCTGATTGACATTTGCGGTGTAGACTACCCCGAGCGGTCCGACCGTTTTGAGGTCGTCTACCACCTACTGTCGATGCGCATGAACCACCGTATTCGCGTGCGCATCCGCACGGATGAAGAAACGCCTGTACCAAGCGCGACCGTTCTCTGGCCAGCCGCCAACTGGTTCGAGCGGGAAGCCTTCGACATGTACGGCATCCAGTTTTCTGACCACCCCGACCTGCGCCGAATTCTTACGGACTACGGTTTCGAAGGTTATCCGCTGCGCAAGGATTTCCCGCTGACCGGCAATTACGAAGTTCGCTATGACGATCTCGAAAAGCGGGTTGTCTACGAGCCTGTGAAGCTGACCCAGGAATACCGCAACTTCGATTTCCTCTCGCCGTGGGAAGGCATGACCAGCCAGATCCCGGGCGATGAGAAAGCCGTCTCCGAAGAGGCATCCGAATAATGGCTGACACGATCCACACCTCAATCGAAGACGAGCGCAAGTTCACGCTGAACTTCGGTCCGCAACACCCGGCCGCTCACGGCGTGCTCCGCATGATCATGGACCTCGATGGCGAGGTCGTGACGCGTATTGACAGCCATATCGGCCTGCTTCACCGCGGCACTGAGAAGCTACTTGAGTACAAGACCTACTTGCAGGGCATGCCTTACTTTGATCGGCTCGACTATTGCTCACCGATGAACCAGGAACACGCCTGGTGTCTGGCAATCGAGAAGCTTCTGGGTGTTGAGGTTCCGCGCCGCGCCAGCCTCATCCGCGTGATGTACTCGGAAATTGGCCGCATCATGTCGCACCTTCTCAACATTGGCACAGGTGTGATGGACGTTGGTGCGCTGACGCCAATCACATGGTGCTTTGAAGAGCGTGAAAAACTATGCGTCTTCTATGAGCGCGCTTCCGGCAGCCGCATGCACGCCGCCTATTTCCGTCCCGGTGGAGTCCATCAGGATCTGCCTCAGGCGCTGATTGATGATATCGCGTCGTGGTGCGAGTTTTTCCCCACAGCGATGGATCGTGTGGAGTCCCTCGTCACAGAGAACCGCATCTTCAAGCAGCGCAATGTCGATATCGGTGTTGTCGACATTAAGACCATCATGGAGTGGGGCTTTTCCGGCGTCATGGTGCGCGGTTCGGGCCTCACCTGGGACCTTCGGCGTTCGCAACCCTATGAGTGCTACGACGAGCTCGACTTCAAGATTCCGGTCGGCAAGAACGGCGACAACTATGATCGCTATGTTTGCCGCATGGAAGAAATGAAGGAATCGACCAAGATCATCCAGCAGTGCATTGAGCTTCTGGCCAAGGAAGGTCCCGGACCGGTCCTGCCACGGGACTCCAAGCTCTCACCTCCCCGACGTGGTGAAATGAAGAACTCGATGGAAGCGCTGATCCATCACTTCAAACTCTACACCGAAGGTTTCCACGTTCCTGAAGGCGAATGTTACGCTGCTGTCGAAGCGCCAAAGGGTGAATTTGGCGTCTATCTCGTCTCGGACGGCACCAACAAGCCGTATCGCGCCAAGATTCGTGCACCGGGCTATCCGCACTTGCAGGCGATGGATCACCTTTCGAAGGGGCATATGCTGGCAGACGTCTCGGCCATTCTCGGTACGCTCGATATCGTGTTCGGGGAGATTGACCGTTGAGCGCATCAACCGATCTCGTACAGCGCCAACTTGATGCCTACAATGCGCAGGATATTGAGGCCTTTATGGCGTTCTATACCGAGGACGCTGAACTGGCGGGCTTCAACGGCTCCGTGAACCAGGCAGGGCATGCAGCCATTCGTGCCCGTCACCTTGAGCTGTTTGCAGAGTTTCCGGAGAACCGCGCCGACGTGGTCAACGAAATCGACCTTGGATCCATCGTCATGGTGCATGAGCGGGTTGCGCGCACACCGGGCGGTGACAGTTTTGAAGTCGCGGCCATCTATACACTCCGCGACGGCAAGATCTCCCGCGTCGACTTCGCGCGAGGCGGCTGAGCCATGGGCGCGTTTCCGGAACAGCGTGTATCGATCATCACCATCGGGGTCAGCGACCTCGCTGGCATGATCCATTTTTACACGGACGTTCTGGGTTTCGAGGACCGGGGCGTAAAGGGCGAGATCGCATTCTGTAATGCTGGCGGAATGGTGCTTGGCCTTTGGGACAGGGCGAAGCTCGCCGATGACGCCGGAATGGCGGCAGGTAGCGGCGAAGGATTCAAAGGCTTTGCGCTGGCATTCAATGCGCGGTCTGCCGATGAGGTTGACGAGATTTTCGGTAGGCTGGAGCGCGCAGGCGCGCGCATTTCCAAGCCACCGCACAAGACATACTGGGGCGGATATTCCGGCTACTTTGCAGACCCTGAAGGGAATGCCTGGGAAGTCGCGCACAATCCGTTCTGGCCAATTGACGAAGCAGGACACGTCACTGTGCCGCTTGCGAAGGAGCAGTAGATGGCATTGCGCCGGTTCGACATCGAGGCAGGCGGCGACAGCTTCGCCTTCAAGCCTGAAACAGAAGACAAGATCACCTTCTGGCGTGCCAAGTATCCGGCGGACCGCCAGCGCTCGGCTGTCATCCCGCTGCTTTGGCTGGCCCAGAAAGACAATAACGGATGGTTATCCGAGCCGGCGATGCGTGAAGTCGCTGACCGTCTTGAGATGCCGTATATCCGCGTCTACGAAGTCGCGACGTTCTACACGATGTTCCGCATGCAGCCGGTTGGCAAGTTCCACATTCAGCTTTGCGGCACGACACCTTGCATGCTGCGCGGTTCTGAATCGCTACGCGAAGTGTGCAAGAAGGAAATCGGCCCTGCGATGTACGTCACCGACGACAAGCGCCTCTCTTGGGAAGAAGTCGAATGTCTTGGTGCTTGCGTGAACGCTCCCATGGCGCAGATCAATGACGACTATTTCGAAGACCTGACCGCTGACAGCTTCAGCAAGATTCTTTCCAAGCTCAAGAACGGCGCCGACGTACAGCCGGGCCCGCAGATCGACCGTATCAATAGCGGTCCTGAGGGCGGTACGACCGTGCTGACTGAACCGCACCTCTTTGATGGCTCGCGCAACGAGGTTTCGGTGCTTCCGAACCTACCGGCTGCTGAACCTGCAGCGGATGCCGAGGGCTCCAAGGCGTTGCCGAAAGAGGATGCGCCGACCAATACGAAACGTGAAACACCAGAGGCAAAGCCGGGTACGAAAACGACCCTGCTGCCCAAGAAGGGTGATGAGGACTAGGACATGTTGCTCGACAAGGACCGCATCTTCAGCAATCTCTACGGGCTCCATTCACCGAGCCTGGAAGCCGCCAAAAAGCGCGGTGCGTGGCACCTCACGCGCGAAATGCTCGCCATGGGGCCAGACTGGATCTGTGATCAGATCAAGGCCAGCGGCCTGCGCGGCCGTGGCGGCGCGGGCTTCCCGACCGGCCTGAAATGGACCTTCATGCCGAAGGAAGTGCGCGAGCGCCCGCACTACCTCGTCGTGAACGGTGACGAGTCCGAACCGGGTACGTGCAAGGATCGCGAGATTATGCGGCACGACCCGCATCTTTTCATCGAAGGCTGCATGGTCGCGAGCCGCGCGATGCGCGCGCACAAGTGCTATGTCTACCTGCGCGGTGAATACATTGCTGAACGCCATGCCATGGAACTCGCGATCAAGGAGGCCTACGAGGCCAAGCTGATCGGCCAGGACAATGACAATGGCTGGGACTTTGATATCTACGTCCACCACGGCGCCGGCGCCTATATCTGCGGCGAAGAAACCGCGCTGCTCGAAAGCCTTGAAGGCAAGAAGGGCCAGCCGCGCATGAAGCCACCATTCCCGGCCAATGCCGGGCTCTATGGCTGCCCGACGACCGTGAACAATGTGGAATCCATCGCCGTTGCGCCGACCATCCTGCGCCGCGGCGCCGAATGGTTCGCAGGCTTTGGTCGTCCGAATAACTCCGGCACGAAACTTTTCTGCATCTCCGGCCACGTGAACAAGCCGTGCAATGTGGAAGAGGAGATGTCGATTACCTTCCGCGACCTGATCGAAACGCATTGCGGCGGCATTCGTGGCGGATGGGACAATCTGAAGGCGGTCATCCCGGGTGGTTCATCCGTGCCGATGGTGCCTGCCGAACAGATCATGGACGCCTACATGGACTTTGACACGCTGCGCGACCTGAAATCGGGTCTCGGCACAGCGGCCGTCATCGTGATGGACAAGGACACCGACCTGATCAAGGCGATCGCGCGCCTAGCATATTTCTACAAGCACGAATCCTGCGGCCAGTGCACGCCGTGCCGTGAAGGCACCGGCTGGATGTGGCGCGTCATGGAACGCATGGTCAAAGGCGAAGCCGAGCATGACGAGATCGACACGCTGCTCGACGTAACCAAACAAGTCGAAGGCCACACGATCTGTGCGCTTGGCGACGCAGCCGCCTGGCCAATCCAGGGCCTGATCCGCCATTTCCGGCCTGAAATTGAAGACCGCATCAACCAGTATCGTCTGCCTCGCGCCATGGTGCAGGGCGCGGTAATCGCGGCGGAGTAAGAAGACATGTCCGACACGTTCAAACTGAATATCGATGGCCAGGACATTGAGGTCCCCAAGCACTACACGCTGATGCAGGCGTGTGAGGAAGCCGGCGCCGAGATTCCGCGCTTCTGCTATCACGAGCGCCTGTCGGTTGCCGGTAATTGCCGCATGTGCCTCGTCGAATGGGAAGGCGCGCCGAAGCCGATTGCATCCTGCGCGCAGACCGTTGGCGACATGCGCCCCAACCGCGACGGCTCCGCGCCGAACGTGCGCACCAAGGGCGACTATGTCCAGAAGGCTCGTAACGGCGTGATGGAATTCCTGCTGATCAACCACCCGCTCGATTGTCCGATCTGCGACCAGGGCGGTGAGTGCGACCTGCAGGACCAAGCCATGGCCTATGGCCGTGGCGGCAGCCGCTATGAAGAGAACAAACGCGCGGTCGACGACAAGAACATGGGCCCGCTGGTCAAGACGATCATGACCCGCTGCATCCAGTGTACGCGCTGCGTCCGCTTCGTGGCCGAAGTTGCAGGCGTGGAGGAGATCGGCATGATCTCGCGCGGCGAGAATGCCGAAATCACGACCTATCTTGAAAAGTCGCTGACATCCGAACTTTCGGGCAATGTGATCGACCTCTGCCCGGTCGGCGCGCTGACTTCCAAGCCTTACGCTTTCAACGCGCGCCCATGGGAGCTGCGCAAGACCTCGTCCATCGACGTCATGGATGCGATGGGCGCGTCAATCCGCGTTGATGCCAAAGGCGATGGCGTTATGCGCATCCTGCCTGAAACCAATGAGGAAGTGAACGAAGAGTGGATTTCCGACAAATCCCGCTTCGTGTGGGATGGCCTGGCCCGCCAGCGTCTCGACACGCCTTATGTCCGCGTCAACGGCAAGCTCGTTCCGGCAACCTGGGGTGAAGCTTTCGAAGCCGCCAAGACTGCACTGGCAGCGCCCGCCGACAAGATTGGCGTCGTCGCAGGCGACCTCATCGAAGTCGAACAAGCCAAGGCCGCGCTGGACCTGTTCCGCGCCATGGGGGTCCAGAACACAGACTGCCGCCCCGCTGGCGCCGTTTACGGCACCGACGGCGTGCGTGAGCGCTACATCCTCAACCCGACGCTTATGGGCGTTGAAGAGGCCGATGCGCTACTCCTGATCGGCACCAATCCGCGTGTTGAGGCAGCCGTCTGGAACGCCCGTATTCGTAAGTCCTGGCTTTGGGGCGAACTGAAGGTTGGCGTGATTGGCGAAGCGGTCGATCTGACCTATGATTATGACCATCTCGGCGCCGGTGGCGACGCGCTCGCGAATGTCGCAAGCAGCGATTTCTTCAAAGTGCTGAAAGATGCCAAGCGTCCCATGGTCGTCGTCGGCGAGGGCGCCCTTTGCCGTGCAGACGGTCAGGCCGTGCTGGATGCGGCGCTGAAGCTTGCTCAAGATGTTGGCGCAGTGGCGGATGACTGGGCCGGGTTCGGTGTCCTGCATAATGCGGCTGGCCGTGTTGGCGCGCTGGATGTCGGTTTTGTGCCGGGTGAAGGTGGGAAGCCAACAGCCGAGGTTCTCGGCGGCGGCATGGAGACCGTTGTCCTGCTCGGCGCTGACGAAGTCGACCTGTCAGGTATTGGCAGTGCGAAAGTTATCTATGTCGGCTCCCATGGCGACGCTGGCGCCGCGCGCGCTGACATCATCCTGCCTTGCGCCACCTATACCGAAATGGATGCCACTTACGCCAATACCGAAGGCCGCATTCAGATGACGACCCGCGCGGTCCAACCGAAAGGCGAGGCGCGCGAAGGCTGGGCAATCTTCCGCGCCCTGTCACAAGTCGTTGGCAAAACGCTGCCTTATGACACCGCTGCCGCACTACGCGCCAGCTTGCGTGGGTCGGAAGGCGAAAACACGGTCTTCTCCGGACTGGGATTCGCGCCGGGAGCCAGTGGCGCGTCAGCACTCCAGGCTTCTGGTTCGGGCTCGGCTGGGACTATCTCCGCAGACGCCTTCAAAGCGCCCATCGAGGATTTTTACCTGACAAACCCGATCGCAAGAGCGTCGAAGACCATGGCGGAGTGTTCATCGCTCAGCACGGCTCTGGACACTCCGGTAGCAGCGGAGTAGGGCGGCGGCATGAGCAATCTCATCGAGTCTTTCGGCGATTTCACGGGCTTCTGGATGGTGCTTGGCCAGATTGCCTTGTTCACGCTTGTCCTGCTGATTTCCATCGCATTCCTGCTCCTGCTCGATCGCAAGATCTGGGCTGGCGTGATGATGCGCAAAGGCCCGAACGTGGTCGGGCCGTTTGGTCTGTTCCAGTCATTCGCGGACTTCGGAAAGTTCCTGCTGAAGGAAATCGTCATTCCGGCGGGCGCCAATAAGACCGTGTTCATTCTCGCGCCGATCCTGACCTGTACGCTGTCATTCGTCGCATGGGCTGCAATCCCCGTCGCGCCGGGTACGACATCCGGCACAAGCTGGGTTGTCTCGAACCTCAACGTGGGTGTGCTTTACCTCTTCGCCATCAGCTCGCTGGGTGTCTACGGCATCATCATGGGCGGCTGGGCCTCGAACTCGAAGTATCCGTTCCTCGGGGCGCTGCGCTCGGCTGCGCAAATGGTCTCTTATGAAGTGTCCATCGGCTTCATCATCGTCACGGTGATCTTGCTGACCGGGTCCATGAACCTGAGCGCAATTGTCGAGAACCAGTCTGGCGGCTTCTGGAACTGGCACATCTTCAGTTTTCAGTACTTCCCGATGATTTTTGTCATGTTCCCGATGTTCGTGATGTTCTTCATCTCGGCGCTGGCTGAAACAAACCGCCCACCGTTCGACCTTCCGGAGGCGGAATCAGAACTCGTGGCTGGCTATCAGGTCGAGTATGGCTCCACGCCGTACCTCCTCTTCATGCTGGGCGAGTATCTGAATATCGTCCTCATGTGCGCCATGATGACCATCATGTTCCTCGGCGGCTGGCACGGCCCGTTCGATCTTGGCGACGTGGTGAAAGACTGGCCACCGCTGCTGCTCAGTCTGTCCGGCCTGTTCTGGTTCATGCTGAAGATCCTCTTCTTCTTCTTCATGTTCGCCATGGTGAAGGCCATCGTGCCCCGCTATCGCTATGACCAGCTGATGCGTCTCGGCTGGAAGATCTTTCTCCCCACATCGCTTGCAGCCGTCCTCATCGTTGCAGGCTATGTTGTTTATACCGGAGTGCAGGCATGAGCATCGCACAGACCATCCGCGGCGCGCTATTGACCGACTTCCTTGGCGCATTCTGGACCGCCCTTGGCGAGATGTTCCGTCGCAAGGCGACCGTGAACTATCCCTTCGAGAAGAACCCGCTCAGCCCACGCTTCCGGGGTGAGCATGCGCTGCGCCGCTATCCGAGCGGTGAAGAGCGCTGCATCGCGTGTAAGCTGTGTGAAGCCGTGTGCCCGGCGCAGGCTATCACGATCGAGGCCGAACCACGGGCAGACGGCGCGCGCCGCACGACGCGCTACGACATCGACATGGTGAAATGCATCTATTGCGGTTTCTGTCAGGAAGCCTGCCCGGTGGATGCCATCGTCGAAGGACCAAACTTTGAGTTTGCGACGGAAACACGCGAAGAGCTGTTTTACGACAAGGATCGCCTGCTAGCGAATGGTGACCGTTGGGAACGACTGATCGCGAAAAACCTGGAGCTGGACGCGCCTTATCGATAGGGGCGTGCCTGTAGAATGACTGAACCGGAGCGGCAGGGCAGAGGCCTCGCTGTTTCACCAAATAGGGGCTTTGAGGGCTTTGGCAGTTTACGCTTTCTGGATTTTGGCCACGATCGTGGTCTTGTCCGCCGTGATGGTGATCGCGGCGCGCAACCCCGTGCACTCGGTTCTCTTCCTGATCCTCGCCTTCTTCACGTCGGCGGGGCTGCTCGTGCTGATCGGCGCTGAATTCCTCGCGATGCTGCTCGTCGTTGTCTATGTCGGCGCGGTCGCGGTACTCTTCCTGTTTGTCGTCATGATGCTCGACGTGGATTTCGTCGAGCTGAAGCAGGGCTTTCTGAGCTATCTGCCTTTTGGCCTGCTGGTCGGCGCAGTCTTCCTCGCGGAAATCGTGATGGCGTCGTTTGCTGGGCTCGAAAACCATGTCGGCACCTTCGATGCTTCGCCGGGCGCAGAAACGAATGCCGAGGCCATCGGTCAGGTCATGTATACGCAGTATATGCTGCTGTTCCAGCTCGCGGGAATCGTGCTTCTCGTCTCCATGATCGGCGCCATCGTGCTGACGCTTCGTCATCGTCCCGGGGTGAAACGTCAAAGCATCGCTCACCAGACAGCACGGCGCCGTTCTGACGCCTTCGAATTGAAAGACCCGAGCTCCGGGCAGGGGATCTGATATCATGGACCTTGGACTTTCCCATTATCTCGCCGTATCGGCGGCCCTGTTCACGATCGGTGTCGTCGGCATCTTCGTGAACCGGAAGAACATCATCGTCATTCTCATGGCGATCGAACTGATCCTTCTGTCGGTGAACATCAACATGATCGCCTTCTCGGTGTTCAATGGTGACATCACCGGGCAGATCTTCGCCATGCTTGTCCTGACCGTCGCCGCCGCTGAAGCGGCCGTCGGTCTCGCCATCCTCGTCGTGTATTTCCGCAATCGCGGCGATATCGCGGTCGAGAATGTTGACCTGATGAAAGGGTAACGGACACATGCTGCCGGACTTCCTCATCCTTTTCATCGTCCTCGCGCCCGGTATCGTAGCGCTGTCGGGTCTTGTTCATAAGCAGATCGGCGATGCGCCGGTGATGATCCTGACGACAGGTACGGTCCTGCTCGCGGGCGCCCTGTCGCTTTACCAGCTGTTTGCCTATGCCGCCGGAATTCATGGCGCTGAAGGTCATGCCGAGGAAGTCGGTCATGCGGTTGAGGCTGTCGCCACGAATGGGGCACATGTCATCACCCTGATGCCGTGGATAGACGTCGGCGCGTTCCACGCAAACTGGGCGATCCGTATCGACACGCTGTCCATCGTGATGATGGCCGTTATCACAGGCGTCTCCGGCCTCGTGCACCTCTATTCCTGGGGCTATATGAGCGAAGATCCGCACCGTTCGCGTTTCTTTGCCTACCTGTCGCTGTTTACGTTCGCGATGCTGTCGCTGGTCGTGGCGGACAATTTCATCCAGCTCTTCTTTGGCTGGGAAGGCGTGGGCCTCGCGTCATACCTGCTGATCGGTTTCTGGTACACGAAGAAGGCGCCGAACGACGCCTCCATCAAGGCCTTCGTTACCAACCGCGTTGGCGACTTCGGTCTGGCGCTTGGCATCATGGCCGTGTTCTTCGTGTTCGGCTCGGTCGAGTTCGAGCCGGTCCTGACCGCGATCCGCGAGAATGCGATCGTGACGCCACTCGCCTTTGCCAGCGCGGCGCCAGCCCAGGATCTCGCGATCGACTTCCTGGGACAGCACGTCTACGCGCTTGAACTGATCGGCGTGCTTCTCTTCATCGGTGCGATGGGCAAGTCGGCCCAGTTCTTCCTGCACGTCTGGCTGCCGGACGCTATGGAAGGCCCAACGCCGGTGTCCGCACTGATCCACGCCGCGACCATGGTGACGGCAGGCGTCTACCTCGTCTGCCTCATGTCACCGCTCTATGAGCACACGCTTTATGCCGCCGGCATGATCACGATCATCGGCGCAGTAACCTGTCTCTACGCCGCAACGGTCGGCATGGCGCAGAACGACATTAAGCGCGTCATCGCCTATTCGACCTGTTCGCAGCTCGGCTACATGTTCTTCGCGGCAGGCGTCGGCGCCTATGAGGCCGCCATGTTCCATCTCTTTACGCACGCCTTCTTCAAGGCGCTCCTGTTCCTCGGTGCCGGCTCGGTCATCCACGGTATGCACCACGAGCAGGACATGCGCCGCATGGGCGGTCTCGCGAAATACATGCCGTTGACCTATGCGGCGATGATGATCGGTACGATTGCCATTATCGGCCTCGGCATTCCGCATACGCTGATCGGCTTCTCCGGTTTCTTCTCGAAGGATGCCATTCTGGAGAGCGCCTTCGCGGCGGGCGAACATCATGTCATGTTCGGCCAGGTGGCTTTCTGGTTCGGTATCATCGCGGCCATGTTGACCAGCTTCTATTCCTGGCGCCTCATCTACATGACGTTCCATGGTCCGATGGCCTCTGCGGAGCACGATGACGATCACGCGGATCACGCGCACGCTGCCGCGAACGATCACGGCCATGACCACGCACACGATGATCACGCCCATGAGCCACACGAGAGCCCGGCCATCATGCTGGTGCCGCTCGCGCTACTCAGCCTGGGTGCCATGTTCGCAGGCTTCTACTTCCACGATTGGTTTGTCGGGGATGCCGAGAGCGCTTTCTGGGGCAGCTCGATCTATTCGGCGGTCGACAACCATGTCCTGCATGACCGCCATGATGTGCCTGAGTGGGTGATCCTGGCCCCGCTGGTGGTGACCGTCATCGGTTTCCTGATCGCCACGTTCACCTATTTCTTCAATCGCGGCTTCGGCAAACGTATCGCCGACAGCGGTGGTCCACTGCACGCCCTATTTGCGAATAAGTGGTATTTTGACGAGATCTACAACGCGACGCTTATCAAGGGCTCGGCTATGCTGGGTAACCTGTTTTGGAAGGCCGACAAGAAAGTCATCGACCGTCTTGGACCCGATGGCGTCACATCCCTTACCCGCTGGAGTGCGCGCCGCCTGTCGGCCATGCACACCGGCTACCTGTATCATTACGCCTTCGTGATCATCGGTGCGGCGCTCGTCTTCGGCGCTGTGATGTGGTTGCGGGCTGGAGGAGCTAACTAATGGGCGGGTTCCCCATCCTTTCAGCAGTCGTTTTCCTGCCACTGATTGGCGCGCTCATCATCATGGGCGTCCGCACGGCCACGGCCGGCAGCTTCAGCAAGGAGGAGGCCGGTAAAGACAACCGCGCAGCCCTGCTTGCCGGCATGATCATCTCCGGTGCGACCTTCATTGCTTCGGTAGCAGCGTTCCTGACATTCGATTCAAACGCAGCCGGCTACCAGCTGGTCGAGCACTATGCCTGGTATGGCGCCGTGACCTACAAGGTCGGTGTCGACGGCCTCTCGATGCCGCTGATTCTGCTGACGACATTCCTCACGCCGATCTGCCTGCTGGCGAGCTGGAACTCGATTCATACGCGGGTCACCGAATACGTGGTCGCCTTCCTTGTGCTCGAAACATTCATGCTCGGCGTTTTCGCGGCGCTGGACATCGTTCTCTTCTACATCTTCTTCGAGGCTGGCCTGATCCCGATGTTCCTGATCATCGGTATCTGGGGCGGCAAGGAGAAGATATACGCGGCCTTCAAGTTCTTCCTCTACACGCTGCTTGGCTCGCTATTGATGCTGGTTGCCGTCGTTTACATGTTCCAGGCGGCTGGCTCGTCGGACATTGAAGTTCTGGAGAAATTCGCCTTCCCGCCACACGTGCAGACATGGCTCTGGCTGGCGTTTGCGGCATCCTTTGCCGTGAAACTCCCTATGTGGCCGGTGCATACTTGGCTGCCTGATGCGCACGTTCAGGCACCAACGGCCGGCTCTGTTATCCTGGCAGGCGTGCTGCTGAAAATGGGCGGCTACGGCTTCCTGCGATTCTCGTTGCCGATGTTCCCGGATGCGAGCCACCTGTTCCAGCCGGCGATGTTCGCACTGGCCGTTATTGCGATCGTCTACACGTCGCTTGTCGCGTGGCGCCAGACCGACATGAAGAAGCTGATCGCGTACTCATCTGTTGCGCACATGGGCTTTGTCACCCTCGGCATCTTCTCGTTCAACGAGGTCGGTGTTCAGGGTGCCATCTTCCAGATGCTCAGCCACGGCCTGATCTCCGGCGCGCTCTTCCTGATCGTCGGAGTGGTTTACGACCGCATGCACACACGCGAGATCGCTGCCTATGGCGGCCTCGTCAATCGCATGCCGGTTTACGCAACCCTGTTCATGCTCTTCACGATGGCAAACGTGGGCCTGCCGGGCACCAGCGGCTTCATCGGTGAAATCCTGACCATGGTTGGCGGTTTCCAGGCGTCGACCTGGGCGGCTGCCGGAGCAGCCCTCGGCGTGATCTTCTCGGCTGTCTATATGCTGACGCTCTACCGTCGCACCGTGTTCGGCGAGATCACCAATCCGAAACTCGAAGGCATCCGCGACATGAGCATGATCGAACTGGTCTGTATCGTGCCGCTGGCCTTGCTTACCTTGCTGTTTGGCGTGGCGCCGAACCTGATTTTCCACATTACTGAAGGGGCGACCAACCGCATTCTGTCCCTGATGGTCGGAGGCTGACGGCCCATGCTCGACTATACTGCTATGATCCTGGCAATCGGACCGGAGCTTTGGCTTGCGGCAGCTGGCCTTGTGGGCGTCCTGCTGGGCGCCTTGCTCAAGGACCGGTTCAACAGCCTGTCATTCAAATACGGCGCGCTGGCCCTGTTCGGCGCTGCGGCAATCACGCTCATCTTCTATGAGGGCGGTGAGGCGTTCGGCGGCCTCGTGAGAACGAACACGTTCGTGAACTTCGCAAAATTCGTCAGCTTCTCTGTTGGCGGCTTCGCGCTGATCATGTCCGAGGGCTTCCTCAAGCGTCATGACACGATCCGTTACGAATACGTCCTGCTGACGATTTTCGCGTCGCTCGGTATGGGCATCATCCTGTCCGCTTCAGACCTCATGACCCTCTATATGGGCATCGAGACGCTGAGCCTCTCGTCCTATGTGCTGGCCGCGTTCCACCGCGACTCTGCGCGCTCTTCCGAAGCGGGCCTCAAGTATTTCGTACTGGGCGCACTGGCATCCGGCATGCTGCTCTATGGCGCTTCGCTTGTGTACGGCTTTGCAGGCACGACGAGCTATGCCGGCATCTTCACGGCTGACACATCCATTGGGCTCCTCTTCGGCATGGTCATGATGATTGTCGGCCTGGCCTTCAAAGTGTCTGCTGCCCCTATGCACGTCTGGACGCCCGACGTTTACGAAGGCGCCCCCACGCCAGTTGGCGCTTTCTTCGCGACCGCGCCCAAAATGGCCTCCATGGTCGTCTTCGCGAATGTCATGTTCACGGCCTTCGGCAACATTCTCGACCAGTGGCAGATGGTCATTTCGATCATCGCCGGCATGTCGATGCTTGTGGGTTCGTTCGGCGCGCTGACGCAGACCAACATCAAGCGCCTTCTTGGCTACTCCTCGATTGCCAACATGGGCTACGCACTTGTGGCCGTTGCTGCAGGACGTGAGACCGGAGCAGGGGCCCTGCTGATCTTCATGACCCTCTACGTGATTTCATCGCTCGGTCTATTTGCCGGCGTGCTGGCGATGCGACGCCGCGGTGGCATGGTTGAGAGCATTGACGAGCTTGGCGGCCTGATGAGCTCGCGCCCATGGCTGGCGATCGCCCTGTCTATCCTGATCTTCTCGATCGCAGGCCTTCCGCCTTTCGGTGGTTTTTTCGGGAAATGGGAAGTCTTCAATGCGGGCATTCAGGCAGGTCTTATGCCGCTCGCGATCATTCTGGTGGTCGCGTCGGTTGTGTCGCTGGGATACTATCTCCGCGTCGTCAAGATCATGTGGTTTGATGAACCGAAAGAGCGCTTCGAGCCGATTGACGGTTCGGTGACGCTCACTGTTCTGGTCTCGGCCTTTGTGGCGGGCATCGTGTTCCTGATCTTCATCAACGCGCTAGCCGAGTGGGCCAATACGGCCGCGTTGGGACTGCCCTCTTGAAGTTTGACTGGCCCGTCCATCATCTCGGCACGATAGACAGCACCAATACCGAGGCAAAACGCCGTGCCGCGACAGGGGGATTCACCGACTGCTGGCTTGTTGCCGAAACTCAGACAGCTGGTCGCGGACGGCTTCAGCGGAACTGGCTGTCACCGCCGGGAAACCTTTTCACGACAGTGCTCTACCGCGAACCAAGCGGCCTGGCTGTCGCCTCCCGTACACCGTTTGCCGCAGCGCTGGCCGTCAGTGATATGGCGCTGCAGTTCGCGCCTGATGCCGCTGTTCAGGTCAAATGGCCAAATGACGTACGTATCCATGGCGCGAAACTGTCCGGCATCCTGATCGAAACCGGCATGTCAGGCCCTGATACGTGGGTAGCCGCTGGCATGGGTATCAATGTCACACATGCGCCAGAGGGCGCAGGCCAAAGCGCAACTTCAATTGCAGCTTTGCGCGGAGACACGGTCATTACCGCGGCCATGGTGTTTGATGCACTGAGAGACGCCTTTTCAGCACGCCTCGTCGAGGCTCGCTCGGGCTTCTCAACGCTGCGAAAAAGCTGGCTGGAACGTGCGGAGGGGCTCGGTGGGACTATACGTGTAAACGCCTCGGCAGAGCCTGTTGAAGGCATTTTCGAGGACATGGACGAAACGGGTGCCCTTATACTCAGATTGCCCGATGGCACGCGGCAGACCATAAGGGCTGGAGACGTTGACCTGATAGGGAGAGTATAAGCGCGATGCTGCTTGCGATTGACGTAGGTAACACGAACACTGTTTTCGGCGTGCACGATGGCGACAAATGGGTCGTCCAGTGGCGCAGCGCCACTGATGCCCGCAAGACGGCCGACGACCATGCGGCATGGCTCTGGCGCCTGGCGGACATGCACGGCATGGATCTAAGCAAAATCAATGGCTGCGTGATTTCGACCGTTGTGCCGCAAGCGGTGTTCAACTTCCGCAACCTTGCACGCCGTTATCTGAATGTAGAGCCAATGTTCATTGGTGATCCAGCGCTCAAATCGGGCGTCGAAATCCGTATTCACCGCCCCGAGCAAGTCGGTGCCGACAGGATTGTCAGCGCGCTCGGTGCGCATGTCACCTATCCGGGCAACCTGATCGTCATCGATAGCGGTACGGCGACAACGTTTGATATCGTTGCAGAGGATGGCGGCTTTGAGGGCGGCATTATCTCCCCTGGTATCAACCTTTCTGTCAGCGCCCTGCACGATGCCGCAGCGCAATTGCCGCGCATCGCCATTCAGCGCCCCGCGCGGGTAATTGGCCAGGATACGATCAGTGCGATGCAGTCCGGTGTGTTCTGGGGTTATATCGACCTGATTGACGGGCTGGTGCGACGCATCAAGGCCGAGTATGGAAAGCCCTTGCAGGTGGTTGCGACCGGCGGCGTTGCCTCGCTTTTTGAAGGCGCCAGCGAAACGATTGACCACTATGACCCGGATATTCTCATCACGGGCCTCCTCGAAATCTATAAACGTAATAAATAGGACCTTATGGCCGATTCAGCACAAATCAGCGACGAACTCGTTTTCCTCCCACTAGGGGGATGCGAGGAAATCGGCATGAACCTGAACGCCTACGGCTATGGGCCGGCCCATGCGCGCCGCTGGATCCTTGTCGATGTGGGCGTCACGTTCGGATCGCTGGATACGCCGGGGATCGACCTCATCTGCGCCGATCCTGACTATCTCATCGGCGAGCAGATCGACGCGATCTTCCTGACCCATGCCCATGAAGACCATATCGGCGCTGTCGGCCTGCTTTATCCGCGCCTGCAGACCAAGGCGCCTATCTATGCGACGCCGTTCACAACGGAACTCGTGCGCTCCAAGATGCTGGAGCGCGGTGTCGATCCGCGTTGGCTGAAGCCGGTTGCGCTGGGCGGCACGGTCGTTGCCGGGCCGTTCTCGGTCACTTACGTGACCCTGACCCACTCCATCCCTGAACCCAACGCGCTGGCCATCGAGACCCCGGCAGGCATGATCCTGCACACCGGCGACTGGAAGATCGATCCCGATCCACAGATTGGCGGGCCGACGGACATCAAGGGCCTTACGGCGCTCGGTGATCGCGGCGTGCTGGCCATGGTCTGTGATTCCACGAACGTGTTCGAGGAAGGCGAGTCCGGCTCTGAAGAGACCGTGAAGCAGGGCCTGATCGAACTCATCGCCGAACAGAAGCAGGCCGTTGCCGTCACGACCTTTGCGTCCAACGTGGCGCGCGTGAAATCCATCATCGAGGCGGCTGAACTGGCCGGTCGCAGCGTCTGCCTCGTCGGGCGCAGCATGCACCGCATCACTGATGCCGCAAAAGCCGTCGGCATCCTGCCGCGCAATATGGAATTCGTGAACGAGGCGGACGCCAGTTCCATTCCGGCCGAGAACATTCTCTATCTCTGTACTGGTAGCCAGGGCGAGGCACGCGCCGCACTCGCTCGTATCGCCCGCAAGGACCACCGCAACGTGTCGCTTCATGAGGGCGACTGCGTGATCTTCTCGTGCCGCATCATTCCCGGTAATGAGCGCGAAATCTTCCAGCTCCAGAACTCGCTCGCCGACCAGGGCGTGCGGATCATCACGCCGCGCATGGTGAAGGATCCGATCCACGTCTCCGGCCACCCGTGCCGCGGCGAGCTGCAGCGCATGTACCAGTGGGTACGGCCCGAGATTGCCGTGCCTGTCCATGGCGAGCGCCGCCACATCGTGGAACACGCCGCATACGCCAAGTCGCTGCAGGTGCCGCAGTCAATTGCCCCGCGCAATGGCAGTCTTGTGCGCCTCGCGCCGGGAAAGGCCGAGATCATTGATCTTGTCCCTGCCGGGCGCCTTTATCTCGATGGCAAGTTCCTCGTGCCGGAAGGCGCGCAGGGCATAAACGAGCGCCGCAAACTTGCGGAGAATGGTTTCGTACTTGCCAGCGTCGTCATCGATGAAGCCGGTGACGTGATTGACGGCCCGGTCGTGGTCGTTCGCGGCTTCTCTGAAGCTGACGGGCGCCTTGCTGACGAAAGCCTCGATGAGCTGGATGAGGCAGCGGAAAATGCTGTCCAGAAAATGAAGCGCAAGACCCGGCTTGAAGATGATCTGGTTGAACGCGAGATCGGCCGCGCGTTGCGCAAGGCCTGCGATTCCACGTTCGGCCGACGCCCGATGATAGATGTGACCGTATTGAGGAGTTGAACACGATGAGCGAATTCAAACTGGGCCCGCTGAACCACGTTGGCGTTGCCGTTCCGGACCTTGAGGAAGCCTGCGAAACCTATCGCACCCTGTATGGCGCAACCGATATCACCACACCTTTCGACATGCCGGAGCAGGGCGTCAAAGTCTGCTTCGTCAACCTGCCCAACGCGCAGATCGAACTGATTGAGCCGCTGAACGCCGAATCGCCTATCGCCAATTTCATCACGAAAAACCCCAAGGGTGGACAACACCATGTCTGCTTTGAGGTGGATGATATCAACCAGGCCGTGGACGAGATGAACAAACGCGGCGCGACAGTGCTCGGCAAGCCGCGCATCGGCGCACATGGCACCATGATCATCTTCGTGCACCCGAAGAACTCGAACGGCGTTCTGATCGAGCTGATGGAAACGCCGAAAGGCCACCACTAATGACCATAGCGAGCGGCGTTGTCGTCTTCGTGTTGTGTTGGTGGATCTGCTTCTTCGCAGTCCTGCCGATTGGCGTTCGCGGTCAGTTCGAGGATGGCGCGCACACACCGGGCACCGAAGAAGGCGCGCCTGTCCGCCCCATGATCTGGAAGAAAGCGCTGTGGGCCAGTATCGGCGCAGCAGTTCTGACAGCCATTGCCGCCGTCGTTGTGCCGCTGCTCCTTGCGGAGTAGGGGCGGCTGCGGCTAGTTGAGCGCCAAGTCCATCGATAACGGGGAATTCATGCGCCTTTCCAAGTATTTTCTGCCGGTCAGCAAAGAGGCCCCGGCAGATGCGGCCATCGCATCGCACAAGCTGATGCTGCGTACCGGCATGGTTCGCCAGAACGGCGCCGGTATCTACACGTGGCTGCCGATGGGTCTGAAGGTTCTGACGCGGATCGAGCAGATCGTGCGCGAGGAGATGAACCGCGCGGGCGCCGTTGAAATGCTGATGCCGACGCTGCAGCAAGCCGATCTATGGCGCGAATCCGGACGCTATGACGACTATGGCAAGGAAATGCTGCGCATCACCGACCGGCACGACCGCGAGATGCTCTTCGGCCCGACCAATGAAGAGCTGATCACGGACGTGTTCCGGGCCTATGTGAAAAGCTACAAGCAGCTGCCGCTGAACCTTTATCACCAGCAGTGGAAGTTCCGCGATGAGGTCCGTCCGCGCTTCGGCGTCATGCGCGGCCGTGAATTCCTTATGAAGGATGCCTATTCCTTCGACCTGACGGAGGAAGACGCGCGCGTATCTTACCGCAAAATGTTCTGTGCTTATCTCAATGCCTTTGACCGCATGGGCCTCACGGCCATTCCGATGCGTGCCGATACCGGCCCCATCGGCGGCGACATGAGCCACGAATTCATCATCCTGGCCGATACGGGCGAAAGCGCCGTGTTCTGCGACAAGGCCCTGTTGGACCTGCCGCCGCCCGGACTGGACCTGGATTTCGACAGCGACCTGAACGCCGAAGTCGAAAAGCGCACGCAGTATTATGCCGCGACCGAAGAGATGCACGATGAGGCAGCCTTCGCGGCCATCCCGGCTGAAAGCCGGGTGTCTGCACGCGGCATCGAAGTTGGCCATATTTTCAACTTCGGTACCAAGTATTCGCTGCCCATGAACGCGGTTGTGCAAACGGCAGACGGCCAGATGGTGCCCGTGCAGATGGGCAGCTACGGCATTGGCGTATCCCGCCTTGTCGGCGGCATCATTGAGGCCTGCCATGACGAGAACGGCATCGTGTGGCCGGAATCGGTGGCCCCTTGGCATGTCGGCCTGATCAATATGCGCGTTGGCGATGCAGCCTGTGACGCCGCCTGCGACGACGCCTATAAGGCGCTGACGGACGCAGGCATGGACGTGCTCTATGACGACACGGACGAGCGCGCGGGCGGCAAGTTCGCCCGGATGGAACTGATCGGACTGCCATGGCAGATCGTTATCGGGCCGCGCGGCATCGAGAACGGGGTTGTCGAGGTCAAGCACCGCAAGACGGGCGAGAAGACCGAGATGCCCTTTGCGGAAGCGATCAAGAAAGTGGCGCCAAAATGAGCGAGCTGGGTCATCGCGCCGCGCCGTTCGGCATGCTGGAACGCACGCTGGCCTGGCGCTACCTGCGCGCCAAGCGGGAACATGGCGGGGCGTCGCTGATCTCGATCATTTCTTTCGTCGGCATCTTCTTCGCCGTGGCTGCGCTGATCATCACCATGTCCGTCATGAGCGGTTTCCGGGCGACCCTGCTGGATGCGCTGCTCGGTGGCCAACCCCATGTCTATGGCGTGGTCAGCAGCTATACGGAAGACGAGGCCAACGCCCTCGCTGCCAAGATCCGCGAGATCGACGGCATCACGAGCGTGACGCCCTATATAGAGGAATACGTCCTGATCACGGCCAATGGCCGCAAGACGGGCGCTGCAGTCCGGGCGATCCGCAATGAAGACCTGGCGACGATGCCCTTCCTCAAGGACGGTGGCAAAGCCGCCGTCGATGCTGGCTTCGGTGAGGGCCGCAATGGTGGTGACGTCATTATGCTGGGTGCCTTCCTCGCAGCCGGGCGCGAAGGCCTGGGCGTTCGTCCGGGCGACAAGGTTGAGATCATCACCTCGCAGCAAACTGCTGGTCCGATGGGCGGCACACCGCGCAGCAAGTCATACGTCGTCGGCGATATCTTCAAGACAGGCAGCGTCGAACTCGACAGCCTCTATGCCTTCATGCCGATGGAACAGGCGCAGATCCTGTTCCAGTCCAAGGGCCACTATTCCATGCTGGATATTAGGCTGAAGGACCCCGAAAAAACACACGAAGCCATGGCGGCCATCGCCAACGCGACCGGCAATGCGCTCTACACATTCGACTGGAAGAGCCAGCGCGAGAGCTATCTGAACGCATTGCGCGTTGAGCGCACGATGGTGCGCCTCCTGGTCATGGTCATCATGGCGATTGCGACACTTAACATCATCGTTGGCGTGGTGATGCTGGTGAAGAACAAATCCCGTGATATCGCGATCCTGCGCACAATCGGTCTCGGCCGGGGCGGCGTTCTGCGTGTCTTCCTGCTTGTGGGCACAGTGCTGGGCACGGCTGGGGCGCTTCTCGGCGTGCTTGTGGGCGTTCTCGTGGTGCTCAACATCCATTACGTGGAAGCCTTCATCAACCTGTTCGTCCAGGGCGAAGTCTTCGATGCGGAAACCTATGGCCTTGAAGGCCTGCCTGCGATCCTCGACTGGCATGAAGTGATCCGCACTGGTCTCTATGCCCTCTTCATGTCGATGGGCGTCTCGATCATTCCGGCCTGGTGGGCCTCCCGCCAGGATCCGGTCAGCGCCTTGAGGTTCGAATAATGTCCGGTCCCGTCCTCGAACTCATCGGCATCGACCGAACCTACCGGACCGAAGCGGGCGAACTGCCGGTCCTCCGAGGGACCGAGTTACGCCTGAATGCGGGTGAGCTTGTCGGCCTTGTCGGGCCATCAGGGTCAGGTAAATCCACGCTGTTACACACGGCGGGCCTGCTGGAGCGCCCGGAAGGTGGCAAGGTCATGCTCGATGGCATCGACTGCCTCTCACTCGACGATCGGGGCCGCACCGCTGTTCGGCGCAACAAGATCGGCTTCGTCTACCAGTTCCACCATTTGCTTCCGGAATTCAACGCGGCGGACAATATCGCCATGCCGCTGATGATTGCCGGCGTGAAGAAGAAAGCCGCGCGCGAGAAGGCTCAGGCGCTACTGGAAGTCATGGGTCTCGCTGATCGCGGCCATCACCAGCCGGGCCAGATGTCCGGCGGCGAGCAGCAGCGCGTGGCGATCGCCCGCGCACTGGCCAATGACCCGCGCCTCGTGATTGCCGACGAACCGACCGGCAACCTTGACCCTGTCACGACTGAGCGCGTCTTCGCGACCCTCATCAAGATGGTGCGCAATGAAGGCGCGGCGGTTCTGGTGGCAACGCACAATTTCGCGCTGACACAGCATATGGACCGCGTCCTCACCCTACAGGACGGCCAACTGGTCGATTACAAGCCGGAATAAGCTGTGGAACAGCCGTCGCTGACGGGTGGTCTGGTTGCGGCAGCAGCGGCATTGTACACTCTCCGCAGGAGAAATCGCTTTGCCTGAGTCGCCCTTCATCCACCTTGCCGTGCGGTCGAGCTATTCTCTGCTCGAAAGCATGATCACGCCCAAGGGCCTGAAAGGCTGGCTGCTGGAACACGGCATGCCGGCGGTTGCGGTGACGGACCGGAACAACCTCTTCGGCGCACTCGAAATCTCGCTCACCATGTCGGATGCCGGCATCCAGCCCATCATGGCCTGCTGCTTCGACCTGACGGACGGCGCTCATCGCAGCGAACCGAGCCGTATATCGCTCTACGCCCAGGACGAGACCGGCTATCAGCGGCTGATGCTGCTGTCGTCGCGCGCGTATCTCGATGCCGACGACGGTGTGCCGAAACTGCACCGCGACCTGCTGCTGAACGACACGGACGGCCTGATCGTTCTGACCGGTGGCTCCGAAGGAGAAATCGCCCGTCACTTGCTGAAGGGGAGGGTTGCCGATGCCCGCACTGAACTTTCGACGCTTGCGAGCGCCTTTCCCGGCCGCTGCTATGTCGAGATCACACGCCATGGCATGCCGGACGAGGTGGCCGTTGAGCCCGGACTGATCGATCTGGCCTATGAGCTGGACCTGCCACTGGTCGCCACCCACGACGCGCGCTTCATGAAGCCGACCGATGCCACGGCGCACGACGCACTGATGTGCATCGCCAATGGCCAGTATCTTGGTCAGGAAGACCGCAAACGGGTCTCCACGTCGCAATATCTCAAGTCTGCCGCTGAGATGACGGAGCTGTTCGCAGACCTGCCTGAAGCCATTGAGAACACGGCTGAAATCGCGCGGCGCTGCTCGGTCAAATCCGTCACCCGCGCACCGATCCTGCCTTCGTTCAGCAATGAGGGCCGCTCGGAGATCGAGGAGTTGCGCAAGCAGGCAACGGAAGGCCTCGAAGGCCGTCTCGAAGCGGCGAGCAAGCTCTACGCCGAGCGGGAGACCTATTTCAAACGCCTTGATTACGAACTCAGCGTTATCGAACGGATGGGCTTTCCCGGCTACTTCCTGATCGTTTCGGACTTCATCAAATGGGCCAAGGAGCAGGGCATCCCGGTCGGGCCGGGCAGGGGCTCGGGTGCTGGCTCGCTCGTCGCCTGGTCGTTGCTGATCACTGACCTCGACCCGCTTCGCTTTGATCTCCTGTTCGAACGCTTCCTGAACCCAGAACGCGTCTCGATGCCCGACTTCGACATCGACTTCTGCCAGGAGCGGCGCAGCGAAGTGATTCGCTATGTCCGCGACAAGTATGGCGCCGACAGTGTGGCCATGATCATCACGTTTGGTACGCTCCAAGCCAAGGCTGTGGTGCGCGACGTCGGCCGCGTTATGCAGATGCCGTATTTCCAGGTCGACCGGCTCGCCAAGCTGATCCCTTTTAATCCGGCCAAGCCGCCCAAGCTGCAGGAAGCCATCGACGACGAGCCGAAGTTCGATGACGAGATCGAGGCTGACCCGCGCGTCGGCGAGTTGATCAAGATCGCGCTCGCGCTGGAAGGGCTTTACCGGAACGCGGGCACGCACGCCGCAGGTGTGGTGATCGGCGACCGTCCACTGGTCGAGATTGCGCCACTCTACAATGATCCGAGAGCGGACCTGCCGGCCTCGCAGTTCAACATGAAATATGCCGAGATGGCCGGGCTCGTGAAGTTCGACTTCCTCGGCCTGAAAACCCTCACGGTGATCGACCGCGCGCTGAAGCTGATCCGCCGCGATGGCCGCGACGTGGGGCCTGAGTGGGAGAACCTCGACGACAAGGCGACCTATGACCTGATGGCGAGCGGTGACACGCTTGGCGTGTTCCAGCTCGAAGGCGCGGGCATGCGCGACACGCTGCGCAAGGTCCGCCCGAACAATATCGAAGACGTCATTGCCATCATCTCGCTCTACCGCCCTGGCCCGATGGAGAATATCCCGGTCTATGTGCAAGGCAAGGAAAACCCGGAGGGCGTGCGATATGCCCACCCGGACCTGAAACCGGTCCTTGAAGCCACCTATGGTGTTCCGGTCTATCAGGAACAGGTCATGCGGATGGCGCAGGAAATCGCTGGCTACTCGCTTGGTGAAGCGGATCTTCTGCGCCGCGCCATGGGTAAGAAAAAACTTGAAGAGATGATCGCTCAGCGCAAGCGCTTCGTTGAAGGTGCGGCAGCCAGCAAGGACATGGACGAGCCGCTCGCCAACGAGATCTTCGACACGATGGAGAAGTTTGCCGGTTACGGCTTCAACAAATCCCACGCCGCCGCCTATGCACTGATCGGCTACCAGACGGGCTACCTCAAGCGCCATTTCCCGGTCGAGTTCCTCGCTGCCTCCATGAGCCTTGATCTCGGGAATACTGACAAGCTCGCTGCCTTCTTCCAGGAAGCGCGAAGGCTGAAGATTCCAGTTCTGGCGCCGGACGTGAATTCCTCGACCGCGGACTTCGATGTCCGCGACGGCGCTGTGGTCTACGCGCTGGGGGCGCTAAAGGGCGTTGGCCTTGAAGCCATGCGTCATGTGGAAGCCATCCGGAACACAGATGGCAAGTTCGACAGTCTCTATGATTTCGCCGAACGGGTGGACCCGCGTCATATCAACAAGAAGGCCTTCGAATCCCTCTCCAAGTCCGGCGCGCTGGATGGGCTCGACGCAAACCGGGCCAAGGTGCTCGCGGCGGCGCCAATCCTGGCCCAGATGGCCAACAAGTCAGCCGAAGACCGTCAAGGCGGGCAGGGGGGCTTGTTCGGTGAGGCCGAGCCGGCCCTGCGGCCGTCGCTTCCCACGGCCAAGGCCTGGAACGGCCAGCAAAAGCTGGACGAGGAATTCAAATCCATCGGATTCTACTTCTCGGGTCACCCGTTGGACGATGTGCTCGAGGGCATCGACCGGGACCGTGTCACGCTCGCCATCGAGATTGAGGAACGCGCCAGCGACGGCAAGCCGCTCGAACTGATCGGCGTCGTGCGCATGCGTAACGAGAAACCGGCCCGCAATGGCGGCAAGTTCGCCTTCCTCACCTTGTCTGACCCAACGGGCGAAGTGGAGATGATGGTCTTTCCGGAAACGCTGCAGCAAAGCTATGACCTGCTACAGGTGGGCAATGCCGTGGCCATTACGGTCGGCGTGAAGCGCACCGGCGACGAGATCAAGCTGAATGCCGAGCGGATCGTCCAGCTCGAATCAGCGCGCCTGTCCAAATCCATGGGCGCCCTCAAGGTCCGGCTCGCTGTCGGGGCCAAAACCGACGATATCGTGGGTATTATCAGCCATCTGGGACGCCTGCAGGACCATGAACGGGGGGCGATTCTGGTCGAGATGCCGCTTGAGGATGGCCGGATTGTGCTCCTGCGCCTCGCGGATACATATACGATCGGCCTCAAGGCCCAGCGGGCCCTCAAGGATGCCCCCGGTGTCGAGCGCGTCGAACCCATGAAGGCCGCGTGACAAAAGCGCATCTGGGCGGCTTGCCGAAGGTGCGGTTTTCTGTATAAGCCGCCTCATCTGAAACCAATTCCCGGGTGCATCCGGTGCGGAAAGCCATTTTGGCCCAACGTTCCACCCGCGAAGGCTAACCGGATGGAGAAAATTGATGGCACTACCTGACTTCACAATGCGTCAGCTGCTCGAAGCTGGCGTTCACTTCGGTCACCAGACCCACCGCTGGAACCCGCGCATGAAGCCGTACATCTACGGCGAGCGTTCCGGCATCCACATCATGGACCTGTCCCAGACCGTCCCGTCGCTGCACCAGGCGCTCGTTTTCGTGCGCGACACGGTTGCCAAGGGCGGCCGCGTTCTCTTCGTCGGCACCAAGCGCCAGGCGTCTGATCCCGTGGCAGAAGCAGCCCAGCGCTGCGCCCAGTATTACATGAACCACCGCTGGCTCGGCGGCACGCTGACCAACTGGACCACCGTGTCCAAGTCGATCAAGCAGCTGAAAGAGCTGAACGCGATGTTCTCGACCGGTGGCGGCGAAGGCCTCACCAAGAAAGAGCTTCTCGACCTGGAGCGTCGCCGCGACAAGCTTGAGCGCGCCCTCGGTGGTATCTCGGAAATGGGCGGCCTGCCGGCTGCCATGATCGTGATCGACACGAACAAGGAAGCTATCGCCGTCATGGAAGCCCGCAAGCTGGGTATCCCGGTTGTGGCTGTTCTCGACACGAACTGCGATCCTGCAGACGCTGACTACGGCTTTGCCGGCAACGACGACGCGGCGCGCGCCATCTCGCTCTACTGCAACCTGTTCGCAGATGCAGTGCTCGATGGCCTTGCAGAGTCGACGGCTGGCCTCGGTGTTGACCTCGGCGCCCTCGAAGACCTCGATGGCCTGGCCGATGCTGATGTCGCTGCTGCTGATGGCGAAACCACGGAAGATGCAACGGGCGCCTAAGCCCTCCGAGTTGAACTCTTACACTGAAGGATAACCGCAATGGCCCAGATTACTGCTGCGCTCGTCAAGGAACTGCGCGAGAAAACCGGCGCAGGCATGATGGATGCGAAAAAAGCCCTCGTTGAGAATGACGGCGACGAAGAAGCCGCCATCGAGTGGCTGCGCGCCAAAGGCCTGTCCAAAGCTGCCAAGAAGTCGGGCCGCACCGCTGCTGACGGCCTCGTGGCTGTGAAAGTGTCGGCTGACGGCAAGTCCGGCGCGATCGTCGAACTGAACGCTGAGACCGACTTCGTAGCCCGCAACGAAGGCTTCCAGAAAGCCCTCGCCGGCATCGCTGAAGCCGCACTCGGCACCGGTGGTTCGGTTGAAGCTGTCGCCGCTGCGCCTGCACCAGACGGCAACGGCACGGTTGACGACATGATCAAGCGCATGATCGCCACGATCGGCGAGAACATGACGCTGCGCCGTTCGGCCAAGGTCTCGGCTGACAAGGTTGCTTCCTATATCCACAACGCCGAAACGGCTGGCATGGGTAAAGTCGGCGTCCTGGTGGCCCTGTCGGGTTCCGGCGATCTGGAAGATATCGGTCGCAAGATCGCGATGCACATCGCTGCAACGTCGCCGGCTGCTGCCACGACGGACGAGCTCGACCCGGCTCTGGTTGAAACCGAGAAGCGCGTGCTGACCGAGCAGGCCCGCGAAAGCGGCAAGCCTGACAATATCATCGAAGGCATGATCAAGGGCCGGATGCAGAAGTTCTACAAGGAAGTTGTTCTTCTCGAGCAGCCCTTTGTCATGAACCCTGACCAGACGGTTGCCGCCTATCTGAAAGATCAAGGCGCGACATTGACGGGCTTCGTTCACTTCAAACTGGGTGAAGGTATTGAAAAAGCTGCGGATAACTTCGCAGATGAAGTGGCTTCCCTCACAAAAGGCAGCTGATCGGGCTTGCCTTTAGCCCCACGTGAGGCCTTAAACAGTCCCGGCTGCCCATGACAGGCAGCCGGGAATCTTTTAGGAGCTCTATTCAGGGCTTCAAGTGACGGAGAAAGCTATGCCAGGCGAGAATCCGGAGACCAGCCCGCTAAAATACAAGCGTGTGCTCCTCAAACTGTCCGGCGAGGCCCTTATGGGCCCCGGCCAGTTCGGCATCGACATCCCCACCGTTGAACAGTTCGCCAAAGCCATTGCAGGGGCCCGCACAGCCGGAGCCGAAATCTGCCTCGTCATCGGGGGTGGCAACATCTTCCGGGGCATGGCGGGCGCTGCCAAGGGCATGGAGCGGGCGCAGGCTGACAGCATGGGCATGCTGGCCACGGTCATGAACGCCCTCGCCATGCAAAGCGTGCTCGAAAGCCAGGGCGTGCCAACGCGCGTCCAGTCGGCCATCAACATGGACCAGATCTGCGAGCCCTACATCCGTCGCCGCGCCCAGCGCCACATGGAAAAGGGCCGCGTCGTTATCTTCGCCGCCGGCATCGGCAACCCCTTCTTCACAACGGACACGGGCGCTGCCCTGCGCTGCATCGAAATGAATTGCGACGCGCTTTTGAAGGGCACACAGGTCGACGGCGTCTATACGGCCGACCCCAAGCTCGACAGCACCGCGACACGGTATGAGAAGGTGGCCTATCAGGAATTGCTGGCCAAAGACCTGCGAGTCATGGATTCGTCAGCCGTCAGCCTCATGCGTGACAACAATGTCCCGATTGTGGTTTTCTCGCTCAAGGAAGAAGGTTCGCTCCTGAATGTCCTGCACGGGCGGGGCACATCGACAACGATATCGAACGAAGGAGGGGTCGCGAAATGACCTATGAAAAGAAGGATCTTGAACGCCGGATGGAAGGCGCGCTGACGTCGCTGTCGACCGAGTTCAGCGGCCTGCGTACGGGCCGGGCTTCGGTAAACCTGCTCGATTCGATCAACGTGCCCGCCTATGGCTCGACCGTGCCCCTGTCCCAGGTCGCTTCGGTGTCCGTCACCGACATGCGCATGCTGTCCGTCAACGTGTGGGACAAGACCGTTGTTGGCGCTACGGACCGCGCCATCCGCGAGTCCGGTCTGGGCCTCAACCCGATCATGGATGGCCAGACCCTGCGCATTCCGATCCCACCGCTCAACGAAGAGCGCCGCGTGGAGCTGACCAAGATTGCTGGCAAATATGCCGAAGCCGCAAAAGTCGCCGTGCGCAACATCCGCCGCGACGGCATGGACAGCCTGAAGAAGATGGAAAAGGACGGCGAGATCAGCGAAGACCGCCTCCACAGCCTCTCCGATGAAGTCCAGAAGCTGACAGATGCCTTTGTTGGCCGTGTGGATGACGCGCTTAAGGCTAAAGAAACGGAGATCATGCAGGTCTAATGTCTGCCGTATCCGCCTCTGATGTCACCAATGTTGTATCGGGGCAGCAGCCGGGGCTCTCCCATGTCGCGATCATCATGGATGGCAATGGCCGCTGGGCCAAGGCGCGCGGCCTTCCGCGTGCAGCGGGTCATGAGCGCGGCGTTGAGGCCCTGAGGCGCACGGTTGAAGCAGCTGGTGAGATCGGCATCCGCTACCTCACCGTATTCTCCTTCTCCACTGAGAACTGGCGCCGTCCTGCCGCCGAAGTGAACGCGCTGTTCGGCCTGCTGAAAGCCTACGTCCAGCGAGATTTGGCCCGGCTGACACAGGAGGGCGTTCGCGTTCGCATCATCGGCCAGCGCGAAGGCCTGCCGGCGGATGTCGCAGCCCTCGTCGACAAGGCTGAGCGCACGACGGCTGCGAACACCAAATTCTTCCTGACAATCGCCTTCAATTATGGTGGCCGCGAGGAGATCACCCGCGCTGCCCGCCGCATGGCCCGCGCAGTTGAAGCGGGTGAGCTGAAGGCCGACGACATCGACGAAACGCGTCTCGGCCACTTCCTCGATACGGAAATGCTGCCAGACCCCGATCTTCTCATCCGCACCAGCGGCGAATACAGGCTCAGCAATTTCCTGCTCTGGCAGTGCGCTTATGCAGAACTCGTCTTCATGGATGTCCTGTGGCCGGACTTTGATCGTGCCTCCCTCGAGGAGGCTCTGGCGAAATATCAGGAGCGCGAACGCCGGTTCGGCGCGGTCACGCCTGGGGCCTACTAATGGGCGACTGGACGCCGCGCGACCGGCGGTTCTCAGAGCTTGGCCTGCGCCTGATGTCTGCGGCAGTGCTCATTCCCGTGGCCGTTGCGATGGTCTGGGCAGGCGGCTGGTGGCTTGGCATAGGCTGCGCCGTCTTTGCAGCAGCCATGGCCCATGAGTGGAGCCAGATAAGCGTTTTCCCGCGTCCGCGCGCCATGTCGGCTGCGGCGGCGCTGTGCCTGCTGTCGCTCCCGCTCGGCCTCGTCTGGGTCTCAGTGTTGGTTTTCGCTGCCGGGATGGTGTTTTGCGCCGTCGCAGCGGGCGGGACGCCGCGCTTTCGCAGTACAGCCATGTTCGGCCTTCTCTACGTCTCCGGCATGGCGGCCGGCCTCTATTTTCTCCGTTCTGGCCCATGGGATGGTCGCGCCGCGGCCCTGTTTTTCATGTCCCTCGTTTGGGCGTCTGATGCCGCCGCCTATTTCACCGGGCGCGGCCTCGGCGGACCCCGTCTGCTGCCAAGCGAGAGCCCGAACAAGACCTGGAGCGGTGCGCTGGGTGCCGTGACAGCCTGCGGCCTCTGCGGCCTCGCTATCGGCGACATCGAAATGGCGTCTTATCCTGTATGGATTGCAGCAGGCGTGGGCACGTCCATCGTGGCCCAGGTCGGGGATCTCTTCGAGAGTGGCATCAAGCGCCGCTTCAAGGTCAAGGATGCGGGCACATTGTTGCCGGGACATGGCGGCGTGCTGGACCGTGTGGACGGCCTGGGTGCTGTTTGTATTTTCGGATCGCTAGCGCTCTATGCCATACCGGGGTTCGCAGAAACGCTTGGATTCTAGTTTATGGCCCACCCCCGTCGTATTTCCATTATGGGCTCGACAGGCTCGATAGGGACGTCTGCCCTTGATGTCGTGGCGCAGGCCAATGCTGCAGGCGATACATCCTTTGAAATCGTCGTACTGGCAGCGGGCAGGGATGCTGCATCCCTTGCAGAGCAGGCGCTGGCCGTCAGACCGGAAATCGCCGTCATCGCTGACGAGAGCCAATTGCCGGAGCTGCGGGACCGTCTGGCGGGCACTGGCATTGAAACGGCCGGCGGAACCTCGGCCATCACAGAATCAGCGACACGTCCCTGCGACCGTATTCTGGCAGCCATCGTGGGCGCAGCAGGGCTGGCCTCGACGCTCGCCGCCGTGCGCCAGGGTACGGATGTCGCCATCGCCAACAAGGAAAGCATTGTCTGCGGTGGCAAGCTGATCCTGTCAGAAGCCGCCAGGTCCGGCGCGCGTATTCTCCCTGTTGATTCGGAACATAGTGGCATATTCCAGTCCATCGGCGACGGTCGGTCGCTCGAGAAGCTCAGCATCACAGCCTCCGGCGGCCCGTTCCGCACTGCGTCGCTGGAACAAATGGCCGGGGTAACGCCCGCTGAGGCGGCCGCCCACCCCAACTGGGCGATGGGCATCAAGAATTCCATCGATAGCGCGACCTTGATGAACAAGGCCCTCGAATTCATCGAAGCCGCTTACCTGTTCGACGTGGATGCGGCGCAGATTGAAGTCCTCGTGCATCCACAATCCATCATCCATGGCATGGCCCATTTTACGGATGGCTCGGTGATCGCGCAGCTGAGCATGCCCGACATGCGCGCCCCGATTGCTTATGCTCTTGGCTGGCCGGACCGGTTAACCACGAATGTCGCCCGGCTCGACCTGGCGGCGTTGGGGCGCCTCGACTTCGAACCTGTTGATCCTTCGCGCTTTCCGGCCATCGAACTCGCCCGCCGCGCGATAAGTCTCGGTACGGGCGGTACTACGGTATTAAATAGCGCTAATGAATCAGCCGTTTCTGCATTTATTGCGGGTCAATGCGGATTTCTGGACATAAGCTGGGTCGTAGAAGAAGCCTTGAGTCGCTTTTCTTCCGGTAATATGGCCTCTTTGGCCTGTGACACGCTGGACGAAATAGCTTATCTGGACCAGTTCGGCCGTGATACGGCGACCGAATTGTTAAGAATGGCCCCTAGCCGGGCAGGAGGGTAAGTCGTTTGGGTCAGCTGCTTAGCCAGGGTCCGCTCTTCATCGTATGCCTCGTCTTCATGATGGGCATCGTCGTGATCATTCACGAGCTTGGACATTTCCTCGTGGGCCGCCTCTTCGGCGCCGCCGTCGAGTCCTTTTCCGTTGGCTTTGGTCGTCCCATTTTCGAACGCAAGGACAAGGTCGGCACGCGCTGGCGCGTCAACTGGATCCCGCTTGGCGGTTTCGTGAAATTCGTCGGCGAAAGCCAGCTGGCCGGTGATGTCGGCAAGATGGAGCAGGGTCCTGTAGGGAAGGCGTATAAGAGCCTGACCGTCTGGCAGCGCATGCTCGTCAGCCTTGCGGGGCCGCTGGCCAATTTCGTCCTCGCAAGCCTGATCTTCGCACTCATCCTGGGTACGCATGGCCGGACGAATTATTCCATCGGCATCGCTGACGTGGTGGCAGACTCACCCGCTGAACGCGGCGGCATGAAGGCTGGCGACGCCTTTGTCAGTGTCAATGGCCATCCGGTCACGGATGCGAGCAGCATCACCATTCCGATCATGCTCAATCCGAATGAAGAAATGACGTTCGAAGTGCTGCGCGATGGCGCGCCCGTTGCCCTGAAAGTGACGCCGGACGAAGTGGTTCGCGAAAACGAATTCGGCCAGATGGTGCCGCAGGCAACCATCGGCATCGCCATGGCGCGCATCGCGGTTGGCGAACGTGTCAAATACAACCCCGTCCAGGCGCTTGGCGCTGGGGTGGTGGAAACCGGCGCTACGATTGACCGGACCGTGACCATGCTGTCGCGCATCGTGACGGGCAAAATGTCCGTGCACACGATGACAGGCCCGGTTGGGATCGGTGATATTTCGCGGCGTGTCGTCAACAAGGTCTGGGAACAGCCGGACGTCAGCCAGACGGCTAAGCTGGAACAACTGTTCTGGATGCTCCTCAGCATCTGTGCCGCCATTTCCGTGGGTGTCGGCTTCTTCAACCTTCTGCCACTGCCTGTGCTGGATGGCGGACACCTCGTCTTTCATGCTTATGAGGCGATTGCGGGCAGGGAACTGCCAGAGAAAGTGCAGGAGATGAGCCTGACATTCGGTCTGATCCTGTTATTGGGGATGGTAGTGGTGATCACATGGGGTGACATCATGGAGACCGGCTTGTTCGGGGGAACGGGCGGCTGATACGGCTGCCTCAGAAATAACAAGAAAGATTTGTCCACAATGCGTAAGTTCCTTGCAGCAACCCTTATGGCGACCAGCGTCTTTTCGTTTGTCGTCCTGCCGGGACTGACCAATACCGCCGAAGCGCAGGAAGACAGCCGCTATGGCGGTACGATCCGGTCCATTCTGGTTGAGGGCAACCAGCGTATCGAAGCGCGTACTGTGCAATCGTATCTCTTGGTCGAGCCGGGTGATCCGTTTGATCCGGAACGTATCGATCTCTCCCTGAAGACCCTGTTCGCCACGAACCTTTTCGCTGACGTCTCCATTGACCGAAGCGGGGATGACCTGCTCGTTCGCGTCGTTGAAAACCCCATCATCAACCGCGTGATCTTCGAGGGTAACAAGGCCCTCAAGGACGACAAGTTCAAGGAAGAGGTTCAGGCAGCCCCGCGCGGAATCTTCACCGCCGCACGTGTTCAGGCCGACGTTCAGCGCATTCTGGAACTGTACCGCCAGTCCGGTCGGTTCGCCGCCAAGGTCGAGCCGCAATACAAGCCGCTGGAGCAGAACCGCGTCGACCTCGTGTTCGAAATCACGGAAGGCCCCGTCACCGGCGTTCGCTCGATCAACTTTATCGGCAACAAGGCCTATTCCGACTCCCGCCTGCGTAGCGAGATCGTGACCCGCCAGTCCCGCCTGTGGCGCTTCTTCAGCTCGAATGACAACTATGACCCTGGCCGTCTCGAATATGACCGCGAGAAGCTGCGCGAGTTCTACCAGAACAATGGTTATTACGATTTCCGCGTGGACTCGGCTGTCGCCGAACTGACGCCGGACCAGAAAGACTTCTACATCACGATGACCATCGATGAAGGTCGTCAGTATGATTTCGGTGAAGTGAAGGTCGAAACCGCGCTTGAGAAACTGGACGCCAAGGCCCTTCGTGCGGCCGTACCGATCCAGACGGGCGATCTCTTCCGCGGCAACCTGATCGAAGAAACAATCGATACGCTGACATATGCTGCCGGTATCGCAGGCTATGCCTTCGTTGATATCCGTCCGCAACTTGATGTGAACCCGGATACGGGCCGCATCGATGTCACCTTCGCCGTGGATGAGGGGCCGCGCGTTTATATCGAGCGCATCAATATCGTCGGCAATACGCAGACACTCGACCGCGTCATCCGCCGTGAACTGCGCATTTCCGAAGGTGACGCCTTCAACCGCATCCTGCTCGACCGTTCCAAGAACCGTGTCCGCGCGCTTGGCTTCTTCAAGGATGTTGAGATCGTCGAAAACCCGGGTGACGGTCCGGACAAGAGCATTGTCGACGTGAAGGTCACAGAGCAGCCAACCGGCGAGCTCTCCTTCGCAGCGGGCTTCTCTTCGGTCGACTCCTATCTCTTCGATCTGAGCGCCTCACAGCGCAACCTGCGGGGCCGTGGCCAGTCGGTCGTCGCCCGTGTGTCGACCTCCAGCCGCCAGCAGGTCGTTGACCTGCGCTTCACAGAGCCCCGCTTCCTTGATCGCAACCTGTCGGCTGGCGTCGATCTCTACGCCACAAAGCAGGACTTCAAGAAGTATGGCAGCTACACCGCCGAGACGATTGGTACCGGCCTGCGCGTCGGCTTCCCGCTCAGCGAGCGGATGCAGATGGGGCTCAGCTACAAGATCCAGTCTGATGACGTTCAGATCCCGGACCGCAACATTATCATTGATACGACGACCGGATTTCAGTCGGGTCGATTGGTCCAGACAGCGGGTGCCGACACACCTAACGATGCGACGGATGATAAATTCCGCCCTGCGACACCGGAAGATTTTCCAGGCGAGCTTCTGATCGTCGACCAGTGTGATCCGCTCTACCTTCTGCGCGATTCCAGCTGCCGCTCCGAGCGCAGCGAACTGTCCAGCATCCTCGGCTACAGCTTCTTCTGGGACCGCACGAACGATCCAATCCAGCCGACGCGCGGCTTTGACTTCCGCTTCAGCCAGGAAGTCGCCGGTCTTGGCGGTGATGTGAAATACCTTCGCACCGAAAGCAGCGCCTCACTTTACCGCGGTATCTGGAAAGACATCATTGCCAGCGCCCGTTTCTCGGGCGGCTATATCTTCCCTCTGGAAGACGGCCAGGGCATCCGGATCAACAACCGCTTTTTCCGCGGTGGCAGCACGTTCCGGGGCTTCGACGTGGCCGGCCTCGGCCCACGTGAGATCGTGCGGGTTTACGACCCGGAGACCGGTGAACTCCTGTCGACGCGTCGCGGCAACTCGCTCGGGGGCAACCTCTACTATCAGGGTACGTTCGAACTCACCCTGCCAAGCGTGTTCCCTGAAGAGTACGGCATCAAGAGTGCCCTCTTTGCAGATGTCGGTGCTGTGGGAACGCTTCGCGGTCCTGATGTCAGCCCAACCGTCTACTACGAGCCAGGCGACGGCACGACCGCTGTCCGCCTGACCAAGGATGCCACAGCCCTGCGGGCATCGGCCGGTCTGAGCGTCTTCTGGGATTCCCCATTCGGGCCCATCCGCTTTGACTTCTCGCAGATCCTTCGCAGGGAAGACTATGACCGAACCGAAACTTTCCGGTTCTCAACCTCTACACGTTTCTAATCCAGAAATGCCAAACAGGAGACGGACCATGTCCCTATTCAAACACATGCTTTTTGCCCTTTCGCTGGTTGTCAGCGCTGCGGCCGTTACGGCCCCTGCAGCGTCTGCCCAGAGCGCGACCGTCGTCATGATCGACGAAGGCCGCATTCTCAGCGACAGCAAGGCTGGCAAGGACATCCAGACCAAACTGAAGAACCTTGAGACCCAGATGAAGAACGAACTGGAGCCAACCCGCGCCACGCTCGAAACCGACGGCAAGGCGCTTCAGGCCAAGGTCGAAGGCAAGACCCGTGAAGCGGTTGCTGCCGATACGGCGCTCGTCTCGCAACTCACCGCTTACCAGAACCGGGCCAATGCCTTTGCCCAGAAGCGCCAGACCGTCAGCCAGGAATTCCAGCTGACCGAGCGAGCCGCTCTGATCGAGTTCAACAAGGCGATCGAACCCGTCCTGATGGAAGTCGTGAAGGAGAAGAATGCCCAGGTCGTCATGTCGAAATCCCAGGTCATCTACAGCTCGGATGCAATCGACGTAAGCGCTGCGGTTATCTCCAAGCTGGATGCTAAGACGCCGACGATCACGGTCACACGCCAGCGCGCGCCGGCCCAACCCGCACAATAGGACGAATGGCTAGGTGACGGTCGATCCACGCTTCTACGCACCGCAAGGCGCTCTGACGCTTGGCAAGATCGCGGAGCTGACGGGCGCCGTCCTGAACGGTGATGCGTCAGTTGAGATCACGAGTGTCTCCGCAGCGGCCACAGGTCGCCGCGGAGACCTCGCCTTCCTCGATGGCGACGGCAAAGGCGACGTCTCCGTCGGTGCTGACGTCTCGGCCCTCATTGTCAACGAAGCCAATCTCAAGCATGCGCCCGAAGGTGTTCCTTGTCTGGTAACGCCGCTACCGCGCCACTTTCACGGCCTCGTGGCCTACGCGCTGTTCCAGCCGCGTCACCTGATCTGGTCGGGCGACGACCGGATTTCTCCTGAGGCCAAGGTGCACCCCGGCGCGATTGTATCGCCCGGCGCGGTCGTGGGGCCCGGTGCAACGGTCGGCGAAGGCACGGTGATAGGCGCGAATGCGGTGATTGGTCCGGGTGTCCAGGTCGGTCGAAATTGTCGTATCGGCGCGAATGTCTCGCTGATCTGCGCGCTTGTCGGTGATAAGGTCACGCTCCTGTCCGGCGTACGCATTGGCGAGGCCGGGTTCGGTGTCACCGGTGGTCCGGCGGGCATGGAAGACGCGCCCCATTTCGGCCGCGTCATCCTGCAGGACAATGTCACGATCGGCGCGAACTCCTGCATTGATCGCGGCGTGTTCGACGACACGATCATTGGCGAGCGCACCAAGATCGATAATCTCTGCCAGATCGCCCATAATGTCGTTTTCGGACGCAGCGTCGTCATGGCAGCGTTCGGGGGCATTTCGGGCTCCGTGACTGTCGGCGACGGCGCGCGGATCGGTGGGCGCGTCGGCATTGCTGACCATGTCGTCATCGGTGACGGCGTAAACCTCGCTGCCTCGGCAGGTGTTTTCCGCAATATCGAGGCAGGCGAAACATGGGGGGGAACACCAGCCAAGCCCATCCGTCAGTGGATGCGGGAAGTTGCCTGGTTGCAGAAACAGGCAAATCCGAAGAAAACCACCTGAACGCGGCTGCACCGATCTTCCCTCAACCGCAGCGCCCGGATCCGCCCATGCCCGTCGAAATCCATCCTACCGCCTATGTCGAGACCGGCGCCGAGCTTGGCGAAGGCACACGCGTTGGCCCGTTCTGCCATGTCGGCCCGCATGCCGTGATTGGCGCTGGCAGCGAGCTGCGTTCGCATTCCGTTGTTATCGGGCACACAACGCTGGGCGAGAACAGCGTCCTGCACCCCCATGCGGTCGTCGGTGGCCCGCCGCAGGTGATCGGCTTTCAGGAAACGCCTGAGTCGCGCCTGCAAATCGGCAACAATTGCACCTTCCGGGAATATGCGACGGCCCATACCGGCATCCCGAAATTTGGCGGCCTGACCCAGGTCGGCGATAATTGCTTCATCATGATCGGCGCGCACATCGCGCATGACAATCACATCGGCAACAGTGTCGTCATGGCGAACAATGTCTCGCTCGCTGGTCACATCACCGTGGGCGACAATGTCTGGTTCGGCGGGCTGGCGGCCGTGCACCAGTTCACGCGCATTGGCCGCAATGCCTTCATCGGCGGTGGCGCGATCCTCGTGGAGGACGTCATCCCTTTCGGCTCCGTCGTCGGCAACCATGCCAAGCTTTCCGGCCTCAACATGGTCGGCCTCAAGCGGCGTGGCTTCGACAAGTCCCAGCTTCAGGAAATCCGCAGCGCCTACAAGGCGGTCTTCACGGGCGAGGGCCTGTTCAAGGACCGCCTGGCGCAGGCTGCTGTAACCTTCGCGGGCAAGCCGCTGGCCATGGAAATGATCGACTTCATCCGACAGGGCGGCGACCGGCCGATCTGCAAACCCTGATGTGCGCGTCATGACTGCCCCTCTCGGATTGATCGCAGGATTGGGCGACCTGCCTGTCAGCATCGCGGAGAATGCCGTTCAGACGGGGCAGGGCGTCTATGTCCTTCGGCTCAAGGGCTTCGAGGAACCACGCCTCGCCGCCTATCCGGGCGATGTGGTCGGCCTCGGTGAAGTCGGCAAACTCTACACGCTGCTCAAGAAGGCTGGCTGCAAAGACGTGCTGTTTGCCGGCATCGTGAAGCGCCCAAACTTCAAGGACCTTAAGCTGGACCTTCGCGGCGCGGCTCTGCTTCCCAAGGTCATTGCCGAAGCCGGGAAGGGCGATGACGCCCTCCTGCGCCTGCTGGTCAGGGAAATGGAGAAACAGGGTTTCAACGTGGTAGGCTCCGATGAGGTCAATGCCGGCCTCCTAGCACCTTCTGGCCTGATCGCCGGCCCACAGCCGACTGAAACGGCCCTCGCTGACATCAAGCGCGGGGCACATGTCGTGGCCGCTCTGGGCGATCTCGATATCGGGCAGGGCTGCGTGGTCTGCGACGGCCTCGTGCTGGCTGTTGAGGCACAGGAGGGTACCGACGCGATGCTCGCGCGCATCGCAACCCTCCCGGAAGCGATCCGGGGCACGCCCAACGCGCGACGTGGCGTACTCGTAAAACGGCCCAAACCCGGTCAGGAACGCCGCATCGACCTGCCCACGGTTGGTCTTTCAACGGTCGAGCATGTCGCAGCGGCGGGCCTTGCAGGCCTCGCGGTCGAGGCTGACGGCGCCCTTATGCTCGGGCGGGACAAGATGCAGGCCGCCGCTGAGCGCCTCGGCATCTTCATCTACGGATTCGAGGCATGACGGCGCCCCGGCTATACTTCGTCGCGGCTGAGTCCTCAGGCGACCTGCTGGCCCGCGAAGTGATTGAAGCTATCCGGACCCGCCAACCTGACGTGTATGTCTCGGGCATTGGCGGTGCCGAGATGGCGTCCCTCGGCATCGTCTCGCCACTGGATATCGCGCCACTCTCCGTTCTCGGCCTGCTGGAAGGCCTTAAGGCTTATGGCACCGTCGTGAAGCTCGCCGATGTGGCCGCTGATGCCATCGTTGCGGATGCACCCGACGCCGTCATCCTGGTTGATTCATGGGGCTTCATGTTGCGCGTTGCGCAGCGCGTCCGGGCGCGGGCGCCCCACATTAAACTGGTCAAGCTGATCGGGCCGCAAGTGTGGGCTACGCGCGCAGGCAGGGCGAAAACGCTCGCCGCGACCGTGGATCATCTCCTTTGCATGCACGAGATCGAGGCGCCGTATTACGAGCCGTTCGGTCTGAAGACGACGGTTATCGGCAACCCGGCCCTGTCTCGCCACCAATGGGGAAATGGCGAAGCCTTCCGCGCCGCCCACGGCATTCGTGCCGATGCGCAGGTCGTGCTCGTCTTGCCGGGCAGCCGCTCGAGCGAGATCAAGCGCGTGGCGCCGGCGCTCGTAGAGGCGGCGCGCATCCTCAAGGACTCCGACCCCGAGCGGACGATTGTCATGGCGCCCGCCGCCAGCGTGGCCGCTCAGTTCGCCGAGGCTTTTCCGGATGTCACGGAATGGGCAACCGTTTCAAGCAATCCCGCCGAGCGCTATGACGCGATGGCGGCGGCCGATCTGTCGCTCGCCTGTTCCGGTACGGTGACGAGCGAACTGGCCATGCAGGGCACGCCGATGATCGTCGCCTACAAGACGGGCTGGGTGACCTGGTCGCTCGCGCGCGGCTTCCTCTACAAGAGACGCCATATCACGCTGCTGAACATCGTCAGTGATGACGAAGAGATCGTGCCGGAGTTTGTCCAGACACAGCAAAAGCCGGAGCTTATTGCATCCCAGGCGCTGCAATGGCTGACCAATCCGGAAGCCCTGGCCGAACAGAGGGCCGAACAGCAAATCGCCCTCTCCCGAATGAAAGAGGGCGATCGCGATGCAGCCGAAATTGCGGCTGAAGTGATCCTTGAGGAAGCTGGCGCCTAGCGCTTGTCCATCGGAACATAGTCGCGCATGGCGTGACCGGTATAGATCTGGCGCGGACGGCCGATGCGCTGCGTCGGGTCGTCGATCATTTCGTTGAGCTGAGCAACCCAGCCAACGGTGCGCGCGAGTGCGAAGAGCACGGTGAACATCTGCTTGGGGAAGCCCATCGCATCAAGGATGATGCCGGAATAGAAGTCGACGTTCGGATAGAGCTTCTTCTCGACGAAATACTCGTCTTCGAGTGCAATGCGCTCCAGCTCCATGGCCACTTTGAGGATTGGCTGATCGCGCAGACCGAGCAGGTCGAGCACTTCGTGAGCCGATTCCCGCATCACAGTGGCGCGTGGATCGTAGTTCTTATAGACGCGGTGACCGAAGCCCATGAGGCGGAAGGGATCGTTCTTGTCCTTGGCCTTCTCGATATATTCCGGAATGCGATCAACCGTGCCGATCTCGTGCAGCATGTTGAGGCAGGCCTCGTTGGCGCCGCCATGGCTTGGGCCCCAGAGGCAGGCAACGCCTGCAGCGACAGCCGCGAACGGGTGTGCGCCCGAAGAACCGGCGAGGCGCACGGTGGACGTCGAGGCGTTCTGTTCGTGATCGGCGTGCAGGATGAAGAAGCGGTCCATCGCCTTGGCGATTTTCGGATCAACCTTGTAATCCTCGGCCGTGACCGAGAAGCACATGTTCAGGAAGTTCTCGGCATAGGAGAGCTCGTTACGCGGATCGACGAACTTCTGGCCCATATTGTACTTCAGGATGCGGGCGCAGAGCGTTGGCATCTTGGCGACGAGGCGGATTGAACCGAGGTGGCGCTCCACTGGGTCTTCGCTGTCGATGGCGCCAGGATAGAACGAGGCCATCGCGCCAACTGCGCCGGTCAGCATCGCCATAGGGTGGCTGTCGCGGCGGAAGCCTTCGAAGAAGCGGTCCATCTGCGTGTGGAGAAGGGTGTGTTGCTTGATTTCGGCGTTGAAGACGTCGAGTTCATCTTTCTTGGGCAAAGCACCCTTCAGGATGAGGTGGCAGACTTCCGGAAAGGTCGACTGTTCGGCCAGCTGGCCAATCGGGTAACCACGGTGGAGCAGCACGCCTTCGTCACCATCGATGAAAGTGATCTGGCTTTCGCAGCTGGCTGTCGACGTGAAACCAGGGTCGAAGGTGAAATGGTTGGATTCCGCGTAGAATTTGCGGACATCGACAACATTTGGCCCGTGCGTTCCGGACAGGACCGGCAGATCATACGATTTGCCAGCGACTTCCAGCTTGGCGGTCCCGGCATTCTTAGTCTTGTTTTCCATCAGCATTTGCCCTTCATGTTCAGTGTCTGTCCGGCGTGGCCTAGCTGCCAGCCTGGACGAGTTGATCGTCAATTCGCCCGAGCGCTTCCTCTTTGCCGAGCCATTCCAGCACCGGCGCAATGTCGGGTGCGGGAAGGCCGCCAGTGAGCGCGGCGCGAAGCGGTTGACCTACCTGCCCCATAGATAGGTCTTGTGCAGTGCAATACGAAGTAATCGTTCCCGAAATTTCTTCAGCTGTCCACTGCGATATCGACGCCAGTTCGTGACGCAACCCGGCGAGCCGGTCAAGCCCTTCCGGGGAAAGCGCCTTCCTGGCGTTCTTGTTCATATTCAGTGGTCGCTGGGCCTGCAGGAATGCAAAAGCGGATGCCAGCTCTGACAGCGTGCTGCCACGGTCCTTCAGATGCGGAAGGGCGCGGAGAATGCGCGCCTGTTGTTCTGGCTGTAGTGCGCCATCTGCCTCGAAGAGTGGCTTGAGCAGGCCGAACAGGCGGTCATCGTCTGCAAGGCGCATGAAGTGGGAGTTGATCTGGCCCAGTTTCTCCAGGTCGAGGCGGGCTGGCGCACGTCCGATACCGGCGAGATCGAAGAGGGAAATAGCCTCTTCCTCGGTGAAGATTTCCTGGTCGCCATGGCTCCATCCGAGACGCAGCAGGTAGGCTTTCATCGCTTCCGGCAGATACCCCATCTCGCGATAGGCGAGTGTGGAGAGTGCGCCGTGGCGTTTGGACAGCTTGGCGCCATCCGGCCCATGGATCAGCGAGACATGCGCGAAGGCAGGAGCCTGCCACCCCATGGCCTCATAAATCGGGATCTGGCGGAACGTGTTGCGCAGATGGTCGTCGCCGCGGATGACCTGCGTCACGCCCATGTCATGGTCGTCCACCACGACGGCCAGCATATATGTCGGCGTGCCGTCGGCGCGCAGCATGATGAGGTCATCAATCTCACTGGCCTGAATGCGCACAGTGCCCTGAACACCATCTTCCACGACACGGTCGCCATCATCCGGCGCGCGCAGGCGGATCGTATAGGGGGCGTCTGGCGCAGGCGCGGCGGCGCCATCACGCCATGGCGAACGATAGGGCGCAAGCAGGTCATTAGCCTCGGCCAGCAGGGCCGCGCGTGCCTCATCGCTGAGGCCATCAGCCTTGGCGGCCTGGCGCTTCTCCTCGCCAAGGTCGCGGCGCGCCTGCAGCTCTTCCGGTGTGGCGTAGCATTTGAACGCAGTGCCGCGCGACAGCATCTCGGCGGCCACTTCGGCATGGCGCGCTTCACGGCTGGATTGCATCAGCGGTGCCTCATCGGCGTCTAAGCCGAGCCAGGTCATGCCCTCAAGGATGGCGGCTGTCGCTTCGTCCGTCGAGCGGGCGCGATCTGTGTCTTCGATACGTAGCAGGAAGCGGCCGCCATGGTGACGGGCAAACAAGTAGTTGAAAAGTGCGGTCCTTGCCCCTCCAATGTGCAACATGCCGGTGGGAGAAGGGGCAAATCGCGTGACAACGGTCATAAGGGCGTCAGGCTCCAGGTAAATGCAGGTGGATACTTCATCTGTGGTGCACAAACACAAGGTTGCGCCGGAAGGCAAGGGGGCCGCCCCGGCCTGGCGCACCCGGTGGACAGGCATGTGGTCACTGGCCGCGATTGATGCGCGCCCGCTCCTCTTCGCCTTTTCCCTCTGCGCGGGAGCGGCGACCTATTTTCTGGCCCCCGAAGAGCCGTCGCTTTTGGCCTGTCTTGGCGCGTGGATTGGGGCAGGGCTGCTCCTGCTTGCGGCGCGGCGCTTAGTGACGTGGAGCTTCCTTTATGTGCTGATGGTGGCTGGTTTCGGGGTCGTCACAGGATTCACGGCGGGTGCCGTGCGTACCCGTTTGGTCGATGCACCGGTGGTGACTGAAGCGACGCGCCCGGTCATGCTGGAAGGCTGGGTGGCGGGCGTGGAGCCCGGCAAGAAGGGGCCACGTCTCCGCCTCGAAGTCCATGCCATTCAAGGCTTCGCGCCGGAGGACCAGCCACGTTTCGTGCGGCTGACGCATATGGCGCGGCTGGAAGTGGCGCCGGGCCGCTTCGTGCGCTGCTGGGCCGTGCTGAGGCCGCCGCCTGCGCCCGTCCTGCCTGGCGATTATGATTTTCAGCGACAGGCGTATTTCGAGCAGCTGGGCGCCGTGGGCTATGTGCAGGGCCGCTGCCGGGGCGGGACGCTCGGCGCGCCGACGGGGATTGCGGATCGGCTTGGCATCAGCCTCTCGACCTTTCGGCGGAACCTCGCCGCTCATGTGAATGTGGCGGCAGGCGAGCGCGCAGGCGGGTTCGCGGCGGCGCTGATCTCGGGCGACCGCAGCTTCATGGCGGAGGAGGACCAGGAGGCGCTGAGAGGATCAGGTCTTGCCCACCTGCTGGCCATTTCCGGCCTGCACATGGGCATTGTCGGGGGACTTGTGTTCTTCCTGACGCAAAAGGCCCTCGTCCTGTTCGAGCCTTTGGCGTTGCGCGTGCCGGTCCAGAAGCCGGCGGCCGTGACGGCCCTGCTGGCGAGCCTTGCCTATCTCGTCCTGTCTGGGGCGAGCGTTTCGACGCAGCGGGCCTTTATCATGTCGGCGGTGGTGTTCGGCGCTGTGCTGTTTGACCGGGCGGCGATCTCGATGCGCTCCTTTGCGATTGCGATGATCGCTGTGGTGCTGCTGCAGCCGGAGAGCGTGATGACGCCGGGGTTCCAGATGTCGTTTGCGGCCTCGGGGGCGTTGATTGCGACCTATGAGGCGTGGTCGCACCGCAGGGCGGGGCGGGAACGCGTTCTGGGGCCGATCCCCTTTGCGTGGGCCTCACTGGTGATGACATCTGTTGTCGCTGCAGTGGCGACAGCACCCTTTGCGCTCTACCATTTTGACAGGCTGGCGGGGCTGGGGCTGATTGCGAACCTTTTGGCCATGCCGGTGATCAGTTTCGTGAGTGCGCCGTCTGCGGCGCTGGCACTGCTGCTGACGCCGTTCGGGCTGGGCGATGTGGGGCTGAGGCTGTTTGGCTATTCGCTGGAACTGGTGCTGATGATTGCGCATGGGTGCGCCGATATGGCGCCGTCCAAAGTGTCCCTCCCGTCGGCGATGCCGGGGGCAAGCATGGCGCTGTTTGCGGTCTCGCTGGCCCTCGTGACGACCGCTCGTGGGGCAGGTCGGGTACTTCTGTGTGCACTCGCGGTCCTTCCGGCGGTCTATTTGTGGACAGAGAGCCCGCAACTGGTCCTGCACTGGTCTGCTTCCGGCGAGGTTTTCGCCAGAACCAGCGAGGGCGGCATGAAGCGTTTCGACTTCGCGGATGGCGATGGGCTGGCGCCGCTGCGCTACAGCACGCTGGAGGCGGCAAGCTGCGGGGAGTTGCCTTGCGAACTGGAGACACCTGCCGGACGCCTTGAACTGAGCAACGAGGGCAATTGCCGGCCTCTTCATGAGGCGGTCCTGCAGCTGTCGCTAACGGCGCCCGGAGAGGCGTGCGCGTTCAATCACAATTGGGAACAGGTTAGCCGAGTAGGCGGGCTTTCCGTTTGGCAGGGCAAGTCTGGAATGATTGTCCAGGCCGGCGCGGTATGCCGCGACCGGCCATGGAGGCAGTGTCAGTCGTAGCGGCGGACGAGGGCGACGAGGCGGCCCTGAATCTGCACGCGGTCGGGACCGAAAATGCGGGTTTCGTAGGCCGGGTTGGCGGCTTCAAGGGCAACGGAGGCCCCCTTGCGACGCAGGCGCTTCAGCGTCGCTTCTTCGCCGTCGATCAGGGCGACAACGATGTCGCCCGTATTGGCGGCTTCGGTGCGGCGGAGGATGACGAGATCGCCCTCGAGGATGCCGGCCTCAATCATGGAATCGCCTTTGACCTCGAGTGCGAAGTGTTCTTCGCCCTCGGCAAGGTCATCCGGCGCAGTGATATGGCCATTGTCCTGCTGGATGGCGGAGATGGGCACACCGGCCGCGATACGCCCCAGAATGGGGATGGCACGGGGGGCACGCGCCTCGGTCGGCAGGCCGGTGGCGACGAGCGCTGGCTTGAAATCCTTGCGGCCGCGAGCGGCCTGCGTGGGAATCGCGGACTCAGGCATCTTGAGCACTTCGAGGGCGCGAGCCCGATGCGCGAGACGGCGGATGAAACCGCGTTCCTCAAGCGCCGAGATCAGGCGGTGAATGCCGGACTTGGAAGCAAGATTGAGCGCTTCCTTCATTTCATCAAAAGAGGGGGAAACACCGGTCTCCTTGATCCGCTCATTGATGAAGAGCAGCAGCTCTTTCTGTTTACTGGTCAGCACGGGTGATTCCTTCCGTCCGAATCTATGTTCTCATATGTTCTACATGCGTTCATGTTTCGGGTCAATTGGAACGGGCTTTTCTTAACCCTGTCACCGCGGATTCACGTAATAGGTTCATCTTCATCAGGCTTTCCCCAATGAGGAAGCGCCGGGCGCCAGACGCTCGCAACCGAATGATGTGATCTGTCGTGGATATGCCGCTTTCGGCGATCAGGTGACGATCTGAGGGGACCAGAGGGGCCAGCCGCTCAGTGGTGGTAAGGTCGGTCACCATGCGCTTCAGGTCGCGATTATTGACGCCGATCAGGGGCGACGGAAGGCGCAGCGCACGTTCCAATTCGGCCTCGTCATGGGTTTCAATGAGAACATCCATGCCGAAACCGGTTGCGGCAGCTGAAAGCTCGCCAGCCAGCACGTCATCAACGGCCGACAGGATGACGAGGATGCAGTCGGCGCCATGGGCGCGGGCTTCGGCGACCTGAATGGTGTCGACGAGGAAATCCTTGCGCAGCATGGGCAGGCTGACGGCGCTGCGGATGGCGGCGAAATCGGCGAGCGATCCGCCAAAGCTGGGCCCATCGGTCAGCACCGAGAGACAGGCCGCGCCGCCGGACTCGTATTCCCGGGCAATGGCGACAGGGTCAGCGCCGGGCAGGATTTCGCCAGCAGATGGGCTCTTGCGCTTCAGTTCGCAGATCAGGGCGTTTTCGTCTGTCGCCGTGATGCGGTCCATGGCTGCCGCAAAGCCGCGGATGGGGCTGGCCTCGCTGGCCATGCGCGAGAAGCTTTCGAAGGATTCGCCGCGCTTCAGCGCGGCCACTTCGTCATGCTTGTAGGCGATGATGCGGTCGAGGGCGGTGCTCATGCCGGTTCCTGCCCGTTGGAGAGGGCGGCGAGGCGGCGCAGCGTGTCGCGGGCCTTGCCTGAGTCAATGGCTTCGGTCGCCATGGCCGCGCCCTGTTTCAGGTCAGACGCGAGGCCGAGGACGTGGAGCCCGGCGGCGGCGTTGAGCAATACAGCGTCGCGGAACGGGCCCTCCTGGCTGTCGAGCAGGTCGGTGATGGCCATGGCGTTGTCCTGCACGCTGCTGCCTTCAAGGCGCGAGAGCGGGCTGGTGTCGAGGCCGGCATCGGCGGGATGGATTTCGAATTCGCGGATGGCGCCGTTTTCGACTTCGCAGACATGGCTGGCGCCAGCGATGGACAGCTCGTCAATGCCGTCGCGGCCGTGAACGACCCAGGCTTTAGTGGTGCCGAGCGCGGCCAGCGCTTCGGCCATGGGCCGGGTCCATTGCGGGGCGAAGACGCCGAGGACCTGGAATCGCGCGTCGGCCGGATTGGAGAGGGGGCCGAGCAGGTTGAAGATGGTGCGGATGCCGAGCTTGGCCCGCACCGGCGCGACATGGCGCATGGCGCTGTGATGCGCGCGGGCGAACATGAAGGCGACACCGGCGCCATTGAGGCAGGCCTGGAATTCGCTCTCGTCGGTTTCAAGATTCACGCCAAGCGCTTCGAGCACGTCGGCCGAGCCTGTCTTGGGCGGAACGGACCGGTTGCCATGCTTGGCGACGCGGCCACCCGCAGCGGCGATGACGAGCGCGCTGGCGGTGGATGTGTTGAGGCTCTTCCATGGGAGGCCGCCGGTGCCGCATGTATCGAGCACGGGGCCTTCGACATGAACCTTGCGGGCGTGCTGACGCATGATGCGGGCGCCGGCAGTCAGCTCTGTGGCCGTCTCGCCGCGCACCGCGAGGCCTGTCAGGAAAGCGCCGATCTCTTCCGGGGCGGCTTCGCCCGTCAGCAGGAGTTCGAACGCTGTTTCGAGTGTCTCGCCTTCCAGCGTCTCATTGCGGGCGATGGCCTTGATGGCCGTGGTGAGGGCAGTGTCAGTCATCAATGAATTCCGGCTCAAGGTGGACAGCGATAGCGGTCCTGGTCCGGTGGTTCAATGCAGTGAATGAGAATTATTGCCAACGTAGAATATACGATTTTGATATTCATCACATTGAATGAGCCGCGCAAGAGTTGTCGTCGGATCATTTAGGCAGTCAGCCCAATATAAACGCCCATATTATTTTAATCAAAAGTAGTGTATTATTACTACCAAAGGGGGCATTGCTATGGTTTGTGTACGCTCAATATTCCGTATTTTTTGGCTAGCGTTGATAATGATGCTGCCGGCAGGATGCCTTACGGCTTATCGACCGCCTGCTGAAAATATCTACACATGCGAAGACTTCGAGGCCAATCCGAAAGTTATAAAAAAAATGGCGGACGAAGGCGTAACCGGCTCGTTGCTAGTGGCCTGCCCCACAGGGGTGATCCACCAG